>CAZLDS010000018.1:2054-36152 GCA_964558395.1 uncultured bacterium | reverse complement strand
GAGGCCCAATCCTTAAGGGTTTACCCAGGAAGACGTGGCAACAGGCGACACACGAGACCTAAGTGGGTCAAGCGATGCTTTTCAAAAATACCGCTGATGATATTCCTCTGCTCGATAAAACTCCGATGCAGGCGCGATTTCCGTTACAATCGGTTTCGTGAACCGTCCGCTGCCCTGCAGCTTTTCCTTCGACGCCCTCGCCGCAGCTTCCTGTGCTGAATTGTGGAAGAATATCGCAGACCTGTAATGTGTGCCGACGTCCGGTCCCTGCCGGTTCAGCGTGGTTGGGTCGTGGATGTTCCAGAAAACGTCCAAGAGCTCCTCATACGACACCTTCGACGGATCATATTCCACCTGCACGACCTCGGCATGGCCGGTCTCGCCTGAACAGACATCTGTGTATGTCGGGTTTTTGAAGGATCCGCCGGCATACCCCACTGATGTTGACACCACCCCCGGTACTCTTCGGAAAGCTGCTTCGATTCCCCAGAAACAGCCTGCCCCAAACGTAGCTGTTTCCATGCGATGAACTTCCTATCCTGTTTCTGACTACCTGAATTCTCTCCGGGATACGGACTTCCTTTTAAAGAGGTAATCGAGAGAAATTCGGCCAGGCCCCAAGAAAAGCACCGCGGCAAAACAAAGGAGATACATTATGGCCAACTCCGGGTTACCCCACTGCTTGAGTACTTCGGGGGGCACGGACCTTATTCCAAGGGCGGCGAGAGCCTGCTCATGACCTCGATGCACCACGAAAGCCGCCACAAACATCGTGGCCAAGGGGAAGAGAGTGATAATCCGTGTTGCGAGTCCCACTCCCACCAAAATTCCTCCGACGAGTTCGCTAAAGGCAGCGGCCCAGGCAAATACTGCAGGCAATGGGAATCCTAATCCTTCAACGGTCGAAATGAACCCCGCGCCTTGCCCGGACGCCAACGCGATCGTCTTCCCCAATCCGTGCCCGAGCGCCAGATAGAAACCGGACAGGCGTACGACAAAGAGTCCAATGTCATATAAAATCAGGTTCCTCATGCCCTCATGATGATACGCGAAGCACCCAGCTCAACGATTTCTGCATCAAGGTCCCCGTCACGGATGCGTAATCGAGCTACGGTGACCGGGAGGTTGAATCGTCGCGGACCGGCACTCCCAGGATTCAGAAACATTACGCCGTTCCTCTCCCTGAGCTCGGGCTGATGAGAATGCCCGAAGATCACGCCCCTAAAAGCGGCTGCCGCTGGATCGAGATCGAGTTCGCTCAGGTCATGAAGTAGATAAAAAGCGAATTCACCCACTTGAAGCACCTCAGTTTTTGGCAGTGCGTCTGCCCACCTACCTTTATCGGTATTCCCTCGGACTGCAATCACCGGTGCAATCTTCCCGAGGCTATCCAGAATCTCAGCTTCGCCGATATCGCCGGCGTGGACAATCAGTGCAGAATCCTCCAGTTCAGCCACCGCCTCCGGCCGCAACAACGCGTGCGTGTCAGATATCACACCGACGACCCGATCTTCCCCCCGTCGTGTCACCGCCAAAACTCCCCGTCGTAGAATCCTCGTCATCACAACACCCTACTGAGACCGACTATGGCGCCAATAAACAGGGCCCTGTTTGCAGTATATTGAGCTCCGCTGCAGACCAAGTCAGAGTGAGGGCCGAGACGGTAAGCGCTGATTTCTACAGTAACTGGGCGCCCCAAAGTGGGTCAAGTCCTTTCTCACGCGTCACCCGCACACCGCCCAAGATCACCAGACCACCGCACAGATCGGCCGACCCGCATGTGTGCATTTCTAGGCCTTGACGGCCTACATAGGCTATGGTACTAAAAAGAGTTTAGGTCAACCCGCGGGTACAACCCGAACGAAGTTTGTCGCTAGGCTACTTTTCTCAGATGCTCCGAACGGAGAAATACTGATGTCGGATCCCCTCGCCGGAAAGGTCGCGCTGGTGACTGGCGCCTCTCGCGGGATCGGCCGTGCGATCGCGCGAAAGCTAGCCTCGGCTGGGTGTGACGTGGCGGCAAATTATTACAACAGCCACGAACAGACGGAGTCGTTGTGCGCAGAGATTCGAGCAATGGGACGTCGTGCCTGCGCGCTCCAGGGCAATGTCGCCAGCCCGGAAAGCGTTGATGACATCATTGAAGCGTTTCGCAAGGAGTTCGACCGCCTCGATATCCTGGTCAGCAATGCCGCCACCGGCGTGTTGAAACCTGCGCGTGAGATGACTCTCAAGCAATGGCGATGGTGTATGGAGACGAACGCCTTGGCCTTGAACCTGTTCGCGCAGCGTGCAGTCCCCCTCATGCCTCGGGGTGGGCGAATCATCGCACTGTCAAGCCTTGGGGCAAGCCACGCGATAGCAGACTACGGCTTCATTGGGGCATCGAAAGCAGCGTTGGAGTCACTCGTGCGAACACTGGCAAAGGAACTGGGGCCCCTCGGTATCGGAGTAAACGCGGTCAGTGCAGGACCGGTAGATACCGATGCGCTGAAGTTCTTCCCAGCCCGCGAAGAGTTGCTGTCCTCCTTCGTGCAACGTGCGCCGGCCGGGCGGCACCTTGCACCCGAGGATGTAGCAGGCACGGTCTATCTCCTTTGTCTCCCGGAGGCCGAGATGGTCACCGGCCACACGCTGGTCGTCGACGGGGGATTCTCGATTTCAGGCTGAGGGATGACGATGCTCCAGACCTCTGGACTCGCGGATAAAGCGGTGATCATTACGGGTGGGACCCGTGGCATCGGGCGGGCATGCGTGGATCTCTTCTCGGCAGATGGAGCCGACGTCACCTTTTTCTTTCGTGACAGCACCGAGATCGCCAATGAAATCGTCGCCTCTGGGCGTGCCGCGGGGCGCCGGATGACGGCAGACCAGGTCGATGTCCGCGACCGTAAAGCGTGTGACGCCGCCGTCGAACGAGTCGCGACCCGCTGCGACCGCATCGACGTCCTCGTCAACAATAGCGGGGTCATTCGTGACAACCTGCTGCCGCTGCTTGAGGACGCGGACCTGGAAACCGTCCTCGATACGAACGTGGCCGGGGTCTTTAATGTGACGCGCGCAGTGGTCCCACACATGATTTCCCGCCGTGCGGGCAAGATCATCAACGTGAGTTCGGTCTCCGCCGAAAAGGGCGGTCGAGGTCAAACAAACTACGCAGCCAGTAAAGGCGCAATTAATGCGCTTACCAAGGCACTCGCGGTCGAGTTGGCACCCCGCAGAATTACAGTAAATGCGGTGGCTCCCGGGGTTATTGAAACCGACATGTCGCGTGAGATCCTGGAGCGTGCAACCGATGAAGTCAAGTCGCGAATCCTCCTCCGGCGGTTTGGCATGCCAATCGAGGTGGCCTACGCGATCATGTTCCTCGCTTCTAGATATGCGGATTACATCACCGGACAGGTCGTCCACGTCGATGGCGGCTTCAAGATGGAGTGAACTGATGGGGATACCCCAAGACGTAACGAAGGATGAGACCTTAGGAGTCTATCCGAAGGTTGCGGAAATTATTGCGGACGCGTTGGGACGCGATGTCGACGAAGTGACGCTCACGACCCCACTGATGGACGACCTCGACGCAGAGTCGATTGACTTTCTCGATATCGTGTTCCGCCTCGAACGGCAGTTCAAGGTAAAGATCCCACGGGGAAAAATTGTCGAGGACGCGCGTGGAACCCTCTCGGAGGCTGAGTTCGAGCAAAATGGCCATGTGACCGAGGCAGGTTTGAAACGACTTCAGGAGCACATGAGTGAGGTTTCTGCAGAACGTTTCCACTCCCCAATGAAGGTTCGTGACATCCCACTCCTTTTTACCGTGGAAACCTTTTGCAAACTCGTAGTGCGTGCTCAAAAACAAGGCACCAAGTCCCCGGATGGTGAGTGAAAAACGGCAAACCATTCAGACCCGGCGGGTGTGTCAAACTTGGGGCCAAGCCGCCGGGACTGAGCGTGTGGCCGTAGTTCGGGGGCCGCACGCAAAATATGACGTGGTGGTGTCAAGGCCTTTCCTACTCGCCCAAACAGGGCATTCGTGGTGAGGAATGGCATTCTTGTTAGTTGATCAGATCACCAAGGTCGTGCCGGGGAAAGAGGCTCAAGGCTGTTTCACCATCCCCAGAGATCTCCCTAACCTGTCACCCATTCTTTTGGCTGAAGGGGTCGGGCAGCTCGCGGCGTGGGTGGCGATGGCAAAAGCAGAGTTCCGAAGTCGGCCGGTTGCCGGGGTCACGGGGGACGCGAAGATCAATGGAGCGGCGGCTGCCGGAACTACAGTCAATCTCGACGTCGAGCTGGAAAGCTATGATGATGATGGGATCCTCTATAACGGTCAGGCGGGGACCGCGGGCCGGTCGTTCATCGAACTGAGCCGGTGTGTGGGTCCCATGCTGCCCATGGAGGACTTCGACGATCCCGACGCCGTCCGCGCGCGATTTCGATTACTTTGCGGGGCAAGCGTACCGCCCCAGGATTTCTCGGACAACCCCGCAATGGACCCTTACATTACCCTCGTTGACCATATTCCCGGTAAGCAGTTACGCGCGCAGATGCGAGTTCCCGGGACGGCCCCATTCTTTGCAGATCATTTCCCACGAAAGCCGGTCGTCCCAGGGACGCTTCTCTTAGACGCGCAAATACACCTCGCAGTCAAACTTGCCGCAGACGTGGTTGATCCGAGCATACGAATGCAGATCAGGCCGACACGCGCCTCCAACGTCAGGCTCCGATCGTTCGTGCATCCCAGCCAGACGATAGAGATTGGGGTGGAGGTCGTGGAGGCGAGGGCGCTTTCAGCCAGTCTCGCGCTCACCGGAGAGGGCGCAGGTCAACGTGTGTCAACCGCACATTTAGAGATAGGCCTCTGGGGGGCATCATGAGGCAAGAACGACGCCGGGTAGCGATCACCGGACTGGGCCTCGTGACCCCACTCGGTAACGACATGGCAACTTCGTGGGAAGCTCTCCTGAAAAATTCCACGGGGATCGGACCCATCACGAACTTTGATGCAAGTGGCTTCCCCGTCCGAATCGGTGCGGAGGTGAAGGGTTTTGATCCACAAACCGCGATCGAGGACCGCAAGCTTCTCAAGTTTGCAACCCGGCACAACGTCTTCGCACTCGCCGCGGCCGAGGAAGCAATGCGGGATGCCGGTCTCCGCCCTGAGAACCGCACCGCGGGACGCTGGGGGTGCGTTGTCGGAAGCGGAATGATGGGGGTGGAGTTCGCGGATCTGTTGGAAACGCATCGGCGATTTGCCGTCGATGGCCACTTCGCTGCGGAGCGAATTGGCACCGTGGAGATGACGGCTGTGGACCCATTGGTGTTCTGTCGAAGTCAGGTAAATAGCGGGCTCTCGCTCTTGCTCTGCCGTTTCGGGATTCGCGGGTACGCCACGTCGGTCAACACGGCGTGTGCCTCGGGAGGGCAGGCGATCGCCACGGCGATGAAGCAGGTCCGGTACGGGTCCGCAGATTGTGTCCTCGCTGGTGGCTTTGACTCAATGGTAAACCCGGTCGGGCTCTCCGCATTCTGTCTCTTGGGTGCTCTGTCAACGGACAATGACACGCCAGAGCGTGCGAGCCGGCCGTTCGACCTGACTCGGAATGGCTTCGTTTTAGGCGAGGGAGCCGCTTTTCTCGTGCTTGAGGAGTGGGAGGCGGCCCGTCGGCGCGGGGTGAGGATCTACGCTGAACTGGCGGGTGACGGGAACTCTCTTAGCAGCTATAGAATTACCGACTCTCACCCATCCGGCGATGGGCCGATCCAGGCGATGCAGCAGGCCCTCACCGATGCCGGCGCTCGTCCAGAGGATGTGGATTACATCAACGCTCACGGGACCTCGACTCCGATGAACGACCGGAGCGAGTGCGCAGCGGTGCGGGCGGTGTTCGGTCCCTATGCGACCCGCGGGGCAGTCAGCTCGACGAAGAGTCTCATGGGGCACCTCATTGCGGGGGCCGGAGCGGTCGAGGCTGCGATCTGCGCCCTCGCGATCCATCATGGAGTCATTCCGGTCAACGCGAACCTTCGCGAGATGGACCCTGATTGCGACCTTGATTTCGTCCGCGACCAACCGTGCGTCCGGAGGGTGGGCGTTGCTATTTCAAACTCCTTTGGCTTCGGCGGGTCAAACAATTGCGTCGTCCTGCGAAACCCTGAGGAGGTTCACCCATGAACAACAGGGTCATCGTGACGGGTGAAGGCGCAATCTGTTCCGCTGGCATGGATCCCGACGAGATCTGGGAGGCGGCGCGGGCCGGACGATCCGCGATTGCACCGATCCGGCAGTGGGAGTCGTCGAATTGGCCTTCCAGGCTGGCGGGAGAGATTCCAGATCTCAACCCGCGTACGTTGGTGGATGATCGCAAGCTTTACAAGATGGTCCGGCGCACTGACCTCCTTGGGCTTTACGCCGCGGCGAAGGCAATTGAACGGTCCGGAATCGGCGCGCACCGCGACACGCTGGACCCGGCTGGAGTCGATCTGTTCAATGATCGGACGGCTGTCTACGACGGGTCGGGCGGGGCCGGCTATCAGGACGAGTACGATTTCCTCCCGCTTATCACCGCCACAGGGGGGGATATGAAGGCCTTTGGAGAGGAACTCGCCACGGTTGTTAACCCGATGTGGCTTCTCCGAGTCCTCCCCAATAACGTCCTCTGCCACATCGGAATCCGCTACGGCTTTAAGGGACCCAATGGGTGTGTCATCAATCACAGCATCAGTGGCATGCTCGCGGTTGCCGAGGCGGCAGCGGCCCTTCGAGCCGGCGACGCAGACCGGGCGGTCGCGGTCGGGCACGAATCCCCCCTCGAGCCCGAGACTATCCTCTATTATCACGCGCTTGGACTCCTCGCTACGGACACGATTCGACCCTTTGACACCAAGCGCACCGGGACCATCCTCGGGGAGGGTGCCGCCGCTCTGGTTCTCGAAACGGAGTCTGCAGCGCATATGCGCGGCGCGAAGATCCTTGGGGAGCTTCTTGCGAGCAGCTGCGTCGCGGAGGGAGAAGGGTTACTCTCGATCCGGCCGGATGGGGATGGGCTTGCGCGCGCAATTGCCTTGGTGCTCGACGAAGCCGGAATTGCCGCCGCTGACGTTGGCATGATTGTGGCTCACGGAAACGGCAACCCGGCGTCCGATTCGTCAGAGGCATCGGCGCTCCGACGCATCTTTGGTACCACGCCGCCGCCGGTAACAGCCTTCAAATGGGCATTTGGACACCTGATGGCCGCCGCTGGTATCGTTGATTCGGCACTGGCCCTCAATTCATTGCGGCGTGGTGAAGTCCCCGGGATCGCAACCCTCCGTGAGCTCGATCCGGAGTGTGCAGACCTGACCGTGTCGACAACGGTGCAACCACCACGCAGCGATGTGGCGCTTGTTCTCAGCAGAGGTTTCGCCGGGACGAACGCCGCGCTACTCTTCCGGGCCTCGGCTAACTGAAGGGATAGATGATGGACCAGGCTACCCCGCTCACCCGCTGTGGCATCGACTCTGTGGAGATCGCACGCATGGAGCGGTTTCTGCGTGAGACACCCCAGGAGGACCTCCTGCGCATCTTTTCGTCGGAAGAACTTCAGGACGCCGGTGATGGGGCTGGCCGCGTGGCCAGCATGGCGGCACGATTTGCTGCCAAGGAGGCGTGCTTGAAACTCTTTCCCCGTGAGACCGCCCATGGAGAGATTGGTCCGAGGGACTTTATGGTTACCCGGGACGGCTACGGCGCGCCCCGGCTCGTTGCGACTGAAACGGCTCGGGGAGTCCTGGACCGCTATCGGCTAAAGGGGATCGCGCTCTCACTCACGCACCACGACACTAGCGCATCCGCGGTCGCGGTCACCGAGTCTACAGAGACCCAAGTGCCGCTCGTCGGCAAGCTCATCTATTACGTCCTTCCCATCCGCCGTGGGGTCGTTCTCTCGAATCTCCGTCTCGTCTTCGGCGGAAAGATTCCCGAGAATGAAATCGTGCGGCTGGCACAGGCCTTCTACGGGCACCTGGCCCGTTCCCTTGTCGAGTTCCTCCGGTTCCCCTTGATCTCCGGGGGACGCCGCGCCGGGCTCGTGCGCGTGGAAAACATCGACGCAATGCTTCGTGCACATGACCAGGGGAAAGGCATTCTCGTCCTCACCGGCCACCTCGGCAACTGGGAACTCGCGACCGTTGCCGGGATGGCAAACTTTCCCCAATACCGCGGGAAATTCCACATACCCCGGAAGCCTCTTCGCCCTCGCTGGCTGGATACGCTCGTCACCGGGCGTTTCCGCCGCGTGGGTCTCAACGTCCTTCCGAAGAAGGACGTCCTCGAGGGCATCCTGGACCGCCTCACAGCCCACGAGGTCGTCGTGTTCATTTTCGACCAGCACGCCGGAGGCAGGGACGGGGTGGAAGTAGAGTTCTTCGGGCATCCAGCCCGGACCTTTCGAAGCCTCGCGACAATTGCCATGGCGACCGGCACTCCTGTGGTCCCTGCGGCAAGCTGGCGAGAGCCGGATGGCTCTCATGTGATTCGCTTTGAAGAGGCGCTCCCGGTCGTCGAGTGTGACACCCCTGAGAAAGCGATTCGGGCGAACACGCGCATGTACAATGCCGCACTCGAGAGGTTAATCCTCCGGCACCCGGAACAGTGGTTCTGGATGCACCGGCGGTGGAAAAACCCCCATTGATTTCCAAATGTAGGGGTCATTACCCAGACCTTGCTCGCGCCCGCTTATCCATCGGCCCTACCTCGGCGTAGCGAAAACATGTTACGAGATGGTCGTTCACCATGCCGGCGGCCTGCATGAAGGCGTAGCAGATCGTCGAGCCGACAAACGTGAATCCCCACCCTTTCAGGGTCTTGCTCATGCTGTCTGACTCTCTCGTCTTCGCCGGAATCTGACGCATCGTCTTCCAGGCGTTTTGCCTGGGGATGCCACCCACGAACTGCCAAATGAAGGCATCGAACGATCCGAACTCCTTCTGGATGTGCAGGAATGCCCGGGCGTTGGTCACGGTGGCCCTAATCTTTTGTTCATTTCGGATGATCCTGGTGTCCCCCAGCAAACGCTCGATCTTGCGTGATGAATACCGGGCAATCTTCTTGGCGTTGAAATCGTCAAAGGCTTGACGGAATCCCTCCCGCTTGTTGAGGATGATCGCCCAACTCAATCCGGCCTGGAAAGCATCGAGCGCCATGAATTCGAATAACTTCCGGTCGTCGTGGAGGGGGACTCCCCACTCCCGGTCGTGGTAGGCGGTCATGACTTCGCTCCCCTCAGCCCACCCACACCGTCTCATCGTCCCTCCTCCCGCTTTCTCTGCCGTTGGCACACCGCGATGGCCATCATCCTTCGCGCCACGCTGGCGAGACGCGCACAGCCACAACTTCTCCGCGCGCACATTCCTCTCCCCCGGCGAAGAGCGAACACGTCATGATCGCTTTTTTCTTCCCCATTTCCTTGACGCGCGCTCGTAGAGTGACAGGTTCACGGATCGGCGTCGGTTTCAGATATGTCACCTGTAAAGATGCCGTGACGCAGCAAATGGGAGGTTCGGTATTCATTGCTCGTCCTTCCGCACGATATGCGGCGGCAATGGCCGTGCAAATACAGTGACAGTCGATGATAGTAGCGATCACCCCCCCATTCAGGATGTGCTGCGGCCCTGCCATATGATAGCGGCTGGGTTGCCACGTGCAGATCGCCTCGTTATCCGACCAGTAGCTCTTGATCTGCAAACCGCGTTGATTGAGAACTCCACAGCCCCAGCAGTGTTTTTCCGCTAACTGCTCTTGAAATGCACGTTGATCCACGGCTGCCACCCCCGAGTTTCCCACCATACCTCCACGTTCCGCTTCGTCCTCCCCCATCCCGTCTCTCCGGCCATTCCCGATCCCTCGATTGACATCATACATGTGAATGGGTAATCTTCGCCAACAGATCTATCAATGAATGCTGCATTCGGAATGGGGAATCAAGTATCATCATTGATGCTTTCACCAGGGAGGGCGTGCGCATGGAACGGCGAAAGTTTCTCCTGACGGCTGGAGGGGCCCTGGCAGCCACGGGGATAGCTGCCGTCGATGCACCACATGTGATCGCCCGACCCAAATATCACTGGCGAATGGTGACGACGTGGAGCCACACCCTCGACGTGCTTCAGGGAAACGCCAGGCGTTTTGCGAAGATCGTGCATGAGATGAGTGACGGACGTCTGGCTATTAAAGTCTTCGCCGCCGGCGAGCTCGTCCCGGCTTTCGGCGCATTCGGCGCGTGCCAACAAGGTACCATCGAGATGTATAACGGAGCGGCCTACTATTGGGCCGGCAAAGAGCCAGCAATGCAGTGGTTTACGGCCGTCCCCTTTGGAATGAATGCACAAGGTCAATACGCCTGGTGTTACTCTGCAGGCGGCCTGAAGCTTTGGGAGGAAACCTACAAACCCTTTAACCTGGTGCCGCGCCCATCTGCCTCTACTGGGGTCCAGATGGGTGGGTGGTTCCGCAAAAAAATCGACTCACTCGCAGACTACCAAGGGCTGAAGATCCGCATTCCCGGCCTCGGCGGCAAGGTGATGGCAAAAGCGGGTGCGACGGTCGTACTAACGCCCCCCGGAGAGATTTTTCCAGCCCTGGAGCGCGGTGTCATCGACGCGGCCGAATTGGTCGGTCCGCACGACGATCTCAAACTGGGACTCTACCAGGCGGCTCGCTACTACTATTATCCAGGCTGGCACGAGCCTGGAGCGATAACCGAATTCGTTTTCAATCGCCACGCCTACGATTCCCTGCCCGTAGACCTTCAGCGAACTTTGGACTACGCTGCGATGGCCATTCAAACCCTCGCATTCACGGAGTACGACACAAAGAACGCGACGGCTCTGAAACGCTTGCGGACCGAACTCCGAGGCCAGGTCCAAATCCTCCCCTTCCCAGCAGAAGTAATGCGGAAACTCAAACAGCTTGGAGAAGAGGTCAATAAAGACGAATCAACGAAGAGTCCCATGGCCAAGAAGGTACACGCATCGTACACCAATTTCCAACGCTTGATCCGGGATTGGGGACGTATCTCGGAAGGTCCCTACTATCAAATGATTGCCGGATAACGCAGTTTATTCTTTTGCAGTGAAATTAAGAACATGTTGTCCATTATCAGACAACAATCGCAACCGATATTCTTCAATCGTAAAAGTTGATGTGTTTCCGACCGCTTCAAAATACCTTTTCTCCTGATCCATGACACGTCCGCCACACCACATTTTTGTGGCCCCGATATTCTGGATTGAAAGGGTATTATTCCTTCCTGCCTCGTATGCGCTAAAGTACCTATTGCACCCGGCTGAACCGTAAATCCTATTGTTCGAGGAGAATGCGAGAGTAATCTCGGGATTCGGTATGACAGTTTTCTCTGCGCCAGTGACCCCGTATGAGTTTAAAACCCATTCCTTGCCCACAAGCTCCCGTACTCCCCTGGTTCCCCCGCACGCGCCAAATACCGCCATTGTGGCTACTCCGACAACTAGAATGCCAACTTGCACGGTCCGTCCCTTCAACATCACAGTCTTCCGCGCCTGTCTCCGCCTATAATTAGAGGTCGGGGCTGCGTCTGTGTCGGCTTAGGGTGCAACGTTCTTCATTGCTTCTAACAGCTTACCGCGTACAAGATTGATATGGACGCGTAAAGTGTAGAGCTGATCCGCATACGCTGGAGGGACGGAGATTTTACTGAGCTCACCTTCGATCCTGTCCAACTCAGCCATTAACTCCCCGAGGCGCTCGGGAGATTGTTCGTCGCGTAATCCAACATCTACAGCTTGCACGTTCTTGTACCACCGATATATCCGCGATCGTACCCTCCACCTGTACGTTGGTGGAAGGATTCTAATCAGCGGGATAAGCAAAGCGAAGAAAGGTATGAGCATAACGATCATCCGATCGATGAACGTCGCAGCCCAGAACGGGAGATATCGCCGTAGGAATGATGGGCCACGTCTGTAGAAACGCGCGGCCTCATTACTGAGGGGAAATTCCAGGTACATCGGCGAGGGAAACTCGCCCGGTCTTTCAAAGAGATTCCCGGTACCGTGGACTTTCGTCGCCGTCTGGAGGAGGAGATCAATTAACGCCGGATGAAAGTCCTGTCGCACCACCAGATTGGCGGCGACAGCAATTAAGGTCGCATCAGCCGGAGGAATGTTCCTGTGGAGATCGATAACACCCTGGGGAAGAGTCACCCGCGAAAGATAGCGATGGATGCGCGCATAAGCCTCCGCGCGATCAAAGCTCATCAGCCGAATGTCACTTGCGAGGAGAAGCTGGTGAATGGTGGCTGACCGGGGCGACGCGATGAAGAACGCTGCATCGACGTCTCCCCGTAAAAGCATACTGGCAGCCGCCTTCCCGCCAACAGAAGAAACCGGTGTTGGAGATTGTCCCATCGCGTTATCTTTCAGCACTTGCAGGGCCACCGGTCGTGTTCCGCTTCCCGGCTCGCCAATGGCTATCTTCTTGCCAACGAGTTCTGGAAGGCGTTTTACAGCCTTCCCACCACGATAAAAGACCCATAATGGCTCGTAGTAAAGACTGCCGAGAGATACCAGATTCCCCGAGCCTTGTGGTCTCTTCGTTCCGCCCTGAACGAAAGCAAGGTCTACCCCACCCTCCTTGGCTTCCAGACGCTTGATATTTTCAACAGAACCAGCCGAGGTTCGTATTTCAAGTGTAATGCCGCTTCGACCCAATATGTCTCGGTATTCTTCCGCGAACAGATAATATGCGCCATCTTTCCTTCCGGTGCTGATGACAATGTTATCGGGTGGTGCTGGTGCGACAAATTGATACGCAATCCAGAAACCGATGATCGCCACCAAGAAAGCCGGACCAAAGATTTTGAGCTGTTCTTTGTTAATCACCTTCACTGCTCATCATGGCAGGCGTTTACACAGCCAGCGGATTTGACCGCGGTGATTGATCTCATCCTCGAAGACGTGAAACCACTTGAAGTAGTTGTTCGCCGGCTGACCTCCCCAGAAAGGGGACTGTTCGTATAGCCAATCGTCAGACCGCTTGGCAAACTCACTCAACGATTTGGCCCTGACATCGTGCAGTACTTCTAGATAATATTCCAGGGGGTGACCGCGAACGCTTCCCCTGGCTTTTTCGCCAAGGTCCAGAAATCTGCCCCACTTTCGGCGCTCCTCGCCACTGAGACCCCGCCCCTCGAACGTGTCAGTTTGATAGGCAACCTCCACAGCAGCGATGTGCCCGAGAAGAGCTCCAATCGTGTTACTTTGGGAGTCATGGAGGTAATCCAGTTGGGCCGTGCTCAGCCCTTGCACCGCCATAACCGTCGTGTACCGCGCGTAGTTCATCATCACCACCAGGGTGCTGATCTGGGGAGTAAACTCGGGGAGTTCTTGGATCAGAAACGGGCTAGTTGCACCCCTGCGCATACTCAAACCCTCCTCGGCTATGTGTCGCACCGGGAACTAGAGACAAACCTCACACCGGGGCCGCAGTCTATCACCTAGGATGGGAAAGGGGTACTCGGAAAATGACTGGCTTTGGAGGCAAAGATGAAACTCAACCGGGTTGTGAAGCATGCGAGCTTATAGCGGATTAATTCAGCAATGCTAGTAAGTCATGACAATACATTAATGTGACACTTTCATAATTTCAATGCCCTGCCGAGCGACTCTTCTTGCCAGTGGAACGCGGCGAGCCGGCGACTACATTAGGGGGCGTTACGGGGTCCTGGAAGAGCTCATCAACCTTGATTGGAGGAAAGCGCCGCCGCCAACCAATACCACGAAGACAATAAGGCCCATCGTCTGTCCAAGATCCAATGCTTGGACAATCGCTCCGGCTCCAACCAGGCAAGAAAGGATGATGATGGCCCAATCCATGACCATTAGGGCAAACACTGCCCCGATGACGCCACCGATAACGAACACAATCATGCTATTGCCATCCTCACGAAATGATTGAACCACAGCCAGGGCAAGATAGGACCCTGCATAAAATCCTGCGAGAGAGAAGGCGACGCGCTCAGCGAACACGGCCAGTACCGCGCCAAGCAAACCACAGCCAGCACCAATCGCAAGCAGGACCCACCGGGGTGTATCAATAAGCATCACACCCGCAAACTCCATACCCACTAGGAAGCCCATGATGGCTACAAACAGCCAGAAAAGCTTTCGCCCAAAGACGAGCAGAACCACACCTAAAACGATTTGAGAAAGCCCCATAAGACTCTATTCCTCAATCTCTTACCCGATTCGCATACCCAGTAGATCAATGAGGTCTTTTTTGGGCCACATGCTTGTGTTCCGTATTACCTTTGCCCACCCTGGTGCGTCTCGGGGACCACCTCCCGCTTCTATCGCCTCTATACCTTCATGGCAAGTTTGCGGTGTGGACACTTGCCCTCATAGAATCTCCCCGGCGTCCGGGTGTGGCTTCACGCGATCGGTGCGACCTTATGCAGCATGGTCCGTTTCACGAACTTTCCGAGGGTCAGCCCCTGCACGACGATCGAAAACACCACAACCGAATAGGTGATCGCCAGGATCACGTCGCGTTCGGGGGTCAGGGGTAAGGATAGTGCAAGCGCCACCGAGATGCCCCCTCGGAGGCCACCCCACGTCATGATCCGGACCGCTCCTGGAGTGAACGTTCGAAACGAACGAAGCACAGTCACTGGGATCCCGATGGCGACGAACCGGGAAAAGAGTACCAATGGGATAATGAGCACACTGGCCAAGAGGAACTGCTGCGTAAAAGTGAGCACGAGCATCTCGAGGCCCAGTAGCACGAACAACACGGCGTTGAGGACTCCGTCAACCAGTTCCCAGAAGACATCCAAGTGGGCCCGTGTTTCGGCCGACATGCCGAACAGCCGACCGTGGTTTCCAATCAGGAGGCCTGCAATGATGATGGAAATCGGACCGGATAGATGGAGCGCGTCGGCAAGCCCATAGCCCCCCGCAACCAGGGCGAGAGTGATGAGAAGTTCGACCTGGTAGTTGTCCACGCTCTTGAGCATCCTGTACGCCACATATCCGAGTACTAACCCAAACAGAGCACCCCCTATCGCTTCCTGAACAAAGAGCAACCCGATATAGCCGGCACTAATCGCATGGCTTCCAGTGGCCATCTCTAGAATGACGAGGAAGACCACGATGCCCACCCCATCGTTAAATAAGGATTCCCCCGTGATTCGCATCTTCAGGCTCTTCGGCGCGCCAGCGGTTTTTAGCACGCCAAGCACGGCAATTGGATCGGTCGGTGAGATGAGCGCCCCGAACAGCAGGCAGGAGATAAACGATAAACCAATCCCAACCCATCCCAGCACCACCCACGTCAACGTCCCGACGAGGAATGTGGATAACAGGGTTCCCACGGTCGCCAGCGACGCGATACTCCACTTCCACTCCATCAGATCGTTGATGTTGATGTGGAGCGCGCCGGCAAACAAGAGGAAGCTGAGCATGCCATGCAGCAGCGTCTTGTTGAAGTCGATACTGCCCAGCATCAACTCTGCCTGCTGCTTGAGCCCGAATCCGAACGAACCTAAGAGGTTGAGCATCAAGGACATCACCAGGGCGATGAGCATGACACCAATGGTGACCGGCAAGCCAATGTAGCGGTGATTTGCATAGCTGAACAGCGCGGTCAGCGTGATGAGAATCGCAAGAATGGCGAACAGGCCCATGTTAGACTGTCACGGAATCTCGCAGCGTTGATGGAGGGCGCCATGGGTTCCAGCCGTGCGTGAAACGACGCGCGACACAATTATAATGCGAAGGGGATCGCTCGTGATAGGCATCCCTTTCATCACGGAATACGCGGATGTCCACCAAATGAAAAGCAGCACCCCGTTCTCCTACCCAATGCGCATCGGAGTGTCAAACGAAGACTTGACTCGGGGCGCTTGGCTCTCTTAGCCGCTTCCTGTCTTGACGACCGGCTGCGCGAGGATCCACAGGCTGACTATGGTGTAGCAGACCATCAGGGCCAACATCGGATATTGGCTCCGCGTTGCTACACGAGGCTCTTTATAGACATACAGGGCTTCCAGATGGGCCAGGGCCACCGCAATAATGTGTCCAACGACGATGGCGATCACCGCGGTATACCAGATGAAGCGGGCGTTGACGATGCCAATATCAATGCGGTATAGGGTGGTTCCCAGCAGATCCCAACCGAACCCGAACGGGTCGGAAGCTAGGGGAATGATGAACTGGCCCGCAACGAAGAAGTAGGCCAGGTAGTGCGCGAGGTGATACGCGATGGCGATCGGTACGAGAGTGAAAATGAAAAGACGAGCCAACTCAGTGGCCGGGAAACGCCGGCTGGCGGCGTCACCCGAAGCACCGCTGGCCACTACGAATGTCATCAGCCAGATAAATACCATGTAGACAGTCAGGAACAGAACGGGGAACACAATCAGCCCCAGGGTATCCATCACTGGGAGGAGATTTCCCACCGCCCCGTGGAGCACACTCCACAGCGGCCTAAGGGCCGGTGCGGATAGAATCCAGTTTACGATCTCCGTCCATATCGGCGTTTCGATGAACCCGTCGAACGTGACCGTCGAGAGCATGAGTAGGACGAACATCATTTGGGAATAATGAATAGGTTCTGCGATCAGGAGACCCGCGCCGAAGGGACGAAGCACCCACTCGCGATTTCCATTATCGGCGCGGAACTCCATCGGGGCGAAACGAGCTAGCGTGCCGAAGAATACCGAAAACACCTCGCCCCTCCGAAGCCATTTTTCCCGTCCGAACACGAGCATTCCAGTCCAGGTGAGGACCGAGTACAAGACGGCCGCCCCCGCGAGGCTCGATGGAACCTCGGCGCTCTCCCAGAGCAGTTCCGCCCATGCAAAGGCCACGAAAAGCACAACGGCCGGCCACACGCCGAGCCATTCGGGATACGGCAGATCGAAGGAAAGTCGGCGCCCCGCCTTCACGCGGCGATACAATACCTCGGCGCAATCGAAAATAATGTTCCACGGATTGATCAGAGACCACACATCGCCTACCAGGGCGCTGACGTAGGCCAATCCAACCCACCAAATGATCCATACCGCCGTCGGCGCGATGTTCTTAAATGGATTTTGCCTGCCGAAGATCCCGGCCAGCAGAATCAGAGCGAAGACACCGACAGAAAACAAGCGGCAGGCGAATAGGACGCTAGGACGGGCGATGACCCGAAAAACCCTGAATCGGAGCAGGTTGACACGGGGGGAACTTCCATGCCACGGGGGTCTCCGCGTGAACAGTGCGATTACGACGAAGGACAGGGCCACTGTAGCCCCTGCGCCGGCCAGGTACAGGCCAAGGGGGATCGGCAGGTCGAACCGTTGTCTTATCCCGTGTGCGAATGCGGGGGAAGCCCAGGCGAGGATGAGCACGAGAACGCCCATCCCAGCGAGGAGCTTCGCATTCCAGCGACCCACGGCCCGTGTAACTTCCTGTGACGCCTTTCCCTTGACCGGCAAGCCCATTGCATGCCTCTCCACTCCAATGGAAAGGGCTTTTGTCGACCCATCGCTATTCTTTCCCTGCTTTTGACGCGTGTCAATCTCGTCCGGCACTAGCCCTCGCCCTGAGCGATGCTGCGCTAACGCGGGGTGGAGGCAAAGCTCCCTGAACAGGCTCGAAACTTCGGTCCGGGCAGGGCCGTCGAATAACCAGGGCTAGTGACCGGCCGATTCGTTCCACTCGGGCAACAAGACCAGCGAGTTGGGATTGAACCCCCCGTTCTTCAACGTATCAACGCTGGCGACGACTTTCTCTTGCTTGAGGTCGATCACCGTAATCGTGCCGTCGCTCATTCCCGGGAGATTGAGGAGCGAATTCTGCACGAAGGCATACCGCCAGTCCTTGGTGAAGGCCACGTGATGGGCCCCCTCACCTGCGGGAAGCGTTTTCAGCAACTTCGGCTTACTCAGATCGCCGCTGATGTCGAAGATATGAAAGTGCCCCGGCTTCGCCGTCGTCACGTAAAGCCGATTTCCTTCCTCGTTGAAGTACATCTCCAACGGTACACTCACTTTGTTCGGTGCAAAGTCGTACACCTGTCGGACGGCAAAGTCCTTCTTCGCCGGGTTCCAGACGGCCACCGAAAGCGAGTGACCGTACATGTTGGTAATGTAGGCAACTGGCGGATTTGAACGTGGGACAAAAAGGATCTCGACCGGCGCATCACCGGCGGGCGATGGCTTTTGGGTAACCTTGTGCGTGGCTAGCACCTTGCCCGTGCTGGCATCGATCACGCTGATACTCTCGCCGGGATCCTTGAGATCCGAGGGGCGTACACAGCTGGTCACGAGGATGCGGTTGATGCCATTGGAGACGGCGATGCCGTGGGGATATTTCGGCACATCGATGACTCGGGTCACCTTGTCGGTCGCGGTATCGCCAACGATGACCATATGCGATCCCATGCACGTCAGGTACCATGTCTTGTTGTCGTCCGAAAAGACGACGTCCTCACCGACCTTGCATTGCGCAACCTCGACGGTCTTCAATCGGAAGGGATAGCGCGTCATATCGATCACACGCAGTTCCGGCTTGCCCAATGCGGTCACGTAAGCCTTAGTCGCATCCCGGTTATAAAAGATGTGGTGGGCGACGAGGTCCGGAGGGAGCGGTATCTCCATAAGGATCTTGCCGAAATTTTCAGACTTCGGATCGACATCGATGATCGCGATGCCTTCTCGGCGGACTTGGCCGGCGACCGGATTCTTGAACACCTTGAGGGCATCCGGCGGCTTGCTCTCGTAGTTGGTCATGGCGAGGATCTCCGCGCTCGCTAAGGATGGAACCAGAGCCACGACCGCAATGATGGTTTTCATGACTGCCAACTTCCAGCTCATCGAGACCTCCCTTTCCCATTCGGGACCCACACAACGGTTTGTGGATTTTTCTCATCATGGGACACGAGCCTGGTTATTATACGTCCGCAGATGAAATATTCAAAGCAATCAAGCCAGTACGTACATCGAGCTCACTGTTGCTAGGCTCAGCAGACTTCCCCCTGGACCGCCCGGGCAATGAGTTCCTTTCCTGTTCCCGTCTCGCCGAGGATGAGTACAGTGACGTCCGTTTTCGCCACCTGCGCGACGTCATGCATCACTCGCTGGATCGGCTTGCTTTGTCCGATAATCTCATCGAAATTATGCAACTCCTTGATCTCTTCTCTGAGATACTCCGCCTCAACGGTCAGTGAACGAACCTTCTGTTCTGCCTCGAGTCGTTCCCGCACATTCCTCAGAATCAGTGTGTGAAACGTCTCTCCATGCATCTCGAACCGAGACAGCGTGGCCTCGGCTGGGAATTCGTCACCGTCGGTACGCCGCGCCACGAGCCCGCCCGAGATCCACAGGCACTGTGCCCCATGAGGATGGGTGTCTAGCCCCTCGATGAGGCTCCGCAGCTTTTTCTGGCTGTCATCCGCGAGACACCGGGTGAAGTTTTGGCCGACGACCAGGCCACTGAAGACCTTTTCGGCCGCTGGGTTTATCCGCGTCAGGATTAGGTTACGGTCGAGTTCGAGTACAGCATCCATAGCGCTGTCCACAAGCCGACCGAGCTTTTCCTCGCGCTCCCGCACTTGAGACTCCGCGCGCAGACGCTGGAGCTCGGCGGCCGCCCGGGCGGCAAAAATCCGAAACAGCGCTAGACATCGAGGTTCTTCCGGCATCGGCCGCGTATCCATCACCCCCAAATGGCCGAGGACCGCCCCGTCGAGGTCCATCAGCGGCACCCCCATATAGCTGGCCGCCCCGAATTTGTGGAGATCATTTTCCCCCGGGTAGAGTGCTACGACCTTTTCCGGAATGTGAACAAGGCGGGCTTCGTCGATGACCGACCCGCACGGCGTTCCGGCTATAGGATACTCGTAGTCGTGGATCCACTGCCCACCCCACCAGAAGGCCAATCATCGCAGCCGCCCAGATTCTTTGAGGTACTCGGTCACCCATGCCCCCTGCGTATTTAGTGCCTTGGCCACATTCTCCACGAGCGCAGCAAAGAAGCGCTCCCCGGTCTCAGTCGCCGTTCCCTCAAGGATCGCCCGCAGTGCGGCCTCCTCGTCGATACCGTGCAGAGCGGTTTGCTTACGCTTTCCCATTCTTTAGCGTCCTTGTCCGTGCCGTCGCCTCACAGGGTGAGCTTGTTCGAAGCATCGAGTGCTGCGACCTTGTAACACTCCGCCATCGTCGGGTAGTTAAACACGGTTTCCAGAAAGTAATCGAGCCCGCCGCCCAGCCGCAGGACCGCTTGGCCGATATGGACGATCTCTGTGGCCCCGGTCCCAATCGCATGTACCCCGAGCAATTTCTGCGTCTCCCGGTGAAAGAGTAACTTCAAAAGGCCGGAGTCGTCGCCGAGAATCTGTCCCCGGGCGATTTCGCGATAGCGCGCAATGCCTGTTTCGTACGGGATCTTTGCGACGGTCAGTTCATGTTCGGGCTTGCCTACCATTGAAATTTCGGGCACAGAGTAGATTCCGATTGGAAAGTGTTCTGCCATCTTGTCCAACCCCAGGTTGAAGGCATGGCGCGCAGCGAGACGACCCTGTTCGCTCGACGTCGCCGCCAAACTCGGAAATCCAATCACGTCACCCGCCGCGTAAATGTGCGGCACATCCGTGTGAAAGAATTCGTTGACCTTGATACGGCCCCGCACATCGGCCGTGAGACCTGCCCTCTCGAGAGCAAGCGCTTCGGTGGCGCCGACCCGTCCGATCGCATACAAGACGAGATCACCGACAACCCGCTTGCCCGATTCGAGATTCACCACGCCCCGCTTCGGAGGCCCCTCCCTCACCTCAATAGTGGCCACCGACTCCTCGGACCGGAACGTCACGTTCATCTTCCGCATCTGATGTATCAGTTCGTCCACGATTTCATGGTCAAGGAATTCGAGGGGCCGCTCCCGCCGATCAATAAGCGTCACCTCGACCCCGATCGCCGCAAAAATCGACGCATATTCGATCCCGATTACCCCTGCGCCGACTACGGTCATCGTATGCGGCAAGTGTCTTAAATGAAGCAGGTCGTCGCTCGTCAGTATAACGTCGCGGTCCAAATTTGGATCGGGCAGTGGTCCGGGCTTCGTCCCGACCGCGATCACGATCTTTTCAGCACTCCGGGTGTACGACCCCGACTCTGATTCGATCCGAATCGTGTGTGCATCCGTAAAGGAAGCGACACCCCGAATCAGATCGACCTCGTTCCGATTCAACTGGTCCGCAACAATATCGGTTTCGCGATGGATTACTTCGGAGACCCCGTGCAAAAGTTCCTCGGCTGTCACCCTGACGCCTGTGATTTTGCCACGATGGGGAATGAAGCGATGGCCGTAGCCGGTGTACGAGATCACCGCCTCGCGAAAGGTCTTGCTGGGAATCGTGCCGGTATCAACGGACACGCCGCCGACGTACCGGTGCTTCTCAACGACGGCCACGCGCTTGCCGAACTTGGCTGCCTGTACCGCGGCGCGCTGCCCCGCCGGTCCGGAGCCGATGCAGATCAAGTTGTAATCGTAGGTGGCCATGCAAAGGTCCAGTGATAGATAGTCCGATTTCGGTGATAGTGCTTAAACCAATTATCGTGGAGACAGGGCCCTGCCGTCAACGGAGAAGATATCTCTAACTGGATATCACGGGGTATCCTATGGTAGAATTGGTCCGCCCTAGGAATCCCGAACGGGGAGGTCTCACGCGTGGATACTGAGATCAAAGAGCAGATTCCGTCGCCGCCACTCCTAGTCGGCAATCACAGCAAAGTGATCCGGCACGACGGCGACTTTACCTGGAAGGATATTCCTCTGGAGCCATACAAAGAGACGACCGACACGTGGAAGGGCATCACACGCCGTGAACTATCCGGTAAACGCGGGGAGTCTCAACGGTTCCACGTACGCTACTTCGAGATTTCCCCTGGCGGCTACAGCACGCTCGAAAAGCATGAACACGAACACGTGGTTATTCCGATTCGGGGGCGAGGTGAAGCGCAGTTTGGCTGCTATATCTACAAGGTGGGGTTGGGCGATGTGGTGTACGTCGCTCCAAACGATCCCCATCAATTTCGAACCCCTGAGGACGCCACCGAGCCTTTCGGCTTTCTCTGCATTGTCAATGCCGAACGCGATACACCGCAGTTGGCGGACGGGGTCGGATTCTGCCATATCTGTGAGTAACATCGCGCCAGCCATATCGTTTCGCCAACGCGAGGGACTTTCTCTCCTCTTCTATTCGCTTGAGAGAATGCCCGCCCCGAGAGGACGATTAAATGTGAATCGGAAGGGTTCCTCGACCAGCGTTTCACTAGCCTCATCAATGCTACCCGCGGCTGCAGTGAAAGGTAGGGAAACAACAAAGAAGACCGCCCCCACGGCAGTGAGAGCGATACCAGCAGGTCTGTAGACCGCAAGGTCAACCATCATGGCCGGCGCATTTGCGTCCTCCTCACCGGGATGGTGGTATTGATTCTCTTCGGCCAGCACGGGAGACGTTACCCACGCGCCCAATAAGACAAGGATAACGACAAACACAATCGATTGTTTCCTCCAAGTGGACATGTGGATACCCCCCTTCCTACACCTGCTTTACCCTTTCATCGTTTTTTCACATTGAAGAATAGTTGCTTTTCCTTGCGCCGCCGATCAATTCTTGCCTGGCCGGTCGCCACGAGCACATAGAGAATGTTGAGCGCCTCGAGCGCCGACCCGATAAGTCGCGGTGTCCGCGAGCGTTTGTACACATCTTGCGAGGTCACGCCCTGTTTCCCCCCCACAAGTCTTTGGACGTAACGCACCGCCTCGGCATCTACGACGTTGAAATTACCCGCTTTGCGCTTCTTACGGGAAAAAGAGCAAATGAAGAAGAACCTATTCCCTTCGAACACTTGGTACGTCTGAATTTGGCCCTTGACTTTCCCTCGAAAGCTCAGCCCCGTCCCAAGACTTCTCAGATTCATGGTTCCCTCCAGTCAGCGACTCATTCCCCACATTGGACACGGTCCGACTAAACAAGGACACACTCTATAATAGCCTAACCCCTGTGCTTTCCTGTAGTACATTTTGCCCCTCCTGAACCGGTACTTATGTCACGGGGCCACCAAAGCGAGATATACTCGTTTCAAATGAACAAACAGCACGATCGTACCGCCGCGAGGGCAAATCAGTCTATCCTGTGGCCTTCCGTAATGTATTTAGGATCTTGTTGAGAATATCTTTCTTGCCCTTCAAGCCCACTTTGTACCCTGCGCTGTCCGTATCTGCGATTTCCATTCGTACGTCAGAAACATAACTTTCGAGAACTTCTACCAGTACCTGTCGTTCTTCCGCTGTCAGTTGCAACTGAATCATCGATACTCCCTCCCTTGATATTCATCGTCAACACATCAATGCAGACATTTCGGCACACCTATGTACCATGTGTGGGTAAGCGTTGTACAGAATTTGCACATGGTATTACTCGCACTCTTCAAAAGGCATTTGCCCTGGTGAGGGCGGTGGGCAATCGGAAAGCACCAACCTAGCTCTCATCCTCGCCAAACTCTTGTGCCATGAGACGGATGATGTCAGAACGGCTCACAATACCAACCAACCGATTAGCTTCTATCACAGGAATGGGGTTCATACGACGCTCAACCATTAGTTCGGCCAACTCTTCAAGCGTCGACTCGGGAGTAACGGTGAGAGCAGGAGAGGACATAATGTCTCGGGCCCTTGTGCCTAGCATGTGTTCCAGACGTTTGCGAACGTGGCTAGGCCGTTCGAGATATATAATCGAGTCGAGAATTGTGAAAAAAGTAGGCATTTTGAACCGAGTATTGCGGAGAATCATATCCAGCTCAGTAATCACTCCCAAGACCTGATCGTTATCATCGACAACGGGTAGACCGCTAATCTGAAGGTCAGACATGAGGCGGGCAATTTGGTTTACAGGCGTATCTGGATAAGCTTTAACTACATCAGTGGTCATTATGTTACGAACACGCCTTTTTGCAGATTCCGGTACCGTCTCACTCATCCCTGGGCCCCCTATCCTCGACCGCCTCGCCTCGGATTCTCTTCCGCCGTGGCTTGGCTCCGCCTTGACCAGGTTTTCTCTCGGCCAATATTGCTTTTTGAGATTCTTTGGCGACAATACTCCTATCAACCCAGCTGACGAGAACGTGCGAACCGGTAATCACGTGGCGCGTCACACGCTGTCGCAGGCCGACGAAATACCTTCTGGAACCAGGATGTGCCCTTCGACGGCTACCCCAGAAACAATAAACCCAGACAAAATAAACAAGGGAACTCTTGCTAGCCTGGGCCAGGAACGCCAGATACGTCTCTTTATCATGGATTGCCGTCCCTGTCATCACTCCGGGTGGCCGGGCCCGATCCCTCTTCACTTTATCATTGCGGTGGGCCAAACTATAGATTATTGTATATTCGCCTGGAAACCAGGCCGAAAGACTCCATATCGTGATCTGTGTTCCCCTTGCCAATTATTTCCCCCCGCCTACGCTTAGATTAAGTCTTGTCCGATAACAGGAGTGCATACTGATGAAGATCCTGCACTTCCTCATGGCATATCGCGCTAGGGTGGCATTTATCTTTGTCTGGCCTACATTCATTTTGACAGCAGCCCCTAGTGGTCCCGAACATTACACCCCCATACAGTATTCTCCAACGAGTTGTTTGTGGTCCATTCAGACCCCTACAAACACAGTATATCTTTTAGGTTCCCTTCACCTTCTCAACCGCGACGCCTATCCGTTAGCCACCGCCATCGAAAACGCCTATACAGACAGCCAGCAAGTCATATTTGAAACAGATATAGCGGCAACCAATGATCCCGACATACAGGCCAAAATGTTGGCACTCGGTCTTTATCCCGAGGATGAAACCCTCTATCAGAATCTTGACGGGAATACACGAAGGAAGCTTGACAAAAAGCTATCTGAACTTGGTTTACCATCGCAAAACTTCGCCCGTTTTAAACCGTGGTTTGTAGCCCTCACCTTAACCATACTTGAATTTCAACGTTTAGGCTACAATCCGAATTACGGAATCGATGTCTACTTTTTCAATAAAGCAAAGAACGACGGAAAGGAAACGAGCTTTCTGGAACCGCCCGACTATCAAGTGGACCTACTTGGAAATATGGATACACACGATCAACAGTTATTTCTCGGCCAGACCTTAACGGACTTGGAGCTCGTCGCAGACCTAGCCGGGAATATGGTGCGGTATTGGGAGACAGGGGATGCGGATAATCTACACGCCCTTTTGTTTCAAAGCCTTAAGGGCTATCCAACTATACACGAACGCCTGCTGCTCCAGCGGAACAGGAAATGGGTTGCTACTGTTGAAAAATCGATGAGACAAGATAAAAATGTTCTCTTCATCGTTGGCGTCGGCCATTTGGTCGGGCCCGGCAGCGTGGTCGAGCTTTTGCAGCAAAAGGGTCATCGCGTGCTACAAAAATAGGGTGGCGAGAAGGCGGTGCGGGTGGGAGGCTTAAACCTTTAAAGAAATAATGCCGCTTCAGCGACGAGGCCGGGGCCAAAGCCCAGGGCCACACACGGCGTGGGAGCCCTTTCTTTATAAAGCTGGTCGAGAATAAACAAGACCGTGGCCGAGGACATGTTCCCATACTCTGCAAGGATCTTTCGTGATACAAGCGCGACCCGTGCAGGAAGCTTGAGGGATGACACGACCGCATCGAGAACCCGAGGCCCACCCGGATGAATCGCCCAAGATTTAATGTCCTGCAAAGAGAGACCCTGACCTTTCAGCCATAGGGTGATCCAGGGATATAGGTGCTTGGCAAGCAAACCAGGGACCTTCGCCGACAATCCCATCTGAAACCCGTGATTCCCGACGCGCCACGTCATAGCCTGTTCTGAATCCGGAAAGAGATAGGATCCCGTTGCCCCCAATGTCCATCGATTCCCACGTTTCGGTCCCGAAGCAATGACGGCCGCGGACGAGCCGTCCGCAAAAAGGGCGTTGGCAAGAACCCGATCGGGGTCCCATCCATAGGCGAAGTGAATGGTACACAGCTCGACGGAACAAACCAGCACCTTCTTTTTCGGATTTTCGCGGGCCAGTGCTGAGGCAACACGCAAGGCATTAAACACGCCATGGCACCCCATAAAGCCGACATGGGTGCGGTTGACGCTATAAGGTAGTCCGAGTCCCTTGATGAGGGAAATGTCAAAGCCAGGAGCAGAAAACCCAGTACAAGACACCGTCACAATCTGCGCGATATCATCCACTCGGATTCCGGCGTCAGTGATGGCGTTCTTGGAGGCCTCAATGGCGAGCCAGGGTGACTCCGCCGCATATCGGTGCATGCGATCCTCGGTCCCCGGACCCTTGTCGGTGTTTTTCTTTATCGAAGGGAAAAAGGATTGGAACGACACGGCACCATTGTCAATGCCGTTCGCAAAGACCGATGCCCGGCGATGAACACGTGTCCGTTGATAAAGGGTGGTTAGCAGACGCTCATGCTTATCTGAACAACAGCTTAATAATTTCGCAAGCTCTGCGCTCTCACTCTGACAAACGACATGCGGAGGAACCGCCCTGCCTATTCCTAAAACCCTTACACGCTTTACTGCCCGATCGGTTATGCGCTGCATTTTCTGACTCCGGGATCCATGGGATTCCTCAATAGGCTGACGCCAAGGAATACAAAATACTGCCTCTACGGCGAGGACAGGGTAGCGAGAGAGACACTTGGTGTCAAGGCAAAAGAAGCATAAGATGCGTCCCTGAAAGAAAGGCTTCTTCCGACATGGATGGCTAGGTAGCCGAGTTGCGCATGATGTTATTGAGCGGGTTCTGACCCTTTTTGCTTACCCGCATTATTCTGTAGTGTCCTGAGACAGCGCGATTTGTTCACGAACGATGTCAACTCAGATTTCGTCCGGGCCGGGTCCGCAGCTGCGAAGGTCACCTTGTCCCCTCGAAGAAACATTTTGATCCATGCCCCCTGCATGTCGTACCACAGCTCGCGATCGTGACTGTCCTCAGCCCGCACAAGATAATGCTCCGCCGTGACGGAACGGTTTCCGAGAGATAATTCCTCCGTTCCCTCATTAGAGATCATCATTGATCCCAGCTCTCCAGTCATTGGGCTGATGACCTGAACGACATGGTCCGGCCCCCGAAATACCGGGTTCAAAAAGTTCACCGGGACAACCTCTTCCGAAATTTGCTGGCTCTGTTGTGAATCAACCTTTCTGAAGAGTGCCTTGTCCTTCCGCACAACCGAGACTGTGATCGGCTCCCCAAACTCATCCCATGGACACGCGCTCGGCCGGAATAACCTGACCACGCCCGCACAGGCGCCCGCGGTGGTAGATTCGTACGCTACCAGCGTTCCGTTTCGCCACACCTCCTTTCGTTTCGAGGCATGGCAGTAGCCAATGTCATTCAACCATTCCTCCGTTTCTACGACGACATCCTCACCTCGTCGCTCAGACACAATCTTAAGTATACCTGTTTGGTCCTTTTTTCGAGTTATCTCATAGTAAAACGTCCCAATCGGCCACTCCCAGGCCAAAGCAATCCCGCTCAAGGAAAGAGATCCAGTCGCCCCGGAGATGATAATTCCGACTATCATCCAGGCATTGATTGTCATACCACAATTCCTACGATGGGCCATTTCGCGACCTCGCTCTCTCCCTTCCGATTGTATGCCAAACCGGAATGTCATTGGACCCTCGGCCTCTGGCTCTGCACTCATGGGATCATCGCACCGCTTTAAGAATGTCGGCAGTGGGATGCACCTTGTTGAGGCAATAAAAATGTATCCCCGGAGCCCCTTCATCGAGCAGTTCTCGGCATTGGTGAATGGCAAACTCAATACCCGCTTTGAGGGTCGCGTCCGGATCATGTTGCAAGGGTTGAAAGGTTCTTTTCACTTCGTCGGTGACGGTTGCGCCGCACATCGCACAGAATCGCAGCAAATTCTCATAATTGGTGATCGGCAAAATGCCCGGAATGACCCGTGCGTCCACCCCCAGTCTCCGGAGCCTCTCGAGGTATACAAAATAATCCTTGTTATCGAAAAATAATTGCGTAATGACGAAGTCCGCTCCGGCGTCAATCTTCAATTTGAGAAATGCTGCATCCTGATCCCTGTCCGGACACAAAATATGCCCCTCGGGAAATCCCGCCACCGCGACTCCGAAATACTGGCCATACCTCTCGCGGATAAACCTCGCGAGCTCACTGCTGTATTTGAAATGCTCATCCGTGGGTTGCCAGTCGGGTTCATCCGTTGGCGGATCACCGCGCAGGGCCAAGATATTTCGGATGCCCCGCAATTTGATGTCCTCCACGATCGCCGCGATATCCTGCTTAGTGTTGAGGACACAGGTGAGATGCGCCATGCCAATGACCTGATGGTATTCTTCGATATATTGGACCACATCAAAGGTTTTTTCCCGGTTCCCTCCCCCGGCCCCATACGTACACGAGATGTAATCGGGTCGAAGCTCAACGAGCTGGGCGATGGTCTTCAGGAGATTCTCGAATCCTTTGTCCGTCTTGGGGGGGAAGAGCTCGAAGGAATACGTTCGCTCTTGATGGGGAAAGAGATCTTTTATCCGTTGCATCACGGAGGTTCCCCCAGCACGTAATTATCTGTTGTGATATCTTCGCCTTGTCATAAGGTCTTATTTCAAGATAACACAGTCACGCAGGAAGACCAACCGGTCCTCTGTCCCTGGTCCAGGAGACGCTGAGCAGGCCGATCTGCCTTCTTCACAAAGTTCGCAGCGTACGGTCACGTTGGCAGGGTGGACACCGACCCCCCGTGGGAAGAGGCAGATAGCATAGAATCTCTGAAGGCTATCCTGTCCTAGATTTCGGGCCAGACGCTGTCCTGAGCGTGCTTTTATTCATAGTATGGGCGGAAGTTCCGAGTGGCTCTGACTACTAGCCACTGAACGAGTCGCCCGTACGCGCTTTCAGGGTCGCGCGCGCCGAAATGGATGTCGCCGTTTGGCACAAATGAGATATGCCCCACGGTTTGCCTCCCATGGACTGAATTCGTCCACAGCGTGACGCCACTGTCGGTCTCCAAGAGCCTTGCGGTGAGTGCTGCGTCAACATCGGCCTGAGCGCTCATAGAGGTCAACATCCGAGAAAGTTCGACTTTGGGCTTCACGTTGCTAATCTCTATCCGCCCGAAAATGACTGCATCGACCCCATACTTCGTTCCTATCGCCTGTATTGCCGACGGGTCCAATTGCCCGTGTTGAATTGTCTGCAGCACCTTGTTCTCGTTGCCAAGCTCCAGGACGCGCACGCCAGGCTGCGACGACTGAAGGGCTTGGAGGAACTTCTGCGATGTGATCTGTTGGAGGTTACCCTCGACATTAGAGGAAAACTGGATCATCCCGATCGTGTTATAGGGTGCGAGGCTAACCTTGGGGGGCATAAGCACCTTCGACGCGCATCCAGAAGAAACGGTCAAGGCGATTCCGAGTACGCACGGCCATACGTGCACGATCATTCGTTTCATGCGCCTGTTTTTCTTCACCATGAGACAGAACCCCGAGCTTTCCGAGCCGGGGCCGCTCTGCCCCTGAATCTCCGCTTGGTGAAGGTGGATAGCAAGATGCATACCACAGCCGATCTGCCTTGAACGGATCTGGGTTTTCGAATGACTGGTCAGGCCGTGGCCTCGCCCGCCGCCGGGGGTCAAGCCTCACTTGGCCTCAAGCACCCGGCACACGGGCGCCCCCTCTCTGGCGGATAGATAAAACAAGATACTGTGGTTACGGGTAAGACGAGGGCGTTCAAGGAAGAGAAGAACGACAGGAGAACCAACCCGTTAGGGCTTCGGCGCAGGACCGGGCTTTCCAGCGCCCTCCCGAAATCGATTTTTCACGAGTGGAGCGGCCTCAGTCAGGGAGACATGGCAGGTCACACAGTTGTAACGGGCGCCCGCCACTTCCTTGCCCACCCGGCCGGGGCTGTTGCGCAGGTCGATAAAGTGGCTCCGGGGAACCGGTGTGGCGCCGCCATCCGGACTCGGGGCAGGGCCTGGATCCGGCGAAAACCCTCCTCCTGCGCCTCGACGGTTTCGGTCTCCTGTACCAGGATGATCCGCCCACTCTGGGGATAGGAAAAGTGAACTTCCACACCGGGCAGCACCTCGAGATCCGCGACACAATCGGCGGTCTCGTTCGGCCCCGTGACGACCAGAATGCCCGAGTAATGCATGAAGCTCCAAGATAATCCTGGTGCGCCGGTGCCTCGCCGACTCGTCCAACCCATGCCAGGGGGTTGATTGGGCACCATCGCCACCAAATCTATGACGGCCACATGAGGGCGTCAAGAGCAGCAATTATGGAATTACCTAACCTCAATCATAGCTGCCCGAGAACACGCGCCCGAGGTAGTCCCGAAGCGGCTGGAGCGAGGCGGGCTTGCTCCGATAGCCAACATACCCATCGGGCCGAATGAGGTACAGACACTCCGCGTCGGCACCGTAGCGGGCATGCAGCACCCCCTCTGGATCGCGCACGACCGGAGTCCCGGCCACGGTGTCTTCCGCATCGCCACCGCTCCGCGGCGCAACGAGGTAGACGTCCACGATCTCGCCATAGCTTGGCACCATTGCAGCCGCGAGATCGGCGAGTCGCGCTCGGGAAGCCTTCCCGCCTCTGTCCCCGCGAAAGAGCAACATCGTGTGCCTGGGCCTCCTCAGCAGTTCGAAGAGCGTGAGCTTGCGATCCCCCAGGAACAAGGGGCCCGCCTCCAGAGCTTCCGCTCCCGCATGTGGCCCGCCGGCGAAGGAAGCCCCCTTCTCGTGGCGATCCAGGTGCTCGGCGCAGATCGGACTCTTCCGGTAGTCCAGATCGATCTCCTCCATGTGCCGCCTCTTGCGCACCCGCTCTGCCTCCGGCACCACGGCATGGAAATAGAGCCGCTCCCGGTCTGCTGCCGACAGATGCGGGAAGATTTCCGCGCGATCGGTCATGGCTTTGGTGGTCCGAACGACGTCTTCGGCAACCCCGCGGCGCTCCTTCTCGTACGTGTCGAGTAGGGATTGGGGCGCCCGCCCCTGCGTGACGAGGGCGAGCTTCCAGGCAAGGTTGTAGGCATCCTGAATTCCGGTATTCAAACCCTGGCCACCGACAAGGCTGTGGACGTGTACGGCGTCTCCGGCCAGCAGGGTGCGGCCGTGACGGTAGTGCCGACTCACCCGGTAGTGGATCCGGAAGTAGCCGAGCCAGCGCGGATCGCCCACTCGCGCACCCGCCGGACCGCGGTCGGTCACAAGCGATTGGATCGCCTCGAGCCTCGGCGTTTCGACTTTGCCGTCGTGAAAGTCGGGAATGTCGGCCGCCACCACGATTCGCCCCTTGGGCAGTGGCAAGAAAAAGAGTGCACCGCGGTCCGTCAGGAAAGTGTGATACTCGTCGGGTACCTCAGGCGTGTCGACGACGACATCCGCCAGGACGTACTGACGCGGATCCACCTCGCCCGGGAAACGCTGGCGGTTCAGGTGACGCACACGGCTGTGCGCTCCGTCGCAGGCGACCAGCCATGGCGTCTCGAGAGTCTCTTCGCTCCCGTCGCGGTGCCGGAGCGTCGCTCGAATCCCGTCCAGTAGATCCTCCATCGCCACGAACTCGGTCTCGCGTTCGACCTGGATGCCCAGGCGACGCAACAATCCCTCTAAGATCTCTTCGGTGTGCCACTGCTCGATCGCGATCGGGAGCGCATACGGTGAGTCCACTTCGTAATAACGCGCGTGCAGGAAGCGTTCGCCATTAGCGTACAGGTTGATCCCGCGAATTGGCTGGCCGAGCGCTAGGAATTGGTCGACCACCCCGAGGTCCTGGAAAACCTCGAGTGTGCGCGAATGGATGCTCGTCGCCCGGGTGTACGGCACGATGCCGGGGAGCTTTTCGACGATCCGCACGGGCGCCCCGTGTCGGACCAGCTCGCACGCCATCGTGAGCCCGGTAGGGCCCGCTCCGACGACCAGAATCGGCGTTTCCCGTCTCTTCATGATCTCGGTCCCTTTCTCACGCGGCTCCCGAGCCAGCACGGCGGGGCGGAAAGCTCAGTACGCCCACTCCCAATGGCATTTGTAGGGATAGCACAACATATCGAAGTGGCCCAAAAAGCTCAAGAAGTCTCAAGGAGGGATGTGATTCGGGCGGCAGGATAACCAACCGGGGCGAGCAGGGTTTCGGCCGCCCGCAGGAGTAACTCCACATATCGTTCTTTATCATAACTCTCGGCCCCTGTCAGCAACACGGCGGATCGGCCCCGATCCCCCTTCACCCTGGCCTTCTGGTCTAAGATGATGTAGCCGATCTGCTCCCCTGGGTGGAGCGTCGCCCCGGCCCGGGCCAATTCTTTCGCGGCGATCGCTCCGGCATCCTCCCGGACATACTCCATCGGGTCTTTCGACAGCGTCCGGGTGATAACGAGTTCCTCGAACGGAACGCGCCCCTCGCGAATCTCCTCCACATGACGCCGCAGTATCTGCAGCGCCTTGGGCACCCGAGACAGAAATTCGGCGCCATGTTCGGCCTGGGCCAGGCAGTCGAGCATCTCTTGCTGGGCCCTGACAATCCGGGGGGCGGTGTCGCGCCGTCTGAGCTCCAGGCCGCGGACCTTTTGCTCCCCATTCTGAAACACACCATAGAAACGATTCGGCACCGTCATCTCAGGCGCCTCCCGCGACGGGCAAAAGACGATCCACCGATAGATCCCCTCAAGGGTAATAGGGATCCTTGTCGCTTCCTCGATCTCGCAACACAGGGCCTCGAGATCCTGCTCGGTGAGGCCCGGCCTTTGGAGATAGATCGAATCCACGATGGCGTGGATCACCTGAAAGCCGCAGGCCTCCGCGATGATCCGGGCCCTCAGCAACATCTCGCGCCCGAAACTCGTCACCGACTCGTAGGCCATAACCTGTCCCCACCGGGCATTCTTGTACCCCAGGTAGCCAAAGCTCACCCACAGGCACCAACGCAGCGCCGACTGCAACAGGTCGTAGCGGCGCCGCGCTTCACCCTCGCTCGCCTTTTTCAGGCTTTTATATCTGAGGCGCTTCTCGAGCAGCGGCCGGAGGACCCGGGGGACGAGGCCCTCTCGCCGCCGGCAGAGGCTATACCCCGCCTCGGGTACGGCGCCCCTCGGACAGCAGTCGCAGTGCACCGTCTCAGGTGAAATGTTATAGGCCACCATGAGCGCGGGATACATGCTGGCGAAATCGATCGAGGCCACGTTTTCGTGCAGCCCCATCGGCGGCAGATAGACCATCCCTCCCTTGTCCACCGTAATGAGCTCGGCTAACGTCTTAGCCTCTTCCACCTCGGCCTTCTTCCAGGGGATCAGCGCCCCCATCCGGGTCGCTTCATCCATCTGCATCGAGGTGATCGAGACGCCGGTCGAGAGGCGGGACTGCCGCTGGACGGGGACCTTGGCGACTCGAGAGACCTCGAGCAACCCAAGGAGTTCTGCATCGTCGTAGATGAAGGAGTTACAGAGATCGACGTGCCAGCGACCGTACAGGGGGAACGGCGACGTCATGTAGATCACCCGGCCATAGCTGAAGTAGCTGCGCCCCTCTCGCGGCGGCTTGCGGCTGACCGGCTCGCGGTCGAGCGGCAGGTCTACCTTGTGTTTCTTCGCCAGCTTCAGCAGTAGGGGCAAAAGCAGGGCATCCCCCTCCGCGGTGAAGATAAGGTCGGGATCGATCCGTTCGAGCAGGTCTTTGACAGTCTGAAGCAGCTCTGGCTCTCGCCCCTGGGACAGATCATAGGTCTCTCCATCCACCGTGACCTGAAGCTGAGTGAGGCGCCGCGAAAAGCGATCACCCGGCCCCACACCCCGCATTTCCATTGTCCGAAGCGGGGGTAGAGCGTACTCCAAAGCCCAGGGATCATCAAGGCACTCCACCCCGCGCAACACTCCCCCATCATGTTCAATCCGGCAAAAAGCCAGGGGGAACAGTTGCCGCTCGTAGCAATAGAGTTGGGTCAGATGGATCCCACAGTTCCAGAAGACAACCCGCGGATGCTCGAGGAAGAGGCGGTCGGGAAGCACGGGGTATTG
>CAZLDS010000018.1:0-1954 GCA_964558395.1 uncultured bacterium | reverse complement strand
AGATGGCCTGCCTCGAGTTTGTCGAGACGGCCTCGGATTTCTCGCAAGGCTTTCTCATGCTCGAGCAGGACGGCCATCACCACCGCCTCGAAGGGGGTGGGTCGAGCCGCATAGGATGCCTCGGCGGCGTGCTGCCTGGCGTGCTGAAAGAGACGGTCGAAGGCCTCGCGGTCGCTGCGCCCCAGCGCCCGGCGAAACTTTCCCCAGGACTCGCGCTCGTGATGGAAGGCCTGGACGATGCTCATGACAGTTCGACCCATGACTGACCTCCTAAAGCTCACCGCAGGAATGCAGCGAGCTGATCGGCCGGGAGGATCTCGGCCCGGCCCGCAAACGGTTTTTCTTGCCGAAAGACGAAGCCCTGCCCTGAGCCTGTCGAAGGGCCTTGCCCCACCCGTTCGACCCGGATGCTGCGTGACGCCACGTGCATCCAGGGCACGTGCAGGTGTGTGCGCCCGGACTCCACGGGTACATCCGCCGTGGCCACCAGGAACTTGCAGCCTCCGTCGGCCTGCCGTTTCACCTCGGTCGCGATCTCCCGAAGCAGCCAGCGTGCCTCCTTATGGGGGACGTTGTCGTCGGCGAAGAGCGAGGTCGCCCCGGAAAGGATCACCAGACCCAGCGCGCGCTCGCGAACAAAGGACTCGAGGCGGCGGAAGACCAAGCCGGCCAACTGGTGCACGGTGAAGGTGCGGATGATATGGATGCGGGACAAGACCGGCTGGGGATCCTGCCGTGCGGCGAGGGCCAGGCGCGAGACGATGTAGGGATCGGTCCGGTTGGCCGCATCAACCAGAAGGACCCGCTGTCCCCTCAGGGCGTAGAGCCCCGCCGCAAAGGTCGCCAGCGAGAGGACCAAATGAGAGCCACGGAGGAGTGCCACAATGCCTGCCGGCGGAGGTTGAAACAGCGCCCCGATGAGTGTCGGCAACTGCTGGTCTCGGGATGCGCGCGCCACTGCATCGTCGGGGACACCTTTGCTGAGCCGAGACGGGTAACGGGTACGCATCGCAGGAGCTCCTGGGCCTGGAAGACTTTTCTCAGAGCTGCGCGGGCCTAGATCTGATGATTGAACCGGCGGAGCAAACCGACGACCTTGCCGAGGATCCGGAATGCCTCGCCCTGAGGTTCTCGAAGGGCCTCCCCCTGCGGAAACTGCATCGGCGTGTAGGCTGGGTTATCCGAGGTAAGGAGGACCACATCACTCTTCCGCGCGAAGCGCTTCAACACCGCTTCGTCCTCAAAAAGGGCCACCACGATATCCCCGGGGGTCGCCACCTGCTGCTCCCGCACGACGACGATGTCGCCGGGAGCCACGGTAGGGGCCATGCTGTCGGTGAGGACCCGAACGGCAAAGCCCTCGCCCCCGCCCAACCAGAAGGTCGGGACCGGGACATACCCCACCACCTCTTCCCGGGCGAGCACGGGCGGCCCGGCAGTGACCCGATCAAAGAGAGGGAGAGAACCCACTTGCTCTTCAGGGGGGAGCGGGTTCCCCGACGGATCCTTGAGGACCTGGATCCCCCGGGGACCAGACAGGCGGCGGATGTAGCCTTTTTCCTCGAGTGCCCGGACGTGGCGAAAGGCCCCGAATCGGCTCGTGACCCCGATCGCCTCGGCGATTTCTTCCAGAATGGGGGGCATCCCCCGCTGCCGGAGCGAGCGGAGGATCGCTTCGAGCACCTGTCGTTGCTTCGGACTGAGGGCTTTCATGGAGTCCTCCTGGCTGGGACTCCATGGATAACCCCTGTTATCTATCCCGTGTCAAGTGGAAAGTTGAGGAGGGTTGGAAAGGAAGGAAAATCCGCCAGCCTGCCGGGCAGTTAGGTCGCGTACCACAGCACGGCGAAGAAGTGACATGCGGTACCTGCGAGCACGAACAAGTGCCAGACAAAGTGGCTGTAGCGGAGTCGCGGCGCCGCGAAGAACGCCACGCCTGCCGTATAGGCGATCC
>CAZLDS010000017.1:48120-49680 GCA_964558395.1 uncultured bacterium | reverse complement strand
GTTATTGTTGTGAGGTATTCGCTCCCGAGAGAATGCCCGAATGCTTAGATGTCGGTCACCTTCCAGGTTCCATCCGACGCCTGGCATGCCACGCCGTTGGTCGTGGTCGTCTTCCCCTTCGCGGTGATCTTCTGTGTGAAGCGCTTGCACTGGGTGCCATCCGCCTTCGTAAAGACGTCGTTAATGGTCGTCGACCCACTATTGCCGGTCTCGGGGTTGCTCCACGAGGTGGTCCCACCCTTGCCCTGCTTACTAATGGCGTCATAGCTAGACGACGAGTACTGTTCCTTGTCCTTCTTGGAGAGCTGGTTGCCGACGACCCCACCGGCCACGGCGCCCAGAAGGACGCCTGCCAAGATCCACGCCGCACCTCCACCGGCCGCTGCGGCAATCAGGCCCCCCGTGGCCGCACCGACCCCTGCGCCGGCTTGCGTGCCTTTCGACAGACCGGTTTCCTTCTCGATCGTCTCACAGCCGACAATGATGGGGGCTGTCACCAAGAGCCCAATCGCAATCACTGCTGTTGCCTTCCTGCATCGCATTTGCTCCCCCTCCTCCTTCCGTCGTCGGTTTTCTTTCTCGCTTTATTTTTCTTCCAATATTTTATTTTTCTGTCGTTCGTATTCTTTTTGGCTTAAGGCACCGGATTCATACGCCTTCTGCAAGTCCAAGAGCTCTTGTCCTTTGGTGGTGGTACGAATGTCCGTTTTCGTTTGTGTCTTGGCCCCGCCGCCGCCGCACCCGGAAACGCCGGTGGCAAGCCCCATTGCTATGATGACGGCGATGATTCCCGGTGTCTTCATGGTTCCCCCCGTGTCAAATGTACCAATGCCCAGCTTCGAAGAGGCCCGCTGTCGCTGTATCGCGCTATCGACCTAGTTGACAAAGGTTACCAGTGGAGGGTCCGACACGTCAAGTCAGTAAATTCACTCTTCTTTTCAACGAGTTACGAGTATCTTTCTTTCATCACATCCTGAGGCTGAGGGTGACGGTACAGCGTTGGCGGACGCGTGATCACCAGTCCGGCCAGCCCGGAAGGATACCGACCGGCTTGGGTTTTTGGGCCGCCGTCTCCAGCAAGTCGCCCCAGCTCGTCCGCTCCTGCATTTCCTCTCGAATCTCCAGTGGCACAAACTCGTGCCCGCGACGGATTTCCCAGCCCCCTCCGATGGCCTTGTACACGGCAATGAGGTTGCGGGCGATGGCACCGGTCGTTTCGGCCAGGCGGTCCTGCTGCCTCACGAGAAATTCTTCCGATTGAAGCACCCGCGTATAGTCGATGAGTCCCTCCCGGTACTGGGTGAGCGACAGATCGACGGAACGCTTGGATGCAGCGACACTTTCCGCGAGGAATCGCACCTCTTCTTGCGCTTGCAAGAAGGCCACAATAGCATCTTCCACCTCTTGTGCCGCCTTGAGCACCGTATTTTGGTACTCGACCGCTAGTTGCTGGAAGCGGGCATCCTGCACCCGCACATTGTTCTTGATGCGTCCGTAATTGAGCAGGGGCCACACAAAAGCGGGACCGCCGAATCCCGAAAAGCTGTTCCCCATAAACAG
>CAZLDS010000017.1:10497-48020 GCA_964558395.1 uncultured bacterium | reverse complement strand
GTCATACCCAGTAAGACACCGAGGGCATTTTGCGATTGGCGCAGGCCCGTTTGGAGCCGGGGGATTAACGCCTGCGTGTTCCGCAGGGCGGCCTTGGCTTGTTGTACATCCAGCTCGGTCACCAGTCCGTTGCGGAAGCGGACGTCGGTGATTCGATAGCTCCGCTCCTGAATCCCGACGTTGTCGCGCGCGACGTCGAGACGCTGCTCGAACGTCCGCATGAGGACATATGTCGCCGCGACCTCGGCCACGAGCGACACCAGGACGTCGTCGTAGTTGGCGATCGCGGCTCCCAGATCCGCGTTCGCCGACTCGACGCCCCGGCGAAACTTGCCCCAGAAATCGAGTTCCCATCCGACATCGAATCCCAGCTGCCAGAAATTAAAGTTGGTCTCCGTGGGGGCCACCCCAGCAGGACTCACGTTCTCGCTCAACCAGATTTTGCTAATCTGGCCCGTCGCCTCTTGCATTTGTGGATATTGCTTGCCGACAGAGATCCCCAGCGCCGCCCGTGCTTCCAGGATGCGAATCCCCGCAGCACGGAGCGTCAGGTTTTGCTTGTACGCGATCTCGACCAGGGCATTCAGCACGGGATCATCGAAGACCGTCCACCAGTCGCGGTACTCCGCGGGCGTGTCCTGGATCCTCGGATCGCCCTTCTCGATCCACTGATCTGCCACGTCCACCGACGGTCGGACATAATCGGGTCCCACGCTGATACATCCGCTGACGAGGCACCCAATGGCGACGAGGCCCACGAACGACTGCCACCGAGCCGATCTCACATTCCCGGGGCGGGCACATGCTGTCCGATGCATCATCGCATTTCACCCTCCCTTCTTGTGCGACACCGGTCTGATTGGTTCGCCGGTTTCACGTCTGCGACAACCCCAGCGCCTGCCTGATTTGACCCACGATGACGTCAGGCTCTTGGGCAGTATCGATGGCCAGGACACCTTCTGGCTCCTCCAACGTGTCGAACTGGCTCGCGAGAAGGTCCGCCTTCATGAAGTGGCCCTTCCGGGAGCGAAGTCGCTCGCGCGCGAGGCGATAGTCCCCCTTCAAGTAGACGAAGACAACTTCGTCCCGGTTCGCAGCCAGACGGTCCCGGTAGGATTGTTTCAGCGCAGAGCAGGAAATCACACCGGACTGTCCCTGCACGATGAGATCTCGAATGAGGTGCTCGAGGGCGACAAGCCAGGGGGCACGGTCCTCGTCGGTCAAGGGAATGCCGCGGCGCATCTTCTCGACGTTGGCTGGGGGATGAAAGTCATCCCCATCGTAGAAGGGCCAATTGCAATCCTTGGCGAGACGCTGTCCGATGGTGGTCTTGCCCGAACCGGTGACGCCCATGAGAATCACGATCCGCACATTGTCTGGCACGACCACCCACACCCTCGGCTAACCGGCTCGCCCTCCGGCCCCAGCAGTCTGCGGGAATGGTATGCGGAAGAAGATCGCGTAGAGCACCGGAACGACTACCATGGTGAGGACGGTCGCGACCATTAACCCGAACACGATGGTCACCGCCATCGCGACGAAGAAGACGTCAAAGATCAAGGGGGTCATGCCGAGCGCGGTGGTCAGCGCAGCCATGGCGACCGGGCGCAACCGACTCACCCCCGAGTCCATGATGGCCTGGAAACGGTCTTTGCCCCCGCGAATCTCAATATCCATCTGATCGATGAGGACAATGGCGTTCTTGATCAGCATGCCCGACAGGCTCAAGAAGCCGAGGAGCGCCATGAACCCAAACGGCTGCCGGGTGAGCAGCAAGCCAAAGGTGACGCCGATGAGCGCCAGTGGCACGGTCAGGAAGATGACGGCGGGCTGGCGGAGGCCGTTGAAGAGCGCGATCACGATAAGGACCATGCCGGCAAAGAAGAACGGAATGCTTTTCCCAATGCCCGCCTGGGCCCTGTTGGAGTCCCGGTACTCACCCCACCACTCAAGCGTATAGCCCGGGGGGAAATCGAGGTCTTCGATCTTCGGTTTGACCCGATCGAGGAGGACGCTCGCTGTTCCACCTTCCGGATCGGCGTGCACGGTGAGGGTACGCTTGCGATTGAGGCGCATGATAATGTCGTCCTCGAACACCGTCTCGAAGCCTGAGACCACCTGCCGCAACGGGATCATCTGCCCTGCCGCGCGGCTCCAGATTTGGAGGGCGTTGATATTCACGATGTTGCTCCGCTCCTCCTCGGGGGCGCGCACGACGATCGGCAGCAGCTCGTCTCGCTCACGGTAGACACCCACGCTCTCACCCTCAAAGCCCGCTTTGATCGCCAATGCCACATCCGGGCGCGTGATCCCGGCGAGGTCCGCCTCCTCATCGGCGACCTGGGGGCGCACGAGCTTGACCCGCTGGCGCCAGTCCATCCGGACGCCCTTGGCACCGGCCGAGCGAAGGATCTCCACGCCCTGGTCCGCGAGCTTTCGCACGATATCGGGGTCGGGTCCGATGAACCGTGCCTGAACCCTGCCCCCTTCGCCGGGGCCCAGCCGGAATGGCTTTCCGGCCGCCACCGCATCCGGATAGTTCTCCTCCAAATGCTTCTCCACCTGTTGAATCAACGAGGGGATTTTTTCATAATCGTCGACATCAACGAGGAACTGCACATACCCGCTGTTCGCCTTTTCAACACCATACGTCAGCAAGAAGCGCATGCCGCCCGCACCGACAAACGTTGTCACGTGAGTCACGCCATCGAGCCCCTCGAGGTACTTCTCGACCGACGCCGCCTCGCGGGCAGAATCGCCGATGTAGATGCCCTGCGGAAGCCAGAAGTCCATCAAGAACTGGGGGCGTGAGGAGTCAGGGAAGAAGCTTCTGTCGACGAACTGAAAGCCGAACATTGACAAGACGAATGCGCTACCAACCACCCCCATGGTGAGCCAACGCCGGCGCAGGCATTCGCCGAGGACGCTGCGGTATCGTTGATAGAAGCGGCCGCCGTAGGGATCGGATTGTCCCCCGCCGCCGCCCGGTGCCTTCAGGAACATGACCCCAAGCAGAGGCGCGGTCGTGACCGCCGTGACCCAGCTGAGTCCGAGCGAGAGGAACACCACCTGAAAGAGTGATCGGCAGAACTCCCCCGTACTGTCGTTGGAGAGACCGATGGCGCCGAATGCCATGATCGCGACCGCCGTCGCGCCGAGAAGGGGCATCGCCTGCTGACCCACTACATCCAGGGCGGCATCCTCGGCGTTCTGGCCCTGCTGCAACCCCACCAGCATCCCGTCGACCACGACGATCGCATTGTCTACCAGCATACCTAACGCGATAACCAGCGCGCCGAGCGAGATACGTTCCAGCGCCACATGCCACGGGCCCATGAAGATGAAGGTGCCGCAGATGGTGAGGACGAGGACAAATCCGATGATGAGCCCACTGCGCAAGCCCATAAAGAGTAGGAGGACCCCGATCACGATCGCCACGGCCTCGATCAGGTTAATGACGAATCCGTTGATTGCCGTGGTCACGGCATCGGACTGGAGGGAGATGATACCGAACTCCATGCCGACGGGGATCTGGGATTCGAGCTCACGTAGTCTGCGATCAACCGCCTCGCCCATGACCACCGCGTTGCCACCCGTGACGGTGGAGATGCCGATGCCGATCGCGCGATGCCCGTCGTACCGGAGCAACCTGATCGGCGGCTCGACGTAGCCGCGGCGCACGGTCGCCACGTCCCTCAAGAAGATCTGCGACTTCTTTCCCTCGCCACTGATCAGCAGATTCTCGAACTGCTTTACCGTGGTGAAGGTCCCGGTGGGGTCGATCGCGATGAATTCCGGTCCCACCTGGACGCTTCCGGCATCAGCGACGATGTTCTTGCGGCGCAGCTTCTCGGTGATCACGCCCGGGTAGATGCCGAGCTGCGACATCCGCTCGCGGTTCGGCTCGACGTAGACGGCCTCGGTCCGGGCACCCCAGAAGTCGACTTTGGCCACGTCCTGCACCAGCAAGAGCTCCCGGCGTAGCAGCTTGCCGAACTCTCTGAGCTCGCTGTCGGTGTACTCGTCCTGGGGGGAATACACCGCAAAGAAGACCCCCCAGACGTCGCCAAAGTCGTCGTTCACGACGGAAGGACCTGCACCGGGCGGCAGATCACCCTGCATGTCGTTCACCTTCCGGCGCAGTTCGTCCCAGATCTGGGGGAGCGCGTACTTGTCGTACTGGTCCTTGATATGGGTCTTAATTTCGGAGAAGCCGCGATAGGACGTCGACTCGACCCAATCGAGCTGCCCGAGCTGCTGGACGGCCAGCTCGATCTTGTCACTGACCTCTTCCTCGACCTCGGCCGCGCTGGCGCCCGGATAGGGCGTACGGATCACCGCATCCTTGATGGTGAATTCCGGGTCCTCGAGCCGGGAGAGTTTTTGGTAGGCGGCCATGCCCCCGACAAGCATGACGACAGTAAGGACAAGGGTGGTGGTCCGGTTCCTGAAGCACCATTCGGTGAGGATTTTCATTGGGCGACCTGCCGGACGAGTTTTCGCACGGGCATTCCCTCGCGGAGCGCTTGCACGCCTGAGGTGGCGATCATATCGCCGCGCGAGAGGCCCTGGCGTATCTCAATGTCCGATCCGAACATCTCACCCAGCTGCACCGGAGCGCGGCGGACCGTCATGGAGGACGGATCAATGAGCCAGACGAATGGGCGGCCGCTCTCGTCATCCGTGACCGCATTGACCGGGACGGCGATCGTATCCGAGAAGCCTGGGATCCGCGACGCTTTGACCCGTACCTTTGCCGTCATGCCCGGAAAAACGCCTGCATCCTCGGGATTCTCGAAGATGAGGGTCGCCTGAAAGGTTCGGGTCTCCGGCTCTGCCGTTGTTGTCATCTCCTTCACCCGTGCCGGAAAGGCTCGATTGGGGATCGAGGTGACGACCACTTCTGGCTTGAGCCTGGCCGTGATTTCCGCACCGGTTTCCTGGGGCCTGTCACGTCCCATGTCACGCTCCGGAATGTTGATCTGTATTTCGAGGTGGGAGGTGTCCTGGAAGACGAGCACCGGGTCCTTGGGATTGACGTTCGCGAAGTCGTCCACGAGCTTTCGCGCCATCACCCCGTCGAAAGGAGCCCGGAGCCTGGTGTCCTGGAGCGCCTTTTCGGCCACCTGGAGCTCGGCTTGGGCGACTTCAGCCGTTCTGCGATAGAGGTCGATCCTTTGCTTTGAGATCGCACCCGGATCCTCCTTATAGATATTTTGGCCGCGCTGGTAGTCAGTTTGGGCTTTCCGCAGATTGGCCTTCGCCACGTCCAGCTGTGCCACGTAATCCCGGTCGTCGAGCCGTGCCAGCACTGTCCCTTTCTTGACCTTTTCCCCCTCCTTGACCGGGCGTGCGATGATCCTGCCTGCCACCTCAAAGCCCAGGTAGGCATTTTGCGCCGCCTTGATCGTGCCTGGGTATTCGCGCCAGTCCCCTCCACTTGATTCCCCGATGGTCGTAATCTTCACCGGCCGGGCGACCGGTTTTTTCTCGTCCGGCTCCCCGCCGCAGCCGACCGCCACAAAGGTCAGGCAAACGCCGATGATGGTCGCCGCGAGCCAGGAGGTCGCCCCTGGTCTCGGTGGTCGCGATGCCTGGTGGATTTTCATGTTATGCTTGTCCTTTTTGCCGTTTCCCATGTGGCCCTGGACTCTCTTATCCACCTGGGGAGGTGGGTGTGGCTGGGGTGGATTCTGACGGAACGATCGGCCTCATGCGAAGCTCGATCCGCCGATTGCGCCCACGGCCTTCCGGCGTATCGTTCGAGGCAACCGGATCATTCTCGCCGTACGAGACGGCGAGGAGACGGTCACTCGCGATGCCTGCCTCTTCGAAGAGGCGCACCACCCGGGCCGCGCGTGCGCCGGCGAGCTCCCAGTTGGTGGGGTAGGTACGGGCCAACGCCCCGCGGATCGGGACGTTATCGGTATGCCCCCCGACTTCGATCTGATAGGGAACTTTTTCGAGTTCCCCCGACACGGTCAGGAGTACCTCCCGCCCTTTCTTCCCCAACTCCGCCGAGCCCGTTGCGAACAGGATCTCCTCGGAGAGCTTCACCCTCAAGCCATCCCGCAACTGCTCAATGACGATCTGTCCGGACTCCACCTCACCCTCGAGCTTTGACACCAGCGCGTTATAGGTCTCGCGCATCTGCGACACTTCAGCCGTGTGGGCCAGACGAAGCTGCGACATTTCTTCACCTTGAGTCACGAGTTGAGCCTCAAGGCTCTGGACCCGTTTCTCGAGGTCTTGGACATGTTTCGCGAGCACCTTTCTCTCCTGCGCGAGTGTGTCGCGCTCGCTGACCATCTTGTCGTACTTCCCGCTCGATACACATCCCGCCGTGAAGACCAGCGCAGCGGTCATCACGAGCGGAACGGATGCAAAACTCCATTTCCGTGTTCCGAAACCCTTGTGTTTCATGCTTGATTCTCCCTCTCGTGCATGGATCAAGTCGCCAATTAAACCCATTTCCACTTTCCTCGCTGAAGGAAAAAGCCTGTGTTACATCCAGCCCTTCTCCCGGTAGTATCGGACGGCACCCGGGTGTAGAGGGGCCGAGAGTCCCTGCAGCATGTCTTGAGGCTGGAGGGATGCGAACGCGGGATGCGTATGTCGAAAGCGATCGAGATTCTCGAAAACAGTCTTGACGACGGTATAGACCACCTCCTCCGGCTCCTTGGCACTGGTGACGAGGGTCGCCTTCACGGCATAGGTGGGGACATTCTGATCGACGCCCGTGTAGGTCCCCCCGGGGATGCTCGTCATCACATAATAGGGATTGTTGGCCACAAACTTCTTGAAGTCGGGCGCATCGATGGGAATCATCCGGATCTGGGTATGCTTGGCCAACTCCACCCCGGGTTGCCACGGCTGGCCCACCGTGTAGAAGAACGCGTCGATTTCGCCGTTCACGAGGGCCTGGTTGGCGTCATGCTGCTGCAGCTCCGTGGGTCTGATGTTCCGGTACTGGTCAATACCGTAGTACTTGAGCACGTCCTCGGCGTTTCTGCGTTGGCCCGAGCCCGGATTGCCAATGTTCACCCGCTTGTCCCTCAGGTCACTCACCGACCTGATGTCGGCGTCGGCCCGAGCCACCAGCATCACGATCTCGGGATAGATGCTGAAGACGCTTCGTAGTTCTTTGTACGGCCATCCCGCCCAATCGGCCTTCCCATGATAGGCCTGCCAGTTGCGGTCCGACTGCGCGACGCCAAAGTCGAGCAGTCCCCGCCTGATGGCGTTGATGTTAAACACCGAGCCGAGGGCGGGCCGACCAATGCACGTATAGCCCTGGCTTTCCAGCCTTTCGTTCACCAGCATACACACGTTCAAGACCACCTGATAGTACAGGCCGGCCTCCGACCCTCCCCCCATGACGACGACCTTCCGCGTGGCTTCCTCGGGTGTGGCAACCCCCGCAGTCCAGCCCGCGACGGCGAAGGCCAGAATGGCGATCAGGAGTTTCTTCCTCATGATATTCCTCTCTTCATTGTTCCTGATGTCACATGGCAGTGATCTCGTGAGCTCGACGTCGGAGGGGTGGTGTCTCGGGACCAGTTGGCGCAGGCCGGCGTCACGCTATCACAGACCACAGCGGGGGCACAACTCGTAAAATTACAAGATTATTGTTTGAGTCCGCCGCGGAAATAATTATCTCCCGTTCTTGCGTTATCTGCTATATTGGCTAGCCCAAGGTGATTCAGAGCCGATGACAACAAACTGAGCATAGGCTCCCGTCATTCCAACAGAGAGATTATCTTTCTGTCCGATGATTGTCGAAGCCTCCTCCGTTTCGAAACGCTTTGGGGACCGGGTAGCGGTCGACGGCCTGACCCTCGAGGTTCCGGCCGGCCTGTGCTTCGGGCTCTTGGGCCCAAACGGCGCCGGGAAAACCACGACCCTCCGCATGATTTACGGCGTCACGCGGCCGAGCAGCGGCAGGATCCGGGTCTTCGGGATCGATATCGCCCGCGATCCACGCGCCGTACGATCCCGCCTCGGTGTTACCCTCCAGCTGACTGTCCTGATCGAGGCCCTCTCGCCCGAGGAGAACCTGCGTGTGTTCGGGCGTTACCACCTGCTTCGCGAGCCCGAACTGTCGCGCCGCATCGGTGAGCTCATCAACCTTCTTGAATTGAGTTCGCACGCCAAGGTACCCGTCCGGGAACTCTCGGGGGGTTTCCAGCGACGCCTCGCCATCGCGCTTTCTCTCATGAATCGGCCGGAGCTCTTGATTCTCGACGAGCCGACGACAGGGCTCGACCCGGCGGTTCGCCTTGCCCTGTGGTCACGCATACGCGATCTGCGAGCCGAGGGAACAACCGTATTGCTCACGACGCATTACATGGACGAGGCGCAGCGGCTCTGCGACCGTGTCGCTATCATCTCAGAGGGAAAGGTCATCGATGAGGGTGTGCCCGCAGCCCTCATCGCAAATCACCTGGCGCGGGAGACCGTGGAGTTCGACTGTGCTGTGCACGAAGAGTCGGCCCTTCTCAATGGTATGACGTCGGCATCCCATCGCCTGCGCGTTGGCAGACGTCTCATGATCTACCTCGACGACGCGGCGCCCCTGATCGACCATGTCCGTCAAAAAGGAGACCGCCGACCACTCGTTGTCCGGCCGACGAACCTCGAGGATGTGTTCCTCGCTTTGACGGGGACGCGGCTGGAGGGCGGCCAATGAGTGTCTCCTTTCCACATGCCGTTTCCGTCTGGCGGAGAAACGCCGCGATATATCGCCGGACGTGGATGTGGAATATCCTGCCGAACTTCTTTGAGCCCGTCTTCTACCTGTTGTCAATCGGCATCGGCGTGGGCGCCTACATCTCGGAGATGGGGGGCATGTCTTACATGGCATTTCTCGCGCCGGGACTGGTGTGCGTGGCCGCAATGAACGGTGCCAGCTTCGAAGTCACCTATAACGTCTTTGTGCGGCTCAGCTACCAGAAAGCCTACGACGCCATGCTCACCACACCGATCGAGCCTGACGATGTCTTGGCCGGGGAGGTATTGTGGGCGATCACACGCGCGTGCATCTATGGCGGGTGCTTCTTTGTCGTGATCGGCCTCATAGGCCTGGCCCCACTCCCCTCGGCACTCTTGGTCCTCCCGGTTATTCCTCTGGCCGGGTTACTCTTTGCTGCCATCGGCATCACGTTCTCGCTGCGCATCTCGAACATCGATCTCTTCAGCTTCTACTTCACCCTCTTCCTCACGCCACTCTTCCTCTTCTCGGACGTTTTCTTTCCCCTGCAAGACCGCTTGTCAGCGGGCTGGCTCTGGGTGGCGGAGGTGCTGCCACTGCTCCATCCTGTTCGATTGGCCCGGGCCGCTTTTCAAGGCAATCCCTCTCCCATTCTTCTGTGGGACCTTGCCTACCTGCTGGGTGTCTCGTGGCTCCTCCTCGTCTGGGCTCGCCGCGGCGTCCGGCGACGTCTGACGAACTAGATCTCGTAGTCAGCTCTCACGCCCCCCGCGCATTCCTTCCGCGTCCGCCGCTCCGATCCACATTCGCCCCCATTGTGGATCATCTTGACGAACCGGTGCTTACCGCTTCCTGGCCGGTTCCAATTGTTCCTTGGCGGCGGCCACGATCTTCTCCGGCGTGAACCCGAATTTCGTTTGGAGCGCCTTGAGCGGCGCGGAGGCCCCGAAGGTATGCATCCCGATGATATGGCCAGCGGGTCCGACATACCGCTGCCAGCCGAAGATGGACGCCTGCTCGACCGAGACCCGGGCGGTCACCGCCGTTGGCAATACGGTCTGACGGTATTCCGGATGCTTGCTGCAGTAATACTCGAATATCTCCCACGACGGCATGCTCACAACCCGGGCCTTGATGCCTTCGGTCTTGAGCTGCTCGTAGGCGTTGACACAAAGCGATACCTCACTGCCCGTGGCCAGGAGAAGGACATCGGGTTTGCCGTCGCCGGTGTCGGCGAGGACATACGCCCCACGTCTTACCCCCTCGGCCGACGCGTATTTTGTCCGGTCCAGGGTCGGCACCGCCTGCCGCGTTAGGACCAGGGCGACCGGCTCGTGGCGCAACTGGGCGATGAACTTCCATGCCTCGGCGGCTTCGTTCGCATCGGCCGGTCGGAGCGTGATGAGCCCGGGGATCGCTCGCAGGGACGCCAGCTGTTCGACCGGCTGATGCGTGGGGCCGTCCTCGCCCAGGCCGATCGAGTCGTGTGTGAAGATATAGATCACCGGGATTTCCATCAACGCACTGAGTCGCACCGCATGGCGAGCGTAATCGCTGAATATCAGAAATGTCGAGCCATACGGACGGACCTTGGCCAGGGACATGCCGTTGAGAATCGCAGCCATGGCATGTTCCCGGATGCCGAAGTGGAGGTTTCGGCCGACATGATTCGCCGACTGAAAATCACCGGCCCCTTCGAACGTGAGGCGCGTTTTGGTCGAGGGGGTGAGGTCCGCCGACCCGCCGATCAGCCAGGGGACGTTCCTGGCGAGCGCATTGAGCACCTGCCCCGACGTGTCCCGCGTGGCCTTCCCCTTGGCATCTGGTGGAAACGACGGCAAATCCTGGTCCCAACCATCCGGCAACTGCCGGGTCTGCATGCGATACAGGTGGTCGGCCAGCTCCGGGTATTTTGCTTTATACGTATCAAATCGTGCCATCCACGCCTCACGCAGGGCTCGCCCGCGCTTGCCAATCCCCTCGTGAAAGTGTTCGCGGACTCCGTCCGGCACGAGAAACCTGGCGTCCTCCGGCCAGCCATATGCCCGCTTGGTCAACCGAATTTCCTCCTCACCCAGCGGCTCGCCATGGGCCGCACTGGTGTCCTGTTTGTTAGGGGCACCATACGCAATATGACTATCGACGATGATCAGGGTCGGCCGGTCGTTCGTATTCTTGAAGGTACGAAGCGCCCGCTCGAGCATCTCCAGGTCGTTGGCGTCGCCCACGCGCGTCACGTTCCACCCGTAGCCAATGAATCGGGTGGCTACATCGTCACTGTAAGTCAATTCCGTGTGTCCCTCGATGGTGATGTGGTTGTTGTCGTAGATCCAGCAGAGGTTCGAGAGTTTGAGGTGCCCGGCCAGCGAGGCCGCTTCCCCCGAGATTCCCTCCATCATGCAGCCATCGCCGCAGATGGCGTATACATCGTAATCGAACATTGCAAACTCGGGACGATTGAAGTACGTGGCCATCCACCGCCCGGCTACCGCCATGCCGACGCTCGTCGCCACCCCCTGACCCAATGGGCCGGTGGTCGTCTCCACACCCGATGTCCATCGGTATTCCGGATGCCCGGGGCATTTGCTGTCGAGTTGGCGAAACCGTTTGATGTCGTCGAGCGATACCGAGAGCTGACCGAGGACCTCGTACTTCGGGTTGACCGCCTTCACACCGCACAGGTGAAGGAGCGAGTACAGCAGCATCGAAGCATGACCGTTTGAGAGAATGAAGCGGTCCCGGTTCGGCCAGATCGGATCTTCCGGGTCGTATCGCAGAAAACGCTGCCACAGGCAATAGGCCACGGGAGCCAGGGCCATGGGCGTGCCCGGGTGGCCGGAATTGGCAGCCTGAACCGCATCCATCGACAAGGTCCGGATGGTGTTAATCGCCGTTTGAACCATCTTCTCATCTGCCATGGAAGTTTCCTTTCCGGCTGCGGCCCTTCTTGCCCGCTTTCAATGAAGTCGCTTGGCCGCGCGCGGCGACGGCCGCTCAGGCCTCCTTGGCGATAATCGCGGCAGCCTCTCGGGCGACCGGATCGGCATCGGCCAATACTTCGATCTTCCCCCAAGCCGCGGGATGGAACGTCATGTCATGCGACCCATATCGCTGCTCTCCTTCGGTGCAGCCACTATCATCGATCAACCGCCATCACACCGGACCGAATTACCCCCCGGCGGGCCGCTCGACGTGACCGCCGAACTCATAGCGCATGGCCGACAGCACCTTGTCGGCAAAATCTGCTTCGCCGCGCGAGCTAAAACGTTCGTAGAGCGCAGCCGTCAGGACCTGCGCCGGCACTCCCTCCGCAATCGCGGCTTCAATAGTCCACCGTCCTTCCCCCGAGTCCGAAACCCGGCCCGAGAAGGTCCCCAGGTCCGGACTTTTCAGCAAGGCGACCGCGGTCAGATCGAGTAGCCAGGACGCGATCACGCTGCCGCGCCGCCACACCTCGGCGATGTCCGCGAGGTTCATGTCGTAGTGAAAGGCCTCGGGATCCCGGAGCGGCGCCGTCTCGGCATCGGCGGCATGCTCGCGCTTCCCGATGTTCGCGTTCCGCAGGATATTCAAGCCTTCCGCGTACGCCGCCATGACCCCATATTCGATCCCATTGTGGACCATCTTGACGAAATGCCCTGCTCCGTGCGGCCCGCAGTGCAGGTACCCGTGTTCGGCCGTGCCCCCAACTGTCTCTCTCCCGGGCGTGCGCGGCGCGGCATCCACCGACGGTGCGAGCGTGGCAAAAATCGGATCGAGGTGCCCGACCACTTCGGCCTCACCGCCGATCATCATACAATAGCCCCGTTCCAAGCCCCAGATGCCGCCACTCGTTCCCACATCGACATAGTGAATCCCCTTCGGTTCGAGTTGCTTGGCACGGCGAATGTCGTCGCGATAGTAGGAATTACCGCCGTCGATGACAATGTCACCCTGCTCGAGCCGCCCAGCCAAGTCCTTGAGCATCGTATCGACGACCGCGGCGGGGATCATCAGCCAGACCGCACGGGGTTTTCTCAGCTTCGCGACAAACTCATCGAGCGAGAAAACCCCGACGACTCCTTCCACGGCCACTTTCTTCACGGATGCAGGTGAGCGAGAACCCACAACACATTCGTGGCCGCCGCGCACCAAACGGCGCACCATATTAGCGCCCATGCGCCCCAATCCAAACATCCCCAATTGCATGACTCTCCCTCCTTTTGACGAAACCGTCAGCGGTCAGCCACCGGCTGTCAACACGCAACAGGCAGAAAGGCGGGGTCGAAACCTGCCGGTTGTGAATAATGCGCGCTAGGATACTCGAATGCCCGAAGCCGTTGGAGCATTAAGGATCTTTCACCAACCCGCCTGCTCGCCGGCGGGCAGCTCGACGTGACCGCCGAACTGATAGCGCATCGCGGAGAGGAGCTTGTTCGCAAAATCCGCTTCGCCTACCCATCAGGCGGCTGTCGCCGGTCATTACCGGGCCTTCCGCTTTTGGCCCGCATCAAAGGATTTCAATGCCTCGTTCACGATCTCTTGCGCCTCGTTCACGATCGCGTTCAGGTGGGCCTGATCCTTAAAGCTCTCCGCATAGATTTTGTAGATGTCCTCGGTGCCGGAGGGCCGGGCCGCGAACCAGCCGCCGTCGGCCACAACCTTGAGGCCACCGATGGGGGCGTTGTTCCCGGGGGCATTGGTCAGCTTCACCCGGATGGGCTCGCCGGCGAGATACGGAGTAGCAACCGCTTCCGGTGACAGTTTTTCCAGCCTGCTCTTCTGCTCCGGTGTCGCCCGCGCGTCGATCCGGGTGTAGCAGGGTGCGCCGAACTCGGCCTCCAGTTCCCGGTAGTGCTCGCCCGGGTCCTTCCCCGTGCGTGCAGTGATCTCGGCCGCCAGCAAGTCCATGATCGGACCGTCCTTGTCCGTGGTCCACACGGTGCCATCATGCCGCAGGAAGCTTGCCCCGGCACTCTCCTCGCCGCCGAAACAGAGCGAGCCATGGAACAGCCCCGGCACGAACCACTTGAAGCCGACCGGGACCTCGCACAACCGGCGGCTGAGCTTGTTGACCACGCGGTCGATCATGCTGCTGCTAACTAACGTCTTGCCGACAGCCGCGTGAGCAGACCATTTTCGGTGAGTCAGCAGATAGTGGATGGCCACGGCCAAGAAGTGGTTGGGATTCATCAACCCTGCGGATGGCACGACCACGCCATGCCGATCGGAGTCCGGGTCATTGGCGAAGGCAACGCGATACTGATCCTTGAGTCCTAGCAGCCGAGCCATGGCATACGGGCTGGAGGGGTCCATGCGGATTTTGCCATCATGATCGACCGTCATGAACGAGAATGTAGGGTCGATTACCGGGTTCACGACGACAATGTCCAAGTGGTAGACGGCGTTGATCGGCTCCCAGTAAGGCCTGGCGGCACCCCCGAGCGGGTCCACACCAAGCTGCAAGCCGGCGGCGCGGATGGCGTCCATGTCGATAACGTTTTGTAGGTCGTTGACGTAGGGCATCACGAAGTCTTCCGGGTGTGTCGTGTCGGCCCTAACCGCGGACTCAAAGGGGACCCGCTTTACACCCGTGTTACCCTTCCGCAATAGATCGTTGGCCCTCTGCTCGACCCATGCGGTTACGTCGATGTCAGCGGGCCCGCCGTGGGGTGGGTTGTACTTGAAGCCGCCGTCCTCCGGCGGGTTGTGCGAGGGGGTGATGACAATGCCGTCGGCGAGGTGGTTCTTGCGATCGCGGTTGTACACGAGGATCGCCCGCGAGAGGACCGGCGTCGGCGTGACGCCATCGTCTGTCTGGATGATGGTCTTGACTTCATTGGCCGCCAGCACCTCGAGTGCGGTGCGCTGCGCCGGCCCGGACAAGGCATGTGTGTCTTTTCCCATGTAGAGTGGGCCGTCGGTGCCCTGACTTTGCCGATAGTCACAAATGGCCTGGGTGATGGCCAGAATGTGCGCTTCAGTGAAGGAGCCGTGCAGCGGCGAGCCCCGATGCCCACTGGTGCCGAAGCTGACCGACTGGTTCGGGTCTCCCAGGTCGGGCCGGCGGGCATAATACTCCCGCTCGAGCCGCGCCACGTCCACCAGCATCTCCTTCGGAGCCGGCTTGCCTGCCAATGGGGAGATGGCCATGCGTCTCTTCCTTTCACCTCGGGCCGAGAACCCCATTGAACCCCCATGACACCAAGGTCGCCAAGATGGGTCGGTTTATATCGCCGCATCCGTAGCGAGCAGACGAGCACATCGGGTCACATCTCGACATGACGCATATCGTTCCATAGCCGAATCACCGGCTGGGAAAAATTGTGCTCGTAACCCAACGCGCTCAGACTCGCCGTGCTGAGAAGAAAGTATCTCCCGGCCCCCGGTTCGCGCCCCAGCCAGCGAGCGGCGAGCACGCGCAGGAAATGGCCGCTGGAAAACAGCAGCACATCCCCCTGCAGCGCCCGCACGCGACTCACCACACGGTCGGCCCGGGCACCGACTTGGTCCGGCGATTCCCCTCCCGGGCAACCGTCGCGGAACAGTTGCCAGTCCGGGTGCTCGGTATGGATCTCGACCGTGCGGCGACCCTCATAGTCGCCGTAGTTCCATTCGAGGAGGTCCCGATCGATTTCGGCCGCGGCCCCAAAGCCGGCCAGCTCGCAGGTGCGCGCCGCACGCTGCAACGGGCTGGTAAACACCGCAGCGACCTTCAGCCCTTTCAACCGCTCCCCCAGCGCGCGCGCGTTTCGCTCACCCCGATCAGTCAGCGGCAGGTCGGTCAGGCCTGTGTGCTGGCCCGAGAGGCTCCACGCGGTCTCGCCGTGTCGGGCAAGGTAGATGATGGGAAGCGGTGCGCTCATGCCGGTGCCTCGTCCCTCTGCGGCCCCCCTCATTTCTGTGGCCCGCTCCTCGTTGGGTGGCTTCGGCCTGCCACCTCCGACGGGCTGCCAGAATGGCCACTCCCAGTTCGCGATGTCAGCAGGATCCACTCCGAACTCAAACGCGTGGTTCTTGCACACAATCTGCCGGTTGAGCAGGGCCTCGCGGACGTGGGCAGCCCGGTTTCGGATGCGGGGTACACGGTCGATGGCATCAATGGCTAGACTGAACCGATCGATCTGGTTGCGAATCGCCAGCTCCATGGGCGTGTTGAAGCTTACTGGCAGCAGCCGCCCCGGTCAACTCGTAAAATTACGAGGGTTCAGCCTAAAAATTACGGGGCCTTCAGACCGAGATCGTGCGTTACGTTGTCAGGAGAAGGTGAGTGTGGCATTGGTCGGTGGGTCCTGCGAATCACAGCGCATGACGCGGTTCCCAAAGCGTGTGCACCAGCGGAGCAAGCGCCATGGGCGTCCCCGGATGTCCGGACTTGGCGTGCTGGCCCGCATCGGTCAGCCAGTGGCTCGTCAACAACGCGATCCCCGGACGGTTGCGCCCTCGTCCGGGAACGGGTCTTACACGGTCATTCTCGTGGTTGCTCACTCACGCCTCAAAGACGCGTGCGCTGGCGCCATCGTCGGCTGATCAGGCTGTGCTATGTCTCCGTAGTGGAAAAAAGCAACCGAGTTGCTCTTCATGGTTCTTTTCTGGCTGGCTATCGACCAGGCGACGTTGAGCCTCCCCGTGGTTGTCCGAATCAGGTTGAGCAACGGCGCGGGATAGACTCCAAACCAGAGCAGCAGAATCGTGAGCACGACGAGGGTAAATGCGCTGCCCTGAGGAGATCTCGTCTGAACGGAAACCTGCTCCGGTGGAGCTGAATATAGCGCTACGACAATGCGCAGATAATAGAATAAGCCGACGACGCTGGTGATGACGAGGATGATGATCAGCGGCCAGGCGGCGGCAGCCGCGCCGGCAGCGAGCACATAGAACTTGCCCACGAAACCCATAGTCGCGGGAATGCCGGCGAGTGAAAGCAACGCAGCGGTGAAAACACCGGCGATCACCGGCCGCCGCCAGAAGAGGCCGCGGTAATCCTCCAGATCGTCGGCATCACGTTCGGAGCCGGAGAGAACTGTCACAATCCCGAACGCCGCCAGTATGGTCACGGCGTACGCCACCAGATAAAAGCTGACCGCCTCTATCGCCATCGCTGCGCCCGCAAGAAACCCCACCAGGATGTACCCAAAGTGGGCAATCGAAGAGTAGGCCAGAATGCGTTTGACATTGGTCTGCAGCAGGGCGAGGAGATTGCCGGCGCACATGGAGGCAATCGCGATGGCGGCGAACACCAAAAACACGGCACGGTACTGCAGCGCGCCCGAAAGGTAAAAATAGCGCATCAACAGCGCAACCATCGCGCTCTTAGAGGTTGTAGCGACGAATGCCGCCACAGGCGCGGGGGCGCCCTGGTAAACATCCGGCGTCCACAGATGGAAGGGGACCACCCCGAGCTTGAAGCCGATGCCCGTGACCGTGAGCGCGATCCCGGGCAGCACCAGCGCGAATTCGGACCCACGTACGGAGAGTTCCCGCATGCGCGAGAACTCCATGGTGCCAACCGCGGCATAGATGAGCGCCAGGCCGAAGAGCAGGAAGGCGGAGGAAGCCGAAGCGAGAATCAGATACTTGATTCCGGCTTCGAGCCCCAGTTTGTGGTCCTTCAAGTACGCAACCATGGCGTACAACGAGACGCTCAAGATCTCGAGCCCGAGAAAGAACGAAACAAAGTGACTGCTCGCCACCAGGACCGTGCAACCCAGCGTCGCGATCAAGAGCAAGAGATACAGCTCTTCGCGATGGCCGTCATGATTTTCGAAGTACGGATAGGAAAGCGCTGCCACGGCCGCGGCGGAGGCGATGATCAGGCCCATGTAGAACAGGGCGTATCGGTCGACGAGCAGAATCGACGTCACTTGCCGGGGAGCAAGCGGCGCGGCTGCATAGATGGAGATGAAGGTAGCTGCCAGTCCGATAAAGGTCAGCCAGGCCGCAAGCGCGTGATTACGCTTGAAGGCGATACCGAGCATCACAACAATCGAAGCCCCCGCGATCAGAAGCAGCGGCAGCACGACAAGCATGTCGGCAGCGTTCACCGTTTATCTCCGCAAGACCGCGGTGTGCAGCGGCGCCTCGCGCTGTAAATTGTGCAGCGCCCGGTCAAAAGTGTCGAACACCGGCTGCGGATAGAGTCCGAGCCACAGCAGGCCTATGATCATCACTCCCATCATGAGCCCTTCGCGCGGCGTCAGGTCGGAGAGTTGCCACGCGTGCGTGTTTGGGCCCTGAAACGCACGCTGTACCATGCGCAGAGCATAAAAAGTGGACGCGAGAACACCGAGAGCCGCGAACACCGTGATTGTGACGCTGATCTGGTACGCGCCCAGCAGCACAAGAAACTCTCCGACGAAATCGCCCAATCCCGGCAGGCCAAGGGAGGCCAGAGCGAAGAAAAGCGCGGCTCCGCTCAAGCGCGGCGCCACCGCCCAGAGTCCACCCATGCTCTCCAGATTGCGAGTGTGCATGCGTTCCTGTAAGCCGCCTGCCAGGATGAAGAGCGCGCCCGTGCTGAGCCCGTGACAGATCATCGTCATAATCGCGCCCTGGAGCGCCAGCGGGTTCCAGGAGAAAATTCCCAGCAGCACAAACCCCAGGTGACTCACGCTCGTGTAGGCGACCATGCGCTTGAGATCGGTCTGCGAGAAAGCCAGCACGGCGCCGTAAAGGATCCCGACAACGGCCAGCACCATCGCTACGGGAGCGAACTCATGGGCCGCTCGCGGAAACAGCGGAATGACGAAACGCAGCAGGCCATAGGCGCCGGTCTTTAACAGTAACCCGGCCAGGATCACGCTGCCGGCGGTTGGTGCCTCGGTGTGTGCATCCGGCAGCCAGGTGTGCAGCGGTACGACCGGCATCTTCACCGCGAAGGCGGCAAAGAAACCGAGCATGATCCATCGCTCGACGCCGGGGCTGAGTTGTGTGCCCAGTAATGCCGAATATTCGAACGTGTAAACGCCGGTCGCCTGATGGTGAATAAAGTACAGCGCCAGAATGGCGATCAGCATCAGCAGTCCGCTTAACTGGGTGAATAGGAAAAACTTTACGGCCGCGTAGACGCGCCGCTCGTGGCCCCAGATGACGATGAGAAAATACATGGGGACCAGCATCAGCTCCCAGGCGAAATAAAATAGGAACAAGTCTAGCGCGAGGAACACGCCCACGATTCCTGCCAAAACCCACATCAGGTTGAAGTGGAAAAAGCCGACCTGTTCGCGGATTTCCGTCCAGGAGGCCAGCACGGCCATGAGGCCCAGGAAGAACGTCAGCATCAGCATCAGCAGGCTGAGGCCATCCACCGCTAGATGAAAGGAGATGCCAAAGCTCGGCACCCAATTCCACTTCAGCTCGTCGAGCCACACCGCCGTGGCGGTTGAGGCTTTGCCGGCCCAGATAAGCGCTGCCAGGACAATGTCCACCCCGATCGCGATGAGCGAGATCCAGCGTGGCCCCTGCGCGCTCCAAGGTGCCGCGAGCCAGGCGAGAATCCCGGCGACCAACAGAATGCCGATCAGCCAGACGAGGATCATTAGAACAACACCATCGCTATAAACAGCGCCGACCCTGCGGCCATCCCCAATGCGTACCAGCGGACCCGGCCCGTCTCGGTTTGGCTCAACCCCCGATAGAACAGTTCGGTCAAGCGTGCCACCCCTGTATAAAAGGCGTCGACGAAATCACTCGCGTTGATTTGTGCTGCCCAGATGAAGGGTTGCACAAAGGCTTTGTCGTATGTCCAGTCAAAGCCCCAGCCTGCAAACCACCAATCGTGCAGCGCGCGTCCCACCGGGTGCGCCACCGTGGCGTCACCCAGGCTTCGCTTCTGGAGTTGGAATAGATAGGCAAAATAAAGGCCGATCAAAAACACAAGTGCGGCGATGACCTGCGAGGCAGTTTCTGTCAGAGCGCCGGTAGCAACTTCGATTGGCGACGGCAGAACCGGATGCAGGAAACTAAACAACGGCTGTTTCACGTATCCGCCCACAATCGAAAGGAAAGCCAGCACCAACAGAGGGACCGTCATCGCATAGCCCGGCCGCTTGGTTACGGGTGTGCCCAACGGACCGAAGAACACCCGAAAAATCAGCCGGAATGTGTATAGCGATGTTAGCAGCGCGCCAGCGATCCCCGCGATCCAGAGTCCCAGGTTTCCTCCCTCCGCCGACAACGCTTCCCAGATGATTGTATCCTTGCTGAAGTAACCAGCGGTAATGAGCGGCAGGCCCGACAGCGAGCAACCGGCGATGAGGAACGTCCAGAAAGTAACGGGCAGTTCTTTGCGCAAACCACCCATCCGAAAGATACTGTGTTCGTGATGCAGTGCATTAATGATCACACCGGCGCCAAGAAACAGGAGGGCCTTGAAGAACGCATGGGTCATGAAGTGAAACAGCGCCGCTTGCCATGCGCCGACGCCGAGCGCGAGAAACATATAGCCGATCTGACTGATCGTGGAGTAGGCAAGCACGCGCTTGATGTCGTGCTGCGTCAGCGCGCTAAACCCGGCGAGCAGCAAGGTGCCCGCGCCCACAATTGCCACGGCGGATTGCGCCGCCGGCGCGAGTAAAAACAGGACGTGGGTGCGTGCGATCAGATACACGCCGGCGGTAACCATCGTCGCTGCGTGGATGAGGGCGCTCGTCGGGGTGGGGCCGGCCATCGCGTCCGGCAACCAAACCTGCAGCGGAAGCTGAGCCGATTTGCCGACCGCACCCCCTAACAGTAGCAGCGCTGCCACAAGCGCGTAAGCGGATCCCGAGTGCCACTCTGCGGAAGCGCGCTGCATAAGATCCTGAATCTGCAGCGTGCCCAGTTGGGTGAAGAGTAGAAACAAACCCAGCGCCATCGCGGTATCGCCTACGCGGGTTACGATGAATGCCTTGCGCCCCGCCAGGCCGTTTGCCGGGTCGCGATACCAGAAGCCGATCAGCAGATAGCTGCACAACCCCACGCCTTCCCACCCGAGATAGAGAACGAGAAGATTATTCCCAAGTAGCAGCGTTATCATCGACGCGACGAACAGGTTCATGTAAGCAAAGTAACGGCTATAGCCCTCGTCGCCGATCATGAACTCGGCCGAGTAAAGGTGAATCAGGAAGCCAACGACAGTGACCACCAGCACCATCACAAGCGACAGGGGATCGAGATAGAGGGCGATCTCAGGCTCAAAGCCCGCGACGTTGATCCAGGTCCAAAGAACCTGGGTATAGGAGTTGCCGGAGGGAGGCGCACTGAAGAAGCTGACAGCTACCAGAATCGTGATCAGTGCTGAGAGTCCGATCGACCCCACCCCCACCGCCGCGACCGCTCTGCGCGAAAAACGCGAGCCAAACACTGCGAGCACCAGTGCACTCGCAAAAGGCAACGCCGCAATGAGCCATAACAAACTGAGCACGTTATCCCCTCATCTCACTTAGCGCGTCCACATCCAGGGACTTAAAGCGGCGGTGGATTTGCATCACCAGTGCCAATCCCACGGCGACCTCAGCCGCTGCCGTGGCCAGAATGAACAGAAACATAGCCTGACCGTCGGCCTGATGCCACCGGGAGCCGGCGACCACAAAAGCCAGACCCGCCGCGTTGAGCATGACCTCAAGAGACATCAGGATGAAAATCAAATTACGGCGCACGAGTAACCCGGTCAGACCCAGCGAGAACAGGATTCCCGCTAGCAGCAGCCCGTCTCTTATGGGTATCTCTGCCATGTTAAATCTCCGGTTTTTCAGCTCTGCGGGAGCCTACGTGATACGCGCCAACCAAGCCGGCCATCAAAAGCATGGAGGCAAGCTCCACGCCAATCAGATAAGGACCAAACAAGGCTATCCCAACTTCCTTCGGGTCCACCGCGCCCGCGCCCAAGGGCGCGGTGCCGCCTCGCACCAAATAGAAGACCTCGATAATGAGGATGCTGGCGAGAACTACGGGACCGGTCCAAATACCTGGCGCCAGCCACTGTTTTTCCATCTCGACGCCATGCTTTCCCAGGTTGAGCATCATGACCACGAACACAAAAAGCACCATGATGGCACCAGCGTAAATGATCACTTCGAGCGCTGCCACAAATGGTGCACCGAGCACGTAGAAGACCACCGCCACCGCGAGCAGTGACACGATCAGGTAGAGCAGGGCGTGCACAACATTCAGACGAGTCAGCATCAGGACAGTCGATATGACAGCGACTGCGCCCGCGATGTAAAAAGCTAGTTCCATCATCGCCTCACGGCAACAGAGAGTGGACGTCAACGGGCGGCGCTTCGTTTGCCGCCTCGCCCTTATCCTTGCCGCCCACCTTGACTCCTGCCACTCGCCAGTAGTTATAGCCCGGATACTTACCGGGACCGCTGATCAGCAAATCCTCCTTTTCGTAAACCAAGTTCTTCCGGTAAAACTCCCCTAACTCGAAATCAGGCGTCAGTTGGATGGCATACGTCGGACACGCCTCTTCGCAAAAACCACAGAAGATGCAGCGGGAGAAATTGATGCGGAAGAACTCCGGATAACGCCGACCGGTTTCATCCTCAGTTGCCTGGAGCGCGATGCAATCGACCGGACACACAACCGCACAGAGGTAGCACGCCACGCAGCGCTCGCCGCCATCCGGATCGCGCGACAGAATGATTCTGGCCCGGTGGCGTGGCGGGAGATACGGCTTCTCCTCGGGATATTGAACCGTCACCCGCTTCTGGAAGGCATGGAGAAAAACGTACCAGATCGTCCTCAGTATGCTGAACATCTTCTATCTCCAGATAAGCACTGCCGCGCCGGTCACCAGCAGGTTCGCCAAAGCCAGAGGTAACATTATCTTCCAACCCCAGGACATGAGTTGATCAAATCGCGGCCGCGGCAGGGACGCCCGCACGAGAATAAAGAAGGCAATGAAGAAAAAAGTCTTGATCAGAAACCAGATCACCCCGGGGAGAACGGGACCCAACCAGCCGCCAAAAAAAAGCACTGCAATCAGGCCGGAGACCAAGGTGATTCCCATGTACTCCCCGATGAAGAACATGCCGAATTTCATCCCTGAGTATTCGGAGTGATAACCGGCGACGAGTTCGCTTTCGGCTTCGGGCAGATCGAACGGGATGCGGCGCGTTTCGGCAAAACCGGCGATCACAAATAAGACAAAGCCCAGGAACTGCGGAATCACAAACCAGACCTTCTTCTGCGCTTCGACGATAGCGGAGAGGCTGAACGATCCGGTAAGAAGCACCACGCCGATCAACGAGAGGCCCATGAAGACTTCGTAGCTCAGCATTTGCGCGGCCGCCCTCAAGCTACCGAGGAGGGCATACTTGTTTGCCGACGACCATCCGCCGAGCACGACGCTGTAAACCCCCAGTGACGACATGGCGAGAACAAACAACAGGCCAATGTTCAGATCGCTTACGATAACCCCCGGCGCCACCGGGAGCACGGCGAAAGACATCAACACGGTTACGAAGACGATGGCCGGAGCCAGAATGAAAACGGGCTTATCGGCGAAAGGAGGAATCCAATCCTCTTTCATGAACATCTTGATCGCATCCGCCATGACCTGGAGCAGACCGAAAGGGCCGACGCGGTTCGGTCCGTAACGGTCTTGCCAGAGGCCGAGCAATCGTCGCTCGACCCAGATCAGTAGGGCCGCGATCGTCAACGCCACAATGACGATGCCGCAGATCACAAGCATCGGGTATGAACTCGTCATTTTGGCCTCGCGATCTTTCCCCAGGCGGGCAAGGTGATTCCAACCAGGGGAGGCAATCCAGCCGATAGTCCGGCAACGCCTCGCGGGAGATCGGGGCGGATCCGCACAGGCAGCCGCACCGTGCGGTCGGCACACCTCACTTCGACTTCTGCGCCCTCCGGAAAATCACCGGCATTCACCGCAACATGGGGCTTCGCCGCGAGTTCGGCAATTCCTGGCGCCGAGAGACTCAGTTCGTCCGAGCCAAAAATGTGATACATCGGCACCAGCAGCCACTCACCCGTGCGTGGCTCAAATGCGGCAGGAATAGCGCTGAAATAGGACTCGCCGGTAGCCGGTACGGGCTCGAATAGGCGCACGCCCGCATCCCCGCCACGCAGGGGGCCACCAACCTCTTTCTGATACGCGTTGGTCGCCTGAATGGAGTTCCAACCCGGTGACCAGAAAAACGGAATCAGGGCTGCCGGCGGCTCAGTCGGCGTGCCTTCCATGGAAAACGCAAGCGGGGAATCGGGATCGTCGGGTGGTTTGGGCTCGGACACATTGATGTTCACCAGCACTGCCGTGCGCCCGCTCTCGCGGTGCGGCGAACGTGGGATCTTGGCCCCAGCAATGCGAAATGCGGCCAGCGGCGCGGCGTTACGTACCGCCGCAAGTTCGGGTAATGCCTCGGACAGCGCCGTAAGCACATCGCCCAGGTCATGCCAGTGATCCGGCTTCAACCAGCGCCAGCTTGCCAAGACATCATTCTGTGGGACAAATACCCGGAAAAATCTCTGGGCGCGTCCTTCGCTGCTGACGAAAGTGCCGTCGGATTCGGCAAAGGTTCCAGCCGGCAGAACGAGTTCGGCCTTCTCGGTCGTCGGATTGGCGAGGTGATCGAGGACGATCAGGTGCGCTACCGTTTTAAGGAAGGAGTCGACTTCCGCAGCCGGCGCGCGGCGGTAGAGGTCGTTTTCTAAGATGATCACTGTGTCCGCCTGTCCTTCCTTGACCGCTCGAAACGCGGCGCTTAGCGGGCCTCCGCCCATGAGTGTCGCGCCGACGGTATTGCATTCGGGCGCCGTGAAGCTGAGCGCGGCTTCTCCCGCCACCGCCACATTCGCAGCCGCGTGAATGACCGCCTCACTGGCGCAGCTCGTACCGGAAATCACCAACGGCTTCTTGGCAGCCTTGAGTGCGCGGGCGATCTCACCTGCGAGCGGCACATCTTCGGCCGAGGGCGCGCGTGAGTCGAGCGCATGGGCCACGGCGAATCCCAGGCGAGCCAGGTCGTCAGGCGCGGCGCGGAATGTGGCTGTCGCAACCTCGTCCAGGCGAGTGGCATAGGGCGTCGCAATGTAAAGCGGGCCCTTCGCATCCTGCATCGCGTCACGTACCCCATGATCCATCCACAAGGGGATGTTCAACTTCTTGGCGATCTCCATGGGCTGCTGGCGCACCGATTGGCGCACAGACAGCGCCATCCTGGGCGCGACATTCGTGATATCCTCGCCCAAGATGAACACCGCGTCGCACTCCTCGATCTCGCGCAACGTGGGGGTCCGCATAGGACCGCGCCGCAGAATCTCGAGCATATGACCAACCAGCGTCGCCTCGTCATCGGCCATGCCGGAGTAAAAGCGGTCCGGGCCCACGAGCGTGCGCAGGGCAAAGTTGGCTTCAAGCGTCGCGCGCGGCGAGCCAATCCCGATCACCTTGCCGCTCGCGACCCTGTCGCCCAGATGACGTTGGGCCAATGCGACGGAGGTGGGCCGGCCTTCCAGCACGGGTTGGCGCAAACGGCGTTCGCTGTTGACGAACTCGTAGCCAAACCTTCCACGGTCGCACAGGAAGTAGCCGTTCACTTCGTAGTTGTAGCGGTTGAGGATGCGGCGCAGGGTTCCATATCGCTCGCCGGCATCCGTGTTGCACCCGAGACCACAGTGCACACAAACCGAGGGAGCAAACTGCTGGTCCCACTTACGGGCGTAATGGTGCTTCAGGGTCTTATCGGTGAACACACCGGTGGGACAGATTTCCACCAGGTTGCCGCTGAATTCACTCTCCAAAACGCCATCTTCGTGACGGCCGAAGAAGACCGTGTTTCGCAACGCGAAGGCGTTCAAATCCTTGCCGCCCGCGTAGTCGCGATAGTAGCGCACGCAGCGGTAGCACTGGATACACCGATTCATCTCGTGATTCACCAGCGGGCCCAGGTTCTGATTGCGAAACGTGCGCTTGTCGAATTCATAACGGCGGTAGTCGTGACCGGCCATCACCGTCATGTCCTGCAAGTGACACTCGCCCCCCTCATCGCATACGGGGCAGTCATGCGGGTGATTGAGCATGAGTCCCTCGATGATGCCGGCACGAAAGGCGGCGGCCTCCGGATCAGCGATGGAGATGCGCGTGCCTTCTGCAGCTGGCGTTATGCAGGCCATCACGAGCCGACCTTGCTTATCGTGTTCGTCCCTGAACTGTTTGACGGCGCACTGTCGGCAGGCGCCCACCGACCCCAACGCCGGATGCCAGCAGAAGTACGGCAACTTGAGGCCCTGCGAAAGACAGCCCTGGAGTAGGTTCTCATCCGGGTTCATCGCGTACGGTTTGTTGTCGACGTAGACGATCGCCATACCTAGCTTCTCCAGGGGCAGCGGTGCTCGCTAATGTGGCGCTCGAAATCATCGCGGAAGTATTTCAACGCGCTTTGCAGGGGCTCTGCGGCGCCGGGCGCGAGCGCGCAAAATGTGTTCCCGGGGTTCCACATCCTCGCTTGAAATGCAAGCTTGTCAAGATCGCCGGGCTGCCCACGGCCATCCTCCATGGATCTCAGAATCCGCTCCGCCCACCCCAGTCCGCTCCAGCAGGGAGTGCACCAGCCGCAGGATTCCCGCGCAAAAAATTGTGTCACATTCCATGTCATACCGACCGGACAGGTCTGGTCGTCGAGCACGATCATGGTACCGGTGCCTATGCGGCTGCCGACTTTACCCAATTCGGTGAAATCCATGGGCGTGTCGAGGTGTTCCTCGAGGATGAAGTCGGTCGATGCTCCACCCGGCAGCAAGCCGCGAAATTTCAATCCGTCGCGCATTCCGCCCGCATGTTCTTCGAGAATTTCGCGGGCGGTGGTTCCCATAGGCAGTTCCCACAGGCCTGGACGTTTTACTTTTCCGCTCGCACCGTATAGCTTGGTCCCGCCATCCTTGGTCCGGCTCAGACCGCGGAACCACGCTGCGCCGTTGTTGATGATGTGGGGTACACAGCAAAGCGTCTCAACGTTATTGACCACCGTGGGTTTGCCGAACAGGCCCACCACCGGCGGGAACGGCGGCTTCAATCTAGGGTTCCCGCGCTTACCTTCCAGCGCATTCAAGAGCCCGGTCTCTTCCCCGCAAATGTAACGGCCGCCGCTGAGGTGCAGATACACCTCCAGGCTGTAGCCGGAGCCGAGGATGTTCCTTCCCAGGTAATGACCTGCGTAAGCTTCCGCGATAGAGCGCTCAAGCCGCTCAGCGGCCAGCGTGTATTCTCCGCGCAGAAAGATGAAGGCAATATCCGCCTCGATGGCGAATCCGGCAACGATCGTCCCTTCTATGAGCTGGTGCGGATTCCGCTCCAGCAACAGCCGGTCTTTGAACGTGCCGGGCTCCATCTCGTCGGCGTTGACCACCAGGTAAGTCGGGTTGGGAGCGTCTTTGCCCAGCGGCACGAAAGACCACTTCAGACCGGTTAAAAAGCCGGCGCCACCCCGGCCGCGCAGGTTTGCATTCTTCACTTCTTCGGAAACCCCTTTCGGTTCCATGCCGCCGCTCAAAACCTTGCGCAGCGCCTGGTAACCGCCGGTCCGCACGTACGCCTGCAAGCCTAGGCAAGAGCCGTCCGGGGGTATGGCCTGGGTCAGCGGTTTTTCGTCGTTGTTTTTCATTTATACTTCTCGAGTGCCGTATCGATTTTCTGCGCATCCAAATCGCTGTGCAGATCGCTGTCCACCATCATGGCCGGGGCATGATCACAGCATCCGAGACAAACGATCGGCAGCAGGGTGAAGCGATTGTCGGGTGTTGTCTCGCCAAGCCCGATTCCCAGGCGCTCCTGGAGATGCTGCCGTATACGGTCGTAGCCCGTGATCCAGCAGCTTACGCTGTCACAGACCATGATGACGTGGCGCCCCACGGGCTTGCGAAAAATAAGATTGTAGAACGTGGCCACGCTATCCACGTCCGTGGGAGACACGCCAAGATGTCCGGCAATGTCACGAACGCTCTCATCCGAGATCCAACCGCGGTGCCGTTGCACGATCCTTAACGCGTCAATGCAAACGGCTTCACGCCTTGGATAGCGCGCCGCCTCCGCCTCGATCTCCTTGATTTCTTCCGCAGTCAGCATCACTCAGTTCCTCACCGGTCGACATCCGCCAGGACAAAATCCAGGCTCCCCAAAATGACAATTAAATCTGGAATCATCAGGCCCCGGGAAAGCAACGGCAGCGTTTGGATATGAGGAAAGGAAGGCGTCCGTATGCGTGTGCGGTACGAAACCGTGCTCCCGTCGCTCACCAGGTAGTAACCGTTGTTGCCCTTGGTAGCTTCAATGGCGCCCAGCACTTCACCGACCGGCATCACCGGTCCCCAGCTCACGTTCAAAAAGTGCGTGATCAAGGTTTCGATGTCGTGCATGGTGCGGGCCTTCGCCGGAGGAGTGGCCAAAGGGTGATCCGATATATGCGGACCCTCGGGCATACGCTTCATGCATTGCTCGATGATGCGCAGGCTCTGTCGCATCTCCTCGACACGCACCGCCGCGCGGTCATAGCAGTCGCCGTTTCGCCCTGTTGGAATGTCGAAATCAAACTGGTCGTACCCGGAATAAGGCTGCCGCTTGCGAAAATCCCATTCAAACCCACAAGCGCGAAGGTTGGGACCGGTAACACCCCACTCGATCGCCTCACCCACTGTCAAGCCGCCGACCCCTTTCGTGCGCCCTTTGAAAATCCGGTTTTGCATTATGGTGCGGTCGTACTCGAGCAGGCGGGGCGGTAGGTACTTTATGAAATCGTGGAACATCGCCTCCCAGCCTTTGGGCAAGTCGGCGGCGACCCCGCCGATGCGAAACCAGGCCGGATGCATGCGCGCGCCAGTGATCGCCTCGATAATACCGAAGGCGCGTTCGCGATCGTTGAAGGTAAAGAAGACCGGCGACATCTGTCCGAGGTCCTGGGCAAAGGTGCCGTACCAGACCAGGTGGCTGATAATGCGGAAGAGCTCCGCGAGCATTACCCGAATCACCTGGGCGCGGGGCGGCACCTTGATGCCACCAAGTATTTCCACCGCCGTCAGATAGGCCAGGTTGTTCATCACACCGCCCAGGTAGTCCACGCGGTCAGTGTAGGGGATGTACGAGTGCCACGACTGGCGCTCGCCCATCTTTTCGGCGCCGCGATGATGAAAGCCGATTTGGACAGCGGAGTCTACGATCTCTTCGCCATCGAGCTGCACCACGACGCGTAGTACACCATGCGTCCCGGGGTGCTGCGGACCCACATTGAGAAAAATGAAATCCGAACCGTCGCGTTCACGGCTCATGCCCCATTCCTCTGGACGGAACCGAAGAGCGTCCTGCTCGGCCAGTTCTTTTTCCGGAGACAACTGATACGGCCCCATCTCCGTCGCGCGTGCTGGATGTTCTTTGCGTAGCGGGTGGCCTATCCAGCTTTTCGGCATCAGGAGGCGTTCAAGATGCGGATGACCGTCAAAAACGATCCCGAACATGTCCCACACTTCGCGCTCGTACCAATTGGCGGCGGGCCAGATATCCGTGATACTCGGCAGCGAAAGCCGTCCTTCCGGAAGGGCTATCTTGATGCGCAGATATTCGTTTCGGTCAAAGGAAAAGAGATGATAAACAACCGTAAAATCGCTAGCCGGGGGGCCATCGCGATGTGCTTTCATGCGTTCATCAATGGCCGAGAGGTCGTACAGCATCTTGTACGGTCGGTCTATCTCTTCTTTGAGAAACCGGAATAGGCCGGGCGCGCGATCCTTCGCCACCCAAAACGTAGGGATGTGATCGTGCGTGTCTTGAGGGACCACGACGGGCCCAAGCCGGTCACTCATTTCATGCACGATGCTCGGGCCGACGATCATACTTCGTCAGGCTCCCTCAGCACAGTAGCTTTCTGCCGTGTCGGCCGCAGCAGGTCGCGCATGGATGGGAGGGGCGCTCGAACGGTCTCTTGCGAGCCCACGACCCAGCTCAACGGCCGCTGTTCCGTGCCCACGGCTTTCTGCAACAACAGCAGTCCTTCCAGGAAAGCTTCGGGACGCGGCGGGCAGCCGGGCACATAGACATCCACCGGGAGAAACTTGTCCACCCCCTGGACTACGCTGTAGATGTCGTACATGCCTCCAGAGTTCGCGCAGGACCCCATGGAAATCACCCAGCGCGGCTCGGTCATCTGTTCGTAAAGCCTCTGAACGATGGGTGCCATCTGGAGGAAGACAGTCCCGGCGATCACCATGAGATCCGCTTCGCGCGGCGTACCGCGAATCACTTCGGAGCCAAAGCGCGAGAGGTCAAATTTGCTGGTGATGCTGGTGGCAAATTCGACGTAACAGCAGGAGAGCCCGAAGTTGAAGGGCCACACGGAATTTTTGCGGGCCCAGTTGACCAGATCCCCCAGCCGCGAGAGCAAGACATTGCGGCGCACGGTTTGTTCAAACGATTCAGGGTCGGGGGTCGCTACGAGCCCCGTAACGTCCGGCTTAGTTAGTGACCACTTCATCAGATTCTCCCCTCGCGCGGCGCGGTTCTCGCGCCCAATCCAGCCCGCCCACCTTCCAGAGATAAATGAGGCACGCGACAAGCACGGCGACGAACACTACCACCTCAAAATAACCGGTCCAGCCTAGCTCGCGGGCCGCTACGGCCCAAGCAAACAGGAAGACTACCTCCAAATCAAAAACGACAAAAAACATGGCAACCAGATAGTAACGTGCCGAGAAACGCACGCGCGCCGAGCCTTCTGAAACAATGCCTCCTTCGTAGGGCTCGCCGGTAGCGGGTTCAGAATGTCTTTGGCCCAACAGGTAGGAAATAAGGAGAATGGCGGCGACCAGAACCACCACGAAAGCGAAATATGCAACCAGTGGCCAGATCATCGGCGTTTGAGGGGCTTCAGGCGGGAAAATTCCCGGCGATGTAGCGCTCCAGTTGCTGGATCATCTCTGCCTGTTCCGTGATGGTCCACTTAACCAGGTCGCCAATCGAGACCACGCCCAGTAAGTGCTTTCCTTCCATGACCGGCAGATGACGTACGCGCTGATTTGTCATGATGGTCATGCACTCATCCACGGTCTGACGCGGCGTCACGTGGATCACGGGGCTGGTCATGATTTCGCTCACCTGAGTTTTCTTCGAGGATCGCCCCTCGAGGATGACCTTGCGAGTGTAATCGCGCTCTGAGATAATTCCCACAAGCTCGTCCCCGGAAATCACCAGCAGCGCTCCCACTTCCTTGTCTGCCATCTTTTGTAGGGCTTCGTAAACGGAATGATCCGGTGAGACCGACCAGATTTCCCTGCCCTTGTACTTCAGAATCGAGGTAATGGGGTCACGGCGATTCATTTTTATGTCCCTCCTATCCCGCCAGATTCTCCTTGAATGAAAAATGACACTGAGTAGCTCGTGTGGAGGAACGATCGATAAAAGCAGTTGCTTTCGGCGATGTTGATATTCAGCGTCTCTTCTCCTTCGGATGGCGCTGTACGCCGTTTCCAAGTCTTGCCAATGTATAAGCGATCACTGTGCCACCATTGCTGATTGCCATCTGGAACGCAGTAATATCTATCTTATTTTGGTGGATGAAGTCTCCTCGCGACTGAAACAAATCGACATTAGCGTGGTTTTGTCGCCGCCCGGTCGGCGAGAACCAGGGCATTTGCCGCCTCAATCCTTCCGGCTGGAATCGACCGATCGCCGTCACGCAAGCGCGCCAGTGCATCGACTTTATCGTTTCCGGTCACCAGCCACAGAATGCGGCGCGCGCGATTAAGCATCGGATAAGTTAACGTCATTCGCCGCCGCCCCTGATAGATTCCGGTCAGCGCAACGTCTGTGTCGGTAACACCGAGCACCGGATCTCCGGGTACCAGCGAGGCAGTGTGACCGTCGGGACCCAGGCCTAGGTGGGCGAGGTCAAGCACCGGGGGCGAGCCGGCGATCTCTTGGAGAGTCAGCACGTAGCGTTTGGCCGCAGCCCCCAAGTCAGACCCTTCCACAGGCATGGCATGAATCTGCTCGGGGCGGAGCGGCGCGTGCTCAAGCAAGCTTTCGCGCAAGTGAGTCAGATTCCGATCCGGATCTCCCGCCGGCGCCACCCGCTCGTCCACCTGCACCACGTGCACGCTTTCCCAAGGGATCGTTTCGTTTGCCAGGGCACGCAGCATCACCCACGGGGTGTGGCCGCCGCTGACTGCTATGACGAAACGCTTTCGCGCCGCGACCGCTCCCCGGGCTTCAGCAGCAATGATCTCGGCAGCTTTCCGCGCCACAGCGTTGGGATCGGCAAGTATTTCAATCTTCATGGCGGCTCCCGACTTGAGATAGCCAATACTCCAACTCTTCCATGCTCCTAGTTTGTCACCGTCGGGTTCTGCCAGCCCTCAGGCGGTGCGACTTTTTGGTCGACTTCACGAGGTCCCCACGTCCCCGGCTCGTATTCGTAAACGGGAGTAACCGCTTTCAACACCGGATCGACGATGCGCCATGCCTCTTCCACGTAGTCCTCGCGCGCGAAGAGCGTGCGGTCGCCAGCCATGGCGTCGCCCAGCACGCGCTCGTAGGCATCCATCTCCTCCGCGCCGGGGTGACGGCTCGCGAGCAGCTCGACCCGTTGGCCAACCATCTTCTCCTCCGGGTCCATCACCGTCATGCCCAACGCCACCGTCACGTCGGGACTGATGCGGAAGCGGAAATGGTTCGGCGGAGGAGTGCAGGTGGGGAAGATGACGGGCGGCCGGCGCAAGCGGGCAACGACCTCGGTGCACGTCACGGGCAGCGACTTGCCGGCCCGGATATAGAACGGAATCCCCTGCCAGCGCCAGGATCTCACTTCGAGCCGCAGCGCCGCGAAGGTCTCCACCTTGGAGTTCGGCGCGACGCCGTTCTCCTGAAGGTAGCCCCGGAACTGTCCCCGAACGAGGTCTTTCTCCGCGATCGGGGGGATCGCTTTCAGGACCTTGACCTTCTCGTCCCGCATCGACTCGCTGTCCGTCCGGACGGGCGGCTCCATGGCCAGGTTGGTCAGGACCTGGAACAGGTGGTTTTGAACCACGTCGCGGATCGTACCGGTTTGATCGTAGAATGCTCCCCGACCCTGAATGCCAAAGTCTTCCGCCATCGTGATCTGCACGCTCTCGACGTGCTCGCGGCTCCAGAACGACTCCAGGAACGCGTTGGTAAAGCGGAAGAAGACCATGTTGTGCACCGGCCGCTTCCCGAGGTAGTGGTCGATGCGGAAGATGTGCTCCTCGTCGAACGTGCCGAGCAGGATCTGGTTGAGTGCTTGCGCCGAGGCGAGGTCGTGCCCGAAGGGTTTCTCGACGACGACACGGGCGCCCTGGATGCACCCCGCCTTCGCGAGCTGTTCTACGACCATCCCGAACAGTACGGGCGGGATGGCGAGGTAGTGCGCCGGGCGCTCTGCGCTGCCGAGTTCTTTCCGGATGGCCTGAAACGTCCCGAGGTCTTTGTAGTCGCCGTCTACGTAGCGCAGCAGGCCGCACAGCCTCTCGAACGCCGCGGGGTCGACGCCGCCGCCGTGCTTCTCGATACTATCGCGCGCGCGAGCCTTGAGCTGGTCCAGATTCCAAGCGGACTTGGCCACGCCGATCACCGGCACGTTGAAGTGCCCGCGTTTCACCATCGCCTGGAGCGCCGGAAAGATCTTCTTGTAGGCGAGATCGCCGGTCGCACCAAAGAACACCAGCGCATCCGAATGGGGAACTTCCACCGTCTCCTCCTCATTTGGCGGATTTTTCCAAGTGACCGCCGAACTGATAGCGCATCGCGGAGAGGAGCTTGTTCGCAAAATCCGCTTCGCCGCGCGAGCTGAAGCGCTCGTAGAGCGCCGTCGTCAGCACCGGCGCCGGAACCGCTTCGTCAATGGCAGCTTTGATCGTCCAGCGGCCCTCGCCTGAGTCCGAGACCCGGCCCGCAAACTCCTTGAGGTCCGGGTCCGCGAGCAGGGCGGTTGCGGTCAGATCCAGCAGCCAGGACGCGATCACACTGCCGCGCCGCCACACCTCTGCGACATCCGCCAGATTGATATCGTACTGGTAGTGCTCGGGGTTGCCCAACGGCGTCGTCTCGGCATCGACCGCGTGTGCCTGCTTCCCGATGTTGGCGGCGCGCAGGACATCAATCCCCTCGGCGTACGCGGCCATGATGCCGTACTCGATGCCGTTGTGCACCATCTTGACAAAGTGCCCGGCGCCGCTGGGCCCGCAGTGCAGGTACCCCTGCTCGGCGGTGCCGCCGGCCTTCTCACGTCCCGGGGTGCGCGGGACGTCGCCCGCCCCTGGCGCCAGTCGGGCGAAGATCGGATCGAGGTGCTTGACCACTTCGGCCTCGCCCCCGATCATCATGCAGTACCCTCGCTCCAGGCCCCAGACCCCGCCGCTCGTCCCCACATCGACATAGTGAATCCCCTTCGGTTTGAGTTCCTCGGCACGCCGCATGTCGTTCACGTAGTAGGAGTTCCCCCCGTCGATAATGATGTCCCCTGCCTCGAGATGGGAAAGGAGGTCGGCGAGAGTGTTGTCCACGACGGCCGCCGGGACCATTAACCAGACCGCCCGCGGCTTCTGGAGTTTCTTCACGAGATCCTGGAGCGAGGAGGCTCCGACCGCCTTCTCCTTGACCAGTTCCTCCACTGCGTTCGGCGATGTGTCGAAGACCACGCACTGATGGCCTCCCGTGAGTAGCCGCCGTACCATGTTTGCGCCCATTCTACCAAGCCCAACCATTCCAATTTGCATGACTGACTCCTTTCCTCGTCGGGCATCCCGGCGCGCCGGCACCACGCGGGATGAAAATGCCACCCTGCGTCACACGGAGTTTCGCGCAGTTGCGAGTATTTTCTGGGGAGTGTATTGTCAAAAACACACTCCCGGTTTTCCCGGTTCACTTGGTTTTGTTTCTGTCCTGAGGACCAGGCCCTCCGGATTTTCGAGGACCTTGGAAGCCGTGCTCGTTTATCCAGAATGTAAAGCGCCCCTTCAGGGCAAACTCCATCGCAGAGGCGTGAAGTCTACCCACAGCATCCTCCCCCTGTCAACTCGTAAGATTACGAGGTTTCAGGGCAATGTTTACAGGGGGCTGATCTGGAGGAGGGGTGTTGCCCATGTTCTCGATCGGGCTCTTGGACATCCCATGAATTGACTTCCCCATGGGAGCGATCATCTGTGCCACTTCACCGCCCCACCAGCTCCTTCGCAGCCGCCGCCACCCGGTCGGGCTCGAACCCGAACTTTTGCTGCAGTTCCTTCAGCGGCGCCGAGGCCCCGAATGTCTTCATGCCGATGACGTGGCCCGACGGGCCCACGTAGCGCTCCCATCCGAGGGTCGACGCCTGCTCCACCGCGATGCGGGCCTTCACGTTGGGCGGCAGCACGCTGTCGCGGTACGCCTGCGTCTGGTGATCGAAGATCTCCCAGGACGGCATCGACACCACCCGCGAGCGGATGCCCTCGGCGAGCAATTGCTCGTGGGCCTGGACGGCGAGAATGAGTTCGCTGCCCGTCGCGATCAGGATCACCTCGGGGGTTCCACCGGGGGCGTCGGCGAGGACGTAGGCACCATGCGCGACCCCGGACGCCGCGGCGTACTTCGTGCGATCCAGGGTCGGCAAGGATTGGCGCGACAATGCCAGCACCGCCGGCTTGTGCCGTAGCTGCATGACGTAACGGTACGCCTCGACGACCTCGTTGGCGTCACCAGGGCGCAGCGTCACTAGCCCGGGAATGACCCGCAACGACAGCAGCTGCTCCACGGGCTGGTGGGTCGGGCCGTCTTCTCCGTCGCCCATGGCGTCGTGGGTGAAGATGAAGATCGTGGGAAGTTCCATCAGTGCGGAGAGCCGGATGGCCGGCCGCGCATAATCGCTGAAAATGAAGAACGTGGCGCCGAATACGCGAAGCTTGGACAGCGAAAGTCCGTTGACAATCGCGGACATCGCGTGCTCGCGGATCCCGAAATGCAGATTCTTGCCGCCGGGACTTCCGGCCTGGAAGTCGCCGGCGCCTTCGCCGGTCAACGTGGTCCGGTTCGACGGCCCGAGATCCGCCGAGCCGCCGAAGAACCAGGGAATGTTCTGGGCGAGCACGTTCAGCACCTTGCCCGAGGCGTCCCGCCCCGCCATGCCTTTGGGGTCGGCGGGAAAGACCGGAAGATTGCGATCCCAACCGGCGGGGAGCTCACGCCGCTGCATCTGTTCGATCTCGGCGGCGAGGTCGGCGTATTTGGCTCGATACGCGGTAAAGAGTTCGGTCCATTGCTGCCGGGCTTTCGCACCGCACGCGCCAACCCCGGCGGCAAAATGTTCGTAGACGCCGTCGGGCACCAGGAACTTCGCGTCCTCGGGCCAGCCGTAGCTGCGCTTCGTCAGCCGGACCTCCTCGTCTCCGAGCGGCTCGCCATGAGCCGCGGCCGTGTCTTGCTTGTGCGGGGCACCGTAGCCGATGTGGCTGTCCAGAACGATGAACGTCGGGCGATCCTGGGTCCTTCGAAAGATGTCGAGCGCGTGCTCGATGCGCTCGATGTCGTTGGCATCACCGACGCGCAAGACGTTCCATCCGTAGGCGAGGAATCGCGCTTCCACATCTTCTGTAAAGGCGATCCGTGTGTTCCCCTCGATGGTGATATGGTTGTTGTCGTAGATCCAGCAGAGATTATCGAGCCCCAAGTGGGCCGCCAGCGACGACGCTTCCGACCCGACGCCCTCCATCATGCAACCGTCTCCGCAAATCGCGTAGACCTTGTAGTCGAACACGTCGAAGCCAGGACGGTTGTAGCGGTTGGCGAGCCACTTCTCGGCCATCGCCATGCCGACGCTGGTCGCGATGCCTTGCCCCAGTGGACCGGTCGTGGTCTCGACCCCTGAGGTCCAGTGGTACTCCGGGTGCCCCGCGGCCTTGCTGTCGAGTTGGCGGAAGCGGCGGATGTCGTCGAGAGAGACCGAGGGATGGCCCAGCCTCTCATAGTCCGCATTCACCGCCTGTACCCGGGTCAGATGAAGTACGGACCACAGCAGCATCGAGGCATGACCGTTCGAGAGCACGAACCGGTCGCGGTTGGGCCAGATCGGATCCTGCGGATCAAAGCGCATGACGCGGTTCCAAAGCGTGTACACCAGCGGAGCAAGCGCCATGGGCGTCCCCGGATGTCCGGACTTGGCCTGCTGGACCGCATCGATCGAGAGGGTACGTATTGTATTGATGGCCAATTGAACGATCTTGTCGTCTGCCATGAGTCTCTCCTGGGGATTTCCCTTCTAGGTCTTTCCTGCCTCCAAGGAAGCGATTTTGCTCAAGCGGCGCAGGTGTCGCTCGGCCTGGCTGTATTCGGCTGCCAAGAAGGTCTGTACGAGATCCCAGGCAACCGCCGGGCCCACGGTCCGGCCGCCCATACAAAGGATGTTCATGTGATCATCCTCGACCCCTTGCTTGGCCGAGAAGTGGTCGTGGATCAGCGCGGCGCGGACGCCGTGGACCTTGTTGGCACACACCGACGCCCCGACGCCGCTCCCGCAGATCGCCACGCCGCGGTCCACTTTTGCCGCGACCACGGCCTGGGCCAGGGGGGTTACATAGTCGGGGTAGTCGTCGCCCTCACTCAGACCATGGGCGCCGAAATCGACCACTTCATGCCCTGCGTTGCGAAGCTGGGCAACCAACTCCTCTTTCAAGCCATATCCGCCGTGATCGGTGGCGATTCCCACGCGCATATCTTCTCCTTGTGGCCGTTCCCTCGGTTTTTGCTCACCGCGTAATCCCTGGCACGTGCGCTGTCGGAGAAGTCCTACCGCCCTGTACCGGCGTCGCCTCGCAACCGTTTCATAGCCGCGGCCACCCCTTGGCTATCGCCAAAAATCGCCGT
>CAZLDS010000017.1:0-10397 GCA_964558395.1 uncultured bacterium | reverse complement strand
GCCTCAAAGATACTCTGAATGGATGCATCCAGCATGGCGTTGAACTCCGCATCGGATTGCTGGGCCGACAGCCCCTCGACCAGCGCCCGCGAAAAGCTCGCCACGACGCCGTGATTCCTGCGCAGGCGGTTGTTGCCTTCTTCCCGCGTATAACCGCCCGACAGCGCAACCACCCTCACGACATTGGGATGACTAACGCAATCGGCGTACAAGTCGGCTTGCTCCGGCAGGGTGAGCTTGAGCATGACCAGCTGACCCCCTGGCAATTCGTTGAGCTTCTCGAGGAGGGCCGCTTTGAGCAGAGCTTCGGCTTTGGCTTTTTCCGGGCAGTGAATATCCACTTCCGGCTCGATGATCGGCACGAAGCCCGCGGCGCTGATCTGCCGAGCTACGTCGAACTGCTGGTTCACGATGTCCTTGATGCCGGCTGCGTTGGCTTGATTAATGACCGAGCGCATCTTGGTTCCGAATATGCGCTTCGCTTTGGCCTTGTCGAGCAGCGCAGCAAGCTCGGGCATCGGCTTCATCAAGTGGACACCGTCCGTCTCCGCTGCCAGGCCTTTGTCCACTTTCAGAAAGGGCACAACACGTTTCACATTCCAGAGGTAGTCCGCGCTAGGCTGCCCCTCGATGTCCCTGTCCATGGTTCCCTCGAACAGGATGGCGCCAAGAATCCGCCCGCCGGTGAAGCTGGGGCTGGTAATGATGCGCGCGCGCATCTGATGCACGATCGCAAACATCTCAGCCTCGTTGGACCACGCACCTTCCTTGATTCCGTAAGAACGCAGCGCCTTGGGCGTGCTGCCACCGCTTTGATCCAGCGCTGCAATGAAACCGGGATGTGTTTTCATTTTCTGCAGTTGTTGTTTGAAGTTGCCTTGCGTGTCAACACCGAGAGTCATGGTCCTGCCCCCTTGAGGATCCGGTAGCGCCGGATCAGGTTGTTCGTGGAACTGTCATGGCCGAGCTGCGGTTCGGTCTTGCTCTCGAGTTCCGGGATGATGCGCTGGGCGAGGACCTTGCCCAGCTCCACCCCCCACTGGTCGAACGAGTCGATCTGCCAGATGGTGCCCTGGGTGAAGACGCTGTGCTCGTAGAGGGCGACAAGCTTGCCGAGGGTTTCCGGCGTGAGCCGAGCGGCGAGGATGGTATTCGACGGGCGATTCCCCTCGAAGACCCGGTGGGGTACGAGCCACTCCGGCGTGCCCTCGGCCTTGACCTGCTCCGGCGTCTTGCCGAAGGCCAGCGCCTCGGCCTGGGCGAAGACGTTCGCCAGGAGCATGTCGTGGTGGCGCCCGAGCGGGTTGAGCGCCTCGCCAAAGGCGATGAAGTCGCAGGGGATGAGCCGAGTCCCCTGATGGATCAACTGGTAGAAAGAGTGCTGGCCGTTGGTTCCCGGCTCTCCCCAGTAGACGGGGCCGGTCTCGTAATCCACGGCGGTCCCATCGAGCGTCACGTGTTTGCCGTTGCTCTCCATCGTCATCTGCTGCAGATAGGCCGGGAATCGCTTCAGGTACTGCTCGTACGGAAGAACCGCGACGGTCTGGGCGCCGAAGAAGTCGGTGTACCAAAGCGCCAAGAGCCCTAGGAGCACCGGCAGGTTGCGCTCAAAGGGGGTGGTGCGGAAATGTTCGTCCATCTGGTGGAAGCCGTCCAACATGGCGCGAAAGTTATCCGGGCCCACGGCAACCATCGTCGAGAGACCAATCGCCGAATCCATGGAGTAGCGCCCGCCGACCCAATCCCAGAACCCGAACATGTTGGCGGTATCGATCCCGAACTTGGCTACCTCCGTTGCGTTCGTCGACACGGCGACGAAATGCTTGGCCACGGCCTTCACGTCGCCGCCGAGGCCTTTGAGCGACCAGTCGCGCGCGCTTTGAGCGTTCGTCATCGTCTCAAGCGTCGTGAAGGTTTTCGAAGAGATGATGAACAGCGTCTCCGCAGGGTCGAGGTCGCAGGTGGCCTCCACGAAGTCCGTGCCATCGATGTTGGACACGAATCGGAACGTCATGGCGCGGTCGCTGTAATGTTTGAGCGCCTCGTAGGCCATCACCGGCCCGAGGTCGGAGCCGCCGATGCCGACGTTGATCACGTTGCGCATGCGCTTGCCGGTGTGGCCTTTCCACGCGCCGCTGCGGACCCGGTTTGAAAAGTCAGCCATCTTGTCGAGCACGGCGTGGACCTGGGGCACCACGTTCTCGCCGTCCACGACGATGGATGCCCCTTTCGGGGCGCGGAGGGCCACGTGCAAGACGGCGCGGTTTTCCGTAATGTTGATCTTCTCCCCCCGGAACATGGCATCGATCCGCGCGCGCAGACCCGATTCCTCGGCCAGCTGCAGCAGGAGCGTGAGGGTTTCGTCGGTGATGCGGTTCTTCGAGTAGTCGACGTAGATCCCCGCAGCGTCGACCGTCATACGCTCGCCGCGCTTGGGATCATCCGCGAAGAGCTTCCGCAGATGCAGCTCGCGGACTTCCTTGTAGTGGGCCTCGAGGGCCTTCCATGCCGGGCATTTGGTAAGTGGTGTGATGGTCGCAGTCATATGCCTGATCCTTTCCGCGTGCGGGTGCCTCACGCGCGAGCCTGGGCGCGCGGGGACGGGCGCCGCGCGCCGCCTTTCTCCCATAGGCGAAACCCCCCGAGGAATGCATTGGCGTTTGGGACCGCGCGGCAGCCCTCCGGGAGCTCTTTCAGTTTTTTGACGTTGCCCCCTCCCAGCACCACGTCCTCGGGTTCCAGAGCCGCCACGAGACGGGATATGACGTCCGCGACATGGCGCCGCCATTTCTTTTTCCCCCACTTCTCGAGGCCCCGCTCTCCTACGTAGTCCTCGTAGGTCCCCTTCTTGTACGGGAGGTGGCCCAACTCCATCGGTTCCACGATGCCATCCACAATCATAGTGGAACCCAGACCGGTTCCCAGACCCAGAAAGAGCATCTTGCCGCCTTTGTAGCCCCCCAGGGCTTGCATGGCCGCATCGTTTACAACCTTCACGGGCCGCTTGAACGCCGCTGCGAAGTCAAAGCCGACCCACCCGCGCCCGAGGTTATGTGGTTCCGCAAGCGGCCGATGCCGGAGGACCGGCCCGGGATAGCCGATCGATATCACGTCATATTTCCAGTCTCCGGCAAGCTTCTTGACGCCAGCGACCATTTGTTTGGCCGTCAGCGTCGGCCCGGAGGGAAACTTCCGCGGTGCGTCGTGTCCGGTCGCGAGAATCTTCACATGGGTCCCGCCGACGTCGACAACCAGCACGTTCATAGGGAAGCTCCTTTGGGTCTAGCCAGCCTTCGCAAGGGTCGCGCTCTTGGAGGCGATCACGTCCATCAGTTCGTTCCACGACTTGGCGAACGACTTGGCCCCTTCGTCCTGGAGCTGGGCGGCCAGGGCGTCGACGTCGATGCCGGCCTTGGCGAACTGCGCCAACACGTCCTCGCAGTCGCCGCCGTCCACCGGCAGGAGTGGGCCAACGTCGCCGTGATCGGCCAATGCCTTCAAGGTGCCCTCGGGCATGGTGTTCACGGTGAACGGCGCGGCAAGTGCCTTGATGTACAGGACGTCGGAAGCCCTGGGGTCTTTGGTCCCCGTACTGGCCCACAGGAGACGTTGCGGGCGGGCGCCGGAATTGAATACACGCTGCCAGCGGGGCGAACCGAGTAGGGTGCGATATGACGCGTACGCTCGCTTTGCGATGGCGATGCCGAGCTTATCCCGGAGGGCGTCAGGCACCTTGTCCATCACCGCGACGTCCCACCGGCTGATGAACAGAGAAGCCACGGAGCCGACAACGGGCGTGAGCCCCGCGGCGATGCGTCGCTCGATGCCGCGCAAAAACGCCTCGGCAGCCGCCACGTAGTGCTCACGGGAAAACAACAGCGTCACGTTGATCGGCACGCCGGCAAAGATCGCCTCTTCGATGGCCGGCAACCCTTCTTTGGTGCCGGGAATTTTGATGAAGAGATTGGGCCGCCCCGCCCGAGCGTGCAGCTCCTTCGCGGCAGCGAGTGTGCTTTTCGTGTCGTAGGCCAGCAGAGGAGACACTTCCAGCGACACCCACCCGTCCACGCCGTTCGTCTGGTCGTGGATCGGGCGAAACAGGTCCGCGGCCTGGGTGAGGTCCTCGAGTGCCAGCTCGAAGAAGAGGGCTTCCCCCGTCTTGCCCTCCTGAAGCTTCTTCCGTATTGACGCATCGTAGGCGCTGCTGTTTTTGATCGCGTGGTCGAAGATCGTCGGATTGGAGGTGAGCCCCGACACCGACAATTCGTCGATGTAGCGTTTGAGCGTGCCGCTGGTCAGCAGGTCGCGCGTGATGTTATCGAGCCAGAGACTCTGGCCCAGGTTGTGGAGTTGTTGGGTGGCTTTCATCGCATCTCCTCTCAGTGAATAGGACCATTTTCTTTGTGCTCATCGCCGCATCCGTTCCTAGCGGCGCCGACACCGCGCTTCATACTGCGTCCTTCAGTCGCACACATCGCACGGTTTCACGCGCGATCCATGTTTCCTCATCATCGGCGACGACGTATGCGGCCACCGTTGCCCCATCCTGACTAATCCGGGCTGCACTTCCGGGCGGCAGGTGTACCGCAGCCTTGTTCCGCTCGGGATCGAGGCGGAGGCCGCACCACTCCATTCCGGCGCAAATGCGGGCACGAATTGTCGGCGAATTTTCACCAATGCCGCCGCCGAACACAATCGCGTCGGCACCCCCGAGCACGGCTAGATACGCACCCATATATTTCCGCGCCCGGTAACAGAACAACTCGATCGCGAATGCCGCCCGTTCATCGTGTGCGTGGGCCGCTGCCTCGAGCTCGCGCATGTCATTCGTCCGTCCAGATACCCCCAACAGCCCGGACTCCTCATTCAACCACCGCTCCACCTCTGTGGCTTCAACTTTTTCCCTCTCGGACAGATAACTGACGATCGAGGGATCGAGGTCCCCTGACCGAGTGCCCATCACCAGGCCTTCCAACGGCGTAAACCCCATCGAGGTCTCGACCGACTTCCCGCCGGCAATGGCCGTCATGGAGCACCCATTTCCCAACTGGAGCGTGATCAGCCGGTCCTTCTCCAGGGTCCTCCCCGTGAACGCCGCATAGCCTGCCGCCAGAGAGGCATGCGCGATTCCGTGGAAGCCGTACCGTCGGATGTGGTGCCGGGAGGCCAATTCGTGCGGCAGCGCATACGCCCTCGCTGATGGCGGGAGGTTATGGTGAAAGGCGGTGTCAAATACGGCCACCATGGGTACCGTCGAGCCCAACACCTCCCTCGCCCCTCGAATCCCTGCCAGTGAAGCGGGATTATGCAGCGGTGCCAACTCGATGAGCGCCTCGATCTCCGCTAGGACCGCTTCATCAATGACTACGGACTGGGAAAATCGTTCCCCACCATGCACCACGCGATGACCAACGACCTCTACCTGTGGAAGTGCATTGGGGTGCGCGAACACCCAACGAACCGCGGAGGAATGATCGGGCACCGATTGCGTCTTTTCTAAGGCCGCTCCCCCTTCTGTCGAAAGATGCAGGGTGGATTTTCCCCCAATCTCTTTTACCGCGCCATTCAGCAGCGTGCGCATCGGCTTTGGCTTTCCCTGGGGCGCCCCTTCCGGCATGTCGAGTAGGCGAACCTTGACAGAGGAGCTACCACAATTGAGCACCAGGATTATCATCACTGTTCCCCAGGCTCTAGTTCTGCCTTAAATGAGCGGATGGCACGCGGCCGCACGACAACGGGATGTTCGGGGGAGAGTTGGATCTCTTCGTCCTCGTGTCGGAACACGAGACCGTCTCCTTTCCGCAACGAATACGTGATCGCCTCCTGACGGATGTCCACTTCGAGTATCTGACCCCGTATGGTCAACGGGAATCGAAACCCTTCCACCCTGGGGAGTATCCGGGGACGGAAGGTGATGTGGCCGTCCCAATCGCGCAGCCCCGCCAAGCCGTACACGATGGCCATCCAGGTTCCCCCCATCGATGCAATGTGGCAGCCGTCCCGGACATTCCCTGCGACATCGTTGAGATCCATCAAGGCCCCATACCGAGCGTACTGCACCGCCTTCACGCGATATCCCAGCTCCGCGGCGACGATCGCCTGAATCGACACCGACAGCGAAGAGTCGCCGGTGGTCAACGGATCGTAGAAATCGAAGTTGCGCTTCTTTTGCTCTGCCGAGAAATCGTGCTCCAACAGAAACATCGCCAGGACGACATCGGCCTGTTTGATCACCTGATGTCGGTAAATGACCAGGGGATGGTGATACAACAGGAGCGGGTACTTGTCCGGGGGCGTATTCTTGAAGTCCCAGGGCTCCTTTTCCAGGAAATTGTCATCCTGGGGGTGGACGCCCATTTTTTCGTCGAAGGGGATGTACATACTGTCCGCCGCTTTCTCCCACTCGGCGATCTCGGAGACCTGGAGCCCAGTCCTGTCCACCAATTCCGCGAACCGCTGCGGATCTTTGTGTCGGAGGTTCTCCACCGTCTCAGCCGCGTACCGTAGATTCACTTGAGCCATCAAATTCGTATAGGTGTTGTTATTGACGACGGTGTTGTACTCGTCCGGGCCTGTCACGCCGTGGATGCAAAACTTGCCGCCTTTTCGTTCCGAATAGAATCCCAAATCCTCCCACAGCCGCGCCGTTTCTACCAGCATCTCGGCGCCCACATCATAGAGAAACTCCTCGTCTCCGGTGACGTCCACGTACTTCTTCAGGGCGTAAATGATGTCTGCATTGATGTGGTACTGGGCCGTTCCTGCAGCATAGTATGCTGAGGCCTCTTCGCCATTGATGGTTCGCCAGGGGAAGAGGGCCCCTTTCTGGTTCACTTCTCGGGCTCGTTCCCGGGCCTTATCCAGATAACTGTACCGGAACTGCAAGAGATTCCTGGCAATGCGAGGCGAGGTGTAGATCAAGAAGGGCATCACGTAAATCTCGGCATCCCAAAAGTAATGACCTTCGTAGCCTTGCCCGGTGAGCCCCTTGGCCGGCAACCCCGCGCCCTCTGCTCTGGCCGCCGCCTGGATGATTTGAAATACGTTGAAGCGAAGCGCCTGCTGGACGGCCGCATCGCCACTGACATGGATATCACTCCTCCGCCAGAAGTCATCCAGGCATTGCTGCTGCCCCTCGAGCAGGTCGTAGAAACCGTGGCTCACCGCTCGGTCCAGCGTGCGCTCCGTCCTCTCGCACAGCTCTTCCGGTGGTGACCGCCGGGACGTATGGTAGGCGATGTACTTGGTCAGATGGATGGGAAGACCGGGCTTCGCGTCGATGGAAAACACGACCTTGCCCGAATCCTCTGAGTCCTTGCTCTCACATGCATGCGGACATTCCGTATCGAACGCATGCTCGATGCCGCAACCCAGACGCATCTTACTGTTGGTCGTCATGTACCCCAGCACGATACGTCGATCACGAACGGTCTTCACTGAGCAAACAAGCGCCGGGCCTCGAAAGCCCTTGGCCCGCCGCGGATCGCCATGGGTGGCCTCCTCGATGGTGTCGGGCTGCTCATTGTTCAACTCCGACGAAATGACAACCGGTGCCCCTGCATTGAGCACGGTGACTTCATAAGAGATCGCGGCCAGGTGCCGGTGTTGGAAGGACACGAGCCGGCGCGTTTTGATGGACACCTGCTTTCCGGACGGCGTCTCCCAGAGGATCTCCCGGTCGAGGGTCCCGGACTTCATGTTGAGGGCCCGTTCGAAGCTGAGTACATTCGCCGTCGGCAGATAAAACGGTTCGTCGTCCACGTACAGTCTGATAATTTTGCCGTCCGGGACGTTCACGATCGTCTGGCCGGTGGTGGCAAACCCGTAGGCGACTTCGCCGTAGACAATCGGCCACGACTCGTAAAATCCATTCACCAAAGTGCCGTTCTGAAAGACGGGGGCCCCTTCCTCAAAGTTTCCCCGCATCCCGAGGTACCCGTTGGCCGTCGAAAAGAGCGTTTCAGCTGCCGCCAAAAAGGAAGGATAGAACTGCTTCTCCACAAGCCTCCACTCATCGGCCGGGTACACATACTCGGGACGGTTGACCATCTCACGGGGGATCATTGGTCCTACACCTCCAAAAATTTCCGTGTTCGAGTACTCTCGATACTATATGTCGAGCAACATGGTCCGCCCGACAGGGCCACGCCTCTCGATTATGCTGATCTCAAGGCAGCATTTCGCCGACGTCGGTGACGACGACGTCGGCCCCATTTGCTTTGAGCTCATCGGCATTATGGTGTCGCGCAACACCTATCACGAGCCCAAAACTTCCGTTGCGACCGGCCTGGACCCCGGAGAGCGCATCTTCAACGACTACCGCACGGTGGGGGGCTACGCCAAGTTGTTTGGCGGCCGTCAAATACGTATCGGGAGCAGGCTTGCCCGTCAGGCTGAGATGATCGGCCACTTCTCCGTCCACCCGCTCATCGAACAGATCCGCAATCTTCGCCGCCTTGAGCACCGCCTCGCAGTTGTGGCTCGATGAGACGACCGCGGTCTTCATCCCTTCCTTGCGGAGATGACGGACCCAGGCGACGGACCCTCCGTACGCCTCGACCCTGCCCGACGCGATGGCCTTATTGACCATTTCGTTCTTGCGGTTTCCCAGGCCGCATACCGTCTCACTGTCCACGGAGTCCTCAGCGGCGCCATCGGGAAGATGCATCCCACGCGATCTGAGGAAATCCCGGACACCATCAAAGCGCGGCTTCCCATCCACGTAGAGGACATAATCGGTCTCGATGTCGAAGGGCTGAAAAGGTTTATTCCTCTTGGCCGCCCACTTCTTGAGGTACTCGTCGAACATTTCCTTCCAGCAGGCGGCATGGATCTTTGCGGTGGATGTCAGGACGCCGTCGAGGTCGAAGAGGACGGCGTCGAACCGGTCCCTGGTGACGGGATTGCCCCGCTGGGATTGGCTCATCTTTCCTCCACAGGCTCAGGGAAATGAACAACACCCTCCGTGTCATTAGCCGGGCCAGGTCCAGTCGCGAATTTCTGGCAGGTCATCCCCGTACTTCTTGACGTACTCTTTGTGTTCGATGAGCTTGTCGCGGATCGCCTGTTTGGCGTACGCGGCAATATACCCAAGCTTTGGCACGCGGTCGATCACATCGGCCACCAGATGAAAGCGATCGAGATCGTTGAGGACGACCATGTCAAAGGGGGTGGTCGTCGTGCCCTCTTCCTTGTACCCCCGGACGTGGAGATTTTTGTGGTTCGTCCGCCGGTAGGTCAGGCGGTGAATCAGCCAGGGGTAGCCGTGGAAGGCAAAGATGATCGGCTTGTCGGTGGTGAAGAGGGCGTCAAAGTCCTGATCGGACAGGCCGTGGGGGTGCTCTTTCTGCGGCTGAAGCTTCATCAGATTGACCACGTTGACCACGCGAATCTTCAGCTCGGGGACGTGCTTACGCAGCAGGCTTACCGCTGCGAGCGTTTCCAACGTGGGGACGTCACCACAGCACGCCATCACCACATCTGGCTCCGTCCCTTTATCGTTACTCGCCCACTCCCAGATCCCGATGCCGGCGGTGCAGTGCTTAATGGCGGCATCCATGTCGAGGTACTGGAGCGAAGGTTGCTTCCCCGCCACGATGACGTTGACATAGTTGCGACTCCGCAAGCAGTGGTCAGCCACCGAAAGGAGGGTATTGGCATCGGGGGGAAGGTACACGCGAACCACCTCGGCCTTTTTGTTCACGACGTGGTCGATAAACCCGGGATCTTGGTGGGAAAACCCGTTGTGATCTTGCCGCCACACGTGAGACGTCAACAGGTAGTTGAGGGACGCGATCGGGCGCCGCCAAGGAATGTGTGACCTGGTCACCTTGAGCCATTTGGCGTGTTGGTTGAACATCGAGTCCACCAGGTGGATAAAAGCCTCGTAGGACGAGAAGAACCCGTGGCGACCGGTCAGGAGGTACCCTTCCAGCCAGCCCTGGCAGGTATGTTCACTGAGAATCTCCATCACCCGACCATCAAGAGCGAGTTGTGCGTCTTTGTCCTCGTCCGCGGGGAGACGGTTAGCCACCCATGCCCGATTCGTCACCTCGAAGAGCGCGCTGAGACGGTTCGAAGCGGTCTCGTCTGGGCCGAACACCCGAAAATTCCTGCTTTCCATGTTGCGCTTCATCACGTCGCGCAGGAAGTGACCCATGACCCGGGTTGCCTCCGCAAACACCGTCCCCGGTTTGGGAACGTCGACCGCATAACTTCGAAAATCGGGCATCCGCAAGTCCTTGAGCAGGATGCCACCGTTGGCGTGGGGGTTGTCACCCATGCGCCGATGCCCCTTGGGCGCGAGCTCGGCCAACTCGGGCTTGAGCCTGCCGGTCGTGTCAAAGAGTTCTTCGGGCTTGTAGCTCTTCATCCACTGTTCGAGCAGCTTGACGTGA
>CAZLDS010000016.1:26186-50230 GCA_964558395.1 uncultured bacterium | reverse complement strand
TTCGAGTCGTACGCCAGGTGAAACCCGTTCGTAAAGGCGATCAGGACGCGCGTGTCAGGCGGGGTGTCCTTTGGATCCCTGACGTACTGCAAGAACATGGACTATTCTGGGACTGGGCGCGTGGCGTCCCTAGTTTCCTCGACCGGGTGGACCAGGCTGATCAGCCTCTCCCCGGGCTTCGGGTCGGGTGGGTCCTCGGCGGTGAAGACCCCGAGATCCCCATTTTCCGCAATCTGAAAAAGTGGGATGGCATCGTCTCCATAACGCGCCCGGAAGGCTGTGAAGTCAAACTGGTCGGTCAGCGGAGTCACTTTGATCAGCGCGCCGGCGTTGAAGCGCGCGGTGAGTTCCGTGTATGTCGCCTTGGGGCCAAACAAGAGGCGGCCGCGCAAGTGCCGGGGAATCCTCTCCGGTTCCGCATCCTGTCTTTCTCCTTCGGCGGGGAGTTGATAGATCTCGGATCGATCAAAGATTTCGCTGAAATGCAAGGCCGCCAGGGCATTGATTTCGTCATTGGGGGTCAGCGCAAGCATACGACGGATCTGACCGACTTCGATGCGATCAAGGACGGCATCCGAGAGGATGCTCGCGTAAAACGTCTGGAGTCCCGCCATCCGGGCGCTTGAGATGTCCGCCGAGTCGGTGTCGACGAGCAGAATCGGGTACTTCTCGCCTTGGAGCACAGCCGCGATGGCTTGTGCCCAGGGGTGGGCGCCGATGATCAGCACGCCCTGGGGATTCGGGATCGCGATTTGAAGCTGGCGGGCCAAGGGTGGCGCGGTAAGGCCGTAGATGCCGACGGTGCCGATGACGACCAGGAAAGTCACCGGAACCAGTTGCTCGGCCTGCGGATAGCCGGCGTTGGCCAGCTCCAGCGCGAAAACGGACGCGACGGCCGCCGCCACGATGCCCCGCGGCGCCATCCAAGCGACGAACAGTCGTTCTCGCCACGAGAGGTCGCTCCCGACGGTCGAGAGCCCGACGGCGACCGGTCGAACTAGCACCACCAGGATCGCTAGGTAGGCGACGCTGGCCGGCCCGAGAGAGGCCACGTCGTCTGGTCGCAGTCGCGCAGCCAACAGGATGAACACACTCGACAGTAGAAGCACGCTCAGGCTCTCCTTGAACTCCATGATGTGCTTGACCGTCACCTCAGACTGGTTGACCAGGACAACGCCCATGACCGTCACTGCGAGGAGTCCCGATTCGGTCTGCAGGAGGTTCGCCGCGGTGAAGGCGGTCACCACCACCATGAGAGAAACGGGGTTCTGCAGGAAATCCGGGATCCAGTATCGTTTGAGGAGCAGGCGGAGAATCGCGCCGCTGAGCACGCCGATACCGCCGCCGATCAGCACGGCCTGCAACACCCCAATCAGGGTGCGTGCCGTGGCCTGTTCCACGCCACCGGGCAGGATTGCTTCGAACACGAGGACGGCGAGAACTGCTCCGATCGGGTCGTTGAGAATTCCTTCCCATTTCACCAGCGAGCCGATCTGGCCCGTGGGTCGCACGTTTCGCAGCAGGGGCCCGATGACGGTGGGCCCCGTTACCACAAGGACGGCCCCCAGGAGTGTAGCCAAAGCGAGGTCGAATCCCAGGAACGCATGTGCCGCACCCGCACTGAGCACCCAGGTGACGAGGATCCCAATCGTGATCAGGTTGCGGACAACTCCGCCGATCTCGCGCAGTTCGGCGAGGCGGAGACTCAACCCCCCTTCGAACAGAATGATGGCCACCGAGAACGATACCAGGGGGAGCAACAGATCACCGAAAAGCGCGTCGGGATCGAGGAGGCCGGTCGCCGGCCCCGCCAGGAAGCCAACGACGACAAGGAGGAGGATGGATGGCAGGCGCAATCGCCAGGCCAGCCACTGAGATGCAATCCCGAGGACGATGATGCTGGCGAGACCTACTAAGAGGTGTTCGGTCACGGTGCGGTTTCCTTAGAAGGTCATACAGTGGCCGTGGGGGCTTCTGATGCGTCTCTTCCTGGGGGGCTCTCGGCTCGAGAATCGGGGAGTTACGCGGGGTCGATTTGCACGCGGGCCCCGTCTTTGACCTGGTTGAAGACGGTGGGGTCTCCCTCGATGCGGCCGACGACGTTGACCGCGCTTGCGGGACGGATCTCGTGGCAGGTGCTGGCGGGGGTGGGGCCGAAAAAGATGCAGAACGCCCGGCCCGAAGGCCAGTATCCCAGATCCCCTTCTTCCACCGTCTCTTGCGCGGTGGGCTCGAGCTCCGCCTTGACCGGGATGGCGAAGTAGATTTCGTCTCCCCACATGTTGGCCTTGCCGGTGAGCGGAAGGGCGTCCCAGACCGCGTTGGCCGTCGGGGTGTCGTTGAGGACCCCCCCGGCCGTCACCGTACCTGCTTTAATGACGATCTTGTGGCTCATGGTGTCCCCGAAAGAAAGCGGGGTCCTTGTATCATACACCGCGGGTATCGTCAACACAGTCACCCCCTTGTCCATTGGGTACGAGGCCGTGCGAGACGCCTTTACTTCCACCCGAAAGTACGATAAATTATGATAAAAGCGAGTTGTCCACTGTGGTTGGTTTTTCCGACCTGTCTGGTTGACCATGAAGCGTGAAATTATTGTTAACTCGTCTATGGTCGAGACCCGTGTGGCGGTCCTTGAGGACGGTCAGCTGGCAGAGCTGATGATTGGGGATGCTCGGGTCGAGGGATTGGCGGGCAACATTTATAAGGGACGGGTCCTCAAGATCCTGCCCGGGATGCAGGCGGCCTTTGTCGATATCGGTCTCAACAAGGATGCCTTCCTGTACGTCCGTGACATCTACGAGGATCTGGAGGATTTCGAACGGTACTTTGCCGGTGAGGACGCCGAGGGTGAAGAGAAGCCCCCTGTCACCCCCCCGCCCAAAAGACTCCCCCGCCATGGACAGCCCTCGATCGAAGAACTCCTCAAAGAGGGGCAAGAGGTGTTGGTGCAAGTGGCCCGGGAGCCCTTGGGAACCAAGGGGGCTCGGATCACCTCGCATATCACCCTCCCAGGTCGCTTTCTCGTTTACATGCCTACGGAGCACCACGTCGGCATTTCTCGCAAAATCGAGAATGAAGGAGAGCGGACGCGCCTTCGCAAGATCGTGCAGGAATTGGGGAAAGCGACCGAGGGCGTGATTGTCCGCACAGCGGGGATGGGCAAGAAGCGTGATGAGATTGCCGCCGATCTGTCGTTTCTCCGCTCCCTCTGGCGACAGATCAAAGCGAAAGCGGAAACGGTCGCTGCGCCCACCTTGGTGCAACGGGATCTCGATCTCGTCTTTCGGATTTTCCGTGACCTCTTTACGCGCGAGGTGGCCCGACTCGTGGTGGACAGTGAAGAGGAATACGAACGGTGTCTGGAGTTTGTGGAGTCACTGTTTCCCGATCTGCGCTCCCATCTCTTCCTCTACACCGAGGACGAACCTGTCTTTCGTTCCTTCGGGGTGGAGCGAGAGATCGAGAAGGCCCTTCGGCCCAAAGTGTGGCTCAAATCGGGCGGGTATCTCGTCATCGAAGAGACCGAGGCGTTAGTCTCCATCGATATCAATACGGGTCGCTACGTCGGCAAACACGACTTCGAGGAGACTGTGTTCAAGACGAATCTGGAGGCGGCCCGGGAGATTGCCCGTCAGGTGCGCCTCCGCGATCTAGGCGGGATCGTCATTATCGACTTCATCGACATGGCCTGGCAGGGTCACCGGGATCGGGTGCTCGCCGAGCTCAAGGAGCACCTCAAAGCCGACCGCTCGCCTACCAACGTTGCCATCCTGTCGGAACTCGGCCTCGTCGAGATGACCCGCAAGCGGGTGAAGCAGGGACTCATTCGCTCGCTCAGCGTGAGCTGTCCGAACTGCGGAGGGACGGGGTTGCTGCGGGCCATCCCGTCCCTCTCGCATCAGATTCTTCGAGAGGCGGAGTGGCGAATGGTGAAACGGAAGCCGGCCCACCTGAAGCTGCGTGCCCACCCCGACGTGATCAACTGGTTGCGCGCCGAGGAAGGGGAGGCGATCGAGGCCTTGCAGCAGAAGTACGGAAGTGAGATCTCGCTTATTCCCGAGGGGGGATGGACCGCACAGAAGTACCAGCTTGGCGAAGGATAACGGGGATTGCCGCGTTTCTTGACAGGCGTGAGCATTCCTGATACCTAAAGGGGTGATAGATTGAGAGGTAGCTATGTACGCGGTCGTGGAGACCGGAGGAAAGCAATATCGCGTGGCTCAGGGGGGGGTGATCGCCGTAGAGCGTCTCCCGGGGCGCGTGGGCGAGGTGGTCGAGCTTTCCCGCGTCCTATTGGTCAGCGAGGGGGACACGGTGCAGGTGGGGTCTCCGGTCGTGGCCGGGGCCAAGGTGCGGGCGACCATCGTGGGGCAGGTCCGCGGCCCCAAGGTCACGGTCTTCAAGTTTCGACGGCGGCGGAAATATCGGCGGAAGACTGGGCACCGTCAGCAGATGACCCGTCTTCGGGTCGAGGAGATCGCGGGTGGTTCAGGATCAGAACTCCCAAAACCACGCCCTTACCATTAACCATGAACTACCGACCACGAACCGGGCTGGAGGGAAGAGATGGCGCATAAGAAAGGGATGGGCAGCTCGAGAAACGGCCGGGAGAGCGAGTCGAAGCGACTCGGCATGAAGGCCTTCTCGGGACAGACGGTTGCTGGGGGGAGTATCCTGGTTCGGCAGCGCGGGACCCGATTCAAACCCGGCTGGAACGTTGGCATCGGTCGGGATGATACCCTTTACGCCAAGGTGACGGGGGTCGTGTCTGTTGTCCGGCGCGGGGGTCGGGGCCGGTTCGTAAACATCATCCCAGTCCAGAATGAAGGTAGCTAGGAAGCCGTCGGCCGTCAGCAGTCAGCACGACTGTCAGATTGTGGCGATGAGCGCGTGTGCTGATAGCTGACGGCTGTGGTTTTTGCTATGCTGATAACAGATGGCCGACTGCTGACAGCTGAAGAGTACGGGGTTCTGTGTTCATCGATGTCGCCCGGATCAAGGTGAAAGGGGGTCACGGCGGGAAGGGCTGTGTGAGCTTTCGCCGAGAAAAGTATGTTCCGCGCGGCGGACCAGATGGAGGAAAAGGGGGACGTGGAGGCAACGTCCTTGTGGAAGCCTCCGAGTCGGTGAGCACCCTCATCGATCTGAGATACCAGCAGCTATATCGTGCGCCAAAGGGGGGGCACGGCCGGGGGAAGAAGCAAACCGGGCGTGACGGGACAGATGTGATCATCCGGGTTCCCGTCGGCACCGTGGTCAAGGATCAAGAGACCGGCGAAGTCCTCGGGGACCTCACGCAGGCGACGCAGAGGGTCGTGGTCGCGCGTGGCGGTCGGGGGGGCAGGGGGAACACGGCCTTTGCGACGGCGACGCGCCGAGCCCCCCGAATCGCCGAGGAGGGGGGCGCGGGTGAAGAGCGGAATCTTATCTTAGAGCTCAAGCTCCTCGCCGACGTCGGCTTGGTCGGGGTTCCAAACGCCGGAAAATCGACGCTCTTGCAGGCCCTGACCGCGGCACAGCCGAAAATAGCCGACTATCCCTTTACCACCCTCATCCCCAACCTAGGGATCCTGGATTTCTCTCTCAACGAGCGCATCACGGTTGCCGACATTCCGGGCCTCATCGCGGGTGCCTCGGGGGGTGCCGGCCTTGGTCTCGGCTTTCTCCGGCACATCGAGCGGGTGCGCGTCATCGTGCATGTCCTCGACATCTCGGAGGGTCAGGATCCCCTCAAGGCGTTCGAGGTCGTAGAAGGAGAGCTTCAAGCGTACAGTCTCACCCTCACCCATCTGCCTCGACTGGCGGCGGCCAACAAAGTCGATCTGCCTCATGAAAAGAATCTGGCGCGTTGCCAACAGTTTTTTGCCGGCCGGGGTATCCCGGTATACGCGGTTTCGGCCTTGACAGGCGAAGGCATTTCCGCCCTCACAGTTGGATTCCGGGAGAGCCTGAGGCAAGCGATGGATCACAGGGAAAACGATGGACCGGGCCGAGCTGTGTGAACGGGTTCGACGTCTCGTGGTCAAGGTGGGGTCCGGGGTCTTGTCCAAGGGAACGCTTTCTCTACAGAAAGATGCCATCCAGGTCCTGGCGAGGCAGATTGCCGCGGTGAAGGCCCAAGGCGTTCAGACGTTGCTGGTTTCATCGGGGGCGGTGATGGCCGGGATGGAAAAGCTCGAGCGCACGCAGCGACTGCGCAGCATTCCTCTCAAGCAGGCAGCGGCTGCCATCGGTCAGAGTGCGCTGATGGCGACCTATGAAGAGGCCTTTGCCCCGTATGGGATCAAGGTGGCCCAGGTCCTCATCACTCAAGAGGACGTCCGGGACCGGGTCCGGTATCTCAACGCGCGGAATACGCTCTTCACGCTGTTGTCCCTTGGTGTCCTGCCCGTGGTGAACGAAAATGACACGGTCGCGGTGGAGGAGATCAAATTTGGGGATAACGACATCCTTTCGGCATTGGTGGCTTCGCTCGTGGATGCGGATCTTCTGGTGATGCTCACCGACCAGGAAGGGCTCTACACGGCGGACCCTCGGACCGACCCCGGGGCCCGGCTGATCCCGGTCCTTTCCAGTCCGTTCCCCCCTGATGTCTTCTGGGCTGGCCCGACCCGGACGGTCGTTGGCATTGGGGGGATGGCGTCGAAGGTGGAAGCGGCCCGCCTGGCCACCGCGTCCCACGTTCCGGCGATCGTGGCCAATGGCCTCGCGTCGGACATCCTGACGCGACTATTTACAGGGGAGTCCCTTGGGACTCTCTTCCTGCCGCGGGCCACGCGAATGGGGGGCCGGAAGCGGTGGCTGGCCTTTGCCACGTGTCCGCAAGGCGGGGTTCACGTTGACGCGGGGGCGAAGACGGCCCTCATCCACCAAGGTCGAAGTCTCCTGCCCTCCGGCGTGCAGGGGACCGTAAAGCAGTTTCAAGTCGGAGATGTTGTCTCGGTCCTGGGGACAAACGGGGAGGAGTTTGCCCGAGGCCTGGTCAACTATAGCGCCCAAGAGATAGAGCGGATCAAGGGGCGCCGGAGTACCGAGATCGAGGACGTCTTGGGGTATAAACACTCCGATGAGGTTATTCATCGGGATAATCTGGTGATCCTCGAGGTGACCCAGTGAGGGGGATAGAGGCATTAGCTCGTCAGGCCCGCGACGCGACACAGGCCATGGCCCGGACGCCTGCGGGGGTCAAAAATCGGGCACTGGAGGCGATGGCGCAGGGAATCCTCGATCGCCAGCAGGAGATTGTTGAGGCCAACGCTGCCGATCTGTCGGTGGCGGCGGAGAAGGGACATCGGCCGGCCTTTCTCGATCGGCTGGGACTGGATGCCGAACGCGTGCGGGGAATGGCGAGGGGACTGCAGGAGGTTGCAGCCCTCCCAGACCCGGTGGGGGAAGTGACCGGGATAGTGCGCCGCCCCAACGGCCTCTGGGTGGGTCGGATGCGCGTGCCGGTAGGAGTGATCGCCGTTATCTATGAGTCCCGGCCAAATGTGACCGCCGATGTGACCGGCTTGTGCCTCAAGGCAGGCAATGCGGTCCTCCTCCGAGGGGGGTCTGAGGCCATCCGGAGCAACACGGCGATTACGGCAGTCCTCACAGCTTCGGCGGAGGCCGCGGGTCTCCCGAAGGGAGCAGTCGGGATTATCGAGATGACGGATCGGGCGGCGGTGCATGCCCTTCTCACGCTCGATCGATATATCGATCTCGTCATCCCGCGAGGGGGAGAGGAGCTCGTCCGGACGGTGAAAGAGACATCCACGATTCCAGTGATTGCCCATGAAAAGGGCCTCTGTCACATGTATGTGGATGCGGCAGCCGAACTGCCCATGGCCGAGGAGCTGGTCTTTAACGCCAAGGTCGAACGGCCAGGGGTGTGTAATGCGGTCGAGACGCTGCTCGTGCATACCCAAGTCGCGCATGAGTTCCTGCCCCAGGTGGCCGCGCGCCTTACAGCAGCGGGCGTCGAGCTGAGGGGATGCCCGACGACGCGAAAGATCCTGACTTCTCTCCCCGCGGCGACGGAGAAGGACTGGGAAACTGAATATCTGGATCTGATCCTCTCCATACGGGTTGTGGACTCGTTTGAGGAGGCCGTGGCACACATCCGGCAATACGGCTCTGGACTTGCCGAGGGGATCGTGACCGCCGATTATCATCGCGGACTGCGGTTTCTCCAGGAGGTGGATGCGGGGGCGGTCTTTGTGAACGCGTCGACCCGCTTTGCAGATGGGGGGGAGTTTGGATTGGGAGCCGAAATCGGGATCAGCACGCAGAAGCTTCACGCCCGGGGTCCCATGGGGGTTCGCGAATTGACGTGTGAGAAATTCATCGTGCTGGGCGAGGGGCAAGTTCGTGACTCCTGCCGCCCTGCGAGTTAACAGTTCACAGTTCACGGGAAGGCGATTGAGGATCTCGTGAATGGGCTTTAGGCTGTGAACGGTGAACCGTGAACGCATTGAGGGTATACGCATGCGCATCGGCGTGATGGGAGGAACGTTTGATCCCATCCATCTCGGTCATCTCCGGGCGGCCGAGGAGATCTACTTGGCCTTTGGACTCGACCACATTATCTTCGTCCCGGCGGCTAAACCGGCCCACAAGGACGACCAAGACGTCGCAGCCTCCATTCATCGCTATGAGATGGTCTCTTTGGCCACGGTGTTTACCCCGTACTTCAGCGTTTCCCCCATAGAACTGAACCGGCCGGGTACCTCGTATTCCGTCGAGACTATCCGAGAATTGCTGAAGCTGCATGGCCCCGAAACCCACCTCTGTTTTATTATGGGAGTGGATGCCTTTCTGGAGATGAGCAGCTGGAAGGACGCCGCGGAGATCCTACACTTGACTCAGGTGGTAGTGACCGCCCGACCCGGCTGGCGTCTGGACGAAGTGGAGAAAACGCTCACGCCGTCGCAGTGTCAAAAACTCGGTCACCCTCAGTTCAAGTACCTGAAGGTCGCGGAGGTGACTCCGGAACTGCATCACCAGGGAACCGTCCCCGGTTTGGTCCTGTTAGTGGAAGTGGTCTCCCTGGATATCTCCTCGCGGGAAATCCGGCAGTTGGTGGAGGAAGGGCGAAGCATCCGATTTTTGGTCCCCGACACCGTGGCCGCCTACATGGAAAAGAACAAACTCTACCGGCGAAAGAGAGAGGCCGGGGCGGAGAGGGTCCAGGGTAGCCTGCTCGGAGGATGGCAAGAATAGATCCTGAGCGACTGGTCGATCTAGCAGCGCACGCCGCCTGGGAGGTCAAGGCGCAGCATCCCGTCATCCTGGACCTCAAGGGGATCTCCAGTATTGCGGACCATTTTCTTATCTGCAGTGCGGATTCGGACCGGCACGTGCGTGCCATTGCTGATCACATCGGCGAGTGTCTCGAGAAGGCAAAGGTCCGGCTGCATCACCGCGAGGGGTACCCAGAGGCCCGGTGGATTTTGCTTGACTACCACGACCTCATCATCCATATTTTCAACGATGAAACGCGGCGCTATTACGACCTGGAGCGGCTCTGGGGCGATGCGCCGCAGCGAGAGTACCGAGGTTAGAGGGAGGCAGGTCCCGCTTCTCTGTCGTTGGCAGGTACCCGCCTCTGACTAAAGATTCGCATCGTTTCTGTCCCGCTTTCTGGAGGTCGGGGAAAAGAGAAAGGGTCTCGAGCCCATGCGCGCATCGAAGCTGAAAGAACTCGAGAAACAGCTCGTGGAAAAGCGGAAAGGGCTTTTAACCGGGGTCCGTTCGCGGAATGCGACGCGGTTTGAGACCCAAAGCGGAACGTTAGACCTTGCCGACCAGGCGGCAAATGCCTACACCAAAGAATTTCTCCTCTCCCTCGGCGATGCGGAGAGGCGGCTATTACGCCAGGTGGATGCCGCCTTGGAGAAGATCCGCCTCCGCACGTACGGCACGTGCGAGAGGTGCAGGGAGGAGATTGCCATCAAGCGGTTGGAAGCCCTCCCCTTTGCCGAGCACTGCATTGCATGCCAGGAGGAAGAAGAGCGTCAGTAGCCTGCTTCCTCCGGATTTATTTCCCCCCTGAATATCTATGCGATATCCACCTCGACACCGTTCGTCTGCGGGGGCAGCGGATGAGGGTGACCCGTTGCAAGGATTGGGGCGCGGAACTCTATTTTGCCCTCCTCCGGTTCGTCCTCCCGGCCGCATGTACTATCTGTGAGGGACCGCTGGGAATCGGATCGCGATCTGTAGTCTGTGGGGCCTGCTGGCGAAGGATTCGGATTCTCAATCCCCCCTTCTGTCCCCGATGTGGGCGACCCTTCTGGAGCACGGCCACCACCCACCCCCCCTCCCATCTTTGTCAGGGCTGTAGAGCGCGGCCGCCGCAGTATCTGCTCGCCCGTTCGGCGGTCATCTATGAGCGCGACGATCCCCTCCGGGAGTTCCTCCTCCTGTTCAAGTACGGTCGGCGGATCACCCTCGGGGGACATCTGGGTCGGCTTATGGCGGAGCGGGTCGAGGACCTCTTTGGTCAGGACGCGATTGATGCAGTCGTCCCGGTTCCTCTCCACCGCACACGAGAGCGAGAACGCGGGTTCAATCAGGCGGACATCTTGGCCAGTGTTCTTGCCAGGTGTTTGCGTCGGCCGGTCCTCCGAAAGACCGTGGAGCGCATACGCTCAACTCCACCCCAGGCGGGAAAGCTGCGGGAACGCGCGCGAAACGTTCGGGGAGCCTTCGCTGTCCGGAAACCTGATGAGATCGCCGGCCGGTCACTCCTGCTCGTGGATGATGTCTTGACGACCGGGGCCACCGTCAACGAGTGCGCAAAAGTTTTGATGAAGGCCGGGGCGCACCCGGTCTTGGTCTACACCCTCGCGCGGGCGCTGTGAGGTTGACTTACCGCGGCATCACGTCTATCATGAACGATGTTTTCTGATTTCTAGAGAGGGTTTCCGCCCTGCGGGCAGAGGAGAGGGGGAAAAGATGGCCATTCGCGTAGGAATCAACGGCTTTGGGCGGATCGGGCGGAATCTGTACCGGGCCAGCTTTCAAGATCGAGACCTCGAATTCGTCGCCGCAAACGATATTACCAACGCCAAGACTCTTGCTCACCTTCTTAAATACGATTCCATCCTGGGCCGGATGAAGGCGCAGATCGAGACGACAGATGACGCCATCGTCGTGAACGGCAAGGCCATCAAGGTGCTGGCGGAAAGGGATCCGGCCGCTTTGCCCTGGAAAGACCTGGGCGTGGAGTACGTGGTGGAGTCCACCGGGCGGTTCACCGATCGGGACAGTGCGGCGAAGCACCTCCAGGCCGGGGCGAAAAAGGTGATTATCTCCGCCCCGGCGAAGGGCCCCGACAAGACCATCGTGCTGGGGGTGAATGAGAAAACCTACGACCCCCAAAAGCACGACGTGATCTCGAATGCCTCGTGTACCACGAACTGCGTCGCCCCCGTCGCCAAGGTGGTGCATGAACACTTCCGGATCAAGCACGGGTTCATGACGACCATCCACTCTTACACAAATGATCAGCAGCTTCTCGACCTGCCCCACAAGGACCTCAGGCGGGCGCGGGCGGCAGCTCTCTCCCAGATCCCGACCACCACCGGGGCGGCCAAGGCTGTCGGGTCCGTCTTACCTGAGTTACAGGGAAAGCTCCACGGGATCGCCATCCGTGTCCCCACGGCAAACGTGTCATTGGTGGATCTGGTGGCAGAGGTCGAGATGGTCACCTCGGAGGACGAGATCAACCAGGCCTTCAAAAAAGCAGCCAAAGGGGAACTCAAAGGAATCCTCGAGTACACGGACGAACCTTTGGTCTCAGCCGATTTTATCCATGACCCACATTCCGCCATCGTTGATGGTCCGTCCACTGGGGTCGTCGACAAAACGCTCGTGAAGATCTTGGCCTGGTACGACAATGAGTGGGGTTATTCCTGCCGCCTGCGCGATCTCATCAAGTACATGGCATCCGTCAGCCGATGACCGCTATCCGGTGTCCGGTGACCGAAAGGAGCGAAAAGGTCTTCTTCTGTCATCGGTCGTCGGTCATCAATCGTTGATCAGCGACCAACGTACATCTTCCGCGAGGCACCAAGGATGTTAAACAAACTCTGTATTGATGAGCTCGATCTCGATAGCAAGCGCGTCCTGATCCGCGTGGACGTGAACGTCCCCCTGGAGGCCGGCCGGGTTGCCGATGATACCCGAATCCGGGAGAGTCTTCCCACCATCCGATATGCCCGTGACCATAAGGCAAAGGTCGTCCTCTGTTCTCACCTCGGTCGCCCCAAAGGCAAGCCGTCGGTGGCGTTGAGCCTCAGGCCAGTGGCACAGCGTCTCTCAAAGCTCCTCGAGGCACCCGTGGCCATGTCCGAGGACTGTATCGGCGAGGGGGTGGAGGCAGCCGTCGCGAGGCTGCAACCGGGTGCGGTCCTTCTCTTGGAGAACCTGCGGTTTCATCCGGAGGAGGAACAAAACGCAGAGAACTTCGCGCGAGCGCTCGGGGCACTGTGCGACGTGTACGTCAACGATGCCTTCGGGGCCGCGCACCGCGCCCATGCTTCCACGGTCGGCGTGGCCCGGTTCGTCCCCATCGCGGCATGCGGCTTCCTCCTGCGGAAAGAGATCGAGCAGTTGGGAACGCTCCTCACCGCTCCGGATCATCCCTTTATCGCGATCCTTGGAGGGGCGAAGGTCTCGGACAAGATCGGGGTCATGAAGAACCTGATTGGGAAGATTGAATCGTTCCTTCTGGGAGGGGCGATGGCCTATACCTTCCTGAGGGCGCTCGGGCATTCGGTGGGCAAGTCGCGCGTTGAAGAAGATAAACTGGACGTAGCTCGAGAGACGATGAAGGCGGCCCAGGCGGAGAACGTTGCCTTCTTGCTCCCTTCCGACCATATTGTCGCCGAGCGGATTGAGTCCAACGCCGCGACGCGCGTGGTGGACGGGCCCGAGATACCTGGAGGGTGGACAGCCCTGGACATTGGCCCCAAAACTCGGGAGGTATTTGCGGCGTTGATTCGGGGGGCGCGCACGATACTGTGGAATGGTCCGATGGGAGTCTTCGAGACTCCCCCGTTTCATGAGGGGACCTGGGCCATAGCGGAGGCGGTCGCCGCGAGTGGGGGGACCTCGATCCTCGGCGGAGGAGATACTATTTCGGCGGCGGTTCACGCGGGATTGGCCGACAAGATGACCCATCTCTCGACCGGGGGTGGAGCCTCGCTCGAGTTTCTGGAGGGACGGGAGCTACCTGGGATCGCCGCCCTCACTAACAAACGCGGTTGACCGATGTCCGACGACCGAAATGACATTTGTGTCTTGCGGTCGTCGAATCACGGCCATGGGTCATCGAGGAACGCTAACGGTCGTCGGTAGTCGGTGAACGAGTCATGCGGGTGCCGTTGATTGCGGGCAACTGGAAGATGTACCGGACGACAGCTGATGCGGTGGCCTTGGTGGAGCGTCTGAAGGGACTCTTGGGGCACAGCGACGGGGTCGACGTCGTGGTCTGCCCTCCATTCACTGCTCTGCCGGCGGTGGCTCGGGTCCTCGGGGGCTCGCGGATCGGTCTGGGGGCGCAGAACATGCACTGGGCAAAGGAGGGGGCGTACACGGGCGAAGTGTCTCCAGCGATGCTGACGGACCTTGGCTGCCGATACGTGATCCTGGGGCACTCCGAACGGCGCCAGTACTTTGGCGAGACCGATCTAGACGTGAACCGAAAGCTAAAAGCGGCCCTGGAGTACGGGCTCGTCCCTATCGTGTGCGTCGGTGAAACCTTGGCAGAGCGGGAGGACGGTCGGACCATTCACGTTGTCGATGGCCAGCTTCAGGGAGGGCTGGGCGGTGTCCGTCGTGAAGCGGGAACGGGGATCGCCGTAGCCTACGAACCCGTCTGGGCGATCGGGACCGGACACGCCGCCACGCAAGAGCAGGCGGAAGAGGTGCATACCTTTATCCGAACACGCTTGACGGACCTGTGGGGAGAAACGGTCGGCACGGCCATCCGTATCGTCTATGGGGGGAGCGTCAAACCGGACAATATCGATGCCTTGATGACCAGACCGGATATTGATGGTGCACTCGTGGGGGGGGCGAGTTTACAGGCAGATGCTTTTGCCCGCATTGTGCAGTTCAAAAAGGTCCGACGTCCAACATAAACGGTTCGTGGTTCGTAGTTCATGGATCATGGGCAAGCCGCTAATCTGGTATCTGAACTCTGAACCCTGAACTATGAACAAGGCTGATGGCATCAGCTGTTTGAGAGAGGGGATCCCATGTATCTACTGCTCATCGTCCTGCATATCCTGATATCCGTTGCCCTGATCGGGGTCGTCTTGATCCAGACCGGAAAGGGTGCAGACATCGGTGCCGCCTTTGGTGGCGGCTCGTCGCAGACCGTCTTCGGTGCGCGGGGGCCGACCACTTTCCTTCACCGGCTAACGACCGCCCTGGCTGCCCTCTTTATGGTGACCTCGATCATCCTCACCATCTATGCCACCCGAGGACCGGCCTCGGTGATCACGGAGCAGCCGGTCAAACCGGCGCCGGCGGAATCCCCTTCGAAGCAGTAAGAAAGGCGGCCTATCCGCTTCGAGGGCAACACACACTTCCCCAGGTTACCAGATGCGGGTAAAGCAGATCCTGATCCTCGCCCCGACGCTCGTCAGCCTCTTCTTGATACAGTCTTACTTCTGGGTCCCCAACTTTGAGGACCAGGTAAAGGGGGACCCGGGCCGGCTTGCGCGATATATCGAAACCTCCATTGGTGATGCCTCGATCCTGAATCCCACCCTTGCGGCCGATTCGGCTAGTGCGGCCATCAATGGGCTCGTCTTCGAGGGGTTAATCGATCGGGACCTCGACCTCTCCTTTCGTGGGCGGCTGGCCGAGTCGTGGGACGTTTTCGAAGAAGCGTACCTCGTTGTGGATGAGACCCAGCGCCTCCCCGACGGTTCACCGGTGACCGCCGACCGGCTCGTCCGCCATCTCGAGAGGGCGCGGGCGGCGGGCAATCCGGCGCTCCGTCTTGTGGAGAAGATGGCGGTTGTCCCCGGTGGATCGCGGGTCGAACAGATCGAGGCCGCAGCGCCGGGGGGCGAGCCGGGCAAGCTTAGTAAGCGTACGGTACAAGTGACGGTGCACCAGCCACCGCGAATTCGCTTTATCCTCCGCGAGGTGGACCAGGACTTCTTCATCAAGCTCAACCGCTTGATCGAGGGTTACGCCGATCGCGTCGATCCGTTACGCTTTGTAGAGGCGTCCCAGCCGGTTGTGAATCGCGAGCACGCCGCCGCGCTTGTGCCGCCGACCGAACACAATCCGGTCGTGCTGTTTCAACTCCGAAAGGGCGTCCTCTTTCAAGATGGGCACGAGTTTGACTCGGGTGATGTGAAGTTCACCTATGAGACGATCATAGCGCCGGCAAATCTGTCGCCCCGGGTCCCGGACTTCGAGCCGGTCAAGACGGTGGAACCCGTTGGCCGGTATGCGGTCAAGATCACCTATAAACGGCTCTTTCAGCCGGGTTTCCAAAGCTGGGGCATGGGAATTCTTCCGGAGCACCTGCTAAATCGGGCGCGGCTCAGGGAACAGGCGATCCGCATGGGGCGGAACCCCGAGACATTTTCCGTCCGCGACTCCCCATTCAATCGGGCCCCGATTGGCACCGGTCCCTTCCATTTCAATGAGTGGAAGACGGACCAGTTCATTCGGCTGACGCGTTTTATAGACTACTGGGAAGGCGCGCCAAACCTCCACGCATATCTGTTTCGGATCATCCCCGACCCGCTGACGGCCGAACTGACCTTCTATGCTGGAACGAGTGACGCCTATCCGGCCCAGCCCTACCAGGTAGAACGGTTGAAGCACGATCCACGCTTCCAGAGTTTCTCGCGACTCGGTCTAGGGTATACCTACATCGGGTACAACATGCGACGTCCAATTTTCCAGGATGTCCGGGTGCGACGGGCGTTAGGCATGGCGATCAACGTCCAGGAGATCATTACATACATCCTGTACGGCCAGGCGGAGCGGACGACCGGTCCTTATCCGAAACAGACGGAATTCTACAACCCAAAAGTGAAGCCGCTCCCCTACGACCCCGAGGGGGCGCTGCGGCTGCTGGCCAAGGCCGGGTGGACGCGAAACGCCGACGGATGGCTGGAGAAGGATGGGCAGCCTTTGGCCTTCACTCTTATTACCAACTCGGGGAATGAGATTCGGAAAGCGGTGATGGTCGTTGCCCAAAACGCCTGGCGCCAACTGGGAATCAAGGTCGAAACCCTCACCATGGAATGGGCGGTCTTCATCAACGAGCGGGTGGACAAGGGGGACTTTGATGCCGTGGTCCTCGGATGGGCCATGGGACTCGATGCGGACCTCTACCAGATCTTCCACTCGAGCCAAACGGGGCACTTCCAGCTCAACTTTGTAGGGTATGAGAATCGAGAGGCGGATACGCTGATGCTTCGGATCCGCCAAGAATATAACCACCAGCAACAGGTCGCCATGGCCAGGGATCTGCACCGGCTGATCGCCCACGACCAGCCCTACACATTTCTCTTCGTGGGCAAATCTCTCGTGGTCCTAGACCGGAAGGTCATTCGGATGGTCCGCGATGCAGATGGGACACTGCGTTATCTGCCCATCGTTCCCGATAAGCTCGGCGGCATCAAGTTTCACTTCAACCAGTGGATCAAGACCGCAGAGCCCGTGCTCACGGCACACTGAGGTGCGATGCTCTCCGTCCTACTTCGCATTGGGGGCAAAAAGCTCTGGACTCTTTTCTTCATCTCGGTGATCTCATTCGGCGTGATCCACCTCGCCCCGGGAGAGCCGAGTCAAATCGACCCGCTGAATCCCCGGTTTACTCCCGAGCAGCTTGAGCGGTACCGGAAAGCCTTCGGTCTAGATCAGCCACTCTCCGTGCAGTACGTGGAATTCTATCGGAAGCTCTTTACAGGCGAGCTCCGCTCCTTTAAGGACAACCAGCCGGTCTTGCCCAAGATCGTCGAACGATTCTGGAACAGTTTTCCCCTTTTCCTAGTCGGGACGATTCTCATCTGGTGTTACGCCTTTCCCCTGGGAATCACCGGTGCCATCCGCCGCAACTCCGTTCTTGACAAGATGACGACCGTGGTGGTCTTTGCGCTCATCTCGGTCCCAGGCTTTTACCTGGCGTACTTACTCATCATTTTCGTAGTGGAGAATTTTCACGTCGACGTGATCGGGATCAGGACCTTTGGTCGAGAGGGAATCCCAGCCCTGTTGGGCGTTATGGACCGGACGTGGCATCTCGTCCTCCCGTCGGTGCTCGGGGCGACGGCCGGCGTCGCGATCCTGTCCCGGTATGTCCGCTCGCAGATGCTCGAGGTGATCAACTCGGACTACATCCGCACCGCCCGGGCAAAGGGATTGGATGAGAACACCGTACTATATAAGCACGCCTTGAGAAATGGCCTCCTGCCGTTTGTGACCATGATTGGTCTCCTGATTCCGGGGCTGATCGGTGGTAGCGTCATCATCGAGACGATATTTGCGTGGCCCGGGATCGGGCGGCTGGGATACGAGGCGATCCTGAGTCGCGATTACCCAATCGTGATTACCCTGAACTTTATGGCGGCGGTGTTGACCTTGGTGGGGACGTTGCTCTCAGATCTACTCTATATGGTGGTCGATCCACGAATCCGATTGGAGAAGGCCGAATAGCGATGGCAGCACGTCTCTCCCCTTCGCGGCTGGCCTGGCGATCCTTTTTCCGGAATCGGACGGCCCTGGTGGGTATGGTGGCATGCACCGCCTTTTTCGTCGTGGCCATCCTCGGTCTGGTGGTGACCAAGGGGGAAAAGCCCCTCCTCGACCCCCGCCAAGTGCGACTGGCCGACAAGTTCAGACCCCCGCTGTCGTTCCCCGACGGCGACGTGCTTTCCACAGAGGACCTGCCCCGGCTCGGGATATATCTGCTTGGCACCGATGAGCTTGGACGCGACGTCTTTGCCCGCATGCTCGAGGGGGCTTTTGTCTCGCTTTCGGTCGGATTTGTCGCGGTTGGGATTGCGACCGCCATTGGTATCATCTTGGGGGGCATCGCCGGGTACTATGGTCGGATGAGGATAGGCATAGGAGCTTTCCGGCTAATGACAGTCGATACGCTGATCGCCGGCCTCATTGACGTCTTCCTCTCGTTCCCCACTTTCTTTTTGATACTGACGGTGGTGGCCGTCCTGAAGCCGTCGATTTGGAACATCATGATCGTCATCGGTCTGACGAGCTGGACCGGGCCGGCGCGTTTCGTCCGCGCCGAGATCCTTGCGCTCCGCGAACAGGATTTTGTCCAGGCCGCCCACGCGCTCGGGGTGTCCGGTCGTGCAATCATCCTCCGCCACTTGATTCCGAATGCGCTCGCTCCGGTCTTAGTCTCTGCTACCCTGGGGATCGCCGCGGCCATTCTGACTGAATCCGCCCTCTCTTTCCTCGGGTTCGGTGTCCCGCCTCCTGATGCGACGTGGGGGAACATCCTTGCGGATGGGAAAAATTTTCTCTTTGATGCCTCATGGCTGACCATTATCCCTGGCACGGCGATCTTCATCGTTGTGTTGGCTTTTTACGTCTTTGGGGAGGGGTTGCGGGAGGCCTTTAACCCCAAGCTTCGGCAACTGTAGGTGTGTTCCTTTGTAACCGCGGGATAGTGAGCTGAGCGGGGACGCGTGGAGCACGAGGAGAAAAAAGCGCCGCTTCCTGAGAAGTCTTGGGTGGGGCGTCGCCTCCCCAAGGCGGGCGTCTATTTCCTATTGGGCCTGGTCGTGGTTCTGGTGGGGGGATATGCCCTCTGGTCGACAGGTGTCCTGGCCGATGTCTACGAGGAATATGAGCATCTCATCAAACTGTACACGGACCCCCAAGAGCTTCGCGCCCTGGTGCTCAGTTACGGAAAACTCGCGCCGTTGATCTTTATCGCGCTCCAAGTGACGCAGGTAGTCTTTTCGTTCATTCCAGGAGAGGCAACGGGGTTTTTGGGCGGATTCCTCTTTGGTACGGTTCTTGGCTTTGTCTACTCTTCCATTGGCGTGACTCTTGGGTCTCTCCTGGCCTTTGGGTTGGCGCGGTGGCTCGGACTCCGGTTTGTCCGCCGCATCGTCCGACCCAGCCTGTATCAGAAGTTCTCCTTTCTCGAGAAGCCGCGGGGGATTCTTGTCGTGTTCCTTCTCTTTCTGATCCCGGGCTTTCCCAAGGATACGCTGTCGTTCATCCTCGGGGTGACTCCCATCCACTTTTGGGCCTTTGTGTTCGTGATGACCGTGGGACGGATGCCGGGGACCTGGCTCCTGTCGATTCAGGGGGCCAAGTTCCAGGCGGAGTCTGACAGTTGGATCCTTTTCGCCGTCATGGGCGTTGCGCTATTGCTGATGGCGTATCTCTACCGAAATGAAATCATACAATTTGTCAAGAGCCATCGGCCCCGTTCCCGGTAGCCTGTGACAGCCTGTCCGCCGCTGACCTTGACGCGGATTGAATCGCCACTTATAGTTCGAAACGAGGTTCTTGCTCCCACGAGCGGGCGAGGCAATCGAGAATAAGGAAGGCAGACCATGGCACGCTGTGACCTCCCCATCCCCCCCCACTTCGACCGAGAGAGAGTGGGGGAGGTGTGGAAAGTTCCGTATGAAGAACGGGCTCGAGACGCAGCACAGTGGGCGAAGAAGCATCACATTCGGCCGGCAGCAAATGACCGATTCAAAGTTTCATTGGTTGCCGTTGACGTTCAGAATACGTTTTGTATTACTGGGTATGAGTTGTATGTCGCGGGACGCTCGGGGACCGGGGCCGTTGATGACAATCGAAGGCTGTGCGAGTTCATGTATCGAAATCTTGACGTGATCAGCGAAATTTGTCCAACGATGGACACGCATCAGGCGATGCAGATTTTTCACGCCATCTATCTGGTGAACGACAAAGGGGAACATCCCGCACCTTTCACCCTCATCTCTGAAGAGGATGTCAAGAAGGGCGTGTGGAAATTTAACCCCGCGCTGAGTTTCAGCCTCGGGGTCGATGAAGACTACGGGCGGCGACACCTCACGCACTATACGCGCCAACTGAAGAAGACCGGGAAGTATGAGCTGACCATATGGCCGTATCATGCGATGTTGGGCGGCATTGGTCACGCCCTGGTTTCCTCGGTGGAGGAAGCCATCTTCTTCCATGGCATCGCACGGCATAGTCAGCCGGATTTTCACGTCAAAGGTGACAACCCGTTTACCGAGCATTATTCCGTAATTGGACCGGAGGTCTTGGAGGGCCCCGAAGGGGAGCACATAGCCGAGAAGAGCGACAAGTTCTTCCAGAAGCTCGTGGAGTTCGATGCGGTCATCATTGCGGGGCAAGCGAAGAGTCACTGTGTCGCCTGGACGATCGACGACCTGTTGCAGTATGGACTTTCCGGGAATAGGCGCTTGGTTGAGAAAGTGTATCTGTTGGAAGATTGTACCTCTCCAGTCGTCATCCCTGAGATTGTCGATTATACGGATCAAGCGAACGCGGCATTCCGGCGATTCGCGGATGCAGGAATGCATGTCGTCCGTTCCGCCGATCCGATCGAGAGTTGGCCGGGCGTCACTCTTTGAATCCGCAGTCCCTCCCTTCCCCCCAGATTCTCCTTGCGAATCCATGGCTCACTTGCATGACCTAGGCAGCACGTTCGGTCACTCCCTCCGGTCCTCTCCGTTCGAATCTAGCCCGGCAGAGCTCGGCGAGTGAGTCTTCCCCGGCGGAACAATTCCACGGGTCGATCTGGCGAACCAAGGTACTTCCGCGCCAAGCGGTTTGCTCTTGCACGAGGACGGCCATCCCCCACCTGCACTGCGCTCCGGTGGGAGGTGCCCCCCTGGCCACCCGCAAACCAGGGTTCCGCCGGGTCCAGACCCACCTCCCCTCGCCCTCCGGGCCAACGGGTAGCGCCGGGCGACAGGACCCTTTGGTCACGGGCCCGGGGAGGGGGGCCGAAGGTGCTCCTGTCCCCACCCCATACCCCACACCCAAGACCTAACCCCGCTGTAATCGTTGACAGTATTGCCCTGCCGCCGTAGAGTTCTTGTGAGATGGCCACGACGTATCAGATCAGCGAACTCTTTACCTCGATCCAGGGGGAGGGGGAGGTTATCGGAATCCCGTCCCACTTCATCCGCCTCTATCGGTGTGATCTCACCTGCTCTTGGTGCGATTCGAAGTATACATGGCTTCGGCAGGATCAGGCGGTGGAGGGAAAGGATTACACCTCCATAGATGTGGAGGCGATCCTGGAGTGGCTGTGCAAGGAACCCAAGGCGCCTCTCGTCACGATCACGGGGGGCGAGCCACTGCTCCAGCCGATCCTCCCCGCGGTGGTGGCCCTCGACGCCCGAGGCTATCAGGTGGTGGTTGAATCCAATGGGCTCCACACACCTGAGCCCGCATTACTTGAGGTCGTGCATCACTGGGCCGTCTCGCCGAAGCTGAAAAATGCGGGAATGGAGGTTCAGTGGGGTTCCCTGGATTGGCTTGGCAAGACACGGAACTACTATCTGAAGTTCGTGGTGTGTGAGCCGGTCATCGATCTGCCGGAGCTCCGAGAGTTTGTCGAGAGCCGGGGTGTTCCCGGCGCCAAAGTGATCCTCCAGCCGAATGGATTAGCCCCCGACTACGAGGCCGTGCTTCGCCATCTCGCCGACTATGTCCGCGCGCACGGCTTCCCGTATCGCGTCCTGCCACAATTACACCGCCTACTCTGGAGACTCCAGCGGGGCGTCTAACGCGTTCAGGGTTTGATTGTACCTAGACGGTGCGCTGCGCCTGTTCGTGGCCCCGGGTGCGGACGACGAGGACCGGGATCTCCACGGCGTGGCGAACACTGGTCACCGTCTCGCCGTACATTAGATCCCCGATTCCCCGATGGCCGTGTGATCCGAGGACGAGCAGATCGAAACCAGCTTCTCTGACCGCTTTGACGATCTCGTCAACGGGTCTCCCGAAACGCAGCATCGTCTCCACCGGCAAGTCATCCCCTTCGATCTCACGTGCGAGCTCCTCGAGGTACGCTTCATCCTCGGTGCCGTGGAGGCTCTGACTTTCATGGCCGTAGATCATGGTTCCGGGGGTGTCTACGATATGGAGCAGCGTGAGGCGCGCCCTGTTGGGTGTTCCGATGGCGACGGCCGCTGAAATGATCTCGGCGTCTCCCTCGGTGTGCTCGAGCGCGACGCCGATGTGTTTGATGGCCATCGGGGTCGTCCGCGCCGCCACGGTGTGGCTCGCGGTGACAATTCCGCTCTCCCAAACCCGACCGAGGCCGAAGAAGTGTCCAACCGTCACATATCCCAGGACACCGAGCATCACCAGCACGATCGGGACCACCGTCAGCCAGAGCCAGACCGGGCCGCCGGTGAGCCACCCCGTCAATTCCTCGAACACGAGCTTGAGGTTCAGGGCGACGAGGATCGCAGCCACCAGCCAGCCGAGCAGCTTGACCCAGGGCGGACTGGCGAAGGTTCCCATCTTCCGCCGGTCGGAAGTGAAGTGGATGAGGGGGATCGTAGCAAAGGGGAGCTGCAGGCTGAGGATTACCTGGGAGAGGATCAGCAGCTGGTACGTCCCCTCACTGCCGGAGATGGCGATGACGACGATGGCCGGGATCAGGGCGAGTCCGCGGGTCACCAACCGCCGCAACCACGGGCGCATGCGGATGTTGAGGAAGCCCTCCATCACGATCTGGCCGGACAGTGTGCCGGTCAGGGTGGAACTCTGACCCGCGGCGATCAACGCCACGCCAAACGCGACCGGGGCAATGTGGGTGCCGAGAATCGGCTCGAGCAACCCGTGCGCCTGCTGGATCTCCGTCACAAGGATTCCCCGGCTATGGAAGTCCGCCGCGGCCATGACCAGAATCGCCGCGTTCACAAGAAAAGCAGCGTTCAGCGCGACCGCAGAGTCAATCAGGTTGAACTTGCAGGCCTCCGCCTTGCCGGTAAATGTGTTCGAGACGGCTCGCGACTGGACGAGCGAAGAATGCAAGTAGAGGTTGTGGGGCATTACCGTGGCCCCGATCATCCCGATGGCGATGTAGAGGGCCGAGGGTTCCAAGTGGGGGAGGAATCCTGTAGCGATCTCTCCCCATGCCGGTTTGGCCAGAAAAACCTCGATGACGAAGCAGGCTCCAATCGTGCCTACGAGCATCAGAATGAAGGCCTCCATCTTTCGCACACCGAGCCGCTGGATCGCCAGGAGCAGAAAGGTATCAAAGGCGGTCACCACACAGCCCCAGAGAAGTGGGAGTCCTAGCAACAGGTTCAGGCCGAGGATAGTGCCGAGGACTTCCGCCAGATCGGTGGCCGCGATCGCCATCTCCGCCAGGACCCAGAGGAACAGATTCAGGGGCCGCGGATAATCCCGGCGACACGCCTGGGCGAGGTCGTATCCGGTGACGATGCCGAGACGCGCCGCGAGCGTTTGAAGCAGCACCGCCATCAGGTTCGACATCAGCAGGACCCAGATCAACGTGTACCCAAACCGTGCCCCCCCTTCGATGTCGGTTGCCCAGTTGCCCGGGTCCATGTAGCCGACGCTGACGAGATAGGCGGGGCCCATGAAGGCAAAGAGTCTCCGAACCCAACCCCTTTTTTTCACAGGAACGGTTCTATGTGTGGGGTCGACCGGAAAGCTGGAGGGATCGAGATCTGAGGCCATAACGAGGTCAAGAATCAGGCGGTGGCATCACCGCTGGAGAGGCGATGGGCCAATCCGAAAGAAGTCGACGATGCCGAGAGTGACAAAAACATCCGAAGTGTCGCTCTGTGTGCTTCTACCGGGAGTCCCCTGTCGCGCTAGACCGCGTCTCGTTGGTACGGAAAATCCCCGGCCGACGGTTTGGCCTCTTAGTGTACCATACCCTCTCTCAGAAGGCTCATGCCTATTCCCCCACCATCCTACAAGGCGTCTTCACGTTGTGCGATGAGGGCGGCTAGCAGGGTGACATCATCACTGTTGCGAACTGAACACCCGCTAAACGACCCGGAAAAGTGTGCGAAGTTTGCCCG
>CAZLDS010000016.1:0-26086 GCA_964558395.1 uncultured bacterium | reverse complement strand
TGTTGCGAACTGAACACCCGCTAAACGACCCGGAAAAGTGTGCGAAGTTTGCCCGGTGAACACTGCGCTTCTTCCAAAGCCCTTGTGCCAATTTTATCATGCATGGATTTATCCCCCCATCTTCATGCTCAGGAGCAGCTCGAGCAATACGACGAAGGCCGTGACAGCGTCCAGTACATCCCACTGGCGGACGTAAAGCCGCATGGCCAATACAACCCGGAGGACAGGCAGCAGACTGAGGAACACGATTCCTGCGCTCATGAGGAGCAGGCTTGCCGGTCCGCCATGGAGCCGGAGCAGCTCGAAAAGGGGGACGACCGACCGTCCAGGCATGCCCAGAGCAGCTCCGCTGATCAGCAAACCGACGAAGCCGATGGCCATGAGGCCCAGGGCGACGAGCGAGACGGCCAGGGAGGCCTTTTGCATCCTCGTCTCGAGGACGGCTGCTGTGTTTTCGTCTGCAGTGGGCACCGTACTGGTCATGGCCGCCTCCTCAGGTTCAGGTTAATGGTGAAGCCCTTGGAAAAGCATTTGCACGCCTATCACAAACAACAAGGCAATCAAAGCCGTGCGAACCCATGTGACCCGGAGGCGGGAGAGAACATAGACGCCAAGGATGGCGCCCATGAATACGCCCAACGCGGTGGGGATGACGACCAGGGGATGGATGTCACCCCGCCCGTAATAGACGAAGACACTGGCGGCTGCGGTGATACCCACCATAAAGTTGCTGGTAGCCGTAGCTACGCCCAGCGGGACGCCCATCACGGCGTACATGATCGGCACCTTAATAAATCCTCCCCCGACACCAAGGAGACCCGAGACCAGCCCAGCGACAAGGGATATGGCGAGAGCCGCCGTCCAATGCCGCGGGCGATAGTCTTGAGAAAAGAGTCGTTCTGGCGCTCCGCTACCCGGTGGACGCCGCGCCTTGTAGAGGAGGTAGGTGGAGGTGAGGAAGGCGACGCCGGCGAAGAGAATGTTAAGCGCGCTGGCGCTGGCCCAGCCGGCAAGCCAGCCCCCCGCCATCGCCCCGCCCGCCGTCACCACTTCTAATCTGAGCGCCAGCGTGACATCCGCCCCGCGCCCGCGTGCGGCGATGGCTCCCACGCCGGCGGACGTTGCAATGACCGCCACGAGACTGGTGCCTACGGCGATACGGATGGGCAGGTGGAAAAGCAGTGTCAGAGCGGGCACTAGAAAGATGCCTCCTCCAATGCCGAGCAGAGCCCCGAGAATCCCCGCGAGGAGTCCGACAATGAGGAACGCAAGAGAAATCACTGTGCGCGTGTCCTTAGCCCAAAGCGAGGAAGCGATGCCACTCGGCCAGGTCCAGTTTCAGGTCTTGATAGCGGGCCTGCAAGGCTGCGTACAACTCGGCGTTCTCAATGGACAGGCCCACCAACCCTGCCACCGAAGCCAAAAAGCTCATGGCCACGGGGCCAAAGTATCGGGGTCTTGCCGAGTAGGCGCGCATCACCCCGAGGGGACGCTCCTTTAATTTCACGGGGGCGACCAAGACGGATCGGATCCCTTCACGTACGGCCTCCTCGGGATATTCAAATCCCGGCTCGTGCTGCACGTCATAAAGCACGACCGTCTCTCCCTGCAGTACGCGCTGGTCGATGGGACTTCTGGCTACGTGTATTTCTCCTTTGGCCAGGTATCCCTCGCTGAGGCCATAGGATGCGACGAGAGCCAGGATCTGGTGCTTGGAATCCAACAGGCGGACCGAGGCAGCCTTTAACCCCATTTCCTTGACGGTGGCCTCCAGCACGCGCTGCAGCATTGGTTGCAGCTCCAGGGAAGCGTTCAGGGCCTCGGCAATACGGTACAGGCTCTGGTGAAGGTTCACTTTCTCCAGGGCCAAAGCCCCCAGGTTTGCCAGCGTGCTGAGCAACAACAGGTCTTCCGGGGAGGGCGCGTCCTCCCTGTCGAGATAGACGCGGACCACACCCGTTACGCGGCCCCTCACCGATAAGGGTACGGCCACCATACCCCGCAGCCCTTCGGTGGCCGCGGCCTGCGGGTACTGAAGGGCTGGCTCACGGGTCACATCGGTGATCACCGCTACTTCGCCGGCCAGCACGCGTCGGTCCACTGGGCTTTCGGTCACTCGGACCGGTCCCTTCTTGAGGTAGGCGTCGCTCAACCCCAGGGCACCCGAGAGGAGGAGTTGATCCCCGTCCGGACTGAGCAGGCGCACGAGGACCCCCCGAGCACCCAATGCCGAGGCGACCTGAGCCAGCAAGACCTCAATGACCTCCGATTCCTTGAGGGTTCCACTCAACGCGTCTGCGACGTCCCGCAGCAGGCGTAGATACCTTTCTGGTGCTGGTTGATGCTGCATATCCGCTCCTTTCGGTAGTTCGGCACCCGTCAGGCAACACATTCTCCCTTCCCGTTTTGCGTCATTCAACATGCGTCATTGCGTAACACACCTTCTTGACCGCGTCCGCCGCAAGAATGCAAGGGATCACCATCGCTTCCATAAGCAGGAGAATCGACATAGTCGGAGAGTAAACCCCAAAGACCTTTCCGGCCGGGATTCTTTCGCTACTACCACAAAGGACAGAAACGTGCCAGCAGTTCCGGAGGCGGTCGTGGTTCAGGGTGAATGGTTCAGAATCAATCGTCTGTCAATCATCCCGATACATGCTGAACGGTGAATCAGGTGGGCGCATTGGGCGGCCTGACATAGGGAGGAAGATCTTCCTGTGACCAGTGCTCAGAGATTCCGTTACTAATAAGGGTGGCAGACGACCACTGGCCCCGTGAACCATTCATGGCCCGCAGGCCGGCGACACGCAGCTAGACCGCTGGGCCCTGGTCGAACCCTGAACGGCTCGACTGAGCTCGCCGAAGTCCACGAACGCGTCCTTATTTGACCGCGATGGCGATATCCCGGATGCCGGCGTCCCGGCAGAGCCCCAGAACGGCCGTGACGTGCCCGTGGTTCAGCCGACGGTCGGCTTGGACGACAGCGGCGGTGCGCGTGCCCTGAAGACCCTTGAGTCTGGTCTCCAATTGGCTCAGGGTCACGTCCTGACCGTCCATCGTGATCCGGTTCCCCCTGTCCATCTCGATCTGGATCGGTTTCCGGTTCTTTTGCTCGAGGTCTGCCGCCTTCGCCTCCGGCAGCTGGAGATCCAGCTTTCGGTGGAACTCGACAAAGGAGGAGGTGACCATGAAAAAGATGAGGAGGAGGAACACCACATCGATCAGCGATGTAAGACTGATTCCGGCCTGCTCCTCATCTGGCTCGTTGAACTGCATTGCAGAACCTCCTTCCGGTTACCCCGATGTGGGGGCTCGAAAACCCGGACCATCATCCCATTCGTGCGCGGGCCACGGGGGGCGAGCCGCCCGGACACCTGCCGGGGCTGCCGCGGGGGCACCCGCGGGGACTGCCGCCGGGGCGTTGGCAGCGGCTGACGTTGTCACCGGTTCCTTTCCGTCCGGGGTCCGCGATGGCGTCAGGTCGCGATGCACCGCGAGATCCTCGAGGAAACTGACGCAGACGCCTTCCATTTCCAGAACCCGCAGTTCGATCTTCCGCCGGAAGTAATAGTAGAGGCCCAGCGCCGGAATCCCCACCATGAGGCCCCACGCGGTGGTGATCAGCGCCTCGGCAATGCCCGATGCCACGAAGCCGACATTCCCCTGCTGGCCGTAGATGGCGATGGCGTCGAAGGACTTGATCATGCCCAAGACCGTCCCGAACAATCCCAGCATCGGAGCCATATTGGCCAAAAAGGCGAGGAGCCCGAGGTTTTTTCGGAGAAGGGTGGCCTCCCGCCGCCCGGCGTCCTGGATCGCACGCTCGATTTCCTTCGGCCCCTGGGTAAACCGAAGCAAGCCAGCCCGCAGGATCCTTGCGAGGGCGATGTCATGGGATTTGCAAACGGCGATCGCCTCGTTGACCTCTCTGCGGTACCAGTGGCGCCGAATCTCCTCGAGGAATTGGGAAGAGATAATTTTGCCCTTGCGCAGATTGGCCAACCGCTCAAGGAAGACGCCCAGGGCCAGGATGGAGCAGAGCGTGATGAAATGCATCACCACGCCTCCCTTGAGATAGAGGTTCACCAGGGTGTCTCGGGTCCCCAGGACAAGGCCTTGCTCGGGAGGTGGCGTCGTGTTTGCGGGGGCTCCCCAACTCCCAACCGCCACAACAAGAATGATGGGGAGAGCGATGACCGCAATCCGTCCAAAACGGGATAGGCGTGTGATCACAGCGATTCCTCCTCTTAACGATCGAGCCCGATCTCGAGCTCTAGGGCCTTCTTACGAGCCGCTTCTTCTTGGTTCCGCTTTACGGCCTCTTCAAGCCGCTGATTTTGTTCTTGGAGCTGTTGGAGCTTCCGCTCCAGATCGTTGGCCTCCTGGCGTACCTCCAACTTTAGCGATTCATCCTCGGCGTAGTGCACCCTCACCCAGGCGGACTCTTTCGTCCCGTCGGTAGCAAGGACCGTCACCGCGATCCGGTTCTCCCCGGAGACAAGGGGGACGGTCGCGGAAAAGCGTCCATCGGGATTGACCATCAGCTCGGCAGCCGGTCGCCCCGTGGTCACATTCGTCACGAGGACCATGTCGAGATCGGCGAAGGAAGTCTTGGGGAGCACATCCACAATGTCCCCCGGGTTTCTCAGCGGGGTAAAGGTCCCTCGCGTCATCCGGGCGATCTGAGTGCAGGCATAGGGGGCGGAGACGGCCTCGAGTCCGAGGGCGAAGGTATGGATGGTGATGCCGCCCTTGGCCGCGACCGCGGCCGCCCGGATGGCCACGTCGACGTCTCCAGGATCCATCGTGTTGACGTGGCCGAATGGCAGGGTGGGCAAGCCGTCGGTCAACAGGAAGGCGACCTTCCGGCTGTCTGGCCGGGGGAGGCTGGCGGTCCCCGCGAGTCCTCCCAGTTCCCGAATGGCGAGGCGGACCCCAGCCGCCATGTCTGTTCCCCCGTTGGGACCGCGCTGGAGGATCCGGCGGAGCGCCGCCTGAACTTCCTGGTAATTATTGGTCAGGGGCTGTTCCAGGATCGCCGTCCCGCGATTGGGAATGCCCTCGCCCGTGAAGCCGTTAAAATCGCCCGCGAACGTCACCACCCCGACCATGGTTGTCCTGGGGTCCAGCTTTTCAAGGAGCCGCTCCCCAGCCCGTACCTCGGCCGCCAGAATGGTCGCATTCCACTCGAACCCCTGTACGGTGTGGCCCCCTGTCGGCGCCCGGGTGCTTCCCGAGGTGTCAAGGATCAGCATGAGATCGTACAGCGATGGTCTATAGTTCCTGGTCGCCCGCGCCCGCCCTTGCACCGTGACCTGATTCGGTCCTGAAATGGTGGCACCGTCCCGGGGAGCTTCAATGCCGATCTGCACGCGGGTTCCCGTCTCGACGGCCCAGGCGGTGGTGAGACTGAAGAACGCCCACAGGGAAAAGAGGGACACAATGGCAGGCCGACTCATGGCGTCTCCTGTTTGGAGGGCCCTTGGGGCACGGAGAGGTGAGGGCTCAGCGAGGCGATCTCGGGCAGGTCAAAGAACTCCCGCCGCACAAGACGGCCCTTTTCGTAGTGAGAGATGACATCGACGCTGCCGTCCCCGTTCAGATCCTCCTCCTCGTGCAGAACCTCACCCGTCTTCGGCTGATAGGTGGCAACGAGGGCAAAGGTGCCCGCTCCCGCGGGTTTGCGCGAGACCTTTGTGACATGGCCAGCCGCATCGTACTCGGTCGCGCGATCCATCCGCCCGTCTCCATCGGTATCCTCATCTTTGCGGTTTGGCTTGCCATCCGCGTACGCCACGATTAGCCTTGGGGGATCCAGGCCGGGGCTGTACCGTTGCTCCTCCATGATCTCGCCTTGCTCGTAGAGAATGACGCGATCCCGATGCTGATCATGATCGGTATCAGCCTCGGTGCGAACAGGGGTGTCTGCACCGTCATAGAAAGCCCAGAGATCCACCTTCCCATCCCCGTTCGTATCGGATTCCTTCCGGACAAGGCGCCCCGCTTCAAAGAAGGTCGAGGTGTCCGGCCGGCCGTCGAGACGGCTGTCCTCTTCCTGCCGGATGAGCTCCCCGCTCTCATCGTAGTATCGAACGATGTCCGGCTTTCCGTCCCCGTCGACATCACGCTCCTTCCGGGCGAGCTGCCCTCCCGCATAGACCAGACGAAATCCGTCAGGATCGGTCACAGGCGGAGGCGTCTTCACTTGGGGGCTCATCGCTCCGTTCGGTGTGGGCGTAGAGGCGGCGGCCGCCTCGAGTGCTTCGACGAGCTTCCGCTGCCGCTCTCGGGCCGCCATGATCTGCTTCTCGAGCGCCGCGTTGGCGTCTGACATCTCGCGTTCCGCGGTGTTGTCCGTCTGGCCTGCCTTCGCCATCGCGCCGGAGAGACCCTTGGTCTTTGTGACGGTGGACCCACTTGACGGCGATGGTGATGCGAGGTTGTCCGTCACCGTAACGAACCCTTCTCCCACCGTGGCAGAAGGAGGCGGTGGGGACGTCGAGGCCATCGCGGGTTCGGGGGCCAGGTTATCTTTGACGAGGATCAGCCCGGTGCTTCCGGCCATCCCATTTTGGACCGCCTTTCGCTTGGCCTCTAACTGCTCTTCAAGCTCTTGGTCTATCTTGGCCTGCTGCGTCATCTGTGTCTCGGCTTGCTCCTCCATCTTTTTTTGCCTCAAGAGCCCATGGATATACCCGAGGACGGCGCCGATTCCTAGCCCAATAGGTCCACCCATGGCCCCGATGGCAGCGCCGGTCAAGGCGGAATTGAGCACTGGATCGGGACCGGAGGAAACCACGCGACCACCACTGCTCCCCCCGCCCTTTGTCGTGGCACATCCAGAGATCAGGAGGACCACGATCAGCGGAAACGTTATACCGCGCGCCATGGACACGAAACACTCCACTTTCAGCAATCAGTTGTCAGCCATCAGCGCTCAGCAACGCCTATTTGCTGATTGTCGGCAGCTGCTCGCTGACTACTTTCTCCGGCGGCCGACCGGTGAGGAGGTGCCTCCGATCCTCGATCGGTCAAAACCTCCTTCGCCGTCACGCGGCCCTGCTGGAAGCGATAACGGACGTCCGGCTGCCCGTCGAAATCGAGGTCTTCTTCCTGGGTCGCCTTTACCCCGCGCTCATAGGAGACCCAGACATCCGGCCTGCGGTCCCCGTTGGTGTCGGCCTCTTCCCGCAGGACTTTGTCACCCTTGAAGTACCGGGTGACGTCGCGGATGCCGTTCGACTTGGTGGAGACCTCCTGCCGAATTGGTTTGCCGCTCTCGAATTCCGTTATGGTATCCGGTTCGTCTCCCGGGTGACGAAACTCCACCTGGCGTTGGACCTTCCCCTGCGCGTAATAGGCGATGAGGTCCGGCTTGCCGCGACCCTGGCGATCTTCTTCCCGCCGAACAATCTTCTCGCGTTCGAAGTAGTAAACCACGGTCGGCTTTCCGATTCCCTTGGGATCCTCTTCCTGCCTCACGACCTGACCATTCGCGTAATGGGCCCATAGGTCCGGCTTGCCGTCCCCGTTGGTATCGACCTCACGCCGAACGGGGTTCCCCTCCTGATTGTAAAAAGTCCGGAGGTCAGTCCGTCCATCACCGTTCTTATCCTCTTCCTGGGCCGTGAGCTTCCCCCCCTCGTATTGACTCACCAGCCGGGGTTTCTTCTTCCCCTTGGAAAACTCCTCCCGGCGGGCGACGTTGCCATCCGCGTCGTAGACAACCCGAAGTGTGATTGCGCCGTCCCGATTCGCGGCCTCTTCCATCCGCGCGAGCCTTGCGTCCGCGTAAAAGAGGAATCGGTCCGGTTTGCCGTCGCCGTTGAGGTCGTATTCTTGCCGCTCCGGGTGCTGCCCACGATAGTGGCCCCAGAAGTCCACCTGTCCATTAAAGTCCGTATCCTTCCACACCCGCTGCACCTGTCCGTCAGATCCGAGGAAGTACCACGCGTCCGGCTTCCCATCACCATTTGTATCCACGTGCTGTTTGTCCAGTTTCCCTCCAAGATAGAAGGACCACACATCCACCTTGCCGTTGAAATCCCGATCCTCCTCCTGTCGGTCGAGTTGCGTCTTGACGTAGAACGTCCAGACATCGATCTTGCCGTCGGTGTTCGTGTCGAGCTCTTGACGGGCCACCTTTCCCTGCTCGTCGTAGTAAAAGACGGCTTTCGGCTTCCGTGGAGCGGCCGAGGCCATGGCCGCCGCCAAGAGGAGGATCGCGCCGGGGAGTATCCATCGAATCTTCTGCATGGTCTTACCTCTCCTCATGTCTTGCCTCATTGCACCGTCACCGTGAAGATGAGCGTCAGGGGTTGCCCAACCAACGCGCGGAACTTTTCCGGAATGGGGGGAAACGGGGACGCACGGTTCATGGCTTCCGCAGCACTCGCGTTAAGCGCACGATTGGTCGATCGCACGACCTGAACATTGTGGCCCGACCCGCCCCGGTCCAGTATGAATCGGACGGATACTTTGTGGACGCCCCGGACGCCCTTGGGGTACCGCCAGGAGGCATAGACCCGGCGTTTGATCAACTCGAAATATTCGGTAAAGTCCGGATCGCTTGTGTCGATCAACTCGAGTGCTGCCCCCGGGGCCGTCTGGGGTCTTCCTCCTTTCAGAAATCGGTCCGGGAGCACCACCGGTCCCGTGGGCTGCTGGAACCCTTCCAGTGTTGGCGTGCTCATTTCCGCCGGAACCGAGGGTTGGGAAATGGCCGAGGCGGTCGCGGTCGGGGCAGGCAGGGGGGAAATCTCAGCCGGGCCCGCTTCCGATACTGCCGCGGGCGGCGCTGCGAGGGACCGGGGCGTCTCGGTCGGCGCGCTTGTCGGAGGTGGCGCCACCTCGAAGGGTTTCACCGGCATTGGGGTGAGCCCCTTGTCCACGTGTACGACCTCCGCCGGAGCGACTGTCGGCGTTGGGGGATTCATCGTCTCCTTGGGGAGACTTTTGGGGATCGGACGGGGCACCTGCGGTGTGACGCTGGCAACTCGCGGGACGGACTTTGGGGTGAAGGTCGGTTTTGGCACGGGCTTGGGCTTCGGCGGCGCGGCCTTGGCTTTCGGTTGAACGGCTTTGGCGTTCGCGCGCTTGACTGGTTTCCGTTTCTGCTTCCGCTGAATTGGTTTCTGCTCCCGCGCGTCGGCGGGCGCCTGGGCTTTCGTCTCGAGGATGCGGACACTGACGGGTGGCCGTTTATTCAATGGGAGAGCGTGGGCGGCCAAAAGATAGATCAAGAGCGCCGCGAGCAAATGGAGCCCAACAGACAGGATGACAAAAGGATCCAGGTGTGTCGTCTGGGGCATACCGGGAACCGGCGGCCCTGAGATGCGGGTGCGGAGGCGGGTGTAAGCCAAGAGGAGTCGGTTTTGCTCCCCCGCGGCAACCCATGTCTCCAGTCTGCCGCCGAGCCGTTCCCCGATGGCCCGAAGGCCGCCCTTTCCTGTCCTCCGCGTCATAGCGAGCCTGTCTCCCTATCGAAAGCTGGTCTCGCTGAAGTGTAGGGTCCAGCCACTTCCACGGGGATCTACCTGAACGGTCCGGTCGTATTTTCCGACCGTTCGCGTGCCGAACTGGGTCTCCACGGACGCGGTTGCGATCACGCGATGCGGACCCAGGTCGAGGTTATGGTTCCGAGACTCTTGCGGCCGTAACACGATCGGCGAAGTGTTCTGGGGGGCCTGGGGGTCGGCGTCAACAAAAACCTCGAGCTGCCATCGCGTCCCGTTGACAAATTTCCCTTCGGTAGGGTCTATGGTTCCTGTGGTGGCGCCGGGAAGTCCACTCGGTGGTTCGACGGGTTGGTTCGTCGGAGCTGGCTGGGGTGATCCGGGTGCAGGCGGCGGGGTGCCGGGTTCGCCGCGCTGGTTCTCAATGGCGCCTCCGATGAGCGCGCCGGTTAGCATGCCGAGACCTGCCCCGATGGCGGCTCCGCTGCCTGCATTCCCGGACGCATTCCCGATGAGGGCCCCTGTCCCTGCCCCGAGGGCGGCACCTGTCAAGGCCCCCTGCTGGCTCGTGGAGAGGGGCCGCTGGCTCGCACAGGCGGTGAGCAAGGCGAGCCCAGCGATGAGCGTGCTGAGTTTCTGCATAACCGTTCCTCCTTCCGTCCTGCCAGGGTCATTGGCCGGGAATGCGTCCGTGCGACTCCTCATACTGCCGGATTGCCGTCTCGAGCAGTTCGAGGAGGGCCCTGGCATAGGTCGGGCTGGTGATAATCCGGGTGTGCAGATGCATCTCGCTCGTCTCGGGGTAGTGCTGGCCAAAGTCCACCAGGAATTCAAAGGCGTTGTGTCCGATCTGAAACCAGTTCGCGTACCGACCCTCTAGTTGCATCCTCTGTAACACCTGGTCCATGAACTCCTCCCCTTCCGATGGTCGGCTCTCAGACGGATTCGAATCAGGTCGGCTCCTGTTGGGAGCTCGGCTACACAAGAAATATGCCAAGGCCCGTGCACTGTTGCCGGGTTCGCAACTCGCGAATTTTACGGCTCAATTTGTTTCAGTCGCGGTGGGGAGATTGCCGAAGTGTCTCAGGAATGTGTGACACGCAGTGTCACAGGGGTGTGCGGTCGGCGGCTATGACGCTTCTGTACGAGTCGGGGTGGGAAGATCCTCTGGTGTGTGGATTTGATGCTTGTGCATCTTGCGATAGAGAGTCCACCGAGACCAGTTGAGCTGTTGTGCCGCCTGGCTCTTGTTCCAGTTGGTGGAGAGGAGTGCCGAGAGCAGTCGGTCCCGCTCTTCCACAGGTTCCTCGAGGGCGCTCCCGACCGCCTTTCGAAAGTCCTCCGGGAGGTGGGACCATTCAATATGGGGGCCGCTGGCATGCACGAGGGCCGCCTCACAGAGGTTTCTCAACTCACGAATATTCCCAGGCCAATCATAGCGGAGGAGTGCCTGCAGAACGCCCGGGGAGACTCCAGCGATCTGTCTTCCGTATTCGGGGCCGAGCTCCGCCAGGAAGTGCGCAAAGAGAACTGGAATGTCCTCTTTCCGGTCTCGCAAGGGCGAAAGATGGACTCTCGCCACCTTGAGACGGAAGTAGAGATCCTGGCGGAAGCGCCCCGTGGCGACGAGGTCCTCGAGGAGCTGATGGGTGGCGGATACGACTCGGACGTCGAGGCGCGTGGTCTGGTGGCCCCCGAGCGGCTGGACTTCCTTGTCTTCGATGGCTCGCAGGAGTTTGGCCTGGGTGTAGGCGCTCAGGTCTCCGATCTCATCGAAGAAGACGGTCCCCCCTTGGCCCGCCTTCAGACGCCCTTCGCGTCTCGTGTAGGCGCCCGTGAAGGCTCCTCGTTCCACACCAAAAAGCTCACTCTCGAAGAGGGTATCGGGGATCGCGGCGCAGTTGATACAAATAAAGGGATTCCGCTGGCGAGGGCTGAGACGGTGAATCGAGCGGGCCACGAGCTCCTTCCCTGTCCCGCTTTCACCGGTGATCAGGACATTGCACGGGCTCTTTGCCACCTGGTGGATCAACGCCCGGACAGCGACCATGGCAGAGCTGACCCCGATGAGGCCAGTCGTCGCGGGTGACGTGCGTCGGGCCGGGCGAAGGAGGTGCGTCATCCGGGAGAGAAGATCGCTTTCTGAGACCGGGAGGGAAAAGTAGTCAGCCACCCCGAGACGCAGGCAGGCGGCGGCAAACTCTTCTGTCCCCTCGCGCACGAGCATGATCAGAGGGACGGCGGAATATTTCCGGATCTGCCGGGTCACCTCCAACGCTCCGGTGTGGTCGGGCAACGCGGCGTCCATGAGGACCAGCTGGGGCGATCGTTCCCGAAGGAGTGCAAGCCCGCTCGCGCCGTCCCGCGTGAGCAGAACGCGAAAGTCCTGCTGCTCGAGGACGGTCCGTAAAGGCGGGGCATCGAGTCCGTGGCCTTGGATGATAAGGATCGAGGGTTTTTCCATCCCTGGCGTCCCCCTCGGCTGGACCTGCGACTTGCCTCTTCTTTGTGTAACGAACGGGCGAGAGTTTTGTTTCCTGGACCGCCCTGAAATTGCCTGAACCCGGCAGTCTGTGACCCGACCCAAGCTGAGCCATTGTACGGCCTTCATGGCCTGGATCGGGAGCGCCGTCGAGAGCGGGAATCGGTGTGGGAGACCATGGTGCCGAAGGGGGGACTCGAACCCCCACGGGTAACCCCACACGCCCCTCAAGCGTGCGCGTCTACCAGTTCCGCCACTTCGGCAGCGATTTTATTTTAGGGGGGAACGTCCTGATGTCAACAGGAAATCCGCGGAAAGCGATAACCGATGACCGATGCTCGATGACCGCCGAGGCCTCGGGCCGAAGGCTCAGTCGAGTTGTCAACGGTCATCGGTCGCCGGATGTGGGAGGGCGCGTACCTTGGGAGGCGGGATGTGTTTGGCCACCTCTTGGCAGAGCGCCCGGGTATCGATCGGCTTCGCAATATAGCCGCTGCAGCCAGCTTCGAGGATGCGCTCCCGGTCCCCCTTCATCGCGTGGGCCGTGAGGGCGAGGACAATGATGTCCTTTGTCCGCGGGTCCTTTTTCAGGGTGCGAGTCAGCTCAAGCCCGTCGAGTTCGGGGAGTTGAATGTCCATCAGGATGAGGGCTGGCAGGGTCTCTTTGAGGAACTCGAGTGCCTCCGACGCCCCGGCAACGCACCGCACCTCGTATCCGCTGGCTTCGAGGACGTCCGCGGCCAACTCCATATTCATGGGGTTATCTTCCACGACGAGAATTGTCCTCACGCATCTCTCCTCGCTGAGTCCTGGTGCTTTTCCAGCGGGTGCAACAGTTATGCCACCGCAGGTATCTCCCCCCGCCGGCCGCCGGAGGCAATTATCTCATTGACTTTTGTTCAGCAGGTTGATATGAAAAAATGCCATTTTGTTTTTTCACTTTTTGACATCTTCTCTCCACAGGGAGGGCTGAGGAACGATGTCTATTGAAGAAAAACTCAAGGAGCTTCGGCGGCGAAAAGAAGCGGCGCTGGCCGGCGGGGGTCCCGAGCGAATCGAACGGCAGCACAAGGCAGGCAAGCTCACGGCGCGGGAACGGCTGGATTTGCTGCTCGATCCGGGAAGCTTTACCGAACTGGATGCGCTGGTCACCCACCGCTGTACCGATTTTGGGATGGAGAAACAGAAGATCCCGGGGGATGGGGTGATCACCGGGCACGGGACCATTGACGGCAGGCAGGTCTATATCTTTGCGTACGATTTTACCAGTCTTGGTGGCTCATTGAGCGTGACCAACGCAGCGAAGATCTGTAAGGTCATGGACCTGGCGGTGAAAATGGGTGTCCCGATCATCAGTCTCAATGATTCCGGGGGAGCGAGGATTCAGGAGGGAGTCGACTCTCTCGCCGGCTATGCCGATATCTTCCTCAGGAATGTCCTGGCCTCGGGAGTCGTCCCCCAGATTACTGCGATTATGGGGCCCTGTGCCGGCGGGGCCGTCTATGCGCCTGCCCTCATGGACTTCGTTGTCATGGTGAAGGGAAATAGCTATATGTTCGTGACCGGGCCGGACGTCATCAAGACGGTCCTCCAAGAGGAGGTGACCTTTGAGGAGCTGGGGGGGGCGATGACCCACAACGCCACGTCCGGGGTCGCTCACTTCGCGGCGGAGTCGGGAGCGGAGTGCTTGGCCATTATCCGCGAGCTGTTGAGTTTTCTCCCCCAGAACAACCTGGAAGAACCCCCTCGGCGCCAGCCGACCGACAATCCCAATCGGATGGAGGAGGCCCTCAATGCCCTCGTCCCCGATAATCCGAACAAGCCGTACGACATGAAGGAGCTGATTCGGTTGGTCGTGGATGACGGCTATTTCTTTGAGGTGCAAGAACATCTCGCCCAGAACATCCTCGTCGGCTTCGCCCGGCTTGATGGCCAGTCGGTGGGGATTGTGGCCAACCAGCCGATGGTGCTGGCCGGCTGTCTCGACATCACCTCGTCCATCAAGGCCGCCCGGTTCATTCGGTTCTGCGATTGCTTTAATATCCCCATCATCACCTTCGAGGATGTCCCCGGGTATCTCCCCGGCACCACCCAGGAACACGGCGGGATCATCAAGCATGGGGCGAAGCTCCTCTTCGCCTATGGGGAGGCCACGGTGCCGAAGCTGACGGTCATCGCCCGCAAGTCCTATGGAGGGGCCTATTGCGTCATGGGGTCCAAGCACATGCGGGCCGATTACAATGTGGCCTATCCGACCGCCGAGATCGCGGTCATGGGGCCCGAGGGAGCCGTGAACATTCTCTTCCGGCGGGAATTGGAGAAGGCGAAGGATGTCGAAACCTTCCGCGCAGAGCGAGTCCAGGAATTTAAGGATAAATTTGCAAACCCCTATGTGACCGCAGAGAAAGGCTATGTGGACGACGTGATCGAGCCGAAGGAGACCCGGCCGAAGCTGATCAACGCGTTGAGGATCCTTGCCAATAAGCGGGACACGAACCCTCCGAAGAAGCATGGCAACATCCCCCTCTAATGTCCGACGTCCGAGGTCCGCGGTCTGGAGCGTGTCGGGTGGACGTTGACTTCGGACATCGGACCTTGGACTTCGGACGCGTAGCATGTTCAGAAAGATTCTGATTGCGAATCGCGGAGAGATCGCGCTGCGGGTGATCCGGGCCTGCCGGGAAATGGGCATTCGGACCGTCGCGGTTTACTCGGATGCTGACCGGGCGGCCCTGCACGTGCGAAAGGCGGACGAGGCCTACCACGTCGGCGCGTCTCCTTCCGCCGAAAGTTACCTCCGTGTTGATCGGATTCTCGACATCGCCCGGCAGAGCCAGGCGGAGGCCATTCACCCCGGGTATGGCTTCCTGGCCGAGAATCCCACCTTTGCCGAAGCCTGCGAAAAGGCAGGCCTGGTCTTCATAGGTCCCTCCTCCGAAACCATGAGACTGTGCGGGTCCAAGACGGCTTCCCGCCGTCTCGCCAAGCAGGTCGGGGTCCCGACGATCCCGGGGACCGAGCAGGATCTCACCGATGAAGAGATCCTCGAGCACGCACCCCAGATCGGTTTTCCTCTGCTCATCAAGGCAGCGGCAGGGGGAGGGGGAAAGGGGATGCGGGTGGTTCAAGAATCGGCGGAGTTCGAGTCGGCGATCCGCGCGGCGCGCTCAGAGGGTCAATCTTCCTTTGGTGATCCCGCCATCTACGTAGAGAAGTATCTCATCCGGCCGCGCCACATCGAGATGCAGATTCTCGCCGATGCCACGGGTCATACCGTCTATCTCGGAGAGCGCGAGTGTTCGCTGCAGCGGCGCCATCAAAAAGTGGTAGAGGAGTCTCCTTCTCCGTTCATGACCCCCGAACTCCGACGACAAATGGGCGAGGCCGCCGTGGCATTAGCCCGTGCATGCGGCTATACGAATGCCGGGACCGTCGAGTTCTTGGTCGATGCGGAGCGACATTTTTATTTCCTGGAGGTCAACGCACGACTGCAGGTGGAACATCCAGTCACCGAGCTCACCACCGGGATGGACCTTGTCAAGAGCCAGATCCAGATCGCCGCCGGCGAGCGTCTCCCTCTCCGTCAGGAGGAGATCGCACCGCGGGGTCACGCGATCGAGTGTCGGATCTACGCCGAAGATCCGGCCCTCAACTTTGCGCCCTTCCCCGGAAAGATCATCCGCTATCGAGCCCCCGGGGGACCGGGTATTCGGGATGACACTGGAGTCTACGAGGGATTCGAGGTCCCGATGTACTACGATCCCTTGATCTCCAAGCTGGTCGCGTGGGGGAAAGATCGCCGCGAGGCCATCAGCCGGATGCGGCAGGCTCTGCAGGATTATCTCATTGCAGGCATCAAGACCACCGTCTCCTTCCTCCTCGAGGTGATGACCGATCCTCGCTTTCTGGAGGGAGACGTGGACACGACGTTTGTCGACACCTTCTTACAGCAAGGAGGGGGCGGTGAGCCGCGCCACCGCGACGTGGCGGTCGTGGCGGCTGCCCTGCGTGCGTACTTCTCGGAGAAGGATCGGCAGGCGGTGTCCCCGGTGGCCAGTGCCGCCGCCGGTTCCGCTTGGACACAGGCAGCCCGCCACGAAGGACTGCGGCGCCGCTGATGTGGAGTTTACGGCTCACAGTAGACAGTTCATGGGCAAACCTCCGGAAATTTCCGTGAACAGTGAACGGTGAACTGGGAACCAGGATCACGGAGGTGATCCTTGCTCTATACGGCGAACACGGGTGGGCAAGAGTATAACATCGAGGTGCTAGGCGCGGAGGGCTCCCTCTTCCGCCTCTCCGTGGACGGGGTGAGTTGGGAGGTGGACTGCGTCAGGATCTCGGATCGGACCTACTCCTTGCTCTTGGACGGCACCGCGTATGAAGTGGACTTCGTCAAGGGCGTGAGTCCCTATGCGGTACGGGTGAAAGGCGAGATCCACGATATTGAGGTGTTGACCGAACGGGAGAAGCGGCTGAAGGCGTTCACCAAGAAGGCAGAGACAGGGGTTGAGGGCCGACAGGTGATCACGTCGCCCATGCCGAGCAAGGTCGTGCGACTCTTGGTGGCGGTGGGGGACGAGGTGAACTTAGGGGACGGCGTGATTGTCGTCGAGGCGATGAAGATGGAAAATGAGCTCCGGGCTTCGGGCCCTGGCACCGTGCGAGAGATTCGCGCCAAGGAGGGTGACGCGGTCGGAGGAGGTCAGATCCTCCTCGTCATCGAATAAAGGCAGCAGTCAGCCATCGGCGGTCAGCAGTCAGCAAAGAATGCAGCTGTCACCAATCGGCAGAATGAGGGATGAATTACAAGAGGTATAAGGCCTGGGAATCGGCTGATAAGCTGGCCCGGTCAATTTATCGAGTTACAGCTACGTTTCCGAAATCGGAAGCGTTTGGGCTAACATCCCAGGTTCGGCCAGAAAACATCAAGGGGAGTTCTTACAGTTTCTGTATGTTGCCCTGTCGTCCCTACCCGCGCTCACGTATTACATCGAACTTGCGGTGGAGTTCGGGTATCTGAAGAACGGACAGCCGGGCCCTGTCGAACTCTCACAACAGACCGCAAGGGTTTTGCAGGGGTTGATCTCTAGGCTCGAAAGGGACTTTAAGGCTGGCAGCTGAAAGCCGACTGCTGACAGCTGTTTGGGTGTAGTGATGTCTCATGAAGGACACGAACGGGTCGAAAACGCCCGAAAGGCCTGGGAAGACGAGAAGGTGAAGAAGACCTTATCGAAGGCCCCGGAGCGGCAGGCGCGCTTTGAGACACATTCGGGCATCCCGGTCGAGCGGCTCTACACGCCTCTCGATCTCAACGAGTGGGACTACGAGGAGAAGCTCGGGTTTCCCGGGCAATACCCGTTCACGCGCGGCATCCAACCGACCATGTATCGGGGCCGCCTCTGGACGATGCGGCAGTATGCGGGCTTCGGCACGGCGGAAGAGACGAATCGTCGATTCCGCTATCTGTTGGACCAGGGCCAGACCGGCCTGAGCGTTGCCTTCGACCTCCCGACTCAGATCGGCTACGACTCGGATGCGCCCGAGGCGTATGGTGAGGTGGGCAAGGTCGGGGTCGCTATCGATTCGCTCGAGGATATGGAACGCCTCCTGGAGGGGATTCCCCTGGACCGGGTCACCACGTCCATGACCATCAATGCCACCGCGGCCGTGCTGCTGAGTATGTACGTGGCGGTGGGGGAAAAGCAGGGCGTCTCACCGGCACAGCTCGGTGGAACCGTGCAGAACGACATCTTGAAGGAGTATATCGCCCGGGGGACGTACATCTTTCCGCCGGCGCCCTCCATGCGACTCATCACCGATCTCTTCGCCTTCTGCGCCGAACGGATGCCGCGGTGGCATCCGATCAGCATCAGCGGCTACCACATTCGGGAGGCGGGGGCTACGGCGGCGCAGGAACTGAGCTTCACGCTCGCCGACGGCCTGGCCTACGTCGAGGCCGCCCTCAACGCGGGTCTCGATGTCGACACCTTTGCCTCCCAACTCTCCTTCTTCTTTGCCTGCCACAACACCTTCCTTGAGGAGGTGGCAAAGTTCCGCGCGGCGCGGCGCCTGTGGGCCTCTCTCATGCGGGACCGTTTCGGCGCGACCAAGCCCCAGTCGTGGATGCTCCGGTTCCACACGCAGACGGCGGGCGTCACCCTCACCGCCCAGCAGCCCGAAAACAATATCATCCGGGTGGCGCTGCAGGCCCTCGCGGCGGTCCTGGGCGGGACGCAGTCGCTGCACACCAACTCTCGGGACGAGGCGCTGGGGTTGCCCACGGAGGACTCGGCCCGGATTGCGCTCCGGACCCAGCAGATCATCGGATACGAGAGCGGGGCTGCCGATGTGGTCGATCCCCTCGGCGGCTCGTACTACGTCGAGCGTCTTACCGATCAGCTCGAGGACGAAGCCCGTCGGTACCTGAGCCGGATCGACAGCCTCGGAGGGATGCTGCGCGCCATCGAGATCGGCTATGTGCAGAAAGAGATCCAGGAGGCCGCATACCGGGAGCAAGAGCAGATCGAGCACAAGGCGAAGATCGTCGTGGGCCTCAATGAATACGTGACCGAACAGGAAGTACAGATGCCCATCTTCCGCGTGGATCCGCGCATCGAGGAGGAGCGGCGGCAACACCTGCACGCGTTACGCCAGCGACGGGACCAGCGAGCCGTGGCGCGGACGCTCGCCGAGCTGGACGCCGCGGCCCGGGGACATGCCAATCTCCTCCCGTGCATCCTGGCGGCGGTCAAGGCCTACGCCACGATCGGCGAGATTTGCAATGTGTTGCGCGGGGTCTTCGGCGAACATCGCGAGATCATCACCGTGTAGAGGTCCCATGTCCGAGGTCCGACGTCCGAAGTCAATAGCCAATACCTGAGAATCAAACTCTTCGACTAATCCGATTTTTGCCGCGAAGTAGAGTCCCAGGTCCGATGTCACGGACGTTCTCATGGGGATTAAACGCTTTGAAGATATAAAGGCTTGGCAAGAAGCCCGTGCCCTGACAGACCAAGTCCATGGCCTGACAGCTTCGCCCCCCTTTAAGACTAGCCGAGCGCTGACGCAACAGCTTGAGCGATCGACCATCTCGATTATGGCCAACATCGCTGAGGGCTTCGACTGTCAGAATGATCGAGAGTTCATCCGATTCTTGTTTTACGCCCTCAGGTCTACTTCGGAGGTGCAATCTCACTTGTACGTAGCCATCGACAGGAGCTTGATTGACAAGACACAGTTTGAGGTCGTCTACGATCAGTGCCAGGCCGTGAAAAGTCTGATTCTGGGATTCATTCGGCACCTTAAGGCTGAGGGTATCAAGGGTGGACATGAAGTTGGACTCACAACTTCGGACCTCGGACCTCGGACCTCGGACGGCAGCGATGATTAGGCGGGTGGCGCATATTGCGGTGGCCGTGCGCAGTGTGGATGCCGCGGCTCGGTTTTTCGAAGAGGTCCTCGGCCTGCGCCGTGAGCGGACCGAGGTGGTGGCGACGGAGAAGGCGAAGGTCGCCTTCTTCCCGCTGGGGGATACCGAGATCGAACTCGTGGAGGGCATGGAGAAGGGAAACCCGCTGGAGCGCTTTTTGGAAAAGCGCGGGGAAGGCATTCACCATATCTGCCTCGAGGTGGCGAATCTGGATGCCACCATGGGGCAGCTCCGCGCGGCGGGCGTTCCTCTGCTCGATGAAAGCCCCCGCCCAGGGGCGGATGGCACCCGAGTTGCCTTTATCCATCCCAAGGGGGCCCACGGGATTCTGATCGAGCTGGTGGAACGCCCAGGTTCTCCCTCTCGGTGAGGCATGACGTGTACCCCCTGGACGGCGCAGCGCGTGATCCCTAAACTATGACCCGGAAAGCCTCAACGGCACATGGGGGTCTCGCCCTCCCCCGGCCGCGCCTGTCGGAAAAATTGCTTGACAGGGGTCTCCGGTGGGTGATATTTAGCCTATGCTTTTTGTCATACTGGCGTTTCAGAAAGGGAGGACACGGCAGGTAACGCATAGTAACGCATATTAAGGCGTGGGAAAGGTGGGTAGGTCGACGCACGACCGGGACCGGCAGTTTTGGGTATCTTTCCTGTCTCCCCGTGAAGTCTCCACACGTGGAGAGTCTATTCTTTTCTTGGGGACCGACCGCCACCTGAACGAAACACCCCCTTTCCCATATACCGTCTGTCAACTCGACCGAACCACGCAGGAGGCACGGTGAGGGCGACCTCCATAAGGCTGGCGATCTCCTTGCTGCTGGTGGCGCTTACGGGTTCCGGCGCCCAGGGGGCACCGGCATCATCGCTGAGCAGCGCGGCGGATGAGGCCGCCCATCAAGTGGCGGAAGCCTATCAACCCGTGCAGGGGAAGGTGCTCTCCGTGCTTCCCGATAAGCAAGTGCTCCTGGATATCACCGCGGCACAGGGCGCCTACGTCGGGATGGAGATGGAAGTCTTCCGGGAAGGGCAACCCTTTAAGCATCCGGTGACAGGTGAAGTCCTGGGACGGATGGATCAGCCGGTCGGCACGGTCCGGCTGGTGGAAATTCAGCCGAAGTTTTCCCGGGCCGATACGATCCAAGTGGAACCGGGCCAGAAGGTGCAGCAGGGGGATGGCGTCCGGGTCAGCGCGGCCCGGCTCTTGATCGGCTTGGCCAACGTGACGGCCTCGAACGGTTATGAGGATCTGGCCCAGCGGGCGACGCGAGACATCGAGGTCGCGCTCCGCCGCACGGAACGGTTCGAAGTGATCGACGAGCGGCGGATGCGATCGACCTTGGTGAAGGGGGGGGTGAAGGCGGAGACGTCGTTGCGCGATCCCGCGGCGTTGACCCTCCTCCGGAAAGAGTTGCGCATCTCGGCCCTGGCCTTGCCGCATCTCAGTGAGGCGAGCGGGACCCTCGACTGGGACGTGTCGCTGGTCTCCACCACCTCCGGGCGTCTGCTGCGGTCGGTCAACATTGAGGTGGCGACCAATTCAGATTCAGACTCGAAAGCCGCAGCCAGCGCCCCGACCGCGGAGCCGGCACGGCCCAAGGCCCCCCAGGTGGCCGCGAATGAGGCCACCCCCGCCCCCGCGTGGATTGGTCCGCCCAGCCAACGGTCGACGGATTTTCTGGCCGTTCCGTATGCGGGGATCCCCACCGCGCGGCTCGTGTTGGGCCCTGAGGCGGATACCACGATGCGGGGCATCGCGGTGGCCGATTTCGACGGCGACGGGCGCAAAGAGATCGCGATCGCCGAGCCGAGCCGGATCACGATCTTCGCCCTCGAGGGAAAGAAGTTTCGCCAACTCTGGTCGAGCAAAGGCCGTGGGTTCGAGGGGACGAGTGATATCCTCGCGCTGGATGCGGCCGACATCAACGACAACGGGGTTGCCGAGCTGTTCGTCACGAGCCGGTATAATGATGCGCCCAACTCGTATGTCCTCGAGCAGCAGGACGGCGAGTGGGTCGTGACCTCACGGGACATCGATGTGTTCTTCCGGGTCCTCCCCAACCGCAGTGGCCGCCCGACGCTGTACGGGCAAGAGGCGGGGCTCGACAAGGCGTGGGCCGGGGGGGTGCATGCCTACGCGTGGCGGAACGGGCGGTACGAGCCGGTGTCACAGCTGAAGCTCCCCCGGGGGACATACATTTATAATTTTGCACTCGGCGACGTGCAGAACAACGGCGGCAAGCAGGTGCTCCAGATCGGGAACCGCCCCCACCGCTTGCGGGTCTTTAGCGGCAGCAAACTCAAGTCCAGCCCGCCCGATCGCTTCGGCGGGAGCAGCGTCTTCTTTGAGTGGGTGCTGCCCGCCATAGCGAACAACAACATTTCGTACAACGAGCACCCGGACCTATCGTCGGAGCGGTACATCGTGCACCCCCCGCTCCTGGTCACCGACCTCGATGGCGACGGGAAACGGGAGCTGGTGGCCGTCCGGAACCTGGCGAGCGGCGGCTATATCGTGAAGAATATGGTCCTGTACGATAAGAGTCGGATCGTGGCGCTGCGCTGGAGCGGGGTCGGGTTTCAAGTGGTGTGGGAGACGCAGGAGCTCGAGGGCTATGTGTCTGATTTCTTCTTGGGAGATCTGGGGGATGGGGGGGACCCGGTGCTGCTGTTTGCCCTCGTGAAGCCCCAGACGTTGGGGCTGGGGGGTAATCGCAGCGGGCTCTTCGTCTTTCGCCTGGCGCCATCACCAAGCCCGAGTCAGGCGCAGGCCCAGGAGAGCAAGGAACCGAGTGCGCAGGGTGGTTCGCAATGATGACCATTGCGGAACCTCGGGGAATAACCCGAACAACAGAAAGGGGGGATGCCGGGAACAATACGGTAGGGCCGGACACGCGAACGACACTGAGCGTGAGTGACCCGAACGCAGGAGGAACGTGATGAAAAGATACCTGCAAATGGCGCTTGCGGGACTGGTGGTTGCCGGCATGGTCGCACCTGCCTTTGCGGCGGACATCAAGGTGACCGGCCAGGTACGCCAGCGCTACCGGTACTGGCAGAACATCAGTCTGGTTAACGAGGGATCTGGGAGTAACAGCGGCAATCGGAACTATTTGGACATCCGGTCCCGATTCGGCGCGGATGCCAAGCTCAGCGAAGGGGTGCGGGCCCGGATCGAGATCGAGGCGGATCCCACCTGGGGTAACCAGCAGCCGAATGACGCAACCGGGGCCGGTGGCAGCGCTTCACCTTACGTCCGCCAGGCCTGGATGGATTTCCAGATTCCTGGTCTCCCGGAAGGCTGGCGGACGCAGATGGGAAGAAGCTTTGTCTCGCTCGGACACGGGTACGTCTTTGGGGCTTCGCTCACCGGGAGCGACAACATTCGGATCTACGGCCCGCTCGGCCCGGGCACCCTGCAGGCCTGGGCCACCTCGAACGCCAGCGTCGATAGCTCGGCCTCGCTCTGCTGTCTCGGCACCACCCAAGGCGACAGCGCGACCTACGAAGCGATCGACTATAAGTTCGAGGTCGCCCCGAAGCAGACCGTGGAGGTCTACGCGATGCTCGGCCAGGACAAGGGGCTCGGACCCATCGTCACCGTCAACACCCCTGCGTTTCCTGGCGCCGAGCCAACCTCCAACGAGTGGTGGCTCGGCGGTGCCTATAGCGGCGCCATCGGCCCGGTGGCCCTCCAGCTCGAAGGGGCCTACCAGGGCGGGAATGCCCGGCACAACGCGGGAACCGGTCCTGGGCACCTGAATGGCGGCGACGTCCGGCGCAGCGCGGGTTTCATCGCCGCTGACGCGACCTACAAGATCATTCCCGAGTGGGACGTGGGGATTAACCTCAGTTGGGCCACCGGCGACGACGATACCTCCGACAATACATTCAACAACTTCGTCGGCCCCTTGGCCCTCTACGCGACGTCGCCGACCCGGGTCTGGACCGACAGCGGTTTCTTCAACGGGAACCGCACCAGCCGGTTCATCGGGAACAACAGCTTCAACCGGAGGTTCAACATGTGGGGCCGGGGGTCCCTGGACGCCGACATCTCCGGCAAGGCCACCGCAGCCCCCAATGGTGACCTCTTCTCGCCTGGGCTGCGCGAGCTGAAGTTCCACACCAAGTACGCGTTCAGTTCCGAGGTGACCGGATGGCTCAACGTCATTCCGACGTGGGCCGACAAGAACCCGCAGGGGATCAGCAAGTACATGGGGACGGAAGTCGACGTCAAGGTGTCGTACAAGCCGTACCCGAACATCGTGACGAATTTCTACGGAGGCGGTTTCTTCGTGGGCGGTTTCTTCAGTGACCAAGCTGCCCAGGGAACGAAGGACGCCTACGTGTTCCGGTGGGAAGCGATCGTCACCTTCTAACCGCACCAACGTGCCAAAGAAAAAAGGGTCCCGCCGCGGTGGCGGGGCCCTTTTTATATTATAATACCGGAATAAGGGGCCCGCTTCGGCGGTTCACTCTCATGGACCGGGGTGAAGATATGCCCCCCAAGGGACACACGATGGTTCGCACCGTCCTCCTAAGCATGCTGATCATGACCCTGGCCCTGGCCGGATGTGCGACCCCGCGCACGTTCACCCGGCCGGCGAATCTCTATGATCCAGCCGGCTATCCGTTGTACTATGACGCGCTCTGGGCCGACATCTTCTGGCGCTGCCCCACCCCCGCCGAGAAGGGAGGGGTACAGGTCGAAGGCTACGCGGTGAGCAGCATGCGGTTCAACGTGGGGATGTTTCGGTTTCAAGTCATTCTCCGGGCGCGAGATCAAAAGGGGAAGATCCTGGTCGAGGACTGGACCTGGGGGGACCCGATTGACGCCGACAATATCACCCCCATCGCTTTTGCGCTGACCCTCCCCAAGGTTGCCGACGCCGTCGGGTACGACCTATACTACTCGTTCCAAAGCCAGGACGGAGACGGAGATGGTGGCGACGGCGTGAGCCAACGCCGCGAGGAGCCCAAGGTGGTGCTCGTCCAAGGGTTCGGGGTTTTCGGCACCATCGAGGATGTGTGTAGTGATCGACACCGGCGAAAGCCGGTCCCGCCCGCCTCCTGACGACTCCCCTTTCTTCTTCTGACTCACCTTTCTCTTCGCGGTCCGTATCAGCGGTCTTCGGCGGTGCTCTCCTCTTTTTCCTTGAGGGGCGGGCAACGGCTGTGTTAGGATCGTGATGCTATCACATTCGCGTTGCGCAGACCCACAAGGGGGGGAATCATGCGGAAGACGATTGGAGTGGTGATCGTGGCACTGGCCGTGGCCGGGGGCCTCAGCGCCTGTGCGAGCAAGTACGACATTCCCCAAGGGGGCCCCCACTTTGCCTCGTGGGGCCATTTGAAGTATTCCACCCGCGGGGGCGAGAAGCCCCGGTTGACCAGGGCCGAGGAAAAGCAGGCCAAGGCGGAAGGCTGGTGGGGGACCCCGATCCAGTACAACATTGATGAGCTAGAATAACGGCATTACTCCAGGCTTTCAGGAGGGGCACTGAGGCGCGCAGAGGAAAATCCCCTCTGCCCCCTGTGGTGCCCCTTGTTGTTTTCTGTCATACGTCTTTCTCCGCTTTTTCGGTTCTCATTCCCCAGGAGTTCATGCGTTCCCACCCGTGCGTTGGTTGTCATCTGTTCTCCGGATCCCTGGCTGCCGGCTGCTGCCCATTTCCCCTTGGCATAGAAGGTGCACAAAATACCATGCCCGTTCCCGTGGAGATGACGGACCGGACACAGGCCTGGATCGCGGGGGCGTCGCTAAGTAGGCTCCGAAAAAGGATCTTGTCGGCGTCATGCGGACCGGGTGGACTGATGGTCCTAGAGGCGTTTTCGGGCAGATGGCGTGTAATAGGACACCCGTTGTGGACGGAAAGGATACGGGGTGATGATACGGCGGCGAAACATGGCCAGTCTCGGGGTGAGGGCGCTGATGGCTAGCCTCCTCGTCCTCGTCTCCGCGTGTGCCGCCGGCCCCCGTGGACAGTCCCTGAGCGCATTGGTCTCCGAGCAGCAGGCACAGGCCCGGGCCGCACGGCTCGAACAGCGGGCCGCACGCTTCAGATGGGATCAGCAGATGCGGCTTGAGGGAGTGCTGACGCGATTGCTACTCGGCATGCCGGACGCCCCCCTCACGAGCGTCGAGGTTGTGGGGTGTGATGGGGTGAACGCCTACGTAAGCGACGGGCGGATCAAGGTGTGCCTGGGGATGCTCAGGTTTGTCCGGAGCGACGACGAGCTGGCGGTCGTCCTGGGCCACGAGCTCGGCCATCTGCCCACCTCTGCGGAGCATGGCCTGCTGGGCGAGGGCCAGATCGGGGCGGAGCGAGAGGCAGACATCCGCGGACTGTTCTATGCGCACCGGGCCGGCTATGACATCAAGGCGGGAGCCCGAGTATTCGAGCGGATGGCCGTCGAGCTTTCGGCCGGGCTCTGGACCGCGGAGAGCCACCCCACCCACGCCGAGCGGATTGTCTTGGCCGAACGGATTTCCCTTCTCCTCGATGGAAGGGCGGGAGAGAGCGATCCCGACGTCACGCTTCAACGGCTCTACCGGCTGGCGGATTCCTTCGACGATCTTCCCTAACGCGCTCCCCAGATTACTTCCGAATTCTTCTTTGCGGAAAAAAGTATCACTTCGCAGAACTCCGCATCGATTCTTTGGGTGCTTCCGTGAACCGTGAACCGTGAACTATGAATACATGAAAGGCTGGACACTGG
>CAZLDS010000015.1:17275-60873 GCA_964558395.1 uncultured bacterium | reverse complement strand
CTCCAGACCGGCTGGCTGTTGATGTCGGCCTTCTCCATGATCTGCCAGACTTCCTCTTTGGTCTTGTCCTTGGCCCACTCTTCCATCGCGGTATAGATCTCGCTCTGGGCCGCAGGCTGAATGCGTGCCTGGTGTTTTGCATACTTCTGTGCCAGCCCCTTCAGGTTCGGGATTGTCTGGCAGAGTTTGGCGAACTGGTCGTCCTCAGGGGCGGAGATCAGGATCTGCCCCGGCTCCAGCTCGAGCTGGATCTTGGAGTTCGGGTAGGACGGCTTCCCGCACTGGACGTTCCCGTGCACGCACATCTCGGTGTCCCAGTTGCCCCAGCGCTGCCGGACCACCCCGTGCCGACCGTAGATCGGCATCGTGCTCTCCAGGTGTCGGGTGGCGCCGTGGACCTGGCTGTACTCGATGAACTCCCCGGTCCCCGAGACGTTATCCCGCCACCACAGCGCGGCGAGACCGGCAAAGCAGCCCATCATCCCCCCCCAGTAGTCGGCCAGCCAGATCGTGTGCTTGGAGGGCAGGCCGAGGGTGGGATGACCCGAACCCGGTCCGGGGTACCCTGTCACCGAGAAGGTGCCGCCCTGGGCCTGGCCCAGGATGTCGTACGAGGCACGAACGCGCCCCGGTCCCCAGCCGCCGAAGCCACCCATCCAGATGTACACCAGGCGGGGATTGATCTTGGCGGCCTGGCGGTAGCCGATGCCCCAGCGGTCAAAGGTCCCGGGCCGGTAGTTCTCGGCCTGCACGTCGGACTTGGCCTGGAGGCGGTGCATGATCTCCACGCCTTCCGGCTTGTGGAAGTCGACCGCCAGGAAGTACTCGTTGTGGTTGGCGCCGAAAAAGCCCAAACCCGTCCCCTTGTCCGGCATCTGCTTAGACAAGGGGTAGAGGAAGGGCTCGTTATACGGGGTGGTGTGGCGCATCGGCTCGCCCCGGCGGGGCAGCTCGACCTTGATCGTCTCCATCCCCAGCTCGGCGAAGTAGTTGGCACACGAGGGGCCGAGGATATACTGGGTCGCCGAGATACACGAATACCCCTTGAAGGCCTCGGGCTTGTCGAAGAGCTTCTTTGCGTCGAAGACCTCGCGGCAGTACTCTTCAAAGGACTTGGCCATCAGATCACCCCCTTCTTCTTGAGACTATCTATATCGTCCTTCTTGAAGCCGAAGATCCGACGATAGACCTCCTCGTTGTCATAGCCCGTCGGCCGGCCGAGCCACTTGATCCGCGGCGGGGCCTTCTGAGCTGTCTGGGGCGGCGGGGCGTGCAGCACCTTGCCGTAGAGGACGTCGTTGATCTCCAGCACATGCCCTCGGTATTTGAAGTGGGGAAACTCCGCCACCTCGTCGGCGAAGGTCACCCCACCGGACGCCACCTCTTCGGCCTGCAGCTTGGTCTCGGCCTCGAGGCGGGTGTTGTCCTTGAACCAGTCGGCGAACGTGGTATAGGTCTCGACCTGGGCATAGTAGGGGAGCCGGTCCACCACGACCTTGAGCTGGGGATCCTCGACGATGTGCTGTTCCAGCTCGGGTCGGTCCTTGCCCACGGTCTTCCAGATCCGGAACCAGAGGCGGTCGTGGCCGCCACCCACCATGATCTGGCCGTCCTTACACGGGTTCACGGCATAGATGTTGATGGCCAGGTCCCAGTTGCCGAAGCGGGGCCGGATGCTGCCGTCCATCCCCACCCAGCCCCAGTTATAGTCGATGATCCGCATGATCCCGGCCGCTGACGTCGCCTCGACGAACTGGCCACGGCCCGAGACCCGGTCCCGGTAGTTCAGCGCCGCCATGATGCCCATGGCGGCCGTGGTACCTCCCACGTGATCACAGACCCAGAACCCGGAGCGAGTGGGCCGCCCGCCGAAGGCCGCCGGGGCCCCCGTGCCGTGGGTGAAGCCACACGAGTTCTGGCCGACCGGATCGTACATCCAGGGCCGGTCCTTCAATGGGCCCCACTGCCCCCGCTGCCCCACCCAACAGTAGACCAGGCGGGGGTTGATCTCTGACAGCTGCCGGTAGCCGATCCCCCAGGCGTCGAACTGTCCAGGGGGGTAGTTCTCGATCAGGACGTCCGCATCGACCACGAGCTTCTTCAGGAGCTCCCGGCCCTCGGCAGACTCAAGGTTCATCGTGATGGAGAGCTTGTTCCGGCACTCGTGGAGAAACTTCCCCCCGACCGCCTCTCCGGTTTCGGAGTCCTTGAACATGTATTCTTGCCGGCCGAAGGGGGTGTGTTTGCGCGTCGGATCTCCCCCGGGGGGCTCCACCATGATGACCTCGGCCCCATGCTCCGAAAACAGGGACGAGGCCCAATGGCCGATATTCATCCTGATGGAGCAGTCGAGGACCCGGATCCGGTTCAGCTTCTCGGGTTTCTTCCCGACGTCGCGCCAGTGGACTTGGGTTTCCAGCCATCTGGGGTATTCCTGGGCTGCCTCGCTCAGGCCCTTGTAAACCTCATCGGGCGTCGGCCTGGGTACTGCAGGCCACGGCAGCACAGGAATGTCGCTACTTTTGATTTCTGCCATGTTAACCTCCCCTATGGTTGACAGGTTACTCCGCCGTGCTTGTCGTGCACCGGTCCTCTCTGATTCTCACCTCCTCTCCTCCACGTGAGGGTTGGGCAAATGCAGCTCGTAGCCCAAGCGCTGGGAGATTTTGGTCGCCGCCTCCTTGACGAGGGGAACCAGCTCTTTCTCAATCCGTTCCATGGAAAACCGAGAGACGGGTCCCGAGAGTCCGACGCCGGCCATTACCCGACCCGAATAATCCTTGACCGGGGCAGCAACGCATCGGACGCCCTCTTCCAGTTCCTCGTTGTCCACGGCGTAGCCCAGCTGAGCCACGTCCTTCAGATGCGTGGTGAGTTTCTCGAAGTTATCGATTGTGTTGCCGGTGTGGGCTTTCAGGGAACGGCCCTCAAAGATTTGTGCCAGATGGTCTCGAGATTCGTACGCCAGCTGGATCTTGCCGGAGGCCGTACAATAGGCTGGCAACCGATGCCCGAGCCGGGGGACGATTCGCACGGTATGGGAAGTCTCATGCATCAGCACGTATACGACCTCGGTCCCGTCAAGGATGGCGAGATACGCGGTCTCATCACACCGGGAAACGAGCTCCTCCAAGATGGGGCGGGCCTGGCGCCGCAGGCCCAGATGATGGAGGAAGATATTAGCAACCTCGAAGGTCTTGATGCCCAGCCGGTAGTTTCCGGTCCGCTTATCCTGCTCGATATAGCCCCGGCATTCGAGGGTGGCTAGCAAGCGAAAAACGTTGTTCTTGTGGAGGCCTAATTTCTGGCTGAGCTCGGTGACCCCCAGCTCCTCCTCCTGGTAATTAAAGGCCTCAAGGATGTCAAAGGCGCGGTCGACGGACTGGACGATGTATTCTGATTTTTCTTTACGCCGATGAGCCATCCGTCCGCCTACTTCCTGGAGGGACTTGGCTCCGTGAAGAGTCCCTCTGTCGGGATCCCGCTCGCTAAAATGGCGTTTCTAAGTTAGAAGGAATTCTCTCAGCGTTTGGACGGTTGATAGCTGTTGCAGCTAATCAAGCGCCACTAATATAAAAACTTGTTCTATTCATGTCAAGGAAAAAATGAGGGAGGGGCTCGGGGGGGTACGCGGAGGGGGGTCCGGGGGACGGGGATGACCTACCGCTGGGGGCCAAAGATCCCCTTGGGGACCTTTTTCCAGTCAGCCAGGAACCGTTCGAGCCCAACGTCGGTCAGGGGATGTTTGACTAACTGCTCAAGCACAGCGGGGGGGACGGTGACCACGTGCGCGCCCGCCAGTGCGGCCTCCACGAAATGGACGGGATGCCGGAGACTCGCTGCCAAGACCTGGGTGGGAAGGGCGTAATTCTCATATATCGCTACGATATCCCGAACGATATCCATGCCCACATGGGCAATATCGTCGAGGCGCCCGACAAAGGGGCTCACGTAGGTCGCCCCAGCCTTGGCCGCCAGCAGCCCCTGGGCTGCCGAAAAGACCAGGGTCACGTTGACGCGGATGCCGTCCTGGGTCAGCGCGCGGACGGCGCGCAACCCTGCCTTTAGCATGGGGATCTTGACCACCACATTATCGGCGATTTTGGCGATCTCGCGCCCTTCGGCCACCATTTGCGCATAGGTCGTCCCCACGACCTCAACGCTCACGGGGCCGGGAACGATCTGGCAGATCTGCTCGATGACTCCCCTAAAATCCTCTCCCTCTTTGGCGATCAGGGAGGGGTTGGTGGTCACCCCATCGATCAGCCCATGCTCGGCCGCGTCCCGGATGGCCCTCAGGTTGGCACTATCCATAAAGATCTGCATCGCTCTCCTCCCCTCCCGCTTGTATCATCCCCCGCTGAGACTTGCGATCAGCCACCACCGTGTACAGTCCCTCGGGCCGCCCCCGGCCGCCAGCTGCCGCGGGAACCTGTTGCACCTCCACGACGAGCAAGCGCCTGTGCAGGTCCAACGTGATGCGGTTTCCCACTCGCACCTGGCGGGTTGCTTTCGCCGGAAGGCCATCGATTCGGACCCGCCCGGCATCGCACAGAGCCTTCGCCTGACTTCGCCGCTTGACTAACCGCGATGTCTTGAGAAACAGATCCAACCGCATAGGCCGGCTGTCAGCTCGCCCGCCGCGGCGGAGGTCGGTCTCCGAAGATGGCAGTCCCGATCCGGACGATGGTCGCCCCCTCTTCAACGCCCACCTCAAAGTCGTGGCTCATGCCCATCGACAGATGGGTAAGGGTCAGGTGAGGAAATCGCGAGGCGGCCTCGTCTCGCAGCCCGCACAACCGCCGAAAGAACGGGCGAACCGCCTCGGGGTCCGGCTCGAAGGGGGGCATGGTCATCAACCCCTCGATGCGCAGATGTGGGAACGACCCGGCCCGCTCGAGGAGGGGAAAGAGATCCCATTCGGCCACCCCGGTCTTGCTCGGTTCCTGCCCGAGATTGACCTCCACGAGTGCCCTGACCCGCTTTCCAAGGCCGGATCCCGCTTTCTCTAATTCCTGGGCGAGTTTCAAAGAGTCGAGTGACTGGATCCAGTCGAACAGTCGCACCGCCAGTCGAACCTTGTTGGTTTGCAGATGCCCGACCATGTGCCACAGACAGGGGACGCCGACCTCTGGGATCTTGACTCGGGCCTCTTGAACGCGATTTTCGCCGATATCATTGATGCCGGCGGCGATCGCCTCTTGGATCGCCGAGGCGGGAAAGGTCTTTGCGACAGCGACGACAAGCACCGTCCCTGGATCCCGACCTACGCGCAATGCCGCCGCCGCGATCCGCTCTCGAACGCCCTCGACCTGCTCCTTTATCGTCAACGGAATCCGCCCCGAATAGGCTCCATTGCGGTTAAAGTAACAAAGGCGTTCGAGGGTGTCAATTCCACACTAAGGCCGGAAATCGCGCACATTTCGAATTTCGACATTCGGATTTCGGATTTGTGGAACGCCCCACGGCAACAGGACCCGCGGGCCTCGAGCGGCATTGCCGGAAGCCGCGGGGCCCGATTCGCTTTATTGCTCAACCATCGCGATTTGTGCCAAAGGGCGAGGGGAACTGGGTCTGGATCCGGCGGAACCCTGGTTTGCGAGTCCGAAGGACTCCGGAGTCCTCCGGACCGGCCAAAGGCTATCCCCGCGGCCTCCTAAAGAGACGCGATTCGCCTCGGGAATTAATTTTGTTCTTAGGCAGCACGTGCAGATCCCGAGCGACATGCCGGGAGCGGCGGCCTGGGAAACCGAGGCGCGCTCCGTGCCGGTCTTCTTTGTACGGAGCGTGAACACGGAGGGCCCCAGGCCGTAAGCCGTTGAACAGGGTCGCCGCGGGAGGCCCGGAGCGAGGGATCGAACGTGCTGTTCCAACCGAAGAAGCAACTCTTGGAATTTTCCGCGGACGGCGGACCTTGGACTCTGAACCCTGGACTATGAACTAAGTCAGGGCGATGAGGCTGATCATCCGACCCGTCTTGGGTTTTTCCGCCCGATACGAGTAAAAGAGATCAGGGCGGCACGCCGTGCAGAGGCCCGTATCAAAGATCCGATCCCCCCTGAGTCCCTGGCCATGGAAGATCGCGCTGTTTAGCCGAGCGAGGTCGAGCATCCAACGCTCCTGCCCCGCGGGCTTGACGCAGACTTCCCACTGAGTCCAGGCACGCCTGAGCGGCGTGATGACAGGGTCATCCACTTCATAACAGCAGCCCCGAATGCCTGGACCGATGGCCACATAGCACTCGGTGGGATCGGTCCCATATGTGTCTTGCATTGTCCTGAGGGTATGCTCGGCGATGCCCTCGATACTGCTCCGCCATCCGGCATGGACCGCCCCGACGGCCGGGCGGTGAGGATCGACAAAAAAGATTGGGAGGCAATCGGCGGTGCTAATGGCGAGGCTGAGGTTCGGGATATCGGTCACCATCGCATCGTACGCATCGTCTCCATCTAAGAGGAGCCGTGGAAACTCCTCGTGTCCGGCTAACGCCTGGTCCACGACCAAGACATCGGTCCCGTGGACCTGGCGGACCCGAACGATGCGGGACGGATCCAACCCGAGGGCGCCGAAATATCGGCGGCGGTTTTCGCGGACCGCGGCCGGATCGTCTCCCACACTGAAACCGAGATTGAGGGTGTGATAGGGTGACGCGCTCGCCCCCCCCTTGCGGGTGCTAAAGGCGTGGCGAACGGAAAGCCGTTCGAGGAAGGAAATTTGCAGGAAGCCTGGCTCGCTGTTCTCGCGGATTCCCGGGTCGGTTCGTTCCATATATTTGCTGGACCACCGTCCATCCGGTGGATCGCATCACCGTAAAGCATACCACAGTCGGATCTCCGCCCCAACCCGCTATGGACGGAACGGAGACCGGCCGTAGCCGCGAGCGACACCTCCCCTGCGGGACGTCAGCAGAGGCAATTAATCGATTTGGCGGCGGAGGAATGTCGGTATGTCCAGCTCGTCCTCCTCCACCTCCTGCAGTGTCAGCTGAGCGGGGGCCCCTTCTCCTTTCCCGGTTCGCCGCCTGAGATACGCGGGCCGCTCAACCACTTTGCTCGCATACGCCTTGATGTCGGCGATCTTCGCCTCCTCGGCCGCCCGAGCTTTTTGCTGCTCAAAGCCCGTGGCGATAACCGTCACCCGCACCTCTTGGTTCATCCGCTCATCGATCACCGCACCGAAGATGATGTGGGCGTTGGGATCGGCCGCCTCATGGATCGTCTGACCCACTTGCTCAACTTCGTGGAGGCAAAGATCCGGACCCCCCGTGATGTTGAGCAAGACGCCGCGGGCGCCTTCGATCGAGACATTCTCCAGGAGCGGGCTGTTGATGGCCCGTTCGGTCGCCTCGACCGCGCAGTCCTCCCCGACGGCGTATCCAATGCCCATCATGGCCAACCCTCGCTCAGCCATAATTGTCCGGACATCGGCAAAATCCACGTTGATCAGTCCAGGGAAGACGATGAGATCCGAGATGCCCTGAACCGCCTGGCGGAGGACGTCATCGGCCAGTTTGAACGCCTCGAGAAAGGTTGTCGTCTTGTCGGCCACGGCCAAGAGTTGTTGGTTGGGAATCGTGATCAGCGTGTCGACCTTTTCCTTGAGTTCTTGTAGGCCGCGCTCGGCCTGGCCCATCCGCACCTTTCCCTCAAAATGAAACGGCTTGGTGACCACCCCCACCGCGAGGATCCCGATTTCCTTCGCGAGGTTGGCGATCACGGGAGTGGCACCTGTTCCGGTCCCCCCGCCGAGACCCGAGGTCACGAAGACCATATCGGCCCCTTCTAGCAGGCTCAGGATCTTATCCGTATCCTCGATGGCCGCCTTCCGCCCGATATCTGGGTTTGACCCCGCCCCCAATCCCCGTGTGAGCTTTTCCCCGATCTGCAGCTTGGTCTCGACCGAAGAAGACTGCAGGGCTTGGGAGTCCGTGTTCACCACGATGAACTCTACACCCGTCATCGACGAGGTTGACATGCGGCTGACCGCATTCGAGCCCCCGCCGCCTACGCCGACGACTTTAATCTTGGCCATCCTCTCTGGTGCATCTTCTAACTGAAACGGCATCGCTCATTCCCCCCTTTGGCTACCGTGTAAAAGATGCTGTCAACGAACAGCCCCCGACTCTTGACCATCAACTCTCCCCTCTTCGTCCCTACAGAAACTCCCCGAACCACTCCCGCATCCGGTCTGTCACGCGACTGAACAACGCTCCCTCCGTCACCCGCCGAAACTTCCGCTGATGCCGATTCTGGGAGCCGTACTGGACCAGGCCCACCGCCGTCGCGTAGATAGGGCTGGCGACGACGTCGACGAGGCCCGCCACCCCCGACGGAATTCCCCGCCTCACAGGTACCTTGAGCATCTCTTCGGCGAGCTCCGGGACCCCTGGAAGGATGGAGGACCCCCCCGTCACGACCGTTCCTGCGACGACCACGTCTCCGAATCCGGCCCGCCGGACTTCCCGGTCCACGAGAGAAAAGATCTCCTCGAGGCGGGGACGGACAATCTCGCACACCATGTGCCGGCTGATGATGCGGGGGCGTCGACCCCCCACGCCGCCCACTTCGATGTTTTCATCGAGCTCGATCAGCGAGTGTATCGCGCACCCGTATTTCTTCTTGATCTCCTCCGCCTCATGAACCGGCGTGCGCAGGCCGATGGCGACGTCGTTGGTCACGTGGTCTCCACCAACCGACAGGACTGCGGTGTGCCAGATACCCCCATCCACGAAGACGGCGATGTCCGATGTCCCCCCCCCAATATCGACCAGGACCACTCCCAGTTCCTTCTCGTCCGATGTCAGGGTCGAGAGACTCGATGCGAGCTGCTGGAGTACGATATCCTGGACCTCGAGCCCGGCCCGGTTGCAACATTTAATAATGTTCTGCGCCGAGGTCACGGCACCCGTCACGATATGGACCTCGGCCTCGAGGCGCACGCCCGTCATTCCCAGCGGCTCCTTAATCCCGTCCTGACCGTCCACGATGAACTCCTGAGGCAGAACATGGATCACCTCGCGGTCGACGGGGAGGGCGACCGCCTTGGCGGCATCAATGACCCGGTCGACATCCTTCTGGGTGATCTCGCGGCTCTTCCCAGACACCGCAATCACCCCGCGACTATTGATCCCTTTGATATGACCCCCGGCGATTCCCACGAAGACGGAATGGACATCCACCCCGGCCATGAGCTCTGCCTCTTCTAGGGTCCGCTTGATGGAATCGACCGTGACATCGATGTTAATGACGACCCCCTTGCGGAGCCCTTTAGACGGAGAGGTCCCAATGCCGATGATGTCGAGCGTTCCGTCCTCCATCTGCTCGGCAATGATGGCACAGATCTTCGTTGTGCCGATGTCTAGTCCCACAATCACATTGTTCTCCCGTGCCACGTCTCAGCCTCCTTTCTCCAACGGATTGAGGATTACTCGCGGGGGAAATCTGAGATCCACATAGGCAAAACTTTCCAGCCCCTGACCTTGACGGGACAGGGCCATATCGAGACGCTTCAGTTGTGGAAGAGACTCTGGCGCGGCAAGCCGCAGGATCGCTCCTCCTTTCGACACGTGCAGGATGTAGTTCCCATCCACCTCTGCGGTCACCTCCTCCACCGTCGCCCCTCGGAGCAGTGGGGTTTTGTGGAGTGCCTCAAGCAGCGCAAGCCCCTTCACAATCCGCGGCTCGCTGAGATGTTGCCCAACCCGGTACTTGGCCCTCCATTGGGCCCGTAAGGTCGGCAGGGCGTGCGCCGCAGGCTTCTGCACCGCTTCTAAAATGACGGCATCGGCGCTCAGGAGATAGGTCTTCCCCGCTGATAAGAGGGCAACGGGCTCCCGCTCTTCGACGGTGACCATCAACCGAAGGAGAGGGTGTCGCTGGATCGCAGCGCCGCGGATCCACGGGTGTGTCATGACCCGGCCGGCCAGCTCCCCCATATCCAACTGGAGGATGTTCACTGGCGGTTGGAGCCCCAACCGCGAGAGGACCTCCCCACTTGCGACGTGGCTATTTCCCCGAACCTGGATCTCGTTCACCTGAAGATAGGAGATCTCGGGCAGGGGCTGCTGGACAGCCCACCAGCCGCCTCCGGCCGCCAGCGCGGCCGCCGCCACCATCCCGGCAATTCGCCACAGGCGAGTCCCAGCCCGCTTTTTTCCTTCGCGACGGCCCGCCTTCTTCGGCTTCTTATTGATGCCTTTTGTCATGCTGGGTCACTCTATTGTTCCATCCTTCGACAGGCTCAGGGCATTGAACTTGGTCGAACCGCTGTTCCACTGCTCCAAAGTAAACGCACTCTGCGCGTTTACTTTAGTCTTCCCCCACCACCTGGACTTCGAGTTCGAGCTCAACGTGCATCTCCTCGCGAACCCGATGTCTCATCAAATCGATAAGGGCCAGCACATCTCCCGCCATGGCGCCTCCGAGATTGATAATGAAGTTGCCGTGTTTGGGTGAGATACAGGCACCCCCAATCCGCGTCCCCTTGAGTCCTGCTTTTTCCACCAACCGCCCCGCGTAATCACCAGGAGGATTCCTGAAAACCGAACCGGCCGATCGCCACTCCACCGGCTGGCCCCGATTTCGCTGAAGCAGCTTCTCTGACACACGCCGTCGGATTTGGACGGGGTCACCCGGCTCGAGATCGAATGCGGCCTCGACGACGACGGCTCCCTCTGGAAGTGCGGCGTGTCGGTACGAAAACTCCAGACGGTCCCGCGAAAAGATTTGCCGATCTCCGTCGCGGGTGAGCAGATGCACCTCCGCCAGATGATCCGCAATAGAGCCCCCAAAGGCTCCAGCGTTCCCCTTGACGGCCCCCCCGACGGTCCCGGGAATACCCGCGAGGCTCTCGACTCCGCTGAGCGCGAGCTTTGAACAGAAGGCCACGAGCCGGCTCAAGCGGACGCCGGCGCCCGCCCGGACTCGCGTTCCCTCAACAGTCAGCTGGGCAAAGATCCCGTCCAGACGGAGAATGACTCCCCGAAACCCCCCATCCCGGACCAATACGTTGCTCCCACCCCCCAACAGGAGGTAGGGGATTCCTTCGGTCCGACAGACCTCTAGGGCAACTCTCACGTCCTCCACCCCTTCAGGAATGATCATGATGTCTGCCGGCCCGCCGATGCCAAAGGAAGTGTAGTGGGCGAGGGGTTCTCCATAGAGGACCCGCCCGCGAATTTGCCTTTCCAGTTTTTCCCGTACTTCTCGCTTTATCATGCGTTTCAACCCGTTCCGGGCTTCACGGTTCGTTGTTCAGGGTTTTGGGTTCAGGGTAGACCTAGGCCAATACCAAGCAACATTCATCCCTAAACTATGAACCATGAACTATGAACATGTTTCCAGGCGGCGAACGATCTCCTCGCCCACGCGCCAGATATCTCCTGCCCCCATCGTGATCACCATATCGCCGGGTTGGACTACCGACAGTACAAATTCCGGAATTGTTTCTTTGTCCGGGAGAAACGTCACGCTGCGATGGCCGTGTTCTAAGGCCCCCTCGACGATTTGCCTGGCACTGACTCCCGGGATGACCGGCTCACCGGCGGCGTAGACTTCCGTTACCACCAGTACATCGGCCTCGTAAAAGGCCGTGAAAAACTCCCGAAGGAGGTGGTACGTTCTGGTGTAACGGTGGGGTTGAAAGATCGCCACCACACGCCGACCAAAGCCCTCCTTGGCCGCATTCAGCGTGGCGTGGATCTCAGCCGGATGGTGGCCATAGTCATCCACGACCAAAATCCCCTGTGCCTCCCCCTTGACTTGGAACCGGCGGTCGACGCCCGCGAACTCTTCGAGACCGTCCCGGATGACCGCCCGGTCGAGGTCCAGATCGAGACCGACCGCGACGGCGGCCAGCGCATTGCTCACATTATGAATTCCCGGCACCCGCAGCCGGAACTTCCCCAACACCTCGTGGTGCGCCGCCACAACAAACTCAGATTCCATTCCGTGGAGGATGATCTCTCTTGCCGTGATGTCCGCCTGGCTCCTCAGACCATATGTAATGAATCGTTTCTCTACGTCCGGCAGGAGTGCCTGAATATTCTCCTGGTCGAGACATAGCACGGCAGACCCGTAGAAGGGCACCTTATTGATGAACTGGAGGAACGACTCTTGAATGTGTGTCAGGTCCCGGTAGTGGTCCAGATGCTCGGCGTCAATGGTGGTGACGACCGCCACCGTGGGCGACAGCTTTAAAAAGGAACCGTCGCTCTCATCCGCCTCCGCCACCAGGAAGTCTCCCCTCCCGAGCTTCGCATGGGTCTCGAGCCCCCTAAGCCGGCCGCCGATGACGATGGTGGGGTCGAGCCCCCCCTTGGCAAGGACGGTAGCCAGCATCGAGGTGGTCGTGGTCTTGCCGTGGGTTCCCGCCACCGCGACGCCGTACTTCAGGCGCATCAACTCTGCCAGCATCTCCGCCCGGGGGATGACCGAAATCTGATGGTGCCGAGCCGTGAGGATCTCCGGATTATCCAAGCCCACCGCTGAGGAGCGGACTACTACATCGGCCCCCTGCACATGTTCTGGCTGATGCCCAATGAACACCCGAATCCCTAGCCCTTCCAAGTGTCGTGTCGTCTGCGACGCCTGGATATCCGAGCCGGTGACGAGATACCCCATGTTGTGGAGGACCTCCGCAATGCCGCTCATCCCGGCGCCGCCGATCCCGACAAAATGGATATGTCGGTATCGTTTCACCATCCGTCACCCCCGCCCATTCGCGGCCAGCTGGCAAACGAGATCGGCCAAGTGGGTGGTCGCCTGAGGTCGCCCCAGACCTTTCGCTGCCCGCCCCATCTCTCCAAGCGCAGCTGGGTTGTCGAGCAACGTTTGAAGTTCAGACGCGAGGCGATGACCCGTGAGATCCCGGTCCAGAATCAACCGCGCCCCTCCGATTCTCACCACTTCCTCCGCATTCAGCCGCTGGTGATCATGGCTAGCGAACGGATACGGAATCAGAAGGGCTGGCTTTCCGAGCGCGGTGAGTTCCGCGATCGTCGTGGCCCCGGCTCGGGAAACCACGAGGTCTGCCGCCGCATAAGCGGAGGCCATGTCCTGGATAAAGGTAAGAATCCGGGATTTCCCTTTCCAGCTCCGGTACGCTTCCTTGATCGCCCCGTGATCGCGCTGCCCCGTCGCATGGAGGATCTGCAGCCGATCCCGCCACCGATCGAGATGTGGAAGCGCCTCCGCGACGGCCCAATTGATCTGCCGAGCCCCCTGACTTCCACCAAAGACGAGCACCGTCGCCTTTCCAGGGTCCAGGTGGAAGGCTTCACACCCTTTCCGGCGATCCGCGTCCAGGATCTCGCGGCGGAGGGGATTTCCCGTCACGACCACGTCGCGTCCGAATATCGATCGGCTCTCTTCGAAGGTCACCGCGACCGTGTCTGCCAACCTAGCGAGGACCCGGTTGGTCAGCCCCGGGGAACAGTTCTGCTCGTGAATCAGGAGCGGAATCCGCCTGAGGACGGCAGCCATGGAGACCGGCCCTGCCGCGTAACCCCCCAAGCCGACGACCACGTGAGGCCGGTGTTGTCCTAGCAGCAGGAGGGCGTGAATCAGGGCCTGAGGGAGGAGCACTAATGATCTGGCCTGTGCCTGGGCCTTCATACCCTTGAGCCCTCCAACACGGATGATCTCGACGGAAAAACCCTCCACGGTGAAGATTGCCGCTTCCAATCCCCGGGGCGTCCCAATCATCAGGGTGTCGATATCTCGGACTCTGAGTTCCCGAGCGAGGGCCAGGGCAGGAAACACATGCCCTCCCGTACCTCCGCCTGCCAATACGACCTTCACCGCACTCCTCCTCTCTGACCGAGATACCCGGGATACCCAGGGGGAAATCGGGAGATACTCAGCAAGATGCCAATGCCGAGGAGCGTCGTTACCAACGACGTGCCACCAAAACTCAGAAAGGGAAGCGGAAGACCTGTGGTGGGCAACAGCCCGACGACCATGCCGACATTCACCGCGGCTTGGATCACGATGAGGCAGGTAATCCCCAGGGCCAGGTAGCAGCCGAAGGGGTCAGAGGCCTTGAGGCCGATGCGGACCCCCCGCCAGAGCAGCAGGCCAAAGAGGCCCACGACACCAATGGCCCCCGCAAACCCTAACTCTTCACCGACAATGGCAAAGATGAAGTCCGTATGGGGTTCAGGCAGATAGAAAAGTTTTTGCATTCCGTCGCCGAGCCCGGTCCCCAACGACCCCCCCCGTCCCAACGCCAGCTGGGATTGACTGAGCTGGTAGAGGAAGCGGGGAGAGGCCTGAGCCGGGTCCACCATCGCCAGGACCCTCCCCCGAACATGGGGAGCCTGCATCAGGAGCAGACCCACAAGTGGTGCCAGGCCGAGGCCGACGAGCGCCAGGTGCGAGAATCGTGCTCCGGCAACAAAGAGCAGGGCCCCCACGCTTGCAAAGATCACCAGGGCGGTCCCGTAATTGGGTTGGAGTGCGATGAGTCCGACGATGAGAACTGCGAGAATGAAGGGGGGCAAGAGTCCATCCGTGAACTCGCGAATCCGCTCTCCTTTCTTTGCAAGGAGACGGCTCACGTAAAGGATAAGCCCGAGCTTGGCGAACTCGGCCGGCTGAAACGAGAAGCCGGCAAAGCGCAGCCATCGTCGGGCCCCGTTTACTTTGGTCCCCACACTCGGGATCAGGACGAGGATCAACAACACGACCGAAAGAATATAGAGCAGCGGCGCCCACCGTTGAAGCTGGCGGTAGTCCTGCTCGAAGACGCCGATCAGGATCGTCAGTCCTACGACCGCCCATACCACGTGCCGTTTCAGGAAAAAGGCGGGATCCCCAAATTGCTCTTGGGCCCGAATGGCGCTCGCACTATAGACCATGAGGATCCCCAAGCCCACGAGGATCAGCGTGATGGTAAACAGGATCTTATCGTATTCCCCACGCACCCCCGCTTTACCTCCCGTCCCCGAGCCGCTTCACCCTCGCCTTGAAGACCCGTCCCCGCTCTTCGAAATCCCGGAACATGTCGAAGCTTGCACAGGCCGGAGAAAGGAGCACCACGTCTCCAGGAGCGGCCATGCTGGCAGCAAGCGCCACTGCCTCGTCCAGGCTCGCAGCTCCCTCGGTGGGACAGGCGCCTTCCAGGATTGCCTGTAGCTCTTCCCGAGCTTGCCCGATGAGGATGGATGCTTTTACCCGCTCCTTGACCGCAGGGATCAGCGGCACAAAATCGGCTCCCTTATTCTGCCCGCCCGCAATGAGGATCACGTGTCCGCGGGGAAAACTCTCGAGCGATTTCACCGTGGCGCCTACGTTCGTCCCCTTCGAGTCGTTCACGTAGCGGACCCCCGCGATCTCGGCCACCGTCTCCAAGCGATGCTCGAGTCCGGCAAAATGTCTCAGCACTTCGCGCAGGGAATCCGAGGGAACGTCCAAGAATTTCGAGGCCGCAATGGCGGCCATCACGTTCTCGGTATTGTGGGCGCCCTGGATCCGGACGTCCTCCCGGCAACAGATGACTTCCTCTTTCCCACCCAGTCTGAGCCAGAATATTCCCTCTTTCAAAAACACCCCTTCCTTCACAGGCTGACACTGGCTAAAGAGGACCTGCCTCGCCTTGCAGTGGGCGCCTGCTTCGAGGGCCAAGGGATCGTCCGCGCTTAACACGGCCATGTCCTGAGGCTCTTGATTCATGAAGATGCGGGCCTTGGCTTCCAGGTATTGGGACAAGCCCCTATAGCGGTCAAGATGATCCGGTGTGACATTCAGCAGGACGGCTACCCGGGGACGGAAGGCATCGATAGTCTCCAGTTGGAAGCTGGAGATCTCCGCAACCACCCAGTGATCACAGGAAAGCCCGGGCACCACATCGCACAGCGCGGTTCCGATGTTGCCTGCCACCACCGCCTTTCTCCCCGCGTGTTTGAGCATCAGCCCGATCAGGGTGGTGGTCGTACTCTTCCCGTTCGTCCCGGTAATGGCGACAAAAGGCGCCTCGGTGGCCCGAAACGCCAGTTCAACCTCGCTCCAAATCCGGATCCCTCGGGACCGGGCCTCCTTGAGGAGCGGGAGGTTTACGTCGACGCCTGGGCTCACGATAATGAGATCAGCTTGCAGAAAGGTCTCTGGCCGATGGCGTCCGATCTCACAGTGCACCCCTCTCCGTGCGAGTCCCCTGAGATCGGTCTCTATCTTGTCGGCCGGCAGACGATCGCTCCCGGTCACCAGTGCCCCCCGCCGTACCAAGAGCCGACACGCGGCGGCCCCGCTGCGCCCCATGCCCACGACCACGACCCTTTTTCCCCTGACGTCCAGCATACGTCCCATCTCTCTCCGTCCGCTGTCAGCTATCAACTGTCCGCAAAGGCCCCCCAGTTTCCTTGCTGACCGCTGACGGCCGACTGCTGATTGCTCCCCCTCACCGTAGCTTCAACGTCGTCAGCGAGATCAGCGCGAGGAGAAAGGAGATGATCCAGAACCGTACAAAGATCTTGGGTTCTGCTAACCCGTTGAGCTCGTAATGGTGATGGATCGGCGCCATGCGAAAAATCCGGCGTCCGGTGGTCTTGTATGAAAAGACCTGGAGGAGGACCGAGATGGTCTCGATCACGAAAACCCCCCCAATGATCACCAGGAGCAGCTCGTGTTTTGTCAGAACCGCCAGCAGGGCGAGCCCCGTCCCGAGCGCCAACGACCCGGTATCTCCCATAAAGATTTGGGCGGGATAGGCATTAAACCAGAGAAAGCCCAGACAGGCCCCCACCATTGTGCCTCCGAAGACGGTCAGTTCACTCGACTCGCGCACGGGAATCACCTGCAGGTAGCCGGCGATGGCAGCGTGTCCGGCGATGTACGCTAGCACCGTATAGGCCGCAGACGCCATGATCATGGGCCCCGTCGCCAGCCCGTCTAATCCATCCGTGAGGTTGACAGCATTACTGCAGCCGACGACTACCAACATCACCAAAAGGATGTACGCCCATCCCAGGTTCGGCAGCCACCATTTGACAAAAGGGATGCTGAGCCGCGTCGTAAATACATCCGCCGGGGCGAGATACAGATACAGGCCGATGGCGAGCCCGAGCAGAATCTGCCAGCCAAACTTGTACCGCGGCGCCAACCCCTTACTGCTCTGCCGTTTCAGCTTCAGGTAGTCATCAAAAAAACCCACGGCCCCCATCGCCAACGTGCCCACAAGAATGAGCCAAACAAACCGATTGGTGAGGTTGGCCCAGAGGAGCGTCGACGCCGTGACGGCCGTGAGAATCAGTATCCCTCCCATCGTCGGCGTTCCGGCCTTGCTGATGTGCGTCCCAGGGCCGTCCTCCCGAATGTGTTGTCCAACGTGCATTGCCCGAAGTCGCTCGATGATGTAAGGACCCAGGATCAGGCTGAGCAGCAGCGAGGTCATGATCGCTCCCGCCGTCCGGAAGGTCACATAGCGAAAGACGTTGAAGACCGTGTGATACTTAACCAGTGGATAGAGGAGGTGGTACAGCATTACAGCCCCTCAAGGAGTTTCTCGAGCCCAATTCCCCGCGACGCCTTCAAGAGGACCCATCGGTCCTTCTTTAAGTGCGCCCGTAGCACAGCCTGGGCCTCCGCGTGGTCGTGGCAACTGTGAATCTTTTTGGCCTGCAGCCCAGTGCGGGCGGCCCCCTCAGCAATGGCTCGGGCCCTGTCTCCGACCGTAATCAGCAGTGTCGGGTGCCTTCGGGCAACCCGGGCTCCGACCCTTCGGTGCGCCGCCTCCGACACCGATCCCAGCTCGAGCATGTCCCCGAGCACCACGATGGTTTCCTTCCCCCCGGCCATCCGCGAGAAGTTGTCGAGGGCCGCCCCCATGGAGCTCGGATTCGCATTATAGGCATCGTTGATGATGACGGCTCCCGAGGGATGGATGCTCTTCTGCATCCGCATCGGTACTGGCGGTGCGTGCTCGAGTCCCGTCGCGATGGCCTCCAGTTCAAGACCCAGGGCGGTCCCCACAGCGCCCGCCGCGAGCGCGTTTGGGACATTGAGACGACCGGGAACGTTGAGTCGGACCGCCCGCCTTTTCCTTCCCATACAGAGCGTAAAACGTGTCCCACCCTCCCTTTGGACCCGGACCCCCTCCGCTCGGACGTTCGCGCGCGGGTGAAGACCGAAGGTCAGCAGCCGCCCCCGGACCTCGGGCACGAGGCCACGGCAATACGGGTCATCCATGTTCAGGACGGCCGTTCGGTCTCCGTGAAGAAAAGGGAGGAGTTCCCCCTTCGCCTCGGCCACATCGTCTACGGATCCAAGAAACTCCAAATGGGCCTCTCCGACGTTGGTGATCACCCCCACATCCGGTTGTGCGATCTCCGCGAGGCGATGGATTTCCCCGCGAGCATTCATCCCCAGCTCGAGGACCGCGGTCTCATGCTCTGGACGGAGCCAAAACAGGGTGAGGGGGACGCCGACCAGATTGTTCAGGTTCCCCACGGAGACGAGGACACGATACCGCTGACCGAGGACGCTCCCCACCATCTCCTTTGTGGTCGTTTTCCCATTGCTTCCGGTGATTGCCACGACCCTTACCCGATACCGCCTCCGCCAGCACGTCGCGATCTGGCCCAACGCCCACTGCGTCTCCTCTACATGAATCACCACGAACGCCGGCGGCAGGGCGATCGCGGGTGGTGACGAGACCACACAGCCCATCGCTCCCTGCGCCAGGGCTTGGGGGAGGAAGGCGTGACCATCGAAGGTCTTCCCTTTGAGAGCGATAAACAGGTCACCGGGCTTGAGGGTTCGGGTGTCCGTCGAGAAACTCTCCACCCCCTGGTTTGGCTTGCCAGCGACTAATCTCCCCTTCGTCGCTGCTACTATCTCTTTGACCGCGAGCCCTGCCATTGCACTCCCTGGTTCACTGTTCACGGTTCACGGCTTAGAGTCCAATGTCCAATGTCCGAAGTCGGCGAAACCCAACAAACCCAATAAACCGAAACACCCAACACCTCGCATCCAAAACCTCACTGGGGTCATCAGTCATCGGTTGTACCCGAGTTGAGCAAGGATCTCGCGAGCGACATCCCGGTCATCGAACGGAATCACCTCATGCCCGATGGTCTGCGTCCTCTCGTGCCCCTTCCCCGCAATCAGGACGACATCGGGCGGTTGCGCCTCATGCAGCGCTGCCTCAATTGCTTCCCGCCGATCGACGTACCGCGCGGTCTTTTCCATCCCTCCCCGCACCCGTCGCACTCCTGCCTCAACTTCATCCAAAATGGCTCCAGGCACCTCGCTCCGTGGATTATCAGAGGTGAGGAAGGCCTGGTCAGCCCACTGGACAGCGACTTCCCCCATCAGCGGGCGTTTCTTTCGGTCGCGGTCGCCACCGCAGCCAAAAACGAGGCTCAAACGACCCGCGCAAAGCTCCCGAAGAGCCCTGAGCACCCACGCAAGGGCATCGGGGGTGTGGGCATAATCCACAACCACTTTAAACGGTTGTCCGCAATCGACCGGCTCGAGTCGGCCCGGGATATGGCTCACCGCGGCCAGGCCTTCCACGACGCGATCGAGGGAAACCCCGAGCGTCCCGCCGACGCCGACCGCGGCAAGGCAATTATAGAGATTGTGCCGGCCGAGCAAAGGGGAGCGAAGCTCACCTGTCCCCCATGGGGTGTGTAATGAAGCGCGGATCCCTTGCAGGTCATAGCGGGGCGCCGCCGTGGTCACGTCGGCATCAGCGCTCAGCCCGTACGTGAGGATCGGCCTATGCACCATGTCCCGAAGTCGCTTGCCCGCCGGGTCATCCAGATTGATGACCGCCGTCCCCTCTTTTTCTTGAAGCATGGTGAAGAGCTGCGCCTTCGCGCTGAAATACTCCTCCATCGTCCCGTGAAAGTCGAGGTGATCTTGAGTCAGGTTGGTGAACACGGCAACGTTAAAGGCGCAGCCCTCGACCCGATGCAGCGCCAGCGAGTGGGATGAGACCTCCATGATGGCCGCGTCCGCTCCCTGCGCGATCATCCACCTCAGCAACGCCTGCAAATCCGAGGCCTCCGGGGTCGTCCGCTCGGCCTCCCGGGAGATGCCCTCGCACCGATATTCCACTGTCCCGATGACGCCGACCCGGTGACCGCCGGCTCGGAGCACCGCTTCAGACAGATAGCTGACCGTGGTCTTCCCGTTGGTGCCCGTGATCCCCGTGAGACAAAGCTCGCGAGACGCAAAGTCGTAAAAACGCGTTGCCACATGGGACAGGGCGCGCCGCGCCTCCGGCACCTGCAAGATGGTCCCCGGTACTGATCCTCGCACGTCTCGCTCCACGAGGAAAGCGACGGCCCCACGCCGGGCCGCCTCGGGTATAAATTCATGCCCGTCATGTCGCGCGCCCCGAACACACACAAAGAGACTCCGGGGTCGTGCATGTCGGGAGTCGTACTCGATCGCGGCGATCTCCTGGCCCAGGTCTCCCTGCAGGAGTGTATTGGGAAAGCCGTCAATTAACTCCCGAAGAGGCTTCATCAGGCCTCCGAGCGACCCGCTCGTCCGGGGAAACAACTGGAGGGATTTCGAGATAGCTCAACGCCTCTTGTGCAACCTCTCGAAAGACCGGGGCTGCCACAGTCCCCCCCCAGGCAATGCCTCCGGGCTCATCAATAACGACGAGGATGGTCAGGCGAGGGTTTTCAGCGGGGACGTACCCGACAAAGGACGCGACAACCTTCGTGCTCGAATAGGTCCCGGTCCGCCGGTCGATCTTTTGCGCCGTCCCAGTCTTGCCTGCAACTGGGTAGTCAGGGAGCGCCGCCTTCTGACCGGTCCCGCGGGCCACGACCTCGGTGAAGATCGAGGTGAGCGTCTGTGCCGTCTCGGGCGAGATGACCTGCCGGATCGGGAAGGGCCGGATCTCCTCAACGCTACCATCGGGATGGCAAACGGCCTTTAAGACGTATGGACGCACCAAGTGACCTCCATTGGCCACCGCACTCATGGCGGTAATGAGTTGGATCGGCGTTGTGGATATTTCGTGACCAATGGAGAGGGCGCCAAGGGAAAGGCCCGACCAGTGGGGTGGCCGGCGGATGACGCCACGGCTCTCGCCGGGCAGATCCACCCCGGTGGGCGCGCCGAAGCCAAAGCTGGTGATGTAGTTGTAGAATCGCGCCTTCCCTACTTTCATCCCGACCTTGATGGCCCCCACGTTACTCGAGTAGGCGACCACGTCCCGGAAGGTCATCCATCCATGCGGTTTGTGGTCGTGAATTGTCGTTCCTGCCACTTCGATGGTCCCATCCTCACCGAAAAAGAGATCCGCAGGCTTGACGACTCCCTCCTCCAAGGCCGCCGCGGCGAGGACTGTTTTGAAGGCCGATCCGGGCTCGTAGGGATCGGTCAAGGCCCGATTCCGGCGAGAGGCGGGGGAAAATTCCCCGTACGCGTTGGGGTTGTACGAGGGACTGTTGGCAAGCGCCAGGATCTCGCCGGTACGTGGATCCATTACGATGACCGTTCCCGCCCTCGCCTTGGAGCTCCGGACCGCCTCCTGAAGTTTCCGCTCCGCCACATGCTGGATCACTTCATCGACGGTGAGGTACAGGTCCGAGACTGTAGGACCCGCCTCGGCGTCTCGGAAGACGACCCTTCTGAGGGCATCAACCTGGCTACTCGAGAAGGACTGTGGTCCGCCGCCTAACAGGTCATCGTATTGAAGCTCTACCCCCTCTAATCCTCTATTATCAACCCCTACAAAACCGATGAGGTGGGCTGCGGTGGTCTTCTTAGGATAATACCGCTTCCCCTCGGGAACAAGGCCAACCCCCGGAAGGTCGAGCTTGGAAACCGCCTCTGCTCGATCCGAATCAACCTGCCGTTCGACCCAGACGAAGGGTCGATCACTCTCGAGCTTTGCCCGAATTACACGAGCGGGCTGCTTGAGGACCTTGGCCAAACGTGACGCGGCTGCGTGAGGGGCCTGGACCAAGCTGGGATGGGCAAAGACCGACGCCGCATCCAAGCTAATGGCCAAAGGCCGCCCGTGCCGATCATAGATCGTCCCTCGCTTCGCCGTCACCGGGATGCGACCCTCATACTGCCCGTCAGCACGTGTCCCTAGGTCACGATGCTGGACGATCTGGATGGAGTAGAGGCGGGCGGCCACGACGCTCAAGGAGGTGGTGAGCATCAAGGCCAGGAGGGCTATTCTGGCCCGTGCCGGACGCTCGAAGGAAGAAGACCTCATCCGCGATCCTCCACAGCCTTAGCCTCCCTCTTTTTTGAGATCGTCGATCAGGATGACCTGTCCAGGAGTGGGAGTAACCATGCCGAGCTCACCGCGCACGAACTCCTCGACCCTTGCCAGCGAGCGGAGTCGGCTGAGCTCTACGTCGAGCGCCTTTCCTTCTTGGACCAGCGTGACCTTCTCTGCTCGAAGTCGCTCGATCTGATAGCCGATACGAACGACCTGGATATGTTGCCACACATATAAGAGCAAACCGAGGAGCAGCACCGCGCCAGCCATGAGCATCCGTGTCATATCTGGAGACAGCTTTGTCCCCCGTCGAATGCGGACGCCAAAGGGGAGTTCCTGCTGCGTCGATTTCGCACGGACTTTGGATGCCATCCGTTATATCCCACGCTCCGCGGCTCGAAGTTTGGCGCTCCGAGCACGCGGATTCTGGACTCTCTCCTCGGGTGAAGGCGTGACAGGGCGGCGGGTGATGATTGTCACACCGGGCACCACCCCCGGCGCTGCCAGGCGCCGGAACAGGTGCTTAACCACTCGATCCTCCAGGGAGTGGAACGCGATCACACCGATCCGACCCCCAGGCTTCAGAAGACCGATGGCCCCCTCCAGCGCCTCCTCCAGCCCTTCCAGCTCCTGGTTTACAGCAATCCTGATCGCCTGAAAGGTGCGGGTGGCTGGGTGGATCCGCCGGGGCCAGAATCGTCGCGGAATGGCCCGGGCCACAACCGCAGTCAGGTCCCGCGTCGTCTCGAGGGAACCTTGCCTGCGCGCGGTGACAATCCTCCGGGCGATCTGACGGGCCCACCGCTCTTCGCCATACCCCCGGATGATTCGAGTCAGGTTCTCCTCCGGGAGAGTATGCAGGAGCTCTCGGGCCGTCAGCGTGCCGCTCTCCCGATTCATCCGCATGTCAAGAGGCCCCTCCATACTGAAGCTCAGGCCCCGGCTGGGATCGTCAAGCTGAAGCGACGAGACGCCCAGATCAAACAGGACTCCATCAAATCCTTCCATCTGAAGCGCCGAAACCAGTTGCGGGATCTCTCGAAAATCGCCGCGGACCAAATGGACTCGGTCCCCAAACCGGCGCAGGCGATCTCTCGCAACCGTAATCGCCTCGGCATCCCGATCGATGCCGGCTAGTCGAGACGGCGGGCCGGCCGCTTCCAAAATCGCCTCGGCATGGCCTCCCCCTCCCACGGTCGCGTCCAAGTACGTCCCCCCGGTTCGCGGTTCCAGGGCCGCCACCACTTCCCGGACCAGGACCGGGACATGTTGAGTCTTCACCCCGCCATCGCGAGCCGCTTGAGCCGACAGGCTTCTCGGGCCGGCCGCTCCTCGTCGTAGTGTTCAAAGAAGGGATACACCCCGGCGTCCCGAAAGGTCTCCTCAACCTCAGCAGGAAGCGCCAACAGGCTCACGTCGCCCCCGAAGCGGCGGAGCCGGCACAGGGTATTGGCCAATACCTCCAGGCTTCTTGCATTCACTGAATGCAAGAAACCGCAGTCCAGAATGACTTGAAGGTAGCCCTCCCCCATCACCTTAATGATGGTATCCCTAAGCTTCATCATGCGCACCAGATCGAGTGAACCGTCCAGTCGGAAGATCGCAATCCGCTCTGTCATCCGCTTCTCCACGACAAACATCCTCTCCTCCTTGGCTAGTCCAATCTCAATTCACCGTGTGACAATCGAGCAATAAAACATTAGACCGGCCCCTCGATCTTCCCCCTCGACTTGAGCTCGGGACGAAAGCTCGGGGTCGTGAGCAGTTCGACCGTGAGCTCACCATCGAACGGTTCGGCTGAGCTCACCGTCGAAGCCCTGTCGAACCGTTGTTCCACTGTTTAGATCCCTAGCTCAGCCAATCGGCTGGCGATATCGTCAAAGGTGACCGGGGAGGTGGTGAGGAATTGATCCCACCGCTCTCGATCCCATATTTCGATCCGATTCAAGGCGCCCACGATCATCACCTCTCGATTGAGCCCTGCCTTCTCGCGATGCTGAGGGGGAACCAGGATGCGTCCCTGGCCATCGACGGGGGACTCACTCGCCCCGGAATAGAAGAGTCGTAGGAAGGCACGAATGTCCTTTTCAAAGTTACTCTGGTTCTGGATCTTTTCTTCGAGGCGGGCCCAGACTTCGAGCGGGTAGGCAGTCACACACGCATCAAAGTCAGTGAGGACAAGGATGTTCTGTCCCCGGTCCTGCAGGGTCTGGCGAAACCTGGACGGGATACTGAGCCGTCCCTTATCGTCGATCGTGTGCGGGAACCTTCCGATGAACCTCATGGTGATCCCGTAATATGGACACTTCGTACCATTTTCTCCCACTTTATCCCATTTAGCGGGCAAATTATCGGTTTAGAACATGGTTGTCAAGAAAAATCAATAGCTTCCGAGCAATTTTCTGGGGTCGCGAGACGGGCCCAGTATGTTGTGGGAGGAGAGAAAATGGGGGGACAGATATGGGGTTAAGGGGAGGACCGCCCGAGTCGAAGCGCCGTACTTGGCAGTCCCGATGTCCACATCACAGTTCAGAGCGTCGCCTTGATCCGGTTCTGCTCGTCGAGGAGGACAACCTTGGGTTTGTGGTCCGCCGCGCGACCGTCCTCAAGGAGCGCGTAGGCCGCGATGATTAGACGGTCCCCGCGGTGCACGAGCCGCGCGGCCGCCCCGTTGACGACGATCTTCCCCGAGCCAGCCTCACCCGCGAGAGCGTATGTCTCAAAGCGGGCGCCGGTGCTAAAGTTATACACCTGCACCTGTTGATAGGGCAGCATGTCGGCGGCAGCGAGGATCTCCTCATCGATGGTGATGCTCCCCTCGTAGTCGAGATTCACGTCCTGGGCTACTGCGCGATGAATCTTGGAGACGAGCATGATCCGATCCAAGGCCGGCCTCCTTTCAGTGCACATTAATTAACAGGTTGTCGATCAGGCGCGCCCGTGAAAAGCGGACGGCCAGCAGTGCAACCGCTGGACTCGCAACTCTCTCGAGCGGCTCTAACGATTCGTGATCACACAGGGCCACATAGTCAATCGCCGCAGAGGTCTCTTCTTGAATCATCCGCTCTATCCCCTCTGCCAGTACCCGCGCATCGTGCTCCCCACTCTTGATGCGATCGGCAGCCCTGCAGAGGGCTCGGTAGAGTGCGGGAGCCTGTCGGCGCTCCTCGGGCGTCAGGTTCACATTACGGGAACTCATGGCCAGCCCATCTGCCTCCCGCACGGTAGGCAATACCACCACCTCGATATCCATGTCGAGATCGCGGACCAAGCGTTCCACAACGCGAGCCTGCTGGTAGTCCTTTTGGCCAAAATAGGTCCGGTGGGGTCTGACAATGTTGAAGAGTTTCGTGACGATCGTTGTCACCCCCCGGAAATGCCCGGGACGGTACGCCCCCTCCCACCGGCGGGTGAGCCCCTCGACCTCAACAAAAGTGGCATACCCGGGTGGATAGATGGCCTGTTGCGCAGGAATAAAGACGAGATCGACCCCCTCCGCGCGCAGCTTTGCGAGGTCCCCCTCGATATCGACCGGATAGCTTTTGAGATCCTCTTGCCGATCAAACTGGGCGGGGTTGACAAAGATACTGGCCGCCAGGACATCATTCTCGGGCCGAGCCGCCCGGACGAGCGAGAGGTGCCCTTCATGCAGGTAGCCCATGGTGGGGACAAAGCCGATCCGCTTCCCCGCTTGTTGAAGGATCTCGGCCCTTGCCTGCATTTTCGCTCCGTCGTGGATAATCTCCATCGGTGCCGCCTTACGCTCTCCCGAAGCTTCTGACCTGTCGACGCCGCCGGTGGAGATATTGTTGCCACCGCCGATCTTCGGCGTCATCGAGGCGGAACGCGTGCTCGGGCCCCGGAAATTGCGCGGCCTTTACGTCCTCATGGTATCGTGAAAAGGCCGCCGTGATGATTTGCTTCAAGTCGGTGTATCGTTTGACGAACTTGGGCGTGAAGTCGTCGAATAGGCCAAGGAGGTCGTTGGTCACCAACACCTGGCCATCGCAAGACAACCCCGCCCCAATCCCGATGGTGGGGATCCGGACCTCTGCGGTGATGACCTCCGCGACCTGCCAGGGAATGCCTTCCAAAACAAGGGAAAAGATCCCCGCTTCCTCGAGCAGCAGGGCTTCTTCCAACAACCGTTCGGCGGCCGCGGCGCTCCGGGCCTGGACTTTGAACCCTCCGAATTGATGGACCATCTGGGGAGTCAAGCCAAGGTGCCCCATCACCGGAATACCGATGCCCGTCAGCCGTCGCGTGAGGTCTGTCACCTCCCGTCCACCCTCTAACTTGACCGCATGCGCCGCGGCCTCCTTCAGAAATCGACCGGCGTTTTTGACTCCCTCCTCCACGCTGACCTGAAACGACCCAAAAGGCATATCGGCCACGACGAGGGCTCGCTGCACCCCCCGGCTCACGGCCCGGACATGATGCAGCATCTCGTCCATGGTGACCGGCAACGTCGTCTCATAGCCGAGCCCCACCATGGCCAAGGAGTCGCCCACCAGGATCACGTCGATGCCCACCGCATCGAGCAGCCGCGCAATGGGGCAATCGTAGGCGGTGAGCACGCTGATCTTTTCGCCGTGCTCCTTCATCTCCCGTAAGGTGACCGTCGTTACTCGCGTTGGCGCCACGATCGATCCCTCCCTTCCACGATTCATGGTTGATTCCAGACTCTTGATCCCTGAACTATGCACCCTGAACTCTGAACCAAAAATTAAAGACCTCCCAGACGTGCCGGGAGGTCTGTCGTTTGCGATGCCGCCTTCGCGCCTTCACCGCCTTCGCCACTCCCGACGCCCTCTGTTCAGGGTGGCACGATGCTGACTCGAGCGGCCCTTCCCTGCCCGTCTCGGTCCGTTCAGGATCCAAGCGGAACGTAGTACCGCGTTCCCCGCTTTACCGACTGGATCTGCGCAATGAGATCCTCGACGTCCCCCTTTCGTTTCACAAAGTCGATCTCTGTCGTATTCACTACCAAGAGAGGGGTCTCAGTGTAATGGAAGAAAAAGTGGTTGTATGCCTGAACCACATCCTCAAGGTAGGCCCGGGGAATGTCTCGCTCGTACGCCCGCCCCCGGATCGTAATCCTCTTATACAACGCATCCACGTCCGCCTGCAAGTAAATAACGAAGTCGGGCTTGGGGATCCGCACTTCCAGCAGGGTGTGGATCTTTTCGTAAAGGGCCAGCTCGTGGTCGTTCAGGGTCAGGTGGGCAAAAATTCGGTCTCGCGGAAAGAGATAATCACTGATCAATCGCTGCCGGAACAGGTCGAATTGGAGGAGCTCCTGCTGCTGGCGGTAACGCGTCAGGAGGAAGTAGAGCTGGGCCTGAAACGCGTACCGTGGCATGTCTCGGTAAAAATCTTTCAGGAAAGGATTCTCTTCAGCGACTTCCAGCACCGCCCGCGCCTGTAGACGCTGAGCCAACATTTCGACTAGTGACGTCTTGCCGACGCCAATCGGCCCCTCCACGGCGAGATGCCGGGGCTCAAACTCGGCCGTCACGAAACACCCCTCTCGTCCGCCCGGGCCACAAACCAGTCTCGGGCTGTCACACGAACTTCCGCACCAGCGGGAAGCCGGGTTAAGAGATCCCCCACAGGAATCCCCATCCCGGGATGCACCAGACCCGGGTCGAGCTCAGCCAGGGGGACCAGCACGAACCGTCGAAGATGCATCTGGGGGTGTGGAACATGCAGACCTGGTTCCCCCATGACCTGAGACCCGTACAGGAGCAGGTCCAAATCCGCGACCCGCGGCTCGCCGCGCTGCCGGAGGCGTGGCCGACCACAGGCCTCCTCCACCTCTCCGAGGGCTTCCAGCAGTTCCTGAGGACCGAGCGAGGTCTCCACCTCGACCACCCCGTTGAGAAAGACGCCCCCCGCCACATCCTCCGGCTCCGTCTCATAGAGGGAGGAGGTGCGGAGGAGGCGAATCCCGGGATGACGTGCAAGGCGCAAGAGGGCGTCCTCCAGCGCTCTCTGCCGATCGCCCAAGTTGGCACCGAGGCCAAGATAGGCCCGGGTCATCGCTTGCGCCCACGTACGATCTCCACCGCCGCTGACCCGACGACATCCGGAAGGGGTGGAGCGCATTTGACCAACCGAACCCGAACCTCCTCGACCCTCTCCTGCTCGAGGAGTTCCGCGGCAGTCGCCTCGGCCAACGCTTCTAAGAGCCGGAAGCGCCGAGTCCGGCCGACCGCAGCGACCCGCTTCACCACATCAGCGTAGTCCACCGTCTGGGTGAGGTCGTCGGAGGAACCTGCGGGCCTGAGGTCAAGGGTCAGTTCCACGTCCACCAGGAACCGCTGCCCCAGGATCTGCTCCGCCTCTGTCGCCCCATGGTGGCCGTAGAATTGAATGCCCGTAATGATGACCTTATCCATCGCTCCAACTCCCATTCACAGTTCACCGTGTAGGGTTTTGGATATTGGGCGTGAGGTCTTAGGGTCTCGGTATCGAATCTGAGACTTGAATGCCGAATCTCGAAAACCCAATCCCTAACACCCAAGACCTCATACCTGCCATCCGCGAACTGTGAATTAGAATTTTATTTTGCCGATCCGCTCTAGCGCCTCCCGGATCCGCTCGACGGGCACAGTCAGGGCAGTCCGAATGAACCCTTCGCCGTGCGGCCCGAAGCCCACGCCCGGCGTGGTCACGATCCCCGCCTCATTGAGGAGCCGCTCGACCAGCTCTGTCGAGGTATACCCAGTCAGAACGGAGATCCAAACATAGAAGCTGGCTTGCGGCTTGGGCACATTCCATCCGAAGCCATTGAGGCCCTCCACCAGAACATCGCGTCGCTCTTGATACACTTTGCAGTGGGCTGCCACGCAGTCCTGGGGCCCATTCAGCGCCTCGATCCCGGCGAGCTGGATCGCCTCAAACACGCCGGAATCGAGGTTGGTCTTGACCTTGCCTAGCCCAGCCAGAATTTCGGCATTCCCCACAGCAAATCCCACGCGCCATCCGGTCATATTGTACGTTTTCGACAGCGAATGATACTCGATGGCCACCTCCTTCGCTCCTTCCACTTCGAGCACGCTCGTGGGGCGGAAACCGTCGAAGGCTATCTCGGAGTACGCCGCGTCATGACAGAGGATGAGATGATGCCTCCGGGCAAAATCGACGGCCTGGGCAAAGAACGCTTCGGAAGCCACGGCCGCGGTCGGATTATTGGGATAATTCACGAAGAGCATCTTGGCTTTTCGGAGCACATCCAGGGGGATACTCTCCAAATCCGGCAGAAAGCTATTCGAGGGATAGAGGGGGAGGGCGTGGGGAATCCCCCCCGCCAAAACTGTCGCCGCGTTATAGACCGGGTAGCCGGGATCGGGGACAAGCACGGTATCCCCAGGATCGATGAAGGCGAGTGGGATATGTCCAATTCCCTCTTTACTCCCAATGAGGGTCAGGACCTCTGTGGCCGGATCGAGGACGACACCAAACCGAGCCTGGTACCACTCGGCCGCTGCACGTCGGAACGCCAAGAGCCCCTCATAGGAGGGATAGCGGTGGTATCGGGGATGGGCGGCGGCCTCGGCCATCCGTTTTACGATATGCGGCGGGGTGGGAAGGTCGGGGTCTCCTACCCCCAAGTCGATAATGTCCATGCCACGCTCGACCGCCTCTACCTTGAGACGATCGATCTCGGCGAAAAGATACGGGGGGAGCTGTCTCAGTCTGCTGGCTCTCAGATACCGCTTCTCCATCGGGTCGCTCACCTCCTATGGTTTGCGAATGACGGTGTTCTGGAGACGACCGATCGTCTCGACCTCGATCTCGATGGTATCTCCCGGCTTCATCGGGCCAACGCCCGACGGGGTTCCCGTGCCGATGATGTCCCCAGGAAACAGAGGCATCACGTTGGTGATGAAGCTCACAATGTATGGTACATCAAAGATGAAGTTGGCTGTATTGGAGTTCTGCTTGATTTCCCCGTTCAGGTACGCCCGGATGGGCGCGTCGTGAGGGTCCAAGTCGGTCTCCACCCACGGACCCACCGGCGCGAAAGTATCAAAAGACTTCCCCCGAGTCCATTGACCATCCTTACGCTGCAGGTCCCGCGCCGTCACATCATTAAAGCACGTGTACCCTAAGATGACCCTCCGCGCGTTCTTTGCAGAGACGTCCTTGGCGTACCGTCCAATGACGATAGCCAACTCGGCTTCGTAATCCACGCGGTTGGAGCCCTGAGGATACAGGATCTTGCCTCGATGGGGGAGGACCGTCGTCGCCGGCTTGAGGTAGATCACCGGCTCATCACGAATCTCAAATCCCATTTCGGCCACATGATCCCGGTAGTTGAGCCCCACCCCCACAATTTTCGCGGGCTCGGTCGGGGGCAAGAAGCGGATGCGCTTGAGAGGATGTTTCTTGCGGGCGGCCCGGAATCGCCCAAAGACATCCCCCGCGATTTCTCGAACGACGTCATCCTCGACCACGCCGTATCTGGCCTCTCTACCGGCCTGGAACCGGACGATTCGCATGAAATTCCTTCGCTCCCTCGAAAGTGAAAGCTGCCAGCGACCAACAGTCGGCCAGCAGCTCACGCGCAGTGCCACGGTGGAGGAACCTGGTTCCTAAGTGGTTATTTAAGGCCGAGGACATCCGCCATATCATACAGTCCCTTTGGCGCTTTCACCACAAACCGCGCAGCCCGAAGAGCCCCCCGGGCAAAATTATCCCGGCTGTGGGCCCGGTGAACGATTTCAACGCGCTCCCCCATTCCGCCGAAGACGACCGTGTGCTCCCCCACGATATCCCCCGCCCGGACCGTATGCACGCCGATCTGCGTTTTCGGCCTCTCCCCTACGATCCCCTTTCGCCCGTAAATCCCCACCTGTTCCAGGTCCCAGCCGAGCGCGTCGGCTACGACTTGGGCCATCCTAAGCGCGGTACCGGACGGAGCATCCTTCTTGAAGTGATGGTGCGCCTCAACAATCTCCACATCGTAATCGTCCCCGAGGGTGCTGGCCACCTCCTTGAGGGTCTTGAACAAGACATTGACCCCGACACTCATGTTAGGAGAGATCACGCAGGGCATTCTAGTGGCGAGACGGCGGGCCTCGTCGAGTTGCTCCTTACTCAAGCCGGTGGTCCCCACCACGATGGCGACGCCCGCATCGCTCGCCGTGCGCAGGTGGCCGATGGAGGCCTCCGGAGCGGTGAAATCGATGACCGCATTGGCCCCCGTGATGATGTTCGCAAGGGTGTCGGTTACCTTAACCCCCACGGCCCCGAGTCCGGCCACCTCTCCAGCATCCCGACCGATGGCAGGATGGCCAGGCCGTTCCGTCGCGCCGACGATCTGAAAGTCATCCGCCTCTTTGGCCAGGGCAAGGACGCGCCCACCCATCCTTCCGCCCGCCCCGGTCACTATTGCCCGGATCATGATCGCTCCGCTGCCCGCTATCACCGTTCAGTGCAACACGAATGCGCTCAGGACAGAAGTCCGTATGCTTTGAGCGCCTTCGCTAACTTATCCCGATTGGCCTCAGACATCGGCGCCAGCGGCAGTCTGAGCTCCCCGTTCAACCGTCCCAAAAGCTGCATTGCCGTCTTCACCGATACCGGATTGGTCTCGTAGAACATGGCCTTGCAAAGAGGGAAGATGCGCAGGTGAAGCTCTCGTGCCCGCTTCCAATCCCCGTTGAGGGCGGCCCGGGTCATTTCAGCCGTTTCCTTCGGGAGAATGTTAGCAATGACCGAGATCACCCCTTTTCCCCCGACAGCCATGAGAGGAAGTGTCAGCGTATCATCTCCCGAAACGATGGTGAGCCGATCCCCGCAGAGGCTGATCAGCTCGGTCATCTGCTCTAACGATCCACTGGCCTCTTTCATGGCGACAATGTTGGGAACATCCGCCAGAGTGGCCACCGTCTCAGGAAGCATATTCACCCCGGTCCGCCCCGGGATGTTATATAGGATGATTGGAATGTCCACCGCCTCCGCCACCGCCTTATAGTGGGCGACGAGACCGCTCTGCGTCGGTTTGTTGTAATAGGGACAAACCATCAGCACCCCGTCGGCGCGTGCCTTTTTCGCGTGCGCGGTCAACTCGATTGCCTCAGCTGTGGAGTTCGACCCGGTCCCAGCTATTACCGGAACCCGCCCCGCCGCGGCTTTAATCGTGACTTCGACCACCCGCATGTGTTCATCATGGCTCAGGGTAGGAGACTCACCCGTGGTTCCACACGGGATGATGGCGTCGGTTCCATTCTTCACGTGAAATTCCACAAGCTCGCCGATCTTGGCTTCATCCACCCGCCCATCTCGAAAGGGGGTGACCATCGCGACCATAGACCCTTCAAAGCTTTTCTTTTTCATCGCCCACCTCCATCAGTTCAGAGTTTACAGTTCAGGGTTCATGGATTGAGGCCCAGTAACGTTCTTCCAATGAATCCGAACCATGAACTCTGAACCCTCAACCCTGAACCAGTTATAGGTTGTCGGGAATGTCCTCTCCGCGAATGAGATCTTCGTAGCTCTCGCGCGCCCGGACGACGAAATGGCGATCTCCCTTGACCAGCACCTCCGCAGACCGCGGGCGGGCGTTATAGTTCGAGGCCATGGTGAAACCGTAGGCCCCTGCGCTCATGACGGCCAGGAGCTCTCCCGGTTCCACCGTTGTCATCTCCCGATCTTTGGCCAGAAAGTCTCCCGATTCGCAGATGGGGCCGACCACATCCACAGTCAGGCGCTCCCTGCCATCAGGGCGCCGAACCGGCTGGATGGCGTGGTACGATTCATACAAGCTCGGCCTGATCAGATCATTCATCCCCGCATCCACGATCACAAAGGTCTTTGCGGGGGTCCGTTTCGAATAGAGGACCTTCGTCACAAGGATGCCGGCGTTCCCCATGATGACCCGCCCTGGTTCGAAGACAATGGTGCAGTCAAGCGATTTCAGGATTGGGTTTACGGCCTTCGCCATTTCACTAGGATGCGGGGGCACCTCATCGTCGTACGGGATCCCGAGGCCTCCGCCCACATCGACGTAGCGAATATCGATGCCAAGGGTGCGCAGCTCACTGGCGAGCGCTGCAATTCGGGATAAGCTGTCCACGAAGGGAGCGACATCGGTAATCTGCGATCCGATATGCGTATGGACGCCGACGATCCCAATGTCGCCTAAGGCCTTGGCTAGCTGGTACTCCTCAAGGGCCAAGGAGATATCAATACCGAATTTGCTCTTCTTAAGTCCGGTGGAGATATACGGATGCGTCTTGGGATCCACATCGGGATTTACCCGGAGGGCCACCCGCGCCATCGTTCCCATCTCTCCAGCCACCTGGTTCAGCAGCCGAAGTTCCTGAGAGGACTCTACATTGAACATGAGAATATCGGCCTTCAGGGCCTCGACGATCTCTTGCCGACTCTTTCCCACCCCAGCGAAGACGATACGGCTGGGTGGAATCCCGGCCTTCAGCGCGCGGAAGAGTTCTCCGCCAGAAACGACATCCGCTCCGCCTCCCATGCTGGCGAAGAGGCTCAGGATGGCGAGGTTGGCGTTGGCTTTGGCGGCGAAGCAGATCAGGTGAGGAATTTCTTGGAAGGCCTCGTCGAACACCCGGAAGTGACGGGTAAGGGTGGCGTGACTGTACAGATAGAACGGGGTCCCAACCTTCTCGGCCAGGGCCGCGATGGGAACCTCTTCACAGTAGAGGTTCTCACCCCGATAATGAAAGTGATGCATGGGCAAATATCCCCTGCGCGGCGGGACCGTGTCGCTCTTGGGGAGGGAGATACATGTTGGCACAAATTCCTTGCTTCTCGTTAGTTAGCACACCACCGCGGAACCTGTCAAAGGGAAAGTAGGGACACGAGATGATTCCGGCGTTATGCCGATCATCTCTGGACTGGGAGAGAGGAATGTGGGGGATCACGGCACACGCCATCAACCAGGCCCCCTGAGATTGATGGCCATCTTGCGGATGCCAGCGCTCGACAGCGGTCCCCAAGCAGATCGCAAGACTCTCCCCCTCCCATGCGTACGCGAGCGCCGTGGCGGGACCCATGCCGCGGCCCCCCCGTCACGATCGCCCCCTTGACTGGCGCTTCATCCTCCTGTAGCATCTGCACACTTCTCCGCACTCCCGCCACCGTAAGCATCCAGAGAGGGCCCGTACGGCAGCCAGGTTTAGGCGGCCAGATGGTTCAATCAGAGGCATGCCCACACCGACATGCTGAGGAGGCCGAGGCCATGATCATCCGCAAAGACATCGCCCAAACCTTTCCGGAGATCTTCGGGACCAAGAAAGTCAACGGCCGTGACGTCGACGTCGAAAAGCTGATCCTCGCGCTGACCCGCGAGCTGGCTTCCGAGATCGCGAAGGTCCTCACCGCGCGCCGGGAGCTCCTCGCATCCTCCGCGCCGGTCAGGGAGAAATACGCCTGGCCGAAGTGGGACGACACCTTTAACGACCCCGTGACGGGGAAGCCCTGGACCTTTCAACAGATCGTCCAGGGCATGATCGACAACTTCCTCGCCCGGGACAGCCAGTGGCGCTGGCGCCTCAACGACGAGGTGCCCATCCCGAAGGACGCCCATCCGTTAACGAACCCTGGCCTGGAACTCACGGGCCCGTGGCATCCGCTCGACATGGCCTTCAACGCCTTGAACAGCGCGGCGCCCATAAACATGCCGGACTTCGAGGACGCATCGCCCCCTCACTTCCGGCCCGACGGCACGCCGAAGGATCAGCCCATCGGGATCTTCGCGGCCATGCAGAACGCCAAAGACATTCTGGAGGGCCGCTGGGCCGACCGTCCCTACGAGGTGGTGAAAAAAGGCCAGCCTCGCGTGTACCGGATCAAGAACTCCCCGGCCGAGTGGCCGACCCGGTTCGCCCGGCCTCCCGGGATGCACTTGCTGTTCGACCACATCACGGTGGACGGCCGGCCTGTGCCTGCCATGATCCCCATCACCATCCTCTGGGCCGTCAACACCTATGACGCCCTCACGCGCGCCGGCACCGGCGTGTACTACTACATCCCGAAGATCCAGACCCCGCAGGAGGCCCTGATTCTCGAGAAGCTCCTGGTGCGGGTGGAGGAGACGATCGGCGTGCGGCCGGGGACCTTCAAAATCAAGATCTTGTATGAGGAGGGCAACGCGGGCCGGTTCCTGCCCGCGATCGCCTGGGTGCTACGGCGCCGACTCCTGGGGACGAACGTCGGCCGCTGGGACTATCTGGGCAGCCTGATCGAGATGTGGAAGGACGACTCGCAGGGCGTCTTTCCGGATCCGCAGTCAGTCGGCATGGCCTCGCCGATCATGATCGCGTACCAGCGGTACAACGCGCTGCTGATGCTGATGGCCGGCATGAAGAACGGCGAGTTCAGCCATGGGGGACCGATCGGCGGCATGGCCGCGGTCATGATCTACCAGCCCGCCGACCCATATGGCCGCGCCAGCTATAACCCGCTCGCGCTCCGCGCCATTGTCATCGACAAGCTCAGAGAGCGCCTGCTGGGCCTCATGTTCGTACCCGACGGACCCCCCCCGTCCGGCGGGCAGCAGCCCACCCTGGAAGAGATCCTTTCCGGCCGGGTCAAGGGACGCCTCTACGACGCCTATCGGCAGAGCTGGGTCGCCAGCCCGGAGCCGGCTTACGTCGCCGCGGGCAACGGCCCCCTCCAGGCGCCGGTGACACAGCTCCAGGCCCTCGTCGATGCGTCGCGCGAGACCGTGGACGTGAAGGGCAAACCGGTGCCGACGGTCGCCAGCGGTCTCAGCGACGCGGAGCGGTCTCTCCTCCAATCCCGCGACCTGCTGAACGCGCAAGGCAAGATCACGCCCTGGGTCATCACGAAGGACATGTACAACACACCGGAAAAGCTCTTCACGCATGAGCTCTGGGAAGACATCTACGGGGTGCCGAAGGGCGACATTACGATCGAGAACATCCAGCACGCCTTCTATATGGCCGCGAACTACGGCTTCCAGATCCTCAACGGCAACTTCGCGGCTGCCATCGACGACTACGAGCTCCGCCTCAGGTTCATGAACGACCTCGCCACCTATCGAATCGACGTCTCGTGGCTCTGGACCCTCATCCATCACCAGGCCGCCATCACGAAGGACGGTTACCTCAAAGGCCCGGCCCTCACCGAGGACGGGCTCGTCCCGGCCCAGAACGCCTTCCAGGTCAAGGCGGGCACCCGCTTCACGAAAGAGCTGTTCAAGAAGTTGTGGGACTACCACAACGACTGGACGTACGCGTTCTTCGCCGAGTTGGACCGCCGCGGCGATCCGGGCCGATTCGATCGTGCCAAGGCACCTGTTATCATGGAGCTCCTCAAGCGGCAGCTCCTCTGCGCCCGCTACGTCCAGCACAGCGCCCGCGTGCTCTTCGTCGCGGGAGAGGCGAACGCCCAGGAGCGCGCCGAAATCTTCGACGCGATCTTCGACCTCCGCCGCGAGGAGATCATGAAGCGAGTCCAGGCGGCCACCATGAGTAAGAAGGCCCTGGCCGCCCACGACTACGTGTACGATTTCTTCGCGGATCACTGAGGAGACCGACACCCGGCGGGGAGATAGAGCGTTACAGGGTAATACACGGCGCACTAGCGCGCCTCGGGGCGGTCTTCGCTGTGGCCTCCTTGTCACCCGCTCAAAGCGACGGGAGCTTCGTGGAGTCCGCCGTCGGCACGCCCGGTGAGTATGGACCGTGTTTTGCCGTTCTCAGCCACCAGGCTCACGCTCCGGGGTCCGTCTGAGAGCACACTGAGGGCTGCACCGGGGTTTCCCTCTTCATCCTTCAGCACGAGGACTGAACTACCATCTATCATCGTTAAAACCAATTCGGCGCGGCTCTTTCCTCCGGCGTCCCGCAGGACAAACCACCGCGCCTCGATTACAGTCCTCGGTACCACATTGTTCACCACGATTGCAGCCCCGATCACGGCAGGGGTCGCGGTCATCCACCACTTCTAACGCCGATTCTCTTGCTCCATGTGAGTCAACCGCCGCACCAAGGTCTCCACGGTTGGGTCATTCACCGTAACGTGCCCCCCCTTTCAAGCAAAATCACGAGGCCGTGAACTCCAAACTATCTCTTAGTTTCGGAAGCACGCCAACAAACTTCTCCGTCCAACCCCTTGTCAATATGCAGTTTTTGCATTCGTTGCCTGAGAATTCTTTGCAGGCAGGATCGCGGGGCCAAGAGTGGATCTTCGGAGTGAAAAATCTAGCAGGACGGGGAGGCAAGCGGCCGATTCTAAAGCGTCGTGACGATGGCCGTGGAGAGAACGAGGCGGCTGCCGCCTTGGGGGGGCGCTTTGTGCCCTGTAGTCGTCGGGGGGGATTTTGGTTCCGGGCGCTTGGGAGGACTTTTGACGCCGCAGGCCGTCACCAGGCATAAGGCGGTGAAAAGCAGCGCCAAGCGCGGATGGCCCTTCACCGCGGACGCTCTCCCTTTTTGAGTGCGGCCCGCGCGGTGTGAATCGCCTCTCGGACCTGTTTCGGCGCCGTCCCTCCGACAACCCCCCGTCGGCTGAGAGATGCCCCCAGCTCGATGTACCCGTAGAATCCCTCGTCAAAGAGGGGCGAGTATCCCGCAAGCTCCTCCGGGGAGAGTTGATCGAGACGCTTTCCATGGTCCAGGCAATACCGCACGATCGTTCCGACCACTTCATGGGCCTGGCGAAAGGGAAGTCCTTTACTCACCAAGTAGTCCGCGGCGTCAGTCGCATTCAGGAACCCTCCCTCTGTTGCCTGACGCATGCGGTCGGCATTCACGCGGAGCCCACGCACGAGCGGCGCGAGGACCTGCAGAGTCCCCCGTACGGTGTCCACGGCATCAAAGACCCCCTCCTTATCCTCCTGGAGATCTCGGTTGTAGCTCAAGGGGAGCCCCTTCATCGCAGTCAGGAGTCCAACCAGATTACCGAAGACCCGACCAGCCTTTCCACGGGCCAACTCCGCCACATCCGGGTTCTTCTTCTGGGGCATGAGACTAGAACCGGTGGCAAAGGCCTCGGGCACATCAACAAAGGCAAACTCCGCGGACGCCCAGAGCACGATCTCTTCACCGAGGCGCGAGAGGTGGGTCATCGTGATGCTCGCCCCGGCCAGAAACTCGAGGGCGAAGTCCCGGTCCGACACGGCATCGACGCTGTTCCGCGACACGTAAGAAAATCCTAAATCCCGAGCGAGCTCCGCTCGGTCGATGGGATAGGCCGTCCCCGCCAACGCCCCTGACCCCAATGGCATAATGTTGAGGCGCTTCACACAATCGTGGAACCGGGCCACATCGCGATCGCACATCTCCACATAAGCCATCAGGTGGTGGGCCCACAGGATCGGCTGTGCTCGCTGCAGATGTGTGTAGCCGGGGAGGACGGCATCAACATACTTCTCGGCCTGATCCAGTAATGCCCCTTGAAGCTCCTGGATCTCCCCGCAGATTGCCTCGATTTCAGCCCTGAGATAAAGGCGGAGGTCTAACGCCACCTGCTCGTTTCGACTGCGCCCCGTGTGGAGCTTGCCTCCCACCTCTCCAATCGAGTCGATGAGCCGTCCTTCGATATACATATGGACGTCTTCGTACATAGGATCCGGGTCCAGCCGCGCCCCGTCCAGCTCCCTTTTGATTTCCTCAAGGCCTTGCACGATACGCGTCCCTTCGTTTTCCATCAGGACCCCGGCCTTTACCAAGGCGCGGGTGTACGCAATGGAACCCTGAATATCGTATGGGTAGAGGCGCCAGTCGAACGGAAGGGAAGCGGTGTACTCCTCCGCCCTTCGCTCTGTCGGCCCGGCAAATCTGCCACTCCAGGCTTTCCTGGTCTTTCCCATGACTACTTTTTTCCTCGCCGCCGCCTTGAGCCCTGCAGACGCAGTCTCAGGGCGTTGAGCCGGATGAACCCCTCGGCGTCCTTCTGCTGATAGACCCGATCCGCCTCGAACGTGGCCAGTGCGGGATCGTAGAGCGACGCGGCGGATTTTCTGCCAACCACGAGACAGTTCCCCTTGAAGAGCTTGATCCGCGCCGTTCCGGTGACGTGCTTCTGCGTTTCGTCGATCGTCCTTTGTAGAACTTCCATCTCTGGAGAGTACCAGTACCCGTAATACACCAGCTCGGCGAACCGCGGGACAAGACTATCCCGGAGCCGCATGACCTCACGGTCCATGGTGATCGACTCCACCGCTTGATGGGCCATCTGCAGGACCGTCCCTCCGGGCGTCTCATATACGCCTCGCGACTTCATGCCCACATACCGGTTTTCGACGATGTCCACCCGGCCGACGCCGTTGTTGCCGGCGATCTCATTCAGGGTGGCCAGCAGCCTCGCCGGTGACAGCTTCCGACCGTTCAACGTCACGGGAATCCCCTCGACAAACCCAATTTCCACATACGTGGGATAGTCAGGTGCCTTTTCAGGCGCGACGGTGAGAGTAAACATCTCCTCGGATGGCTCCCGCCAGGGATCTTCGAGCACGCCTCCCTCAAAGCTAATGTGAAAGAGATTCCGGTCACTGGAGTACGGCTTTTCCGGTGTCACGGGGACCGCAATGCCATGCCGTCGGGCATAGGCCACGAGGTCGGAGCGGGAGTGAAGATCCCACTCCCTCCACGGCGCAATGATCGTGATGTCCGGATTGAGCGCCATATAGGTCAGCTCGAACCGCACTTGGTCGTTCCCTTTTCCGGTGGCTCCATGGGCGACCGCATCGGCTTTCTCCCGTCGAGCACACTCGATCTGTCCCTTGGCGATCAGGGGGCGCGCCATGGAGGTACCCAAGAGATACCCCCCCTCGTACACCGCGTTGGCCTTTAGGCACGGAAAGACGAAATCCCGGACAAACTCTTCTTTCAGGTCCTCGATGTACACTTTGCGCGCCCCGGTTTTTCGGGCCTTCTCCTTCACGTCATCAAGCTCTTCACCCTGACCCAAATCGGCACAGAAGGCGATCACCTCGCACCGGTAGGTTGCGATGAGCCAATGCAGGATCACCGACGTATCGAGCCCCCCGCTATACGCCAGAACAACTTTTTTGATCTGCCTCACCTCCGGCCCACAATCGGATTTCTTCACTCGAGCCGCCTCGCGCACGCTCTAGGAAGACGTCCACCTTCTGAAGGCAAGCTTCGGGAAAAACCACCTATGTGCTGCAGGTTCCTCTCTTCGTCCCAAGAGCGTCACCAAGATCGCCTTCTGCACATGGAGGCGATTCTCCGCCTGGTCCAAGACGATGGAGTGCGGCCCGTCCATGACCTCGTCGGTGATCTCTTCCCCACGATGGGCTGGCAGACAGTGCATCACTAGCGCATCCGTGTGGGCCAACCTGACCAGTGCTTGGTTCACTTGAAAGCTCTGAAAGTCCCGCATCCGCTTGGCCCGCTGCTCCTCACTTCCCATGCTGGTCCACACATCTGTGTACACGACATCCGCCCCCGTGGCCGCTCGCATCGGATCGTGAATGATCTCCAATCTCGCCTGGGTCGCCTCCGCTTCCGCCCGAGCCTTGGCGAACACATCGCGGTGGGGGTCGTATCCCCTGGGGCAGGCGACGGTCAGGTAGATCCCCATCTTCGCCGCCGCGTAGAGCCAGGAATTACAAACGTTATTGCCATCCCCGATGAAGGCAACGCGGAGTCCGTCCAGTCGGTCCCTCTTTTCCCGCAGCGTGAAGAGATCACCCAGAACCTGACAGGGATGTAACACATCGGTCAGGCCGTTGATCACCGGGACCGTCGCGTACTGGGCAAGCTGCTCCACGAGCCGGTGTTCAAAGGTCCGAGCCACGATTCCGTCTACCCAACGGGAAAGATTCCGGGCCCCATCCTCTACGGTCTCACGCTCCCCCAAACGAATGTCCTGCGGAGCCAGATAGATGGCATCCCCCCCCAACTGGGTCATCGCCACCTCGAAGGTCACCCGAGTTCTGAGTGAGGGCTTTTCGAAAATCAGGGCCAAGGTCTTGCCCGGCAGCAGGGCGTGGACCTCCCCTCGCTTCAGGCGTTGCTTCAGATCCGCGGCGAGGACAAAGAACTTTTCGATCTCCTCTCGGGCAAGATCACGGATGGAAACGAGATCCTGTTTCATTCCCTCACCTCCCGGAGGACCGCGTCGACCACGTCCACGGCTCGACGCACCTCTTGCTCACTCACAATGAGGGGCGGGGCAAACCGGATAACTTTCTCGCCCGCGCTACTCAACAAGAGCCCCCGTTCAAGACACATCATGAGGACAGGTTTCACCTCTCGATTCAGTTCCATTCCGACCAGCAGGCCCTTTCCCCGGATTGCCTTGACTGACTGATGCGCCGCCTGAACGGTCTGAAGCTCACGTACGAGTCGCTCCCCCATCTCGGCTGCCCGTGAAACCAGATCTTCCTTCAGGACGGTGGTCAGTGTTGCGAAGGCAGCCGCGGTGACGAGCGGATTCCCTCCGAAGGTGGCGGCATGCGTCCCGGGGGTAAAACTGGACGCCACCTCCTCCTTGGCCAGCATGGCCCCAATCGGGAGTCCTCCGCCAAGGGCTTTCGCGAGCGTTATGATGTCCGGTATCGTTCCCCAGTGTTCGTACGCGAAGAGCCGGCCAGTACGGCCAATTCCGGTCTGGACCTCATCGAAGATCAGCAGGGTCCCGGTCTCATCGCAGAGCTTCCGAAGCCCCTGCAGGTATCCGTCCGACGGGACCCGCACCCCTCCTTCTCCCTGGATCGGCTCCACCAGGATCGCCGCTGTTCGGGAATCCACGGCTTGCTCCGCCGCCCCGACATCCCCGAAAGGGACATACCGAAAGCCAGGGACAAGCGGCTCGAAGCCCATCTGATACTTGGGTTGCGCGGTGGCGGTCACGGTGGCCAACGTCCGACCGTGGAAGCCGCTCTCCATGGTGATAATCTCGACGCGCTGAGGGCCCCGATGTTCCTTGACGTACTTCCGAGCCAGCTTGATGGCCGCCTCGTTCGCCTCGGCCCCACTGTTACAGAAGAAGACCCGGTCAGCAAAGCAATGCTTGCACAGCAGCTCGGCGAGCCGAATCTGGGGCTCTATATGATAAAGGTTGCTGACGTGGAGGAGTCGTGCCGCCTGGCTCTTGACGGCCTGGACGAGGGCCGGATGACAGTGGCCCAAGGCGCAGACGGCAATCCCGGCCACAAAGTCGAGGTATTCCTTCCCCTCGACATCCCAGACCCGGCACCCCTCCCCTCGCTCGAGGACCACGGGAAACCTGGCGTAGGTATTGGCGAGGTAGCGGCTCGCGCTGGCTATCAATCCTTCCGTGTCAGTCATCCACTCCACCCTCGCTGTGAGCTGTCCGCTGTCCGCAATTGACAAGCCCTTAGCAATCAGCGGTCAGCACTGGAAGAACCCTTTCATACGTGTTTTTTGCCGATAGCTCACTCCTAACAGCTGACTGCCGAAAATTTGCTGACAGCTGATCGCTGACGGCTGACTGCTTCCATTAGGCGGTGATTTCCGTCCCGATCCCCGCGGCGGTGAAGAGCTCCAAGAGCAGGGCATGCGGGATTATGCCGTTGATAATATGGGTCTTGTTGACCCCACCTTCCAAAGCCCTGAGGCAAGCCTTCACCTTGGGCAGCATGCCCGTCGAGATCACCTGTTCCTCCACGAGCTTTTCGACATCGTCTCGACTCAGGCTGGAAAACAACTGTCCGCCCCGATCGAGGATCCCGTCAATGTCGGTCAGGAGGATCAGCTTCTCCGCACTCAGGGCCGCCGCGATCTCACCCGCGGCCACATCGGCGTTGATGTTATAGGTGATCCCCTCCTCATCCACGCCGGTCGGAGCAATGACCGGGATGAAGCCCTCGTCTTCCATGGAGCGAACCACTCGGGGGTCTACCGCGACCACCTCCCCCACGAGTCCCAGGTCCACCAACGCTTCACTGCCCTTCCCGCGCCGGTGCGTGGTCTTCCGCGCCTTGATAAGGTTTCCATCCTTGCCGGAAAGCCCCACGGCTGTCCCGCCGCTGCGATTGATCAAGCCGACTATCTCCTGATTGATACTCCCCACCATGACGGTTTCCACAATACGCATGGTTTCGGGATCGGTCACGCGCAGGCCGTCGACAAAGGTGGGCGTGAGCCCAACCTTCGCCATGGCCTCTCCGATCTGCGGACCGCCGCCGTGGACGACCACCGGCCGCATCCCGACATAGCGCATCAGAACGATATCCTGCGCGACCTCCGCCTTCAGTTTCTCCTTGACCATGGCCGCCCCGCCATACTTGACCACGATGGTCTTTCCAAAAAAGCTCTGGATGTACGGAAGCGCCTCGATCAAGATCTGAGCCTTCTCGAGGGCCGACTCACTCCGCGGTTCACTCACGTGCCTGCTCCGCAGCGGGTGTTGGGTGTTTGGTGTTCGTGATATTTCTCAGTCCTCAGTCCTTGACTCTC
>CAZLDS010000015.1:1253-17175 GCA_964558395.1 uncultured bacterium | reverse complement strand
CCTACAAAATATACCGACTGAGGTCTTCATCCCGAATGATATCCTGAAGCTTTTCCCGCACATAGGCGGCATTAATCTCCACCTTCACCCCTTCCATATTCGGGGCCTCGAACGAGACATCTTCGAGGAGTCGCTCCATAATGGTGTAAAGTCGTCTCGCTCCGATGTTTTCGGTTGCTTGGTTGACCGCCGTGGCAATACTGGCAATCTCCTCAATGGCGTCGGCGCTCAGGTGAAGATCCACCCCCTCGGTGGCCAAGAGGGCCGTATACTGTTTGGTGAGAGCATTCTCAGGTTCAGTCAAAATCCGGACAAAGTCCTCCTTCGAGAGACTGTTGAGTTCCACCCGGAGGGGGAATCGGCCTTGCATCTCCGGAATCAGGTCTGCCGGTTTCGAGACATGGAAGGCTCCGGCCGCGATAAAGAGGATATGGTCGGTCTTAACCATGCCGTGTTTGGTATTGACCGTAGACCCTTCGACGATCGGGAGGAGATCTCGCTGTACTCCCTCCCGGGACACGTCCGGACCGTATGCCTGCTCCCGGCCCGCGATCTTGTCGATCTCGTCCAGGAAGACGATGCCAGAGTTCTCGACGCGCCGGACCGCCTCGGCAACCACCTCATCCATGTCAATCAGCTTCTGGGCCTCTTCCTGCGCCAAGATCCGCCGGGCCTCCTTCACCTTCACCTTCCGCCGCTTCATCCGCTGTGGGAGGATATTATCCAGCATCTCCCGCAGCTGATCCATCCCCTCCACCCCCGCGCCCGGGAACACTTCAACCATGGGGAGGGCCCGGTCCCGGACCTCGATCTCTACCATCCGGTCATCCAGAACTCCCTCGTGAAGCATCGTCCGGAACTTCTCCCGCGTCTCGGACGGAGTGGTCTGGGACGCCTCGAACCCCACGGGCGGACTACCGGCCCGGCTGGGGGGGACGAGGAGATCGAGGAGCCGATCCTCGGCCAGCTCGGCCGCCCGCTCTGCCACGGCAGCCGTCCGCTCTCCCCTGACCATGTTCAGCGCAATGTCGGTCAGATCCCGGACGATCGAGTCCACATCCCGTCCGACATAGCCCACCTCGGTGAACTTGGACGCTTCCACCTTCAAGAAGGGCGCCTCGGCCAATTTGGCCAGCCGGCGCGCGATCTCGGTCTTGCCGATCCCGGTCGGACCGATCATGATGATGTTTTTAGGCGCCACCTCGTCCCGGAGCTCAGCCGGAAGCCGCTGCCGCCGCCACCGGTTTCGCACGGCAATGGCAACCGCCTTCTTGGCTGCCTGTTGGCCAATGATGTACTTATCCAACTCGATGACAATCTGTTTGGGGGTCAAGCGTTCCACGGTCTCACACCATCCGATGTCCGGAATATTTCGAATTTGAGATTTCGGACTTAAGCCACGGTTATCTCAAATTCGAAATTCGCGATTCGAAATCTGGCCCCTCCCAACTCTCCGTTCTCAACTCTCGAATGCACACTAGAGCTCCTCGATGGCAATCTGATCATTACTATAAACGGACAGCTGTGCCGCAATGCGCATCGACTCATGTAAAATGGTCTTAAGGTCGAGATCGGTAAATCTGACCAGCGCCCGGGCAGCCGCCGCCGCAAAGGGTCCTCCCGACCCGATCCCGATGATTCCATCATCCGGCTCGATCACATCGCCGGTTCCCGAGATGAGGAAGGAGTGCTCCTGATCCACCACCGCCAGTAATGCCTCCAGGCGGCGCAGGACCCGATCCGTCCGCCAATCTTTGGCCAGTTCCACGGCGGCCCGGGGCAGATTTCCCTGATGTTCATCCAGTTTTGCCTCCAGCTTGCCGAGGAGGGCAAAGGCATCGGCGGCGCCCCCCGCGAACCCCGCGATCACTTGACCATGGTACATCCGGCGAACTTTCCTGGCCGTATGTTTCATGACCGTGTCGCCGAGTGAGACCTGACCGTCCCCTGCCACCGCCACGCGTCCTTTATGGCGGACTGCGAGAATCGTCGTCCCCCGAATGGCCTGGCCCTTTTCCTTCTTTGAACCCTTGACTCTCAACTCTCGACCTGCCCTGAGCCCTGTCGAAGGGCTCTCAACCCTTTATGCTTTCGGGTGTGCCTTGTCGTACACCGCCATGAGCTGATCCAGATTGACATGGGTATATCGCTGGGTCGTCGTGAGCCTCGCATGCCCAAGCAGCTCTTGGATCACCCGGAGGTCTGCCCCCCCCTGTAGCAGATGCGTGGCAAAGCTATGTCGCAGACCGTGGGGTGTAATGGCCTTCCCCACGCCACTTATGCGGAGATACTTCTCGAGAAGCCGCTCGACGCTGCGCGGGCTCAGGCGTCCTCCGCGATGATTCAGGAAAACGGGAGCGCGTCGGCCAGCGCCCGGTTCTTCGCTCGACCCCTGTCTGGCCGCCAGGTACGCCGCCACAGCCTTCGCCGCATGCCGCCCGATGGGGACGATCCGCTCCTTGTTCCCCTTTCCCCGGACTTTGACCAGTCGCTGGTTGAGATCGAGATCTTCAACGGAGAGACCGGTGAGTTCTCCCACGCGGATCCCCGAGCCGTAGAAGAGCTCCAGGATCGCCCGGTCCCGCAGGGAGAGCGGCAACTCGCCCTGGGGTGTGGCCAGGAGTTGAAACGCCTGATCCACCGTGAGGTGCGGGGGGAGTCGCTTGGGCAGTTTGGGTGTCGTGACCAGGGTGGCAGGATTCCAGCGAAGACGTCCCTGACGACAACAGTAGTGAAAAAACGACCGCATGGCGGCCACCTTGCGCGCCAGCGTGCTTGGGGAAAGTCCCCGACTGCGCCGCGACGCGATGAACGCTCGTACCGTGAGCGGCTCTATCCGCTTGAGCAGCGTCCCCTCGGGCGCTTCCGGGTGCATCGCCCGCAGAAATGCCACGAACTGGGTCAGGTCAATGCGGTAATTGCGCACGGTATGTGGGGAGGATCCCTCAGCCTCTACCTCCCGCAGATATTGTTCGACGAGTTGTTGCACTGCCGCCCCATAGCAACGGAGGGGATAGCCGAATCCGCTATCCCCTCGGGGATGCACGATACGGCCTGGCGGAGGAAAGATCAAGCAAAAATTCGGATCCAAGCCTCCATGGCCTCGCAGGACCGCCGCGCCAATGCGGCGTGGCGCTCCCGCCGGTCACGGACCCTGGTGTCGAGGGGTGGTAAAAGACCGAAATTCGCATTCATCGGCTGGAATCGGGAAGGAGCGGCTGACGTGATATAGGACAACAACGCCCCCAGCATCGTATCGCATGGAGGGGTGACTGGCTCCAGGCCGTGAACAAGCCGGGCCGCATTCATCCCTGCGAGCAGCCCAGACACCATCGACTCTAGATATCCTTCGACCCCAATGAGTTGTCCGGCAACAAACAAACCTTTGTCTCCCTTGAACTGCAGGGTCAATCCAAGCAGGAGAGGGGCGGGAATATACGTATTGCGATGGATACTTCCATAGCGGAGGAACTCTGCCTGCTCGAGGCCCGGGATCATCCGGAAGATCCGCTGCTGCTCACCCCGTTTGAGACGTGTTTGAAACCCCACCATGTTCACCATCTGGCCTGCTTTGTCTTCCTGGCGAAGCTGCACGACCCCACAAGGGCGCTGCCCCGTCCGGGGATCGGTCAAACCCACCGGCTTGAGGGGGCCGTACAGCAGTGCCTCCCTGCCGCGTCGGGCTAGCTCTTCAAGGGGCAGGCATCCCTCAAAGAAACAGGCTTCACCCAGGTCCTCAAAATCGTGGAGAGGATACAGCTCTGCCGCAACCAACGCCCGCCAAAAGGCCTCGTATTCCTCTTCGGTCATGGGACAGTTCCAGTAATCCTCGCCCCCTTTGCCATACCGGGAGGCGGCGAAGATCTTCCCCTGGTCCACGGACTCGCTCGCCAGGATGGGCGAGATGGCGTCGTAGAAATGGAGGAGTCGCGCGTCCGAAGCGGAGAAATAAGATGGAGGTTGTTCGTCCAGATACTGATGAAAGAGATGTCGCAGGTTTTCCGCCAGCGGACTCGAGGTTAAGGGACCCGTGGCAATGATGAGGGGCCGCTCGACAGGGAGTACGGTGACCTCTTCCCGGCGAAGATCAATCAGAGGGTGGTCTTCAATGCGGCGGGTGACCTCTTGGGCAAAGGCCGTTCGGTCCACGGCGAGCGCCGTGCCCGCCGGGACCGCATGCGTCCTGGCCACCTGCTGAATGACCGAGCCCAGTCGCTCTGCCTCGGCATGAAGCAGGCCGGAGGCAGTAGCGGGTTCCAGCGACTTTAAGGAATTACTGCAGACAAGTTCGGCGAGCAGGTGGGTCTGATGCGCTGGCGTCCTGGTGGCCGGTCGCATCTCGAAGAGGCGCACCGGGACACCCCGCTCGGCCGCCTGCCAGGCCGCCTCGGCACCCGCCAATCCTCCGCCGACGATGGTCACGCACGCCTTGGGCATCATGAAGCTGATTATGCCCTTGACTTGCGGTAATTGCAACCCTCCGTTACACAGCGAAGCTGAACCCCCTGGCGAGTCCGGTGCTCCACGAGAAAACGGGCGGCACAGTCGGGGCAGGACTCAGGGATCGGGCGATGCCAGAGGACGAAGGTACAGCCAGGATAGCCGGTGCATCCGTAAAAGGCTCTCCCCCGCTTAGAACGGCGCTGGGTGAGCGCCGCACCACACCGAGGGCATTTGACATCGAGGGGAAGCGGCCTCACGGTACGACACTTCGGATAGGTTGAACAGGCCAGGAAGCGGCCATACCGGCCGTGGCGAATCACCATCGGGGCGCCACAGGTCTCGCACTTTTCATCCGTCGGCTCCGCCGCGGCCTTTTCCTTTCCGTCGAGACGGAGGACAGTTCGGCAGTCGGGGTAGCCGCTGCACGCCCAGAAAACCCCGTACCGACCCCGTTTCAGAACCATGGGTCGTCCACAGTTCTCGCACGCCTTTGTTTCGTTCACAGTTGATGGTCCACTGTTCTCCGAAGAGCCCACCTCTCCACGCTCGTCCCCCCGATCGTCGGGGCTTCGACTGAGCTCAGCCGAATGTCTCGTCGGTCCGCGGTCGTCGGCTTGCACGAGCTCACGCGTGTTCTTACATTCGGGGTAGGCCGAGCAGGCCAAGAACTTCCCGAAGCGACCCCAGCGGATGATCATCGGGCTTCCGCACTTCTCGCAGATTTCTTCGGTTTTCTCCTCGAGGGTCTTGAGATTCTCCATATCGGTCTTGGCCTGTTTTAGCCACTTGGAGAAGGCCCCGTAGAACCGCCGCATCTCCTCGAGCCACTCGACCTTCCCCTCCTCAATCTCATCGAGAGTCGACTCCATGCGGGCCGTGAACTCAAGGTCCATAATCCGGGGAAAGCTCTTGACCAAAAGATCGATCACCACCTCCCCGATCTCCGTCGGCCTGAATCGTCCATTTTCTTTCACGACGTAATCGCGATTTTGGATAACCTGCAGGATGGGGGCATAGGTACTGGGGCGACCGATCCCTTTCTCCTCCAGCTCCTTGACCAGCGTGGCTTCCGTGTAGCGGGGCGGCGGTTGAGTGAAATGTTGCGCGGGATCGAGCGCGCGCAGCTCCAGAGCTTCTCCTTCCTGCAGGCGGGGTAACGTCATTTCTTGGTCGGACTCGCCCTCGCCATCGGCTTCCTGTCCCTCCTCTCTCCGTGGCTTCACGCCCTCGTCAGTCCCCTCCACGTACAGGCGCATGAATCCGTCAAAGCGCGTGACCCGTCCTGTGGCCCGGAACACAAAACGACCCGCCTCGACGTCGACTGTGGTCACATCAAAGAGGGCGGAAGGCATCTGTGAGGCGACGAAACGGTTCCAGATCAAGGTGTAGAGGTTAAGCTGGTCTCGCGTGAGGTAGTGGGCCACCGTAGCGGGATCCCGCAAAACGGACGTCGGCCTAATGGCCTCGTGCGCCTCTTGGGCTGCTTTGGCGCTCTTGTACACGGGGGGACGCTCGGGCACGTACACTGCACCAAACCGCTCAGTCACGTAACGGCGCGCCTCTTCCACCGCCTCGGTCGATACTCGGGTGGAGTCGGTCCGCATGTACGTGATCAAACCGACCCCCCCTTCTTTCCCCAATTCGATTCCTTCGTAGAGCTGCTGCGCAATCATCATGGCCCGTCGGGCGGTCATCCGGAGCTTTCGCACTGCCTCCTGCTGGAGCTTCGAGGTTGTGAAAGGCGGAACGGGATGGCGCTTGCGCTCCCGGGTGCTGACTGTTTTGACCTGGAAGCGTTCTCCCTCAAGCTCTCGGAGGACGCCTTGGGCCTCGGCCGCGGTGTGGATCTCGACCTTTTCTCCATCGACTCGGAAGAGTCGGGCCCGAAACTCCGGCGGCACGCCTCCGGCGAGGAGGGCCTCGATGGTCCAGTACTCCTGGGAAGTAAAAGCGTGAATCTCTCGTTCGCGGTCGACGATCAGGCGCAGCGCCACGGACTGGACCCGCCCAGCGCTCAAGCCGCGCCTAACCTTCTCCCACAGCAGAGGACTCACCTGGTATCCCACCAGGCGATCGAGGATGCGACGCGCCTGCTGGGCCTCGACCTTCTTGAGATCGAGGGAGCCAGGATGGGCGAAGGCCTCTTCGACAGCTCGCCTGGTTACCTCATGGAAGACCACCCGCCGAACGGCCTTCTTCGGAGGCTTCAGTTCTTGGACGAGATGCCACCCAATGGCCTCGCCCTCGCGATCCGGATCGGTGGCGACATAGATGGCCTGAGCACCTCGGGCACTCTTGCGGATCTCCTCCAAGACCTTTTCCCGTCCCCTGACCGTTTGGTACTGGGGCTTGAAGTCCCGCTTCGTATCCACCGCGAGGCGATTCGGCGGCAGATCGCGGACATGGCCGTAAGAGGCTTTAACTTGATAACCCTTCCCCAGAAATTTGGAGAGGGTCTTGGCCTTGGCCGGAGATTCCACAATGACCAGCGACTTCGCCACTCCTACTCTCCCTTCGGACGATAACTGATGACGGGAGAATTTCGAATTTGGGATTTAAAATCCACCTGCCTTCCAATTCAAAATTCGCAATTCGAAATCCGAAATCTGTGCCCTCTGAACTCTCAACTCTTCACTCTCAACTCTTCACTCTCGACTCATCAATCGTGTACCCTTACAAAGGTCTTGCCAGACAGCTGCTTCACCCATCCCTTCATTTCGAGCGAAAGAAGCGAGGCAGCGACGGCCGGGGCGGGGAGTTTCGACGCCGCGATCAGGGCATCGATATGGACTGGCTCTTCTCCGAGCCGCGAAAGCACCCGACGCTCTTCTCCTTCCACAGGCGGCAGCTCGGGGACTGTCTCGTGCAAGGAAGGGGCCTGAACTCCTATCTCCTCCATCACATCTTCCCACCGCTCGGTCAGTTTGGCCCCTGTCTTGATGAGCCGGTGACACCCTTGACTCAACCGGCCCCTCGCTATACCGGGCACAGCGAAGACCTCTCGTCCTTGCTCCACAGCATGATTCGCGGTGATGAGCGCTCCACTATCAACGGCCGCCTCGACCACGATCACTCCCAGGCAGAGTCCACTGATCAGGCGGTTCCGTTGCGGAAAATTCCCCGGGTGCGGATTCGTGCCCAGGGGAAACTCACTCAACAGGGCGCCCCGTTCCGCGATCCCGTCCGCGAGCTTCCGATGTTCTGACGGATAGATAATATCAGCTCCCGCTCCCAAAACCGCAATGGTCCGCCCGCCGGCTCTGAGCGCTGCCCGGTGGGCGGCCGCATCAATTCCCCTCGCCAACCCGCTCACGATGGTCAGCCCTCGCACCGCCAAGTCGCAGGCGAGACGATCAGCCACGCCCCGCCCATAGGGGCTGGCGTCCCGAGAACCTACAATAGCCATGGCCCTCCGGTCTGCATCCAACCAGCTTCCGCGAATGTAGAGCACCGGTGGGGGCTGGTGGATCTCCCGAAGAGGAGCGGGATACTCCGCGTCCTGCAGCGTCAGGAACCGAAGACCCCGTGCCGCCATCCGCTTCCGTTCCTGAGCGAGGGCCTCCTCCGCGGGAAAAGAGCGGATGGCTTCCGCCGTGGTGGGACCGATGTTGGGAATCCGTTCGAGCGCCTTGAGGGGTGCTTTGAGGACGCGTCTCGCCGCCCCAAAATGCCCGAGGAGCAGGGCAAAAGCCGCGGGTCCCACATGCGGCACCATGTTGAGTGCCAGCCATGCCTCCCGCTCCTGCATGCACCCCCCCAAATCGGATCAACCACGGTCGTTGTGTAAGGGTTGGAATTATACTCAGGGAAAAGGTGGAGTCAAGGGGGAGACTCCCCTTCCATCACGAGTGAGTGGCGGAAAACAGTCCGGGTATGAATCAATCCCGTTGCCGGCGCAGGACGACTCCTTCGCCTACTTGCAGACGGAGCTCGGCGTTGGTCACCAGGCCCACCGCCCCTTCGGCGGAGGTTCGGACGACGACTAACTTCCCTCGCTTCAGCGGTACCCGTGGGAAGCGGGTAATATTGGATGTCTGATAGATGGCAAACTCATCGCCAGGGATGATCCCCTTTTCTTGTCCGGCATCGACATACACGATGTCCCACTGGCCGAGGGAATCGGCGTCCGACTTCGAGCCAATGATGTATCCCAACACATGCAAATCTTTGGGGCGGCTCAAGTCTTTCGGAGGTTGAGCCCATGCCTTCACATCCACCAGGAGGTCCCCCTCGGCCATGTCTTCACAACTGTAAATGATCTCGACCCAGGGATGGGATCCCGCGTTCACGATCTCGACCGTGCCCAGGGTGAGCACCTTGACGCCCATGGACCGCCCCGTTACCGGATGGGTGATCTCTTCCGTTGGGCGGATCACCCAAAATCGATCGCCTTGCTGGACCTTCCGTCCCCCCATATCGACAAAGACGTGATCTCCGAACCAGAGCCGCAGATCACCCTCTTCCAGTGACCGGATGAACCGGCCCACGGCACGGATCTCTCGGGGCCGCGCCACGTAGCCGCTACACTCCAGGGATGGCCGGGGAATCACGCCAGACGGAGGTGCCAGCATCCCCACAACGACCTCTTTGGGTTTCTCGGCCTCCGCGACCTCAGCCTCGGGGGGAGCGGGCTTGGGCGCTTCCACTGGAGGAGCCTCGGGTGGTGCCACGCGCTCCTCAGCAATCGGGGGGACCGGGGGCGCCTCCGCCACGGGCTTGAAGGGCGGGGTCACTCCGGGGATCGCCAGTGGATCACCAGGGAAGATCTTGTCAGGGTCGGTCACGAACGCATTCTCTTTCCAGATCTGTGGCCAGCGGCGCGGGTCGTTGAGATAGCGGCCAGCGATCGCCCACAGGGTATCCCCTTCCTGGACAATGTAAGCCCCCTCCAGCAGGATCTCCAACTGCTTCTCTCGCTCTATCCCAGGCGGGGTCTCCTGGGCCGCGACCTGCCCCACGAGACACCAGGCCACCGCCCAGAAGCTCAACGCGCCGCGTATTGTCCCCTTCCTCATTGTCCTCCTCCACTCCCCCACTGCCGGGGCCCTCCTGCCGATAATGGAGAGATATTCGTCAGGTGTCCTCTGTTCTCCTCACGGTGTTTCTCGTCCAAAAGGTGCAGTTCATGCAGGCGATCAGCGCTAACTCCGCTGAATGCAAGCTTTGTGCCTGTCTCTTCACTCCGGCCCCCGATCGCCACCCTCACACACGCCATCCATAAACGGCTCAGGCAATAACATGAAACGCCGTGCAACGCAAAGGAAAACCTTTGCCGCGTATTGAAAATGAGGCCTTATCCCCCTATCCGCGCAATTCCCTATGGGCGTTGTCTGTGGCGTCATGGTGGGGTTTGGGGGCCTCATCTTGCAAATATCTTGCATCCCAGGGGAACACAAAATTTTGCTTGGCCCATACCTTGGGCACCTCCGGCACCCGCCGACTATACACCTCAAGGGTCATAATGCTCGTGGAATGTCTGAGTTCGCCTTGCGTCGTCTTAACATCCACGCCCGCCGCCAGGCGGTAACTGGCATAGTTTGCCCGAAGGTCGTGGAATCGGAATCCTCGGGTGTTCGCGCCGACCGCCGGACCCACGTCCCGTTCACCTTGACGCCGTAGTACCACGTTTTGCCAACTTGGTAGAGATATCCCAACCCTCACCCCTCCCCACGCCAAAGATCGGGGTAGTCTTCCTTAATTTCTAACAGCCGCCTCTTGAACTCCTCCTGAACTTGGGTGGGGAGGCCTTGCACCTTATCTACCTTGTGTTGTTCAAACTGAGAGCGGACCCACTGTACGAAATCTAGCCTCGCATTGATGGCCTGTTCTGTCTTCTTCATGGGGGGCTTGCCCGCATCAGTGAGCTTCCTGTTGAGGGCATCCCGTTTTTCTGTAAGCCGTGCTGGCCGGACAAAGTAGAAATCGAACAGAGCCTCCAGCACGTCAAGGTTCCACTCTGCCTCACCAGGTTCAACGTCTATGATCTCGCCGGTGTTGACACCCTTAATGGGGTGGGCCGCGAAGTTGCCCACTACGCGGATAGCATCCACGGCACTAGCGAGGTCAGAGGGCAGTTCTTTCGATTTGAGCACCTGTTCGATCTCATTGCTAAGGTCACCCCACTTGACACCTGCCTTCTCACGAAGAAGATTCTGGAGGCACCGGCGACTGAGTGCAGCGCTGGCCTTTGGGCTATCGGCTAGCACATTACACGCCTCACGGTAGTCCGAGGCGAATGGCTCAGTAACTTCCGGGGGAAGAGGCGACCGGGCAACAACTTTGGGGTACGCCATCCGTTCTTTGTACTGTGGTTCAGTGACTAGTCTGACGAAAATAATTACCCTCTGGCAAGCCGGGCATGTCGTATACCGGTACAGCCACGCACCATCCTTGTCAATCAATCCCTGCTGCGTTGGAAATACAAAAAATGGATGCGTGGAAAACTCAGCATGAAAGGACTCCAAACAATGTGGACACTTCATGGCTCATCCCGCCCTTCACGATGAACCCGGAAATGCTCACAAATCGGAGGGTGACGGTCTCTCATTTCAAGAGCTCCTCCACCCTCACCCTGAGGACCCTGGCAAGCTTCTCGAGCAGGTCCAGCGATGGCCGGCGGTTGCCGATCTCGATCCGCGCAACGGTGACACGGGAGACGCCGACCTTCTCTGCCAGGGTCTCTTGCGTCCACCCCCGGCGCTTCCGGAGTTGCTTGAGCCGTATTCCCCGCTTCGTCCAGTTAGCAAACATGTTACCTTTTTGGTAACATATGGACCGCATCAAGTCAAGCGGATTCTCCCCAATCCCCACACAATACCCGCCGCAGGCCCCGCAAGGCCGCCTCGGCTCGCTCCAGGGCAACAAGGGTGGCTTCCTTCCGCTTGAGCCGACTCAGGGCGGCCCGGCGCTTCCCGGAGCAGGCCGTCTTGCTCCGGGCCCTCATCTGCGGGCCGCGTATGGGGCACAGACCCGTCTTCCTGCCCGTCCTCCTGGCGCACGTTCGCTTTTAAGGGAACAAAGACCCGTAGCTATGTCCTTTCCGAAAATGGCACACAGGGCAACGTGGGGCGATTTCTTTTGTCTTGAGGGTGGTACCACATCGGGGACATTCCCACCAGTCGGCCTCAATCCATCTCCAGGGGTCCCCGTCACCCGCTTCGAGGCGGCTGCCGGTATCCGGGCCTCATTAGTTGCCGTGCTGGTTGTCGCTTGATCCCTCACCACAGGAAAAGAATAAGGCCGCCCGCTTTCGATGAGAAGCTGGAAGCGATCGCCCCACAGGTCTTGCTCCTCCGACGGGATCAAAAGCTTGAGGCGATGTTTCATCTGGCGCCGCCCATCCTCTTCGCTTACCAAAAGGGCACAGCGTTGCTTCGACCCTTTATGATGATCGAGCACGGGGAGCCCGGACGTGAGCCGCGAAGCGAGGTGGAGACTGATCCTTACGATCCGATGCACACCGCCACGCCTCCGCGGCACGCCGTTCCAGGTCGGTCAGGATTTCGCCGATCTCGCGCCGGACCTGGAAAACGCTTGCGCGCAAGGAGGGCAGGTGTAACCCTTTTGTTTTTTTTGGGACGATCCGATAAGACAACGCTGGCCAAGTCTGCGGCGATCCGTAGGCTCTCGCGGCGATTGACTTTCAGGTAATCCTCAAGAAAGCAAAAAAGGTCGCCGCCCACCCGCAGCCGAAGCAGCGGATCGCTGGGCCGTAAGCAGAGAGGCTCGGAGTGCGATCTTCATGGAAGGGACATCGCCAGGATGATCGACGCGAGGGGCCCAGAAGATTCTCGAGGACGGCGCGGGCTGAAATGGCTTCTTTGTCCAGACCTTCATCCCCACGCTCGGATCATACTCTCTCGTATATCCTGGCGGAAGGCGCAAGAAGCACTGTTCGACGCCTCTCTCTGTTTCCGGCCCTTCGGCGCCGATGAACAAAGCCCATTCACGGGTGTACCAACCTCGGCCGATTGTTGCCTCCATGTCCTTCCCACAGGAACCGCATAGGACGACCCCATCAGTTCCGATTATCGCCCTCAGCTTTGTCGTCACCACGTCGATTGTCCTTCTTGCAAATATCTTGCAGGCCCCCACGTCCGTCCCTAAGCCCGTGACGGTAAACGAGTAGCCTTTCTCCGCACACGCCATTCATAGACGATCGCGCTGGCCACAAAGACCGAGGAATAGGTCCCCACCACGACCCCAAAAAGCAGGGCCAATGAGAAATCTCGCAGGACCTCGCCGCCGAGCAGGAAGATCGCCAGGAGCGCAAGCATGGTCGTCAGGGAGGTCATGATGGTCCGGCTCAGGACTTCATTGACACTCGCATTGATGACCTCGGCGAGCGAGCCCCGCCGTCGGGCGCGAAAGTTTTCCCGGATCCGATCGAACACGACCACCGTGTCCGTCAACGAATATCCCGCCAGCGTCAAAAGCGCGGTCACGGTCAGCAGCGTGATCTCTCTCCCCATGACGAAGAAGATCCCGAGGACCACCAGGACATCGTGGAACGTCGCCACCGTGGCGGCGATCCCAAACCGAAACTCGAAGCGCCAGGCGATATAGCTCACAATGCCAAGGAGAGAAATCACAATGGCCCACAGCGCCGCGACCTGCAGTTCCCGGCCGATGACCGGTCCTACCTCGTTGGAGCTCTCCACCACAAAGGGATTGCCAGAATACCCCTGCCTCAACGTCTCCTCGATCCGCGCGCCGGTGCCGGCCACCGAGTCGCCGGAGGCTTTGACCCGGATGAAGAGCCGGCGTCCGCCGACAAACTGCTGAAGTTCACTGTCGCTAAAGCCGCCATCAGCCAGGACCGTCCGCACCTGCCCGAGTTCCACGGGGCGTTCAAAAAGCACCTGCACGGACGTGCCGCCGGCAAAGTCGATTCCCAGATTCGCCTGCCCTCGGGCGATCTGAATGGAGGCAAAAAGACCGACGAGGACGAGCACGGTCGAGACGAGAAAGGCGATACGCCGCATGCCGAGAAAATCGATCTTGGTCTTGCCTACAATCTCCATGTGGACCCGTCACCTCAGATACTGACGCGCTTCATCCCCCGGAGGATCAACCAATCGAAAATCACTTTGGTCCCCACGGTCGCCGTAAACAGGTTGACGATGATGCCAAGGGCAAAGGTAACCGCGAACCCTCGGACCGGCCCGGTTCCGAAGAGGAAGAGAGCCATGGCCGTGATCAACGCCGTGATGTGTGAATCGAGAATAGTCACCCACGCCTTGCCGTACCCGCTATCGATCGCGGATCGGACCGTCTTGCCGAGCTTCAACTCCTCGCGGATCCGCTCGAAGATCAGAACGTTGCTATCCACGGCCATCCCGACGGTAAGGGCGATGCCAGCGATCCCCGGCAGGGTCAGCGTGGCCTGGATCCCCGCCAACAGCCCGAGCATCATGAGGAGGTTGAGCAAGAGGGCCAGGTCGGCAATGACCCCGCCCAAGCGGTAGTAGACAGCCATGATGAGGATCACCAGGATCATGGCCAGGATACTGGCCTGCACCCCGGCCCGGATAGAGTCTTGGCCCAGCAAGGGCCCGACGGTCAGATTCGCAATCACCTTGACCGGGGCAGGCAGCGCCCCCGCCCTCAGGACGATCGCCAGGTCGCGAGCCTCCTCCGGGGTAAACCGACCGGTAATCTGCGCCCGGCCACCCGCGATCCGTGTCTGAATCACGGGAGCGGAATAGACGTTGTCATCCAGGATGATGGCCAGCTGCCGCCCCACGTTCTCGCCGGTGATTTCATCGAAGATACGGGCGCCTTCGCGATCAAACTCCAGATTCACTTCGAAATCCGGCGGATTTTCTCCTGGCCGCGCGCGGGCCGAGGTGATCACAGCGCCGGTGAGGAGGGTCTTCTTTTCTAACAGAAAGGGAATCCGCTGGACGACGTGTCCCTGCTCGTCCAGGACTTTTTGATAGAGGAGCTGCGAGCCTTCCGGCACCTTGCCTTTCAGGGCCTCCTCGAGGTTGTGCTGATTATCCACCAACTTGAACTCGAGGAGCGCGGTCTTCCCGATGAGCTTGATGGCCCGTTCCGGATCCTTGATCCCCGGAAGCTGCACGATAATCCGGCGATCGCCCTCGCGTTGGATCAGCGGCTCCCGCACCCCGAACTCGTCCACGCGATTCCGGAGCTTCTCCACATTTTGCTCCACGGCCCGTTCCTGAATCGTCGTCACCTCTCGCCCGCTCAGTGTGAGGACAAGCCCCGTCGGCCCTCTCCGGGACCGCTCCATCTCCGGGTAGCCCCCGAGGATCTTTTCCACTTCACCCAAGGCTTTTTCGTCCTTCGCCTCGAGAACAATCTGGTTCGTCCCCCGGCGCTCTAGCTTCGCGACCGCGATTCCCTCCTGCTCCACGGCGCGACGGATCTCCGCCACCCGTCGCTCAACGGCGTTCTCAACGGCCTTGTCTGTATCGACTTCCAAGACGAGATGCATGCCTCCCTGGAGATCGAGCCCGAGACTAATGGGTTCGGGTGGCGGGGCAAAGATGAGGGGCCGAACGTATCTCCACCAGCTCGGGAGCGGGGCGAACCCCGGAATCGATGGCATGACATATACAAAAGAAAGGAGGGCAGCCGCAGCCACCACGCCTGCCCTCCACGTAAGATGCCGTTTCACTGGAAACGTCCTTCGCGAAAACCCAGCGCCATCGATCCAGCGGTCCAGGTAGCCAGACGGCCTAGCACCGTTCCAATGTGTGCGTGACCGAGACTAACCCTACTCGTTTCTTTGCCGGTGTCGGGGCAACAGGGTCGGAACGGTACTAGGAACCTACCGGGACCTTCTCTCGAGAGCTCTGGGATCGTTTCCCTCCCTCTAGTTTATGGGGAAGCGGGCCGGATCCGGGGATGACCCCTCGCTTGACCTCCACAATCGATGGTTGGGGGCAGTGAAACCCGCCCGAGATACACTCCACCGCCTCTTCTGGGTCAATGCTTTTCCCACAGGTGAAGATATCCACTGCAGCGTATCGATACTCTGGCCAGGTGTGGATTGAGAGGTGGGATTCGGCGATGACCACGACTCCACTCACCCCAAAGGGTTTGAACTCGTGGAAGGCCACGTCCACAACCGTGGCCTTACATGCCTTGGCCGCCGAGACCATGATCTCTCGGACAGCGTCAACCTTCTTGAGTAACTCCGGATCGCACCCGTACAGTTCCACCAAAAGGTGTCTACCCAGCGCCCTCAATTAACTACCCCCTTTCTCTCGGGACTCCCTGCCCGGTCTCACCTCCCACGATGCGCAGACATCCAACGATGTGGAAACATCCCTCCGCTTATACAATGTTCTGCCATAATTGCAAGAAAAAAATGCATCCTTCCACCTGCCCCGGCGCGGCGGCGGATTCGGAACCGCCGGGCACCGACCCGCGACGTGGCTCCGGCACGCTCCCCAGGCCCACGGATGGGCCGCTGGCGCGGACTTAGGACTCTTTCGCTCGCGGCACA
>CAZLDS010000015.1:0-1153 GCA_964558395.1 uncultured bacterium | reverse complement strand
GGAGATTACAGGACGGGTGAACGGTCTCGATTGTCCAAGAGAGCCATCAAGCGACCCATCCGAGGGAGTCGTCAAGGCCCGAGAAGAATTGGGCGGGGTGCTGGCTGTCTCCTACAACTTGGAAAGGCGGCGGTTCGCGGTACGCTATGCATCCCAAGCGTGTTACGATCCTCCGTATCTTGAGCCGGATCGAGTCCGCCGGGCGTGAGACCGGGCGAACCGATCGACGTCCAGCAAAGGGAGCACCACGTTGTGTTGATCTTACCTCCGGAAGGATCAGGCTCTTCCAGCCCCGGAAATGACGGTCCCATCGAGAAGCGCCTGGACCGCATCCGCGGGTTGATGGCCTCCCAGGCTTCGAGCTGCCGGCGCAAAAAGCGCATCGTGGAGATAAATGCTGAGCAGCTTTGCGGCCCGCTACAATTCCCGCCAAGAGAGGATCTTGACGAAGTTGAGTATCTGTGCCCCTGGCATACCGGGTGGCAAGTGCTTCACGAGATTGGGCATCTGGTAAACGCGTGGAACGTTGGTTCCCAGGTCAAAGAATCGGGTGACGATCGCCCCCACCACCTGGTATTGTTTCTTCACTTTGACCAGGTTTTCAGCAAAGACGGCGGCTGCGACGTGGTTTTGCGTGAGGTCCATGACCAACTGGTCCTTGGCGATCAACCCAAGCGTGTGTTGTTCGGGGTAGCAGCAGCTGGCCGGCAGCAGATTGCTATTGACTTGGATGCTTACCATGTGGGATCCGGAGGTACTATCTTGATACCAATCCGCCCCGTTTGCCATGCCGTACAGAGTCCCCCCGCCAGACCCCGTTGAGTAAACGATGGTGTCGATCTTGTCTGCGCCGCTGCCACCCAGAAAGATAGTCCCGGGGATCCGGATGATCCCGTGCACCTCCAAAATGGGGGGGCCGAAAGCGTTCTGGATATATCTTATATAGTTGGTCCCGTCGCCGCAGGGACCAAAGGAGAGCGTGCTCTTATAGATCGTCAGGTCGTTGCCGTTAAACGCCGAGGGCACACTGCTTAGACACGCAGTGGGATCAAATGTATTGGTAGTGGCAGGGTCTTCGAGCCAGTCCTCATAGGTTCCCGGTCCGCCAGGCCGCAGGCTGGTCAGTGATGGGAAGGGAATGTTGTGGTCGGCG
>CAZLDS010000014.1:0-62791 GCA_964558395.1 uncultured bacterium | reverse complement strand
GACATCACCAAGAGGAGCTGTCCCAGGTAGCGGAAGTGAATCGGCCTGAGGTAGCTTTTAAGCCCATACGCCTTCCGAAAGATGAGCATGGTCACGATGAGGGCAGCAATGCCCGAGAAGATGGCCCCGACCACAAAGTACGGCCCGAAAATCGTCGAGTGCCACATCGGCTGGAGCGTCATGGAAAAGACGAAGGAAACCACCGTGTGGACCGAAACGGCGATGGGGATCACCAGGACTGCCATGACGGCAATAGCACGGTTGAGCACTTTGTGTTGCCGCTCCGTCCCCTGCCATCCCATGGCTAACACGGTATAGAAGAAATTCCGCTTGCCGAGGCGGTCTCTGAGAATGGCGATATCTGGGATCATGGGGAGCCACAGGTAAACGAGGCTCGCCGTCAGGTAGGCGCTGATGCTGGTGGCATCCCAGAGCAGGGGGGACTGATAGCGGCCGTGGCGGATGACGTTCAGGACCCGGTCGGGCCGGCCCAGGTCTACCAAGATTTGACCGGCACCGACGAAAAGGACCATCACGGTAATCACCTCGGCCATCCGGGTGATGGGCCGCCGCCACTCGGCCCGGGAGAGGCGGAGGATGGCGGAAATAAGGGTTCCCGCGTGGCTGATCCCGATGAAGAAGACGAAGTTGGTGACGTAAAAGCCCCAAGACACAGGCTGGTGCATTCCGGTGACCCCCAGGCCGCCGTTGAGCTGGACCAGGTAGGCGACGGCTCCCCAGAGAATCCCGAGGCACAAGACGGCCACCGCCCAGTAGAATCCACGCCCCGTGTGCTCGATTGGGGCGAGGAGGATGGCATCGCGCATGTCGGGGGGATTATTCACGGGCTCCACCCTCTGTCAGATAGATCACCTTGGGCTTGGTCCCGAGTTCCTCCTGGAGTCTGAACGCCCGTGGGCTTCGGGCGAGTCTTGCGACCTCGCTATTCGGGTCAGAAAGATCGCCAAAAACGATGGCCCGGGCCGGGCATGCCTCGGCGCAGGCGGGGACGTATTCTCCCGGTTCGATGTCTCGCTGTTCCGCGAGGGCCCGTTCGCGCGCCTTCTGGAGGCGATGGTGGCAGAAGGTGCATTTCTCTACGACCCCCTTTGGGCGCACCGAAACATCCGGGTTCTGCCCCGGGCCCTCTTTTTGGTACCTGTGCCAGTTGAAATACTTGGCGTTATACGGGCAGGCGGCCATACAAAACCGACAGCCGATGCACCGGGCGTAAATCTGGGCCACGATCCCCTCTGGGTTCCGGTAGGTCGCATAGACCGGACAGACCTTGGTGCAGGGCGGATCGTCGCAGTGGAGGCAGGGCCTGGGCAGGAATCGGAGCTTCCCTTCGGGGTACGCTTCGTCCTCTTCGGTGAGGACCTGCATCCAGCTAATGATCCGCTCCCTGCTGGCCTCTTTGGGTCCAACGGCCGGGACGTTGTTTTCCGCCTTGCAGGCCATGACGCAGGCCTGGCACCCGGTGCAGCGGTCCAAATCGATCACCATCCCCCAAAGGGCCATATCACGCTCTCCCTATGCGCACGCGCGTGGTGTTGAGGAGCCCGAAGCCTCGGAAGAGATCGACCTCGTTGCCGATGAGGTCGTTCGGGTTGGCTCCGTTCCCCCCAAACAGGGGGATCTGCACCACATCGCGAAGGGTCCCTGAATAGAACTTGGCCCTGAGCCGGATGCGTCCCTTGGTGGATTCCACCTCGACCCAGTCGCCGTCGCTGATCCCCAACTCGGCCCCCGTCTCTGGATGAATCTCGACCCACTCCTCCCAAGACGTCCTGACATGGACGGCCGGCTGCTCCAGAAGCCAGGGCTGGTTTCCTCCGCCTCCGAGCGGCCGGGTGACGAGGCGGTACGTAATGAGGCGAAAGGGGTATTGTCCCGCTTCGTGGACGGAAGGGATGGCCACGGCGGGAAGAAAGAGCAGATCTCCTCGATCCTCCCCCCCGAGGGCGGTGACGAACAGACTCGTCTTTCCCTCTCGTTTTGTGGCCTCGTCTACCCACCGCGTGAGGCTGGTGGAGTAGAACTCGAACTTCCCGGAGGGGGTCCGAAGAAGCGTGTTTCGCCCCACCGGAAGGCTTGTGGGGTCCCACCACGCCCCGCGCTTGAGCAGGGTCTGCCAGAATTCATCGTACGTCTTGAACTCGGGCGCCCAGTACCCTTGGCGCTCGAGGATTTTAGTGAGAGACTCTTGGGCCTGCATGGAAACCACGTATCCCCGACCTGCCTCGTAGAGTCCTCGGGCTCCTTCGTGCACGACCGCCTCGTAGGTCTTCCATGGAAGGCTCTTGGCAATGGATCCGCCCATGGTCTTTGAAATCTGGAGCACGACATCGGCCGTGTTCCGGGTGTCGTGGCGAGGCGTCGCAGCCGCCTGGGCCACGCTGAAGCAGGTGAAGCCGGCCAGGTGCACAACTTGGTCGTCCTGCCATCGCTCAAGGTACGTATGATCTGGGAGGATGAGATCGGCGATCTCACTGGATTCGTCCAAAAATGGGGAGAAGCTGACAACGAAAGGCACCTGTTCCATCGCCTTTGCAAAGGTTTCTTTTGCCGGATGGTTTGCCAGCGGGTTCGTGGCGAAGAGGAAGAGGGCGTTGACCGCATACGGATCTCTGTTCAGCATCTTTTCAGGCAGGGCCTGGGGAGCGTCAGAGACCATGAGATATTTCCCGCGCCCCGCCCCATCGATTCTCGGATGGGCCAGTCCGCCCCTCGCCGCCGCATCCTGCTCCACCGATCCAAGCGGGGCGAGCGGGAGATCGCCCTGGATCAGGAGGCCGCCGGGGACGCCGATGTTTCCGATCAAGGCGTTGAGGCTGTGGATCGCCATCCGGGTGTGAAGGTCGTCAGGGCCGTAGGCCGGTCCCCGCTCGCCCAGCACGACGGCGGGCTTCATAGTGGCCAGTTCCCGGGCGACTTCCAGGATGGTTTGTACCGGGACGCCGGTCGCCCGTGAAACCGTAATGAGCCCGTACTCTCTGAGGACCAGATTCATGAACCCTGTGTGTGGCCGGCCGGTTTCGTCCACCCAGTCCTCGAATCCGAACGTGTGCGCCTCCACGAACTCGTGATCGTAGAGCCGTTCCCGGATGAGCGCATTGGCGAGCCCGAGGGCCAAGATCCCGTCCGTACCGGGATTGATCGGGACCCACCGGTCCGCTTTCGCCGCCGTCTGCGAGCGTCTCGGATCGACATGAATGAGCCGTCCCCTCGGGCGGTCCCCCGCGCTCCGCAAGTTGGCGAACGCCAAGGAGCCGTGGACCGGACCGAACCAGGATTCCAGGAGACCGGCTCCGAATGAAAGGATCAAGCGGGCCTGAGCGAGGTCATACCCTAAGGGGGCCTCCACGCCCTGCGTGAGTTGGTGGGTGAGGGCCGGCCGCTCCGGGGCCAGGCAACGTACCCGGATATAATTTGGAGTTCCATAGGCCTCAGCAAATCGCTTCCAGAGTGTGTCCCGATATCCGCGGTATTGTCCCCCGAGGATCGCCACCGTGTGAGAAAGCCCCTGCTGGCGAAGCTCGGCAAGGCGCTGTGTCACCAACTGTAACGCCTCGTCCCAGCCAATGGGACGCAGGCGCCCCTGCTTTTCGTGCCGAACCATTGGCCCCTTCAGGCGGTTGGGGTCGTACAAGAGCTGGAGCCCCCCGAGGGCCTTGGGACACAGGGCACCGCGGTTGACGGGATGCAGGGGATTCCCAGAAATCCCAGCGACTTCTCCGTCCAGCGTCCGGACGAGGATCCCGCAGCCCCCCGGACACTGCTGACAGAGGGAGGGAACCCCGATCTCCTCTGGGGTGGCCCATCGCACGAGGTCCTGGTTTGCCTGTTCCGCGGTAGACAGTCGGCCTCTGGTCAGGGCAGTTGCTCCAGCCGTTCCGCCGAATACCTGCAGGAATCTTCGTCGCGTGACTCGCATGGCCTCCCTTACCGATGGCAGGTGTTGCAATCCGTGCTGATGGGTCGCCGTGCCACCATCTCAACGGGTTTGGCTTCTTGTGCCGTGTGTTCCCTGGACTGTTCCCATTTCTTGTGACAGGCAATGCAGTCATTCATCGAGAGCGTCTTGAGCGGGCGTGCGGGGGGGCGTTCAAGGGTCTCCATCGGTCCGTGGCAGGTCTGGCACTTTATCTTTGCCACCACCACGTGCGCTCGGTGAGGGAAAAAGACGTGGGAGGGAAGCCGCCATACCCTTTTCCAGGGGACTTCCGATCCTTGCTCGGCGAAGGCCAGGAGTTTTTGCTCCTCCGCGGTGTTCCCCTCCCCAGGGGAATGGCAGGTGAGGCACGTCTCCATCGAAGGGCGTCCCGCCACCGGGCCTTTCGTCGCACGGGTATGGCAATCAGTGCACTCCAGGAGCTCCACGTGTGTCTTGTGGGGAAACTGGACCGGCTGTTTGACGACTGGGTCCTTCCACAAAGTCCAGGCCCCCAGGACGAGGAGGCCCATACCCAGTAGACCCAGTAGGCTTACACCTGTGAGCCATCTCATGGCGTTCCCTTACCCGTGCCCCTTCGTGGACTTCCCCCTGATCGAACAGCGGTAATGAGGTCCTCGACCTTCTCCGCCATCACGCGGCGGCTCGTGTATACGGTCGCTCGATCCTCGTCGAGGTCGATGCTGACCACGCGTCCCGGTGGGCTTTCCTTGAGGACCTCCCAGAGGCTCGGGCCGAGGCTCGATTCATCCCCCTCGATCACGATCACATCCGGGCGAAGAGTCCTGAGCTGTTCAAGGGACATGTCACGCCGCAGGGTCGCCCCCACGACCTTGATATCTCGTTTCTGCTTCAGAAGCCGTTCAAGGCCGCGACCGAACAGGGGATGGTCGTAGACGATGAAGAACGTGATCTTCTTCTTCATGCGACTCTTGGTCTCTTGCACACATGCCAAGACCGTCACCGGCGCGGCTCTTGTTGCTGCAAGTAGGTGACGAGGTCGGCCATCTCCTGAGGGCTGAATCGTGGCCACGCGATGCCTTTGGCTTGAGCCAGTTTTTCCATGACGAGGGCGTGGTTCCACAATGCGGAGATCACGGCATCAGGCGATTCGAGTTGGTTCACCCGGGCGAGGTCTGGGGCGAGGTTTCCGCCTTTTCCGCGGACGGAATGGCAACGCTGGCACCCCTTGGCTGCCAACAGCTTCTGCCCCCTGCGGAGATTTCCCGCCTCGGCGAAATATCGCACGGAGTAAAGGTAGGCGACGATATCGGCCATCTCTTCTTCCTGAAGCTGGGGGATGGAAATTCCCCCGACCTTCATTGCCTTGACCATCGCCGGCATCTTGTTCCACATTGCCGCCGCGAACTCGGTCAGGGTCCGGTTCAATCCGCGCTCCGCAAGATCTGGGCCCACCCGCCCCCCCTTTCCTCCCGCCCTGTGGCATGTCAGGCACCGCTTTTTCTCAAAGAGTCGGCGCCCTTCATCGGCTCGACCCGGTAGCACGTGCAGCGGTCCTTGTGATGCCGTGCGGGAGGCCGATTTCAGGTACGCGATGAGGTTCGTGAGTTCCGAACCCTTGAAGGTGGGGCGCTTGATCCCCCGAGCCTGCATGGCCTCCGTCATGTCGGGCCCGTGGTTCCACATGGCCGTTGCGACAAAGATCGGCGAGCCGTGCTGCTTAAGAAAATCCAGATTTGGTCCGGCCACTCCTCCCGTCCCCCTCACTTGGTGGCAGGAAATGCAGTGCTTTTCCGCAAAGAGTCGTTGGCCGGTTTCAGGGTCAGCAGGGGGATCGAAATAGTTGAGGGTGTAGAGAAAGGCAATCAGATCACCTGTCTCTCGGGGAAAGAGGTAGGGATGGAAGATCCCGATCTCACCCATCTTCTCGATCATCACGGGGAAGTGATTCCACATCGCCGCGGCGAGAGCGTAGAACGAGCGTTCACCGGCTATGCGTCCAAGATCAGGCCCCACGCCACCGCCCAGCCCGTTTACCGCGTGGCACTTCGAGCATCCCTTCGATCCGAAAACTCGGGAACCGGCGACTGGGTTTTGGGCTGGGCTCGCTAGCTCCTGGGCGTGGGCCGGCCCGATGGACCATGTGAGCAGAAGAGCGACAGATAGTGTGAAAAGACGACATGTGGAAGAAAAAATGTTGATGGGTCCCCGGACACAGCTCCACGAGCGGAAACGTGTCACTTTCTGCTGCCCCAACCATAGTGCCTGAATGAGATTATGCTCAGTCCCTACCCCGGATCCATTCTCCACCTCCTGCCGTGAGGTCTCGTCCGTCGGAGGCCCGGCCCGTCGCGCCGACGACCTCCCCTTCCGTATATCGCTGGAGAAGCCTCCCCAGTGGAAGTCTGGCAGAAGTTGATTATAGATCGCCCCTCTTTTCCCTTGGCATAATACTATGCGCCAGCCTTGGCTTTGTGCAGAGCCCATTGGGCGCATTTTTCCAAAAAAAATGAACTATCGGCTGATAGTCCGTTCGGGTGAGGACAAGGAGAGAGACTAGGCGAAAAGGACCATTCGCGTGAAGAGACTGCGCGATGTTATCAGGCCTTGTCAGACGAGCGGAGACCTTTCCGGAGGGCGAAGGCGGCGGCTTGAACCCGGTTCTGGAGGTGAAGCTTATCCAGGATGTTACGGAGGTGGTTCCTCACAGTGTTCACACTGATGTTTAAGGCTGCTGCAATTTCCTTATTGGTGGATCCTCTTGTTAAGAGCTCCAAGACCTTCTGTTCCCTCGGGCTGAGTGGGTCCTCCGGCTGCTGCCCACGGACCTCTCGAACTTGTTTTGCAAACTCGTCTAAGATTTTGGCCGCCGTGAGCCGAGAGATGGGGGCTTCCCCCTTTACAACACCCCGCAGCATCTCAAACAGAACCTGGGGGTCAATCTTTTTCGACAGATACCCCTGGGCGCCGCTCTTGATGGCGTCAAAGAGATTCTTATCCTCCTCGGAAACGGTAAGGATGACGATCTTGACATACGGCAGCATTTCTTTGATCCGCCGGGTGGCCTCCAGGCCGTCGCACACGGGCATATAGATGTCCATCAGGATTACATCCGGCATCAACTCCTTCGCCTTCGTTAGAGCCTCCTGCCCGTCCTGTGCCTCAGCCACCACCTCAAAGTCGGGTTGGTCCCGGAGCATGGTGGCCAGCCCCTTCCGGAACAGGACATGATCGTCCGCCAAAAGCACGCGAATGGACTCCATGCGCATTCTCACGATAGGGGTAAATGGAGCTTGATCACTGTGGCCCGCCCTGTAGCCGTATCGATCTCCAGGGTTCCTCTGATACCTTCAGCCCGCTCCCGCATGGCTTGAAGGCCGAAGTGGCGCGATCCTTCCGCCATGATCGTGCCAAGCTCGAACCCCCGGCCATTGTCGCGGACGATGACGCAGCGTTGGTTCCCATCCACATCGAAGCGCACGACGGCACGGGATGCTCCGGCGTGTTTGCGGATGTTGACCAGCGCCTCTTGGATGATTCGGACAAGCTGCACCTCGGTATCCGGCGAATACCGGGTCGCACGCTCATCGCCGATCTGGAGATCCACGGTAATGCCAGTCTGCTGGCTGAAGTCGTGTAGATATTCCGTGAGGGTTGGGATGAGGCCCAGACTGCGGGACACCATGGTCCGCAGACCAAAGATCGACTGGCGAACCTCTTCGTAGGCCTCTCCCGTCACCTTCTTCATCTCACGGAGGTCGTTGCGAAGACCATCTTGGGCATCGTGAGAGACGCGGGATTGCAATACCCCAAGGTGTGCGTGGAGGTACCCGAGCGCCTGAGCGAGGCCATCGTGCATCTCCCGGGCGAGCCTCTCGCGTTCCTTAAGGGTCGCCAAGGTCTGCAGCGATTTCTCGTGCGCCTCCAGCCGCTCAGCCATCACATTAAAAGCCTGCGCAAGCTGGCCGATCTCGTCTCTGGAGGTGACAGAGACCCGTTTCTTGAAGTGGCCGCTTGCCACCTCCTGGGTCGCCTGAGCCAGGCGGCGGAGGGGTAGAACAATACTCTTGTAAAAAACGATATTGCTGCCGATGATGAGTAGGGCACCGACGATAATGAACGCCAGATAGAAGCCGAGGATGATCCACATCATCTTGCGGCTCTCCTCAATCGAGGCCGTGATGTTGGACCGATGAATCTCGTTCATCTCGTCGGCCAGAAGATGTGTCCTGGTATTGAGGGTGGTCAGATTCGCCAAATCCAGCTCACCGGGATCCTGCCCCCGAGCCGCAACCTTGAACAGTCTTTCCGAGATGGAGAGAAGCTCGGCGATGTTCTGTCCCATCTCTACGAACAGCGTCATTTCCCTCTCTTTACCGGGGAAGTTTCCTTCCGCTACCTCCAGCTCCGTATACTGTGCCATGAGCGCTCTGAGATTACCAATCATCGCCTCCTGTTCCTCCGGGGGAGGCGCAATTCCAGTGATGATCGTTTGCTCGACTTCCAAGGTAAGGTGGTGGACGCCGGCATGGACCGTGTCGATGGTCTCAACGTGGCGGCCCTGCCTCTCGATCTTCTCCGTGCTCACGTAGATGGCCCTCGCCAAAAGGAGAGAGATTCCCCCGATCAAGAGCACAACAACGAGGATGGAGCCCAATAGCAGGCTCAGTCTCCAGCTGATCTTGCTGGTAAAAGTTTCGCGGAGACTCTGACTCGTCTCACCAAGCGTAACCATTATTGTATTGTCACCTTCTTTCAGGCGTCCCCGAATACCACCTTCATCACAATCGTTCAACCTTCCCCTGAAAAGGATTCGCCGCTCTGGGTCTCAACGGACCGTTACCAGGGCAGGCCCCTCCTGTCAAGATATTGAATCAGTGAGCCTATCCACGAGGACGGGGGCGGATACGCGAGGCGGTCAGGACCAGCACCCCGAGCCTATCTAGGTGTGTTTACGGCTGGGGTTTCTTGAACGTCTTCAGGTATTGGATAACATCGTCAACCTGCGCGCGCGACAACGTAGTCTTCCACTCGGGCATCAGGGGGGAGCCATGAGACGCCTTCGCGGCCCCCATGAAGATGGTCCGGTAGATTTCCTCCTCGCGCCCCTCGATCACAAAATCCTTGGATGTGAAATTCCGTGGTTTCACGGCGAGGTTCTTGGCCGCCGGTCCTCTTCCGTCTCCTTGGGATCCATGGCAGACCGCGCAGAACGTCTCGTAAATATCCTTGCCCGCCAGCACACTGACATGCTTCCCTGGCACTGTCAGCGTCCGGATATACGCGACGGCATCACGGAGGGCATCTTCCTTGACGCTCTCGATGACCGTCGTCATCGGCATATGGGCAGTACCGGGACGCCCCTTTCTCTGGATGAGCGATGTCACGATCTGCTGATTCGATCGGCCACCGAGGACGGCCGGGTTCGTAAAATCGGCTGGGGGCGTGGCAAGATACTGGGCTGCCGGGCCATCCCCCCGGCCATATCGACCGTGGCATGACCAGCAAAAAGTCTCGTAGACCTCTTTCCCCCGTTCGATCGCCGCTGGGGGTTCTGACTGGGCGACCACACCCGCTGGCATCAGAACGAGTCCGAGTATCACCACAATCGCTTTCATGGGCTGCCGCGCCTCTCTTGTAGGTGCCGAAGGTAGTTGACGATGTCCCATCGTTCCCGGGGAGACAGGGCTTCCCCCTGTGGTGGCATGAGGGCCCCGCCATCGCGGATGGTGGCATAGAGAAACCCATCGGTGCGTTGCCGGAAGATTTCGAGGGTGAGGTTGGGCGGGGGGACAAACTTGGTCGCAATGGGTCCATCCCCCTTTGCGTCCCGTCCGTGACAGAGTGCACAGTAGATCTGAAAGAGCTGTTTACCTTGTTGTACGGATGCGTCCGTGGGTGCAATTGGATTCCGCAGACGCTCCCCGGCCTCGATGCGGTTCATGGGCCGCTCTTTTCCTTGCCGCGGGATCGTGTTCGGCGGGGGGAGGCGGGGAGCCTCCTGGGGTCGGATGGAGGGTTGTTTGTCCATGTCGGTGCTCCAGGGCCAGCCGTACGCCAGGCTTGTCCCGATGACCAGTACCCCGACCGCGCTGAGCACGGATCGCCATAGTGTGTTTACGAAGCACCGCCCATGTCCGGCACGGGAGCGTCCGTCCCACCCACGTTCGCAATCGGTCTTGCTTCCCATGACCTTAGGTTCTTGGAACAGGGGCTTCAAGGACCCTCCCTGCTGCGTGGCTGGCGTCTGGGGCGAGGGGGAACCGCACACGCGGGACGATGGGAACATACTGCATAAACAGCACATAGCTCAACCCGGCGGCTCCGACAAACCCGGCGGTCACCCCAATCTCAAGCCACCCGAATGGAATAGCCGTTCCAGGCCAGACCGAGGGGACCACCAGCACGAAGCGCTCGAGCCATAACCCTGCTGCGATCAAGGCACTGACCGCGAGCATGACGGCGGGGACCTGTTTGGCCCGCCGGCTCAGAAAGACGATGGATGGGATGACGAACGTCGCGAACAGCACACTCCACGAAAGGACCGCCCAGGGCATCTCCCACAAGCGGAGCATCACGAATTGGGTCTCCTCCGGAAGATTGCCGTACCAAATCACAATGTACTGGGACCAGACCATGGCCATATACGTGAGGCTGAACCCAAAAAGAAGTTTGCCCAGGTCCAAAAAGTGGGCCGGGGTGATCTCGTGAATGCCGAAATAGCGACGGCCTAGCGCAGCCGCCATGGTCAGACCGGCGAGGCCCAGGAGAAAGGTGCTGACGAAGAAGTGGCCGCCGAAGAGCGAGCTGTACCAGAAGGGATCGAGCGCCATGATGAGATCGAACGCCATAAAACTGTAGATCAACGGATACGCAAGGAGGACCCCTGCGGCCAAGACATCCATGCCTCGCTCACTCCGCTGGACCTCCGCCTGCTCTCCCTGCCATTCCTCGGTGAGCCACTGGAAGAGCCATTGCCTCCGCCTGAGTCCCCGCTCGAGAAGCACACCCATATCCGGGCGGATCGAGTAGTAAACGAAGAGAACGCTGAGAACCGTCATGGAGCCGATGCCGAGACCGCCACGAACGAAGATGAACCGGTAGTCGAACCACGCCCCTCGATTTGGGTTGAGCTCGCGGATTTGCGTAAAGAATAAGTCTAGCCCAAAATAGAGGGGCAAAAACAGGACGAGGCTCACGGGCAGAAAGACAACCATCCCTTCGGCCAAGCGACGGATGGGTGGTCCCCATTGGCCGCCGATGACATGATAGGCGGCGGCAAACACAACCGCACCCTGGGCGAGCGGACCCCAAAAGAGGAAGTTCACTAAATAGATCTGCCACGCCCGCCCCGGGTCATGCACCAGGCCGCCCAGGAAGACCGCGACGCCCACTGCTGTGAGGGCCCCCAATGTCCGCATCAGTCTTGGTGGGATCGCGGCGGGATCTTTCCAGCGTTCTTCCCAACTTTGAGACATCAATGCTCCTTAATCACCAACGCGGTGGACGTCCTCGGCCCCAGCCGTTTCGAGTAGTCGGGCGACGACGTCGAAGTCCTGTACCGTACAGCGGACCCACAGGCCAAATCGATCCTCCGAAAACCGGGGATCGTACGCCGGAACGATGTGCACCCGTGGCAGGCGGGCATTGAGCAGCATCCCCCCAAGGGTCAACAGCCCCCCGAAGAGGATCGTCAGCTCAAAGACAATGACCAGAAAGGGGGGGATGGATACGATCGGTTTCCCGCCAACGATGAGCGGGTAATGGAGAGAGGTGGCAATGGTGAGCACCAGCCCGGTGGTGGCGCCAAGGAGGCAGCCGACCAGGGTGAAGACGCGTACCGGACTTGGGGGCTTCTCTAGTGCCTCGTCGATGGCGTGGTGCGGGACTGGGGAGAGAGTCGCCATGTCCCGATAGCCTGCATCATGGAGCCCTTTGATGGCCGCAAGCAAGCTGTCCAGGAATCGAAAGCTCCCGACAAGTCCCCCCGACGGTCGTGCCATCTTACGTCACGCCTCCCATGGCTTTCATTGGCGGGGGCAGCTCTTCCTTCACCTCGACGATGGAGACGACCGGCAAAAGCTTCGCGAAGAGCAGGAACCAGAAGAAAAACCAGGCAAAGCTGCCCAGCGTGATGCTGATATCCACCCAGGTAGGAAAGTAGAGGCCCCACGAGTAGGGGTCGTACTCGTGGGCCAACCCCGTCACGATGATGACGAACCGCTCGCACCACATCCCAATGTTGATGAGGATGGCGATCCCGAAAAGCCAGGGGGTGCTGGTGCGGATCCGCTTGACGAAGAACAAGAGGGGGACCAGCGAGTTGAAGAGAATCATGATCCAGAAGGGAATGGCGTATTCTCCTGTCACCTGATAGGTGAACCGCTGCCATTCCGGAATGTTGTTGCTGTACCAGGCGATGTAGGTCTCGACCATATAGGCGTAGCCCACGATGAGGCCGGTGAGGATGATCAACTTGGCGAGGTTTTCGAGGTGTGTCTGGGTGACGTAGGCGTTGAGGCGAAAAATCCGCCGGAGCGGAATCAGTAAGGTGATCACCATGGCCAACCCCGAGTGGATGGCGCCGGCGACGAAGTACGGAGCAAAGATGGTGCTGTGCCACCCGGCAACGATGGACTGCGCGAAATCCCAGGAGACCACGCTGTGCACGGAGATTACCAGCGGCGTCGCCAGGGCGGCCAGAAAGAGGTACGCGGCCTTGTAATGGCGCCATTGCCGGTCGGTCCCCTGCCAGCCCTGGGCCAGGAACCCGTACAGGCGATGCCGCCATCCTGAGGTCCGATTCCGGACCACGGCCACATCGGGGACGAGACCGGTAAAGAAGAAGAGCATGCTGATGATCATATACGTCATGACCGCAAAAACGTCCCAGACCAGTGGGGATCGGAAGTTGACCCACAGGCCCCCGAGTTGCGGGTACGGGAGGAGCCAGTAGAAAAACCACGGACGGCCAAGGTGGATGATGGGGAAGAGGCCGGCGGTGAAGAGGGCAAAGACTGTGACCGCCTCGGCGGTTCGGTAGACGCTGGACCGCCACCGGACCCGGAAAAGGTACAGGATGGCCGAGATCAGGGTGCCGGAGTGGGCGATTCCGACCCAGAAAACGAAATTGGTGATATAGATGGCCCACATGACCGGATGCGTGAGCCCGGAAACACCCATGCCATGGACGATTTGATACCGCCACGCGAAGGCCCCCCAGGCTAGTACCACGAGGTTCAGGAAAAAGATAATATAGTATCGCCGCCCGGGTGCCTCCATGGCCCGAAGGATGTCCTGGTCCACCTGGCTGTATGTGAGCTGGGCCACCTAGCCCTCCACCGGTCCCGCAGTGATTTTCTTCAGGTATGTAATGCCCGGTTGGGTGTTCAAATGTTCCAGTACCTGATATCTCCGCGGGTTTTTCGACGATCTCGAGACCTCGCTTTGCGGGTTCTTCAAATCACCGAATACGATGGCCCGGGTAGGGCAGGTCTGAGCGCAGGCGGGAACTATCTCCCCGTCCGCTATCGGACGATTCTCCGCCTTTGCCGCGAGCTTCCCCGCTTGGATTCGTTGTACGCAGAAGGTGCACTTTTCCATGACCCCCACTGTGCGTACCGTGACATCCGGGTTGAGTTGTAGTGAGAGTGGCTCGGGCCACTCCGCCGTGAACCAGTTGAACCGGCGAACCTTATACGGGCAGTTATTGGAGCAGTACCGGGTGCCGACGCACCGATTGTAGACCTGGACGTTGAGGCCTCCCGGGTTGTGATAGGTGGCGTAGACCGGGCACACAGGTTCACACGGAGCATTGTCGCATTGCTGACAGAGCATGGGGAGGAAGTGCTGCTCGGGGTGGCCGGGATCTCCGGCGTTGACGCGTTCGATCCGAATCCACGACATCTCGCGGCCCTCCGCCACTTGCGCCTGCCCCATCACGGGAATATTGTTCTCGGCGTAGCACGCGGTCACGCAAGCCCCACAGCCGATGCAGGCGTTCAGATCGATGGCCATGCCCCATCGATGGTCGGGATGGGGATGCTCCGGGTAGACGCGGAGCAAGTGCGGATGTTCCTTGGGACCCCGGCCGCTCTGCAATGTACCCAGGGAGATGGTCTGGATGATTTCCCGTTGGTGACCTTGGTCGCTACCCGAGGTCGAGACCAAGGGATGTCGCCGTCCCGTCGGGACGACGCTGACGCGGGTGGACACCCACGAGAGTCCACCTGACGCATCCTCGGACTCTGGTGAGAGAAGAGGCATCGGATTGCCCCCCCGCCCCTCCGCATAGCGCCCATAGACGGTGTGGCCTTGCCCAGCGGGGACTGCCATCGTCCCTGGGTGTACACCCCAGGAAAGGTGGGCGGGCAATTCCACAAATCCAAAGGATGACTCGACGCGCACAAGGTCTCCTGCCTTCACCGTGAGCCGCTTGGCATCGCCGGGGTGGAGTTCGAGCCAGTTATCCCACACAATCTGGGTCAGGGCATCGGGAAGCTCCTGAAGCCAGGGCCGGTTGGCCATTCGCCCGTCGTAGAAGATGGGAGAGGGATACGGAATGACTGTGAGCCCTTCAGGCTCGCCGACAAAGCTCGGAGGGGTGAATGCGCGTGACAGCGTCTCGAGATGTAGTCGGACAGAAAGAGACGGCGCGCTGTGAAAGAGGCCGCCGCGTCGCAGCGCATGAGTCCAGAAGGTTTCAAAATCTTCTTCGGGCTGCGACGGTTGGTGGAGTCCCTTCCACTGTTCTCGTACATATGAATAAAAGTCTTCCTTCGGAAATTGCTGCTCCAGGCCGATGCGTCTGGCCACCGAGATGAGCACATCTCCGACCGCCCGCGTACCGTACAGCGGCCGCATAGCAGGCTGCTGTAATCCGCGAATTCCCTCCCAGGGCTCGTGGTCTCCCCAACCCTCGAGGAAGGTGTGCTCGGGAAGGATCAGGTTTGACGCATGCGCCGTCTCGTCAAGGAAGCTGGCAAAGCTGATGGTCAAGGGGACCTTTTCGAGCGCCTTTCGAAAGCGTTCTCCCTCGGGGAGGGTGAAGACGGGATTCACCCCGGACAGTAGCAGAAGGGAAATCTCTCCTCCCTCTATGGCGTCGAGGAGGTTTCGCACCTCTTGATAGCTTGAGGACCGCCCTACTGCCGCCGTCGGACCGAACTGGATCGTCTTGCCGACATTGCCGACAACATAGTTGAGGAGGTTCACGGCGATACACGTTGCGGTCCCGTTCGAGGCCTTGCCGTCTGCGACGGCCAGGCTCGGGCGCTCTCGGGCAAAGGTCGTAGCCAGGGCGTGAACCTTGTCGGGTGATACCCCAGTCTGGTCGGCTACCGCCTCCGGCGTAACGGAGCTGACGAGCTTGAGAAGGGCCGCCTCCTCACCATCCGGCAGTGACGTTGCCAGCCCTTGGGCCATGATGACGTGAATCATCGCGAGGACTAGGAGGGCTTCCGTTCCCGGTTGAATCGAAATCCACTCATCCGCATTCGCCCCGGTGAGAGAGAGCCGTGGGCCGATGTACGCGAAGCGTCCCATGCGTCCCTGCCGGTACGTTCGCATGGAGGCGAATTGACGTGCATACTCCACGGGGGAGATCCAGGTTTCGAGGAAGTCGGCCCCGAAAGAGAAGATCAGGTTAGCCTGCTCTAGGCTGTAAAAAGGGATGGCGTCAAGGCCAAAGGCAATCCGATTTGCTGCACGGATTGACTCATAACTTACGGTTTCGTACCGAAGGCGCCGGCCGCCTCCGAGGGCCTGGAGCCAGGTGTCAATGAGACCATCCAGGCTCCCTGTGATCAGGGATGTGAGGCAGGCGATTTGGGTCCCCTGCCCCTTGAGCTCGGTGAGCCGCGTGGCGAGGAGCCCTTCGCCCTCCTCCCACGAAATGGGGTGCCAACTCCCATCTGTACCCTTCCTCATGGGCTGTCGAATCCGGTCAGGATTGTAGAGTCCCTGGAGGCTGGCCTGTCCCCGGGCGCAGAGGCGGCCTCGGTTCACCGGGTGGTCAGGGTTCCCCTCGGCCTTGATGGCGCGTCCGTCAATGGTCTTGACCACCATCCCACAGCCGGCGGGACATTCCCGGCACACCGTCGCGTACCAGGTGGCCTCACCTGGAATGATCTCTTCCGGTGGGATAACATAGGGGATGAGCGTCTCGGGTGGCTGGGCCGAGCAACCCACCATGGCGGCGGTGCCTCCCCCGATCCCGATGATCTTCAAGAAATCGCGTCGATTCAGATCCATCCTGTTTGTCCGACGTGCTGGAAGGTGGTTAGTGGCTGGTGGCTAGTGGTCAGTGCGGCATGGAAGAGCGTTGTTCACTAACCACTAATCACCAATCACCAGGCACCAATCAGCGGTGGCAGGTCGCGCAGTCGATGCTCGCCTTCTTTTGTCGATGGCAATTGACACAGAATTTCATGCTGAGGTCTTTGGCCTGTCGCATCCGATCCATGGTTTCGACTGGGCCGTGACACGTTTCACACTGGATGCCATCCCGGACGTGGGGCCAATGTTCAAAGAAGACAAAGTCAGGCAACCACGTGACCTTGGCCCACGGGATCGGTTTTTTCCGATCCCAGTACCCCTTCAACTTTTGGACTTCCTCCTTATTGGCAGCAGTAATCTTGTGGCAGCCCATGCAGCGCTCCACCGAGGGGATGCCGGCGGTCGATGACCGCCGGGCATTCACGTGGCAGTAGAGACACGGTATCTTGTTGTCCCCTGCGTGGACGCGGTGACTAAAGGCTACGGGAGGTTCCGAGGACGTCTGACCGGATGCCGCCACAAGAAACCCGCCCGCGACTAAAACAAAGACTGTGACAGTCATTCGTACGATCCGGAACACTCTCATATGGGTTTCTGGCTATTTGTGAGATTCTGACAGTTCGCGGATATACGCGATCAGATTCCAGATATCCTGGTCCTTCAGCTGGCCGCCCCACGCAGGCATGAGGGGGGATTTGCCGACACTGGCACCCCCATTCTTGATAATGTCGAACAGGAATTGGTCAGACAGAGTCTTCATGAGTTTCCCATCGGTGAAATCGGCCGGCTTCGGCGTCATGGCCGCGGCCGCCGGGCCATCCCCTTTGCCGGTAGTCCCATGACAGGAGGCGCAGAGCAGATCGTACGTCTTCTTCCCTGCTTCCTCATCACCCTTTTCATCGGCCAAGCTCACCGCAACAGACGCCATGACCACAAGAGCCAGTATGACCACCCCCGTACAAATCTGCAGTGTTCTCAACGTTGTACCTCCATGAGTGTGTGTCCCGGTATGTCACGATCCTTAGGCCTCCTTGAATGAGACGAAGCGCCCGCTACAGAAATTTTGACAGATCTCGTCTGGGTCTACCAGACCCGCCAACCCGGCGCATCAAAGGGTGTCACAGCGACAAGCCGGACCAATGTGGGGCCGTAGGCAATCACAATCATCACGAGTGCAAGGGTGAGCCACGGTCGCCACCGATCCAGGATCGCCGGGGCCTGTTCGGGGCCCGAGAGGGCCTCAGCGAAGGGTACCTCAAACGCTACCCGCTCTCGGGATGCTACAGCCGTGAGCAGCATATTAGCAAAGTAGAGCATCGCGCTGACGAAGAGAATCGTCCCGCCGATCCCGACCAGCGACAGCGATGACCGCCACTCCGACTGCAAATACGGCGCGGAACCGATCATCGTCCGCCGGGGCATCCCCATGAGCCCGAGCCGGTGCTGCGCATTGGACATGATCGCCATTCCTATGAACCACAGCCACGCCTGTGTCAGGGCCATTCGTCTGCTCCAGAGTGCGCGTCCTCGAAGGAGTGGGACCAGCCAGTAGGTGATTCCCATGAAGGTCAGGGTGACGGCCGTGCCGACCGTCAAATGGAAGTGCCCCACGATCCAAGCGGTATTGTGGACCACCAGGTTCATGGTAAATGAAGCGTTGATCAGGCCTCCGATGCCGCCGAACGCAAACAGGATCATGGAGAGGACCTGCGGTGTGAGGGATGGGTCTCCCCACGGAAGCTTGCCGAACCATGCGACCCATCCCCTTCCACCGTGCGCACGCGCACCGTTTTCGAGCGACGCGACAACGCTGAAGAAGGTCAGCAGGCTCGGGAAGAAAACCGCAAAAGTGAGGAAGGCGTGAAGCAGCTTCCAGCCCTCGCCAATCCCCGGATCGGTGAACTGGTGGTGGAAGCCGACCGGCGTCGAGAGAACGAGAAAGAGGAGAAATGACACCCGGGCGAGGGGGTCGCTGAAGAGCTTTCCTCCGGCCTGCCGCGGCACGAGCGTATACCACGAGATATAGGCAGGGAGGAGCCAAAAGTACACGATGGGATGGCCGGTATACCAGAACAGGACCCGTGCGAAGAGGGCGTCTGTCCCCGCAACAACTCCGAGTGACCATGGAATCATCATAAAAAGCATCTCGGCCGCCAACCCGAGCGACGCGATCGTCCACATCACGAATGTGACCAGCGCCATCCATGCGGGCAAGGGTGTCCGCACGCCAGGATTCCGTACGCGCCAGGCCCGATAGGTCAGTACGAGGGTGAGAGTCACGAGCCACGTGGCGACCACGACCAGCGTGAGCCCCACATAGAAGGCCCAATGGGCTTTCATCGGCGGATAGAATGTGAAGAGGACCGTGGCCGCATTGCCTAAGAGGGGAATGGCCGCGAGGACGAGGCCTCCGGTCATGAGCCAGAAGGTGGCCCAGGCCAGGCCCCGGTTCCAGAGAGGCATGCCGAGGGATCGCGCGGTGATGAACTGGAGAAATCCAGAGATAAAGAAGGTGGTGAAGACCAAGATGTTGAGGACGCCGTGAATGCTCAAGCCTTGGTAGTAAGACTTGATGATCGGGAGGAGCCACGGATACAGATTGATGCCGGCGTGCTCGAGGGCCTGGAACACCCCCAGTGACACCCCGATAAACAGGCTGACGAGCGCGACGACCAGGTATGCGGCAGTCAGGCGGTCTTCCGGGCTCAGATCAGGTGCAGCTCCCGCCGTGGTCATGATGCCAAGCCTCCATTGGGACGATGCGCCTTCGACGCGGGCTCAACGATGACCTTGCCCCACATCGTATGGTGCGCAATCCCGCAGTACTCGTGGCAGAAAAACGGGTACTCGCCGGGACGTTCGAAGCGGGCGGTGACCCGAGAAATCTGCCCCGGGAGGAGCATGACATTGACATTGGCCCGGGGAATCAAGAGCCCATGGACGACATCTCTGCTGGTGGCCACGAACGTGACCGTCGAGCCGGCCGGGATGCGGACCTCATTGGGGGTGAAGATCCAGATGCCGGCAATCATCCGAACCTCGTAGTGACCGGGTGCGACATTGACAATCCCCGGCTGATCAAAAGGCGCTGTGGCCATCACCGCCGTGGGATTCACACGGCCTGCGTCTCCCGGAAGGTGCACACCACCGCCATAGGCCAAGACTATCAAGGCCACGAGCATTCCGACGGGAATCGCAATGCTGGGAAGGATCCACGCGAGCTCGTACAGGTAGACCGTGCTGCCGCGTTTCATAAACCTTACCCTCCCCAGAGGTGGAGGTAGACGTTGAGCCAGAGCCCCACGAGGATCAAGAGAAACACGAGCATGAAAAAGAGGGCTCCTCTGGGATGCTGATTCTCGTCCACGCCGTTGCTCACCTCAGGTGTGCTTTTTCACCCGTCGCAGCGCAGGCCTGATCCTTTGAGCGGTGGCAAATACGAGAGGAGGGACCTTGTGGGCCCTACCAGAAATACCAGACGAGGACTGGTTCCGTCAAGATGCACATGCCGAGTGGTGGATCGAGATACGGCTCGCTGACACCCTGCTATTTATCACGACTCTCTGGTTTGCCGGACTTGATCAGGAGTAAGAGCATCGTCAGAGGTGTCTTGGCGATAATCCCGTGACGAAGGCTGGGAGACATGTGCACCCACGTTCCGGCGGAGGCCGCCATCGTGTCTTCTCCCAGGCTCAAGTCGGCTTCCCCCTCGAGAATATGAAGAATGGCGGGATAAGATGCGGTATGCTCGGACAGTTCCTGCCCTGCCGCAAAGCGGAAGAGGACCGCCCGGATCCGCTCATCAGCGAACAGGGTGCGACTGACGATGCTGTCAGGGGGGATATCCGGCACCAGGTGAGACACATTAGGGACGTGAGTATACGTATTCATCTGTCCTCACGGGTCTTCCAACAGGAGAGAACTCGTCTGCGCAGGCAGCGCGTCTAGAGGCGTCCTCGCAGGATGCCATGCCAGTATATGAATGGGAGTCCATAGGCCTTCAGAAGGTACATGCTGTAGCGCTCCTTTGACTGATCGAAGGGGAATGTCTCTTGTGGATTTCCGTCATAGTCGAACTCAGCCATGATCAAGCGACCGTAGCCGGTGACCAGGGGACACGCAGCGTAGCCGTCATATCGCGCGGGGAGTGCTTTCCCCTGGCTCACCGCGATGAAGTTCTTCACCAGAACGGGGGCCTGTTTGCGGATCGCCGCGCCTGTTCTAGACGTGGGCAAGCTGCTCGCATCACCCAGGCCGAAGATGTTGGGGTAGCGGGTATGTTGAAGGGTGTATTTGTTAACGTCCACCCACCCATCCCCATTGGCCAAGGGGCTTTGCTTGACAAAGTCGGGAGCGCTCATAGGCGGTGTCACATGGATCATGTCGAAGGGAAGGACCACCTTTTCCCCGGTCTCCATATATTCAAAGACCGCTTCTTTTGCCTGAGAGCGAATCTCGATCAGGTTGTGCTTGTACCTGGTCTCGATGCCCTTGCGTGCGACCACTTGCTCAAGCGCAATGGCGTATTTCTTGACCCCGAATATCGCCTTCCCCGCCGATCCGTAGATGATATTGGCCCGGTTCCGCACGCCTGATTGTCGAAAGCAATCATCGGCGAGGTACATAATCTTCTGAGGGGCTCCCGCGCACTTGACAGGCGTATTGGGGAAATTGAAGATGGCGTTTCCCCCCTTAAAATTCCGGATACACTCCCACGTCTTGTCCACATGCTCGTAGGCGTAGATGCTGCAGATGCCGTTGTGTCCGATGCTTTCCTTGAGCCCGCTGATTTTATCCCAATCGATTTGAATGCCGGGGGCGACGACCAAGTAGTCGTAGCTGATCTCTTTTCCATCGCGCGTCAGGACGACATTATTATCCGGCTGAAACTCGGTCACGGCATCCTGGATCCATGTGGCCCCCTGCGGAATGTACGACGCCTCATCTCTCTCGGTCACCTGCTTGGGAAACACGCCGGCGCCGACCAGCGTCCACAAGGGCTGGTAATAGTGTTTGCGGGACGGTTCGACAATCGCGATATCCGGATTTCTCAGCAGCCTACACAATTGGGCTGCGACGCTGATCCCCGCATTGCCACCGCCGACAATCACGATCTGGTGGTGAAACTGGCTGTGCATCACCTCACCCCGTGGTCCGCTTGGCACCCTCTTGGGCCTCACACTTCCAGGTGCACCCCTGCGCGGATTCTTCGTGGTAGCGGGTAAGTGTCCTGACCTCGCCGTTGAGTCCCTGGGTCTCTTTCTCGAGAAACGCTTTGAGCAACGCGCCGATCCGGCGGTAGTACTCTTCCGCGCTGGCCTCTTCGAGGCGGCGAAGAAAGACGTCGTACCATCGTCCAAGGTGGTCGGTGAGAAACTTTCGGAACGCGCCTTGGCAAATCTCCGCTCCCTCGCGGTTCCCCTCCTGCGTCGCGTAGAGCCGCTTCTGGAGCAGCAGAGCCAGGAACTCGAGCTGTGCGACCAAGCTGTCGGGTTCGATCGGCGTCGAGAGGTTTACCCCGAAGGCGCGATAAAATCCCTCGATGTCAGCTAGCTCCGCCGCCTTTCTCGCGGTCTTGTCGAGCTCGTAGGCTGTCTCCCACGCGGGGGCTTTCACTGTCGTGGCAAACAGGGCGTTGAACTCTCCCTGAAGGTCCAAAATTCGTTTTCGCGCCTTTTTGAGAATTCGCTTGAGAGGCGCGACATCGTAGCTGAGCCGGAGGACCTGGAGAGACCGGTCGAGATCCCCGAGATTATCCTCGAGTGTCTGGAGAACCTTTTCCTCCGGATAGGAGAAGGCCAGGGAGAGGAATTGATAAAGGAACGATTGCGCCGCCTCCATCTCACTTCTCCTCGATCTGTAAAGGAGTCCAGGCGTATTCCAGGGATTTGCGGGCCCCCCGCTCGTTGTTGGCGCCATCCCACACGGCGAAGGTGACAAAGGTTTCCTTCCCGGCCCCCCACTCGGGATTACTCGTATTTTCCTCAACGAAGCGCCGCTTGATCACGACGTACCATCTGCCATCCTTATGGACCCCTTTCCCGTCTGCCCCCTGGATATCTTTCCAGGTCGAAGAGCCGAAGCCTTCGGCCACCACCTCGCGCACCGGGGTCTTGACTGTATTCTTGCGCAACACCTTTTCCCCGCCGATATAGTTCAGGGCGTAAGGGCTGTGCCAGTCTGCGGGGTACTTGTAGGGAGCCTTTGCGTGAGGGTACCAGTCGTACCAGTAGTTGGGTTCGGCTTTGGCCGTATCGAAGTAACCGTGATCGATGTTCTCCTGTCGGAAAGCCGTCCAGTGCAGGATGAGCACCCTCTTTCCCGGCGCACCCATCATGATCGGAACCGTATTGCTCGGCGTGTAGGGAATCTGCACTGCGACGGCATCCGAGAATTTCCCTACCGACACAAACTGATTTTTCGTGGAATCCTCCCACGCCAGGAGAAAGGCGATCTCCGTCCCGTTGTTTACACTCTTCACAGTGATGGATTTCACCGAAGGATTCGTGTGCAGGGGGGTAGTAATGACTTGGCCATGGAGGTCCACGGTGACCGACCGAGCCTTCTCCCAAACCTTACTAAGCGGATCCAGCGAGATCTGGTCGCGGACGGACTTCGAGATCAGCGGCTGCTGGCCGAAGGCAGCCGGGGCCAGCAATAGCACCCCCAAGAGCCACCCCAGTGAGAGCCATGTTTTGCGTTTCATCGCTGTCCCTCCTCACGCCGACCGGAGACCGACGACTGGAGACGGGTCTCAACTCTTATGTCTTCGGCCTCTTGATTTCTGCCGGCTCCTCAAAGCCGACCGCCGACCAAATCTCATCCCCTGGTCTCACGACTCTCGTCTCCCGTCTCACGGGATATCCTGCCGCACGACGGTGAGTAACTGATCCTTGTGGGGTCGCTGCTGAAACGGTTCCAGGATGGGAACCCGGACCACCTCCGTCCTCTTTTCATCGTACCCGATCGCCTCGCCTCCCTTCACCGTGAACGCATGGAGAATCAGGGGGCTCGAGCCGAAAAGGTGCAACAGTCCCTGGAGTTCCGATTCTTTTCCTGCGCGCATGTCAGTGTAGGTCTTGACGGCTGACTGAACGCCCGGTCCGAACATCTGCATCAGGAACCGGGGTGGAACGTGAATCGGGGGAATGTAGTAGACGTTCGGCTCAAGACCCGTCTGCGGGAAGAGCGGAAGGGCTACCTTCTTGTCGTGGACGAGGAAATCAATGGGGTTGTCGGCCCTGGCCTTGTCGGGTGGACTGACAAAACCTTGCATCCGGATCTTGCCGATACAGGTCGTCACACACTGCGGCTGGCGACCCTGTTCGATCAAGGGAAAGCATCCGATGCATTTCTGAGAGATCCGGGCGACGAAGTTGAACAACGTCTTCTTGTAAGGGCAGGCGCCGATGCACTCCTGGTATCCCTCGCACCGCTCGGGGTCAATGAGAACGATGCCGTCCTCTTCCCGCTTATAGATCGCCTGGCGGGGACACGCGGCGAGACACGCCGGGTTCGTGCAGTGGTTGCAGATCCGAGGCAGATAGAACATCCAGATGGGAGAAGGCAGCGCATCGAGGATGGTCCCCACGTCGACGGTCTCGTTTACCTCATCCTCACCGATGTTGGGGTTCATCCAGTCCATCTCTTCTGGAGTCCACCCCTGAACCCGCTCGCCCGGTGGCGCATCCAGAACCGTTTTCCCCGTATAGGTGTCGCCGGTCCACTCTTGGTTGTCCCCGAGCATCTCCATCAGGCGCACGTCCCAGCCCATGGGGTAGAATCCGTAGGGCTTGGTCTCGACGTTGTTCCAAAGCATGTATTCTTGCCCCCGCCCGGGCGTCCACGTGGTCTTACAGGCCACAGTACAGGTCTGGCAGGCGATGCACTTGTTCAGGTCCATCACCATCGCGAACTGCCGGTTCGGCCGCTTGGGCTCGTACGGATACGGCACGTCCCTTTTCAGATGCCAGTTGCTCGCCTGAGGCATCGCGCACCCCCTATTGTTTCTTGAACTTCACGTATGTGGCCTGGAGGTACTTCTTCATTCCCTTCCGCGGCTTCGTCGGCCGAAGGCCCAGCTTCACAGGCCTCCACACCCCCTTGGCGCCAATGCCGCCGTCTTCGGCTTTCGTGACCTTCCCGAGGGCCTCCCGGGGTGCTCCGATCGGGCCGTGCACATCCACAGAAAAGCCCTTGCCAATCCCCTGACCCATCAGGTTCTTTCGGACCAGCGAATCGGTCATATACGTAGGTTTGAGCCACGAGCGGGTCACGCTCTGATGGCTTCCCCGCCGGTACAGGGACTGGTAGCCGGTCCCTGGGTTCTTGGCGATGCCGGTGCGATTTACCTTGGTTCCTTTGACGGTTCCGTGCGACGAGCCGTACATGTTGAACCAGATCTTGGCGACCCCTGATGGGGTGTTGCTCGAGGCCCGGGCCCGGATCAGCATCCGGCCGACCTCGTAATCTTCCTTCCGGTCCTTCCACCCCGCGAAGGGCCGATCCTGAGGATCGGCGTCCACCCAAACGTAGTCGCCATCCTGGATCCCCATCTGCGCCAGGTCTTTCGGGCTAATGTCAATGTACGCCTCTGCGACGAAGGGCTGCCGCTTGTCGTGTCGGTAGATGTCGCCAAACGGACCAAAGAGGAGCGTGGTCACATCCGTGTCGCCGGTCGTGGTATGGGCCGCGTGCCGGTATTTCGGGGTGTGCACGATGTGGCTGGCCCCGAAGCTCACCTTGAGCGGGTGTGTCGTGCCGGGAAGATTTTCTGGGGCAACGAGGACGTTTCGGGCCTGCCGCAGCTCGGTGGACTTGAGCGCGGTCTGGGGATCGACCCCGTAATCCTCGGGCCGCTTGGGCCGTAGGAGTGGATGGGGCTTGGCTACGATCACGTTGGGCTCGTGGTGGGTGGAATCGATCGGCTCACGGTAGACCGGCAGATTTTCGCCAGCATCCATGAACTCATCCTCTTCCCGGTAGAATTCCAGCCGGCCACTCTTGGTGTACCACGGCTGGTTCTCCTCCACCTGGTCCATTCCCACGTACTTGGGATAGCTCCGCGTCATGATCAGTGAGGGAATGCCCTCCTGGGCCTTCTGACCAATCTCGTCGAGCTTGTATCCCCGGAGGTTGGACGAAGCGTTGATCACCCGTTGTGTGTAGACTTCCGGATGTCCCTTGATGGCGAAGTCCCAGTAGTCATGGAACCGGCGGTCGGCCGTCAGCTCGGAGAGTCGGACGGCCACCAGGGCAAAGGTCTCCACGTCGTTGCGGGTGTCGAAGAGGCGGCGATGCCCGGTCTTAGGCCAGATGTAGACGAAGGGATTCGTCACGGAACCGGCAATATCCCAATACTTGTTCTCGTTCCACGCATCGATGCCAAGGACGATGTCCGAGTATTCGCATGTCAGGGACCACCACCACTCGTTGGTAATGATGCAGTCGATCTTGGGAAGGGTATTCGTAATGATGTTGTATTTCCACTTAGCGTTCCCCAGGATTGAGTTGGCATCCACGAACCACATGAGCTTGGTCGGGGTGGGCATATGGGTTTTGCCGGTGAGCACCGTCTCACCCATGGTCAGAGGGTGGTCATCGTGAGAGTAGTAGTGGGCCGATTCCGCCTTAAAGTAGAACTTCACCCGCGATGGCTTGTCGGGGTCGAGTTCAACGTGGAAGGGGTCTTCCGCCAGGTACTGCCCGGCTCCGTTGAAGAGGGGGAGGCGGAAATTTCCCGCGTACGAGCCGATGTTTCCGGTCAGGCGCCCGATGTTGTCCGTCAGGGTACAGACGAGGTACATGGCACGGTCCTTCAAGTCCGCATGCTGATACTGGTTCACTCCCATCCCCTGGGAAATCCGCGTCTGCTTCGGATGCGCGGCGATCTCCCGGGCTAACTTCACGATTGTCTTGCCAGGCACGCCGGTGGTTTTTTCGGCGAGGTCCGGCCGGTAATTCTCTTCGAAGAATTCCAGGTAGACCTGGAACAGAGGCCGGACCTCGACCTCTGTACCCTCGATCGTCTTGACCCGGTAGCTTCCGGTCAGGGCCGGATCGATCTGCCGCTTCCAGAAGTCTTCCCCCACCTCGTCCCGCGTGACGACCTTTGGGAATTTGGTGCTGGCGTCCCACATGACGAAGTCGTTCATGTCCTCGTTCCGGATCGCCTCTGGGATGTACTGCTTCTCCTGCTGGAAAAACGGGGGGAGTTTGTCCCCCTGCTTGAAGACCACCGCCTTGGTGAGGGCCGCAGGCTGGTAATTCGGGATGAGGTCCTTCCCCCGTAAGAGCTTGCCGGTGTCCATGCGCACGAGCAGGGGCATATCGGTGAAGCTCTTGACATATCGCTCCTGGAAGCGGTTTTCCTGCATGATGACGTAGGCGAGGGAATACGCGAGGGCCGTATCCGTCCCGGTCCGCAGGATGATCGCCTGATCGGCGACCCGGCAGGTCGGGGAGTAGTCGTTGGAGATCACAATCACTTTCGAGCCCTTGGCGCGGGCCTCAGTCAGCCAGTGGGAGTCAGGCATCTTGGTGGTAAAGGGGTTCATGCCCCAGAGGATGTTGAGCTTGGAGTACTCCCAGAGGCAGAGGTCGTAATCGGTATTCTGCTGCCCGGTAACCATGGGATGGCCGGGGGCGAGGTCGGTGTGGAATGCGTAGTTGTCCCAGCCGCGCCCGCCTTTCGCCTCCTTCGGTGATACCCCGCGGAGGTGGTGGTCGAGCAGGGCCATCATATTGGACATCCGGTAGGGAGCCGTGTACCGGGTGACGGCGAGGAAGGGCATGGATCCTCTGAACTTAAACGTCCTCGTCCCGGCTTCCTGCATGGCGTCCATCATGACCTTGGGATAATGTCCCTGGGATTCCAGGCGCTTTCGTCCCCCCGGACCGGAGTAAGTCTGGGCGACGTTGATCATCGTCTTGGCCGTAATGTCGGCCACCTCATCCCAGGTGACCCGAAGCCATTTGTCTTTTCCCCGCTGGAAGTACTTAGCGGGAGGCTTGCCCGCCGCGTCCCGAGGGAAGCCGGCGCGAAACCACTCGTAATAGCCCTTGCGCACCATCGGCCCCTTGACTCGCCGGTCCCCGTAAAAGCGCCGCATGAGTGACAGGCCCTTGTTGCAGCACCGGGGGTCCCATCGGTGGGAGGCCTTGAGTCCGTACAGATCGGTGGCCTTGCCGTAGCCGTGCGTTGGATCGATGCGCGTAATCACCCCGTTTTTGATGTGGCCGGTGAGCAGGCAATTGTGGGTGTCGTTGGGGGCACACAGAAAGGTGATCGTCGATTCTGATCGAGCGATATCGCGATAAAAGCGTTCCCAGTCCCGCTTAGGGTAGTGGGCCAGCGGGTTTTCCACCCGGTCGACGGGTTCGAAGACCCGGAAGGTCGCCCCCAGATTGCCGATCCCGACCAGGGAGAGTCCCGAGATGCGGATGAAATCACGTCGCGTGACCTGCATGACGATTGCCTCCTCCTCGTTCACCTTCGACGGGCCACGGGCAAATTCCGTCACTCACACTCAGCGGGGCCGAACCTCTCTTGGCTCAGCTTCGGAGCTATTTCCGTTGCCTTCGGGCCGGGCGAGCATCGCCAGGGTCATCTTCTCGAGGAACTCGGTGAGGTGGGGCTTGATCTCGCGCCAGCCGGTGTGCAGCAGGCACGGATTGCTGTCGCCGCACCGGCGGCCCCAGAAAACGCATCGTTGGGTCAGGTCGGGCCCCTCAATCGCCTCGAGCAGCTCACGAAGAGGGACCTTCGAGGCGTCCCGAGCGAGGCAATATCCGCGCCGGCGGCCGCGGAATGATTCGACCAAGCCGTGGCGAACTAATTTTTGGAAAGTCTTGGCCAGGAAGCCGACCGGCAGGTCACTGGCCTCGGCGATCTGGTGTAGGGTGAGGACCGTCGCCGGCGGCTGCTGAGCCAGGTAAATCAAAGCCTTGAGTCCGTATTCGCTCTCGCGGCTTAGGTGCATGTCGTCTCAAAAGGCCTTTCGGCTCCTTTGACTCCGTCGAGTAAGCTACGACGGTCTTGGCCACAGATCAATGACGTACGTCAAGTTCGAACATGATCTTCGTCACATTTCGGATAAATTCTGGCAACGAGGGAAACTACAGGTCTTGGCGTGCTAGGGGAGGTGGCTGTGGAGAGGAAAAGAAGACCTAACGGGAGACGGACGCGGTTGCCTGCAGGACTTCATCCACCAATCCGTCGAGGAATTCGTGGTCGATGTTCAGCGATTCGGTACGGCGGAGGGTGAGGCCGAGCTCCCGTGCTTTCTCGTGGCCTTCGAGATCGATGTCGTACAGCACTTCGAGGTGATCCGCGACGAAGCCGATAGGCACTACCAGGACCTGAGAATACCCTTCTGCTTTGACCTCTTCGAGAACCTCGACGAGATCGGGGCCCAGCCAAGGGAAGGGCGTCTTTCCGGCACTCTGGTAGGCGCGGCGCCAGTGGGGAAGGGCAAGGCGTTTCACCAGGGCGAGGGCATTCTCCTCGAGGCGGACTGGATAGGGATCCTTCGTCTCGAGAATCTTCTCGGGGAGGCTGTGAGCCGTAAAGAGCACCATGGTGTGTTCTGCCCCTGGCCGGGGAAATGCCGCCAGCTCCTGCTGAATTCGCTTCTGTAAGGCCGACAGGTACTTGTCGTTCAGGTGCCAGGTCCGGATGACGTGGACGGTCACATCCGGTTGAGATGCCAGGACGTCCCTTGCGTACCGCATATAGTCGTCGATGATCATTTTGGACTCGTGCGGGGCCAGCACCAGGGCCACCATCTCGCGGACGCCATCTCGCAGCATCTGCGCGGCGACGTCAGAAATAAAGGGAGGAGAATGCTTCATAGCGAGATAGACGGTGAAGCGTCCCGGTACTTTCCGATCGAGGGCTTCCTGAAGCCCCTTGGCCTGGGCCTCGGTGATCTGATAGAGCGGCGACACCCCCCCGATCTCCCGGTACCGATCCTTGAGTTCTTTCACTTCCTCTTCGGAGGGCTTTCGTCCTCGGCGGATGTGGGTGAAATACCCCTCCACTTCGTCCGGGCTTCTCGGTGTTCCATAGGCCATGAGTAGCACACCGATCATTGTCGCGCTCCTTGCGCGTGCACCAATTCCACCAGGCGCTGTACGCGCTCTGGCGGCGTCGCGGGAAGAATCCCGTGGCCCAGGTTGAAGATATGTCCGGTGAGATCGCGTCCTTGCCTCACAATCGCCGACGCCCTCGCGAGGCATTCCTCTTCATCGCCGAGCAGCAAGGCGGGATCGAGATTCCCTTGGAGGACATATGCGTCATCAAAAATCCTCTTGGCTTCCGGCAGCGCAATCCGCCAATCCAGGCCCATCACCTCCGCCGGGAGCGTGGCGAACTCCGGAAAGAGATGCCCGCTGGCTGTACTGAAGTAGATCCGCGGTGCCTCGCCGCCCACCTGCTCGAGCTGGGTGACCAGGTGCGGTTTGACGCGATCGCGGAAATCCTCCGGAGAGAGGACGCCGGCCCAGGAATCAAAGACCTGGACCATCTGCACGCCGGCCCCAATTTGCGCCCTCAGGTAGAGGGCCAGGTTGTCCGCCAGGCGCTTCATCAGGGCCTCCCATTCTCGCGAGTGGGTGTGGAGAAAGGCCCGGGTCTTGGGATAATCCCGCGAGGGTCTGCCTTCGATCAGATACGAGGCGAACGTGAACGGCCCGCCCGTAAAGCCGATCAACGGACGATCCAGCTCGCGACGAAGCCATCGAATGGCCTCGAAGGTGAATTCGAGCTGTCCAAGATCCAAAGGCGGCAGCGCAGCGAGCTCCGCGGGGGTGAGGGTCCGTTGAAGGATGGGGCCCTTTCCCTCGACGAGATCAAAGGAGACTCCCATGCCCCAGAGCGGGACGAGCAGGTCCGAGAAGAGAATGGCCGCATCGAGATCGAAGCGGCGGAGCGGCTGCAGGGTCACCTCCACGGTCAGTTCTGGCGTCCGGCAGATCTCCTCCATGGAGTACTTTTTTCGGACCCCGCGATACTCCGGGAGGTACCGGCCCGCCTGGCGCATAATCCAGATCGGCGTCGTGTCGGCCGCTTCCCTGCGAGCCGCTCTCAGGATTCGATCACGCATGTTCGCTTTCTTGTCATTCAGCCACGAATCCAGACCGAGACATATATAATGACGATACCAAGGATCAGGTTTGTCCGGCCCATCCAGAGGGCGGCGGTGAAGTAGCCTCCCTTCAGCTGAGCCGCAGTCGGTGCGATCCAAAAATCGTGTAAGATCTTGACAAGGAGGACGACCCCGACCAGCACGAGCTTAAACGACAGGGGCCATATGCGCCAGTTCCACCCTTCGGCGACAAAATACAGTCCCGTTCCCAGAAGAAAAGCAAAGGCGAACCACGACAGCACGCGGAAGGTTCTCCCAAGCACGCGGAGTGCCGCGGGGCCGCCCTCTGGATTTGTCCGGAGCCGTGGGGCGACAAAGAAAAAGAGGATATTTCCGCCCACCCAGGTTACCGCGGCAAGGACGTGCAGAAACAGCATGGTGGTGTAGGAAATGTTGGACTCCAAAGGTCTTGGCTCTCCCCCTCACTGGAATTCCCACCCCGTGGTCTGGGAAACGGTCCCTGTGGGCAGCTCGAGAAGATATCGGTTTCCCCAACCGAAATGTTCCTCCGACAGGATAAAGGCGCGCTCGAGCAGGAATCGAAAGAACCGAATGTCGATCTGCTCCTGCAGGACCGCACGGACGGGAAAGCGCTTCCTGGCCAGTGGGAAACGGCGAAGGTAAAGCCGAATCACCCGCAGGGCCTCTCTGCCCAGGAGCAGCTCGACCCGGCCCTCGATCTGAAGTCCGCGCAGCGGTCGAGTTTCATTGGGATGAATGGCGGCAGCTACCCGAGGGGCCTTCAAAAGATTCTGGACATGCCGCGTGGAGAGTCGAGACATAAAGTACAAGGAAACCGCAGACGAGTGCCGTTCCCAGGCATAGATAACTGGTGTGGCCCACGGGCCTTCCTCCCCGAGGGTCGCCAAGGTCATAATCCGGTTCTCCTCGAGCAGGGAGAAACAAATGTCGCGGAGCAGGGTGGAATCTTGAGACATAATCGCGCGATCTCACCCTTCCTTCCCGAAGACCTCCTCCAGTACCTCCTGCAGCGGGCCGTACCGTCCCGTGAAGATCGGCGTGTCACGCCGGGTATAGGGTCGACCGGCCGTACTTCTGAGCGCCGTGACGAGGTCGGAGAAGCGTCGGAGATCATCCGTTTCGTATCCCACGACAAACTCCGCATCGGAGATGCCGGTGGAGTACACAAGCAGCTGTTCAATATCCGTGAAGGAGTGTCCCAACCGCGCATGTTCCTTCATCAGTGTTCGGCGCTCATCCGCCGAGAGTTGGTACCAGTCGTGGGTTTTGACGAACGGGTAGACCACGAGATACCGTTTCCGTTCTCCCGGGACTTCGACACTGATGCCGCTTTGGCCTGTATACTGTGAAGGACGCACGAAGCCCCACAGGCTTGACGTGAGTTCCAGATTCGTCTGGAGTAATCGGCGTCCCACCTGCTGATAGGCCTCGACGTCTTCCGCCGCGATCCAGAAGCCCAGCTCGGCCGAGGCGCGAAGCCCCACCAGGCTGTACGGGTACAACGCCACAACTCCGGGGTCCCCCTGAGCGGACTCCGCCGCCTCACGAACCCTCTCCCGTTGCTTCGTGGTTCGCAATCCTTGGGGCACCCGGAAGTAAAGAAATCCATGCAGCTTGATGTCTGTCATGCGCCACCTCCCCTGTCAGACGGTGTCCGGATGAATATATGTCTGGAGACCATCCGCGGTCAACTGATTCATTGCGCTCGGCTGCGCCGGTGAGGTGATCGCTTGGAGAATGCATTGAAGCCGGGGTATGATGCGGAGTCGCGGAATCGCCCATGAAAGGGAGATCATGTACTTAACCCTCGTGACCTTGCACGTCCTTGGGGCCGTCGTCTGGATCGGAGGAATGCTATTTCTGGGACTAGTGCTCACCCCGATCCTGCGACGCTTTCCCGCACCGGAGCGGGCGGCACTCCTGAGCGCTGTGGGGCGCCGCTTTCTGAAGATTGCATGGACGACTCTGGCAGTCTTACTAGTCACCGGGCCAATCCTCTGGTCACTGCGTGCCTTCCAGATCACCCCAGCCCTTGGCCTGAAACTGATCCTGGTGGTAGTGATTCTTTATCTGAGCATCCTCCACGACTTCTCTCTGGGACCCCGACTCATTGCGCATCTTGAGCACGGTCGCCAGGGGGATGAGACGCTGCGGCGCCGGCGACGGGTGGCGTTCCTCGCGCGCCTGACCACCCTTTTGGCCGTTGTGGTACTGATCCTCGGCGTGGCCGTCAGCCGAGGATACTAGGCTATCGCTTCCATCTCAGAACAGGCCGGCTGCACAAATGAGTGCTCTACGCATTCTTTCCGATCCGAAGACGAGACAGGCAGAGTTTCAAATCGGCTATATCTGGGTGGCACTGGGGGCGGCCGTATGTGCAGGATTTGCCATCGGCGCCCACTTGGCTTTCGTGATCGGCTTCGACTTTCCCCTCGGGCCAGGCTTCTATAGCTTCATCCAGACTCACGGCCATGTACAACTCGTCGGCTGGGCCGGATTGTTCATCATCGCCATTAGCCTTCATGTCATTCCCCGATTGGCCAGTGTTCCCATTTCTCACCCCGAGTGGGTCCCACGGATCCTCTGGCTGATGGGAGGTGGGCTTTTACTTCGAAGTCTTGGCCACACGGTTCTGCCGTATCTGGCCGGTGGCAGTCTTTTTGTGCCGGTCAACTGGCTCGTCACTGGCTCCGGGCTCCTGGAATGGTGCGGTATTGTGATGTACATCTGGTTGGTGGTCCAGACCCTGCGCGGCGTCGGCAATATCCGCATGCAACCGGCGCTGCTTTCGGTGAGGCCGTATTTTGCCATGATGCTCACGGGTTGGCTCCTGTATGCTTCTCTGAACTGTGTGATGCTGGTGCACATGGCTGTGCAGAAGGCCGTCATCGTGGATCCAGGCTGGAACGAGTTCGCCATCCGGCTTTTCGTCGGCCTGGTATTGCTTCCCGTGGCGTTTGCGTTCTCGGTCCGGATGCTCCCGTTGTATCTCACGCTGCGCGCTCTCGATTGGCCGGTGCGTGGCACCGCCTACGCGTATCTGTTGGCCGTGGGGGTACAATTGGTCGCGAGCGTCCCACCAGTGTCCGAAATGTCGCCAGCCGCCGCCTCGCCCCTTTCCGGCCTGGGAATGCTGCTGAAGGGGGGCGTCATTGCCTGGTTCGTGTGGCAGTTCGATATCCTGTTGCGCCGACATGACCCATGGACCGTGAAACGTGAGCTGCAGCCTGGGCCCGACCGCCGCCCCACGCGACCCGGTCTGCCGGACTACGGAGAATTTGGCCGCTTCGAACGATTGGTGTACGCGGCATACACGTGGCTCGTCCTCGGCGCCTGTTTCGAGATACTTCGCGGGAGCACCGTCGTCCTCGGCCTTCCACCGCCGGTCGCCACAGATCCCATCCGCCACATCTACCTCCTGGGATTTATCACTCTCCTCATTTTCGGCGTGTCGGTCCGATTGATTCCAGGCCTCCTGAAGAAAAAATGTGTGGCGAGTATTTCGTTGGTGGAGGCGACGTTTTGGTTGGGCAACACGGCGGCAATCTGTCGGGTGCTGCCCTTCATCGTTCCCCCAAGTCTACTTGAGGTGATGCCTGCCAGCGCAGTGATGGCCCAGACCGCCTTTGCGTTCTCGGGGATCATCGGATTGGGTGCTGTTCTTTGCCTCGGAATAAACTTGTGGAAGTCCGCTAGATAATAGGCCCGGTCGCCTGCAGACGCCGGTAGAAGCAGGGGGCGCGCACGTCTTCACTTGTGCGCGCCGGCTTCCCCCGCCTCTGGATAGTGTCCCGCTGCCCGCTGCTTGGCAGCCTCGTAGAGGTGCTCCACATAGTGAACGAGGCTCACGTAGGCTTCTACGTACCCCCGCCCGCCCTGGACGTCATTGGGCTGAAAGCGCTTCTTGCTCAGCGCGGCATGGAAGTGTCCCCGGAGACCATCCTCCGTGGTCTCGGTCAAGAGTTTCATAAGTGCCTCGACAGAGCCGCTTTCGAGTGCTCGATCAGCCGCAGGAATCGCGGGCCCAAGGTCCCGCCCCGCCGGTTTCAGGCCGGTGTAAGGCGCTCCTTCACCGGCTCGATGGATGCGAACCAGTGTCTCGAAGAAATACCGATCAGCGAGCGCTTGGGCTTCGGCACTCAGCTTTCTGACGGCAAGAGCTTCCCGGAAAGCTCTCGTAACTTTGGCTTCATCCTTCTTTTGCACCCAAATCAGCACGAGGTTCACGTTCCCCGTCGAAAGTGCCTTACGGGCGGTCGTGACCACCGGGCCATCCAGGCCATCACAATGCGCCTGCACCTGCCGGGATCCCAGAGGTACGAACGTCACAGTAAGACCAAGGACGGTAAACAAGGTCAGCAGCTTTTTACGTTTCATGGTTTGCCTCCTGTCTTTAATTCAATAGCTCACAGGATGTCGCTTTCACTAGAAAAGATATGTCGGGCAGCTTCGGGCGTCTGCAACTTAGGTCGCATACTGTTAATTTTCTTCAGCGGTGCACGTCGTGCTATAAGACGTGTATCGGCCTGGAGGGCGGGAGCTCTGGGCAGCCGTGACCGCGGTGATTGATCTGCTTGGTCAGATCCCATATGTTGCCGGGTTAGACGACAGCCTTGATATAGTCTATTCGAAGAAACGGAAGACGCAAGGGAGGCTTCTATGAAACGGCATCCGTCGCTCGAAGATCTGTCCAGAGATCACTTCCACGCGCTGGCGCAGACCCAGGAAATTCGGAAGAGCGTTGAGGGAGAGACCGGTGCGCATCCCCTCGACCAGGTGGCCAAGCAGTTTCTCACTTTCTGGCACGAAGATGCTCTTGCGCATTTTCGCGAAGAGGAAGAGGTGTTATTGCCGATTTATGCTCGCCATGTTCTCCCGAGCCAGGATGATCACGTTCGGCGGATGCTCGATGATCATGCCTGGTTCCGAGACGTGGTGTTCCAGCTCGAGCGGCAAGTCCGCGAGGGTAGGGAGTATCGCGCCCTGTTGGCCGAAGTTGGCCAGCGGCTCGCGGAGCATGCCCGGCTCGAAGAGCGGGAGATCTTCGAAGGGATGCAAGCCGTCATGACGGAAGAGGATCTGGCGGATGTGGCGGAGCGGTCGCTGGCGTTCCGCCATCAGTGGCGTCGCCCTGAGGCCATCGGACGTCCCCGCTCCGGTAGCGGCTCCTAGTTCTCCTGGTTGCCATCCACGGGTATCGGGTCCAAACCGCCTGTGGGACATTCTTTCCTCACTGGGGCCAGAATCGCCACTGCCTTTGAGGCACCCCCGCCCCGTGGAGCAAGGAAGTTCAACCTTCACGCGGACTTCGCTTGGCTTTCCAGGGCTTTTGGTATATGCTGGGGAGCGCTAGGACACGGTCCTAGGAGGGTTCCCCACGCAGGTTTTTCGCCTATCCGATCTCTCCCTGAGCCCCCAGAAGAAGGATAGGTGGAGAATCTCATTCTCCGGTGATTTCGTGCGAAGGCCACAATGAAAGATCAGGCAAAGACAAAGGCACAGCTCATCCGTGAGTTGGAAGAGATGCGCAAACGGGTGGCTGAATCCGAGGTGTTGGTCCACGACTGCGCGCGCGCAGAGCAACGCCTCAATACCCAGTTTGCTGTCACCCAAGTCTTGGCAGAGTCTGCTACTCCCCGAGAGACTACCGCGCCCCTCTTGCAAGCCATCTGCGAGGGGATCGGCTGGGAGCTTGGGGAGATGTGGCGGGTGGATACCAGCGCTGGCGTGCTTCGTTGGGATAGCTGCTGGCACGTGCCATCCCTTGAGGCCGCAGAATTTGAGGCCGTTAGTCGCGAGACGACCTTTTCGCCGGGAAGCGGCCTGGTCGGACGCGTCTGGGCGAGCGGGGAGCCCGCGTGGCTTCCCGATGCGCCAACAGATGCCGACTTCATGCGGTCGTCCATTGCAGCCAGGGTGGGACTGCACGGGGCACTGGCGTTTCCCGTCCGATGCGAGCGAGCGGTGATCGGTGTCATGGTCTTCTTTAGCCGGGAGGTCCGCCAGCCGGATAACGACCTCCTCAAGATCATGGCTGACATCGGCAGCCGGATCGCCCAATTTGTCGTCCGGAAGCAGGCAGAGGAAATTCTGCGCCGGAGCGAGGCGACGAGCCGTGCTTTCCTGGAATCTGCCGCGGAGGGGGTGGTAATCGTCAACCGCGCTGGTGGCATTGTGCTGGTCAACGCCAAGACCGAGGAGCTGTTCGGCTACGACCGCTCTGAGCTCGTCGGGCAAAACCTTGAAGTTCTGCTCCCCGAACGCTTGCAGGAGGCGCATACGGCCCACCGCACGGCATACTTCGCCGAGCCTCGTGTCCGACCAATGGGCGCCGGCCTCGATCTGGCCGGGCGGCGCAAGGACGGAACCGAGTTTCCCGTCGAGATCAGCCTCAGTTTCGTTGAAACGGAGGGTGGGGTTCTCGCCATGGGTTTCGTCACGGACATCACGGAACGTAAGCGGGCAGAGGAAGGACTCACACGCCAGGCCGAAGAGCTCATGCGGCTCAGTGACGAGACGCTGGTACGCGAGACCTTTATCCGGAACGTCGTCGAGAGCATTCGAGACGGCATCGTCGTTCTGGACCGAGAGGGCCGCATCACCGACTGGAACCGGGCGATGGAGGAGCGGTACGGGGTCCCGGCCGGGGAAGTGCGGGGGCTGCCCATCTGGGTCGTTTTCCCGACGCTGAAGGCAGAGGGCTTTGAAAAAGTCCTCCCCCGCATCCTCCAGGAAAACACGGAGGTGGCCCTCGAGGGATTCGAATATGAAACCCGCGACCGACGGCTGGTCACAGTAAACATCAAGGGAAGTCCCTTGCGAACCCCGGTCGGAGAGGTGATCGGCGCGGTCTTAACCCTCGAGGATGTGACCGAGCGTGTTCAGCTTGAGCGGATCGCCCACCAGTCCGAGAAGATGACGGCATTGGGGACGCTGGCGGCCGGGATCGCCCACGAGATCAATAATCCCATTGGGATTATTGCGTCCCGCGTCGAGCTGATGCTCATGGAGGCCCGCGAGAAAGGCCTCTCGGCAGAGATGACGAAAGATCTGCACGTCCTCGAGAAGCATGCGGGGCGGGTGGCCAGGATCACACAGGGCTTGCTCTCTTTCTCACGTCAATCCCCGTGGAAGCTCCGCGCCGTGGATATAAACCAGGTCGTCGAGGAGGTTCTCCTCCTGTGCGAGAAACAGTTCGCCAAGGAGGGGATCACGTTGAAGAAGCACCTGACCCCCGATCTGCCCAAAATCCAGGGGAGCGCCAATCATCTCGAGCAGGTGGTGGTCAACTTGCTGAACAATGCTCGCGAGGCGATGCCGGATGGGGGGACCCTGCGCGTTTCAACGACCGTGCACCGACCACCGAAGACCGTCGATCCCGACGTAGAATACGGAGATGGCCGTCGGACTGCGGCGAGTTCGGACTTCGGCGAGATCAGTCGAGTCGTCATCGATCAGCCGATGGTAGAGATCGAGATCGCCGACACCGGTCCCGGAATTTCTCCTGAGGTCTTTCCTCGCATCTTTGATCCCTTCTTTACCACCAAGAAGCAGGGGACTGGCCTCGGTCTGAGCATCAGTTACGGCATTGTGCAGGAGCACGGCGGAACCATCAGTGTGGAGAGCCGACCGGGGGAGGGAAGCACTTTCATCGTCCAGTTTCCAGTCCCGGGAGGAGTGACGACTGAGGGCACGATGCATGGCTAAAGAGCGTATCCTCGTCATTGATGACGAGGAAGACATGCTAGAAAACTGCAGCCGGGTTCTGGATCGACTCGGGTACGAGCCTCTCCTTGAGTCGGACGCGCGAAAGGGGGTTGAGCGGTTTGAACAGGACCACCCGGCCGTCACGCTGAGCGACCTCCGGATGCCCGGGATGGATGGCCTGGAGGTCCTCCGAGCCATTCGACGCGTCGACCACGAAGCATTGGTCATTCTGATTACGGCTTTCGCGACCGTGGAGACGGCAGTAGAAGCCGTGAAGGAAGGAGCCTTCGACTACGTCGCCAAGCCGTTCAGCGCGGATCAGCTCCGATTGGTGGTCGAGCGCGCCTTGACGCAACGGCGGCTCCTCGAGGAGAACCGTCGCCTTCGACAACAGCTGACCGAGACCTACCGGTTCGAAAACGTCGTAGGCCGAAGCCGGCCCATGATGCAGGTCTTTGATCTGATCAAAAAGGTGGCAGCCAGCGAGGCGAACATCCTCATCCTGGGGGAGAGCGGGACCGGCAAGGAACTCATCGCCAGGTGCATCCATGCGAACAGCCCACGGGCTGCCCGGGCCTTTGTTCCCGTCGACTGCGCGTCTCTGCCCGAACATCTGCTCGAAAGTGAACTCTTTGGCCACGAGAAAGGGGCCTTTACCGGGGCCGTAGCGATGCGGCGAGGCCTCTTTGAAGAGGCCGACGGTGGGACCAGCTTTCTCGATGAGGTTGGAGACGTTCCCCTCCCGCTCCAATCCAAACTCCTCCGTGTTCTCCAGGAGCGACAGGTCCGCCGGGTCGGGGGGAACCGCTTCCTCGATGTGGATGTCCGGGTCATCACCGCCACGCACCAGGATCTAAGCCAGATGGTTCAGGACGGGAAATTTCGAGAGGATTTGTATTACCGGCTCAACGTCATCCCTCTGCCCCTGCCGCCCTTGCGGGAACGCCCCGGGGATATTCCCTTACTGGCGTACCACTTTCTCAGGAGGTATGCCGCCCAGAGCGGGAAAGAGGTCCACGGGATCGCGCCGGCGGCGCTGGAACTTCTGGAGGCGTATCCCTGGCCGGGAAACGTTCGGGAGCTGCAGAACGTGATGGAGCGGGCCGTCGTCTTAGCAGAGGGAGAGACGGTGACTGCCATGGAGCTTCCGACGACGCTTCGCCTTCCCCAAAAGGCGCCCACCGCTGCCGTGGCAGATCACTTGAGCCTCAAGAAGGCCAAGCAGCATTGGGTAGAGTCCTTCGAGCGGGAGTATCTGATCGCGCTCCTGAAAAAGCATCAGGGCAATATCTCCCAAGCGGCCAAGACCGCTGGGGTGGACCGGAAGACGGTCCACCGCCTCCTCAAACGCTACCACATCGAACACTCCTAAGGCAGCAATCAGCTGTCCGCAGTCGGCGGTCAGCAGCACATTACGGCTGCCAGCTGTCAGCTATTGGCTCTGCCATTTCAGGGCTGACCCATGAGGACTAAGCCCAGGGCAACCACGAGGACTGAGGACTTCGGTGAGCTCAGTCGAGCTGCTCAAACGGTTCGGCCGAGCCCTCGGCCTGAGTTTGGGTCGAAGGCTCACCGTCGAAGCCATAGTCGAACCCTCCTGAGCACTGTGTACCGGAATGCTGACGGCTAACTACGGACTGCTAATAGCTGTTCTTGTTGTGGGACAACTATGAGGCGATGGGACACGTCTGCCCCATCGCAGGGAAGAATCGTCGCGCTCACCGTATGACCACTTCTCGTTTTTGCCAGTCTCATTGTTTGAAGAATATGGGGCAGCCGTGTCTCAGTGGCCCTGGAGCTGACCGTCCTCCTCGGTGTCCATCTGACGAGTGTTTTCCTTCACTAATCGCAAGTTAGCGGTCCGTAGGGGTTGGCCGCTGCCCGTGGCATCCGCCTTGCTGGGTCTAAGATCGTGGAGGAGTGCGTAAGGGTGCGGGTCGGCTAGACGGCTGCTCAAGCAAGATGGAGGTGGATCATGACAAAGACAGTAGAGCTCCTCACAGACTTCCCCCAGAAGTGGACTCTTGAGGACGGGACCAAAGTTACCGTCCGTCCCATGGAAAAGGAGGATCGGGAGGCGCTGGCGCTCTTCTTCAAGGAGATTCCGGAGGACGAACTGCGCTTCCTCAAAGATAACGTGACTAATGCACAGACCATCGACCAGTGGGCGCGGACCTTGAACTACGATCGCGTATTGCCCCTCGTGGTGGCTGTCGACGGGCGGATCATCGCCGATGCGTCGCTGCACCGTCGGAAGGAGGGCTGGCGGCGACATCTCGGGGGGGTGCGGGTGGTTGTGCACCCCGGCTTCCGGAAAAAGGGGCTCGCGTCGCGGCTCATTGACACGCTGATTGCCATCGCGAGAAAGGAAGGTCTCGACCGGCTCTATGCCGAGGTCCCGGCCGATGATCAGCCGGCCATCGACCTGTTCCAGGAACGCCGGTTTAGACAGGTGGCTCGGTTTGAACGCAACATTCTCGATCGCGCCGGAAAGTACCACGACCTGATGGTCCTCCATCTGGATCTCGCTGAAAAGCGCTGACCGCGGGCGCGGGAGCGGCGGAGGAAGGAGTGGGCCGTGCAGGTCCGCGACTGGATGACAAAGGAGGTGGTGTGGGTCAGCGGGGCGACGAGCCTCAGGGAGGCCGCCGACCTGATGCAGGTCCGAAAGATCCGGCACTTGCCGGTGATGGATAAAAACCAGCTCATGGGGGTCGTGACGGACCGGGACGTGCGCCAGGCGATGCCTCCGCGGGGCGCGTCCCTCGAAAGCCAGGATCCCCAGAATGTGTTGGACAAAGTGTGTGTCCGCGATATCATGACCGCCCGGGTAGTGGCGGTCTCACCGGACGTGTCAATTCCCAAGGCGGCGGACCTGATGTGCAGAAATAAGATCGGCTGTCTCCCCGTGCTCGACGAGGAAGCGCTGGTCGGGATCATTACCGAGAGCGATATCCTGCGGGCTGTGGCAGAGGAAGCGGGCGAGATGGCCGTCCCTGAAGCGCCCCGATCCCAAGGGAAAAGATGACGATACATATTCTCGTTGCGACGGACGGATCAGGAGAAGCCCGCGAAGCTGTGCGCTTCGGCGCGACCCTTACGCATGCGTTGGGTGGCAAATTGACTCTCGTGCACGTTGTCGAGTCATCGCAGGATCGGCGCGCCGCCGAGGCAGTCCTGAACGAGGCGCGGGATGAAGCGGCGAGGTGCGGAGCCGAAGCATCCACGCGCGTCGAGGTCGGTGACCCGGCCGAGGCCATTGTCGGCGTAAGGCGCGAGGTGGCAGCGGACATGCTGGTCGTGGGAACGCACGCGAGAAAAGGGGTGGCTCGGGTGGTTCTCGGAAGCGTCGCAGAGAGCCTGTACAAACGTGCCCTGTGCCCCGTGGCTGTTGTCCGAAAATTTGACCACTCATCAGGCAGCCTTGGTCCACTGGTGGCCGCAACCGACTTTTCCGCCGGAGCCACCCACGCGGTCCAAGCCGCTGCGCTTCTCGCCAGGACGTTAGGGGTTCGGTTGACGGTGGTGCATGTCCTCCCCGAGGCGCTGCCCCCCAAGGGAGAAGAGGGTCCAGGGGCGAAGCGGCGGGCGGCGGAGAGGCTGCGTCGTGACGCGGAGGCCCGTCTTCGTTCCCTTGGCGAAAGTCTGCGTCTCACCGCCGCGCAGGTTGATCTTGCTTGTGTGACCGGTGTCGATGCAGCCGAGATCGTGCATATGGGGAAAGAAATCCGTGCGGGCTGCATTGTGATGGGGACGCGAGGGCTGAGCGGGCTACCACGGGTTCTCTTGGGGAGCGTGACGGATCAGGTCCTCCGAGAGGCGCCTTGCCCTGTACTTGTCGTCCCTCTCGGGGCAGTCCCCAGCGGATGGTGGTGGGGAGAAGAAACCGGTGACGGATGACCAAGCAGTTTCGAAATTCGAAATTCTACATACGGTGAATTGTGAACAGTGAACGGTGAACCGGCGCGGAGGCACTGTGGATTTAGAGTCCGTTGGGAAGATTATGAGGCCGGCGCCAGTGGTTGTAGACCCACAGGCGCCTGTTGGAAAGGTGCGCCGGCTCATGGCCGAACATCAGATCCGGCACGTGCCAGTGATGTCCCCCGACGGACTTGTCGGAGTGATCAGCGACCGCGACGTCCGTGAGGCGTTGCCTTCTCCGATGGGCGACACAGATGCGGCAGAATTCGCTGCCGCAATGGAGCGCATCGCCGTCTGGGAGGTGATGGCTGAGCAGGTGATCACCGTGACTCCCCAGACACCTCTTCGGGAGGCGGCGCACCTGCTCGCGGATCGCAAGATCGGCTGCCTCCCAGTCCTGGAGGCCGGGACGCTCGTCGGCATCGTCACCGAAACCGACATGCTCCGGGCCTTCGGACGCCTCTTGGACGACTTGTCCGGCTTGCCCCACCTTGAGGTCGCCGTGACAGAGACCCCGGGAACACTCCGCGAGGTCAGCCGCCGTTTTGCCGATTTCCCTGCAGACGTCGGGACCTTCGTGGGGGCGTGGTCCGAAGCGGCCCGGCGGGGGGAAGGCACCGATCGAATCCTGGTGTTGCGGTTCCAGGCCGTGGAGTCCCGGGAAATCCTGCGTGCCCTTGAAGAGGCGGGAATCCGGGTCCTCTCCGTGAGGCATCCGGCGTCCGAGACCGCCCACGGCGGCTCCGTCTCCAACGCGTCCCTGCTGAAATGATCAAAACAGGAGGGGCACTATGACCACTGCAGTGAAGATCACGCGTATTCTTGCACCCACCGACTTGTCGACGGCCGCCGAGGTTGCATGTCGCCTCGCCGCGCGGCTTGGGATGCAGGCAGAGGCTAAGGTGGTTGTTTTCTACGCCCTTCCGGGTGTCGAGATGGCCCAGCTGACGGCGAGCGGGAAGGGGAAGACGCAGGTGGCGATCCTAAGCGACGCCCACGATCGGCTGCGAGAGTGGTTCGAAACGGTGGTTCCAGGGGAGCTCCGACGTTTCTTGGATGTCCAGTTTAATGTGAAGGTTGGCGAGCCGATCCCAGAAATTGTCAAGATGGCCAAGCGGAGCGGGGCCGATCTGATCGTGATGGCGACCCAAGGGCGCACGGGCCTTGCACACCTGCTGATGGGGAGCGTCACCGAGGCGGTGCTCCGGACCGTCTCCGTCCCCGTCCTCGCACTGAGGCTCTGGCAGACGGAGCGTCATCCCACAACGGTGCGGCGGGTCCTTTGGGCGACTGACTTCTCGCCGGCGTCGGAGGGAGCGTGGCCCTATGCCATCACATTGGCCGCCCTCTTTGCAGCGGAGCTCGTCCTACTCCATATCGTACGCCCTGTTGACCTGGCGGGGATTTCCGACTCCCCGGTCCCGCCCCCCGCACACTGGATGGAGCAGTACTTGGAGCCGCTCGAGCGTGAACTCGAGCAAAGGCAGCGAGATGTCCAGGCGCAGGGACTGCGCGCGCGCCGGAAGGTCTTGGTGGGGGCCCCGGCCGAGGTCATCATGGAGGAGGCTGGGAAAGAGCAGGCCGACCTGATCGTCATGGGAACCCACGGGCGTACCGGCCTTGCTCACGTCCTCGTCGGCAGCGTGGCACAAGCCGTGATTCGGAAAGCGCCGTGTCCGGTCCTGGCCGTGCGAGTTCGGCGGGCGCAGGACGCGAAAAGTGGAGATGCGGGCGGGACACACGCTGAAGCGGAGCCGCGCTCGAATGGAGACGGATGAAGGCCAAGGACATCATGACGACGAAAGTGGTAGCCGTGGGTCCGCAGATGCCGGTCAACGCGGTCGCGGCGTTACTCCTCGAGCGCCATATCAGCGCGGTGCCGGTCATTGACGACGACCGACGCGTCCTGGGCATCATCAGTGAGGGCGATCTGATGCGCCGGAGCGAGATAGGGGGGCGCCGGTCCTGGTGGCTCGCTACCTTTGGGGAGGCCGAAAGCCTGGCACGCGAGTTTGTCAAGACGCACGGACAGCGCGCAAAGGATGTTATGACCCCGGACGTCGCGACAGTAACCGAGGAGACGCCTGTTGCCGAGATCGCAGGGCTGCTCGAGCGGAAGGGGGTCAAGCGTGTCCCGGTCGTCCGGGATGGCCGACTCGTAGGGATCGTGAGCCGCGCAGACCTCCTGCGGGGGCTTGCCGTGCGGGGTCTCAAGCCGATGACCCCTGTTGCTCCGGACGACGAAGCCATTCGAAGCCAGCTCCTATCATTGCTCGAGCGCGAGCCCTGGGCAGACATGCACTTGCTCTCCATCGTCGTGGATCACGGGGTCGTGCATCTCTGGGGCCTCGTCCATTCCGACGAGGAACGGAAAGCCCTGCGCGTTGCCGCCGAGACTATCCCGGGAGTACGAGGTGTCGAGGATCATCTGCGTCCCTCGTCGGAGGTGGCCCTTTCGACTTAGAATCCGCCGTTGCCTAGAGTGCTCGCCGTAGTAGAACGGCGTCCGGCCCGCACAAGGGCCCCAAGTCAAACCCCCCGGGCTTCAAGACTTCCGCAATAGCAGTCCGGCCCGGGCGGAACCGGCAAACGTAGGTCTACGCCCAGGACTGTCCCACCCGGCGACGCCATTCCTCTTGACAGAAAATACGACTGGAAGTAAGGGATCGCTGTTCTGTGTCTGTTCCAGGGAATCTCCCGAGGCTGGTTTGACGAAAGGCCGACCGTGAAGGCGTTCCTGCAAGGGCCCCTCATGGGCCATGGCTTCCTGATTCCGCTGCTGGCCCTGGTGATCATAGGCGTATTGATCTTTCTGGTCGCGTCTCGCCTGTCGCGCCACGCCGATACCATCGCGCAGGAGACAGGGCTGGGTGGGCTATGGATTGGAACGATATTGCTCGCCGCGACCACGTCGCTTCCCGAAGTGCTCACCGATGTGAACGCCGCTCTGCTCGGTGCACCCGATATTGGCGTGGGAGATATCTTCGGGGCAAATCTCGTCAACATGATGGTTCTGGCGGTTCTCGATCTTGTCTTCGTGCAGCGACGGGTGCTGGATCATGTGATGGTTGATCACTGTCTTTTCGGCCTCCTTGGCATTCTGCTGATGGTCGTGGCGGGAATTGGCATTGTCGTCCCGGCGTGGGGCCGGATTGGCCACGTCGGACTTGAGACGGTTCTGATCGCGGTAATCTACCTGGGAGGGATGCGACTCCTGTACCGTTACTGGGACCGCCGGCGTCCTCGCCGTGAACCTGCCGCCGCGACTGCTCCCGACCGTCTCCGCCTGCGTGAGGCCAGGGTCGGTTTTGGCCTCGGAACCCTGGGCCTCTTCGCTCTGACGCCTCTCCTGGTCCTGACTGCCGAGGCCGTGTCTCTGGAGACGGGGGTCAGCGCGACATTTGTCGGAACCCTCTTGGTCGGGTTGACGACTACGTTACCCGAGTTGGCAGCGAGTTTTTCGGCAATCCGCCTAGGTGCCTATGACCTCGCCGTAGGGAACCTCTTCGGCAGCATAATCTTTAACATGGTCGTACTCCTGTTCATGGACATCGCCTATCCCCAGGGCCCGTTGCTTGCCTTTGTGTCTCGGGACCATCTCTTGACGATCTTTCTCGCCGTCATCTGTCTCACATTCGGTATCGTGGCCATCCTGTCTCGGCGTCGACGAGCCCGCGCCGTGCGAGTGGAGAATATCCTCATCATCGTGACCTACGTCGTGGGACTGTGGTTGCTGTACCATCTGGGCAGGACGTAAAATCAGGCTCGGGGGTGTTGCGCTTTCGGACGCGGCTCGTCGATAGAAGGCTCACATATGAAGAAACGATGGATCCTTGTGGCCGTCCTTATAGTTGCCGTCGGTGGAGGGGTTGTGTGGTGGAGCTCCCAACGGCCGTCCCTCCCTGCCGGCTTCGCATCGGGGAACGGACGGATAGAGGCTACGGAGATCGATATTGCCACGAAGATTCAAGGCCGCATCGTCGAGGTCCTGGTCCACGAGGGGGATACGGTCGAAGCGCGCCAGATCCTCGCCCGGATGGATACGAAGGTGCTGGAGGCACAGCTCCGTGAAGCCGAGGCCGAGGTCAGGAGAGCACAACAGGCAAGCGCGGCGGCCGCTGCGCTGGTGGAGCGACGCGCTGCCGAGTGTGATTTGGCAGAAAAAGACCTCAAACGTTCCGAGAAACTATTCCGGGAAGGCGGCATTAGTCGGGAAAGACTTGATCAGGCCCGGACGAGGGTGGAAAGCGCCAGAGCGGCGTGCGCGGAAGCCCGTGCGCAGTTTGAGCGGGAGAAAGCGGGGATCAAAGGTACGCTCGCGCGGGTGGAGCGGCTGAAGACCGACCTTGAGGACAGCATTCTCACGGCTCCGCGTCGCGGCCGCGTGCTGTATCGGCTGGCTGAGCCCGGTGAGGTTTTGCCCGCGGGAGGCAAGGTCCTCACGATCCTTGATATCAGAGACGTATACATGACCTTCTTTCTGCCGGAAACCGTGGCGGGAAGGGTGGCGATCGGGGCGGACGCCCGGATAGTGCTCGATGTCAGACCGGATCTCGTGATTCCAGCGAAAGTCTCATTCGTCTCGCCCAGGGCCCAATTCACACCCAAGGAAGTCGAGACCCGCACAGAGCGCGAGAAACTAATGTTCCGCATCAAGGCCCAAATCGATCCCGCGCTTTTAAAAAAGCATGAGCCGAAGGTGAAAACGGGCGTCCCCGGCGTCGCCTACGTGCGCCTTGACCCACGCGTCGAGTGGCCAGATCGCCTTCACGTAAGGCTCCCGCCATGAGTCGGCCACCAGCAGGCGTTGTGAAAGTTGCCGGCGGCAGCCACCGCTATGGCCGCACGGTCGCTCTCGAGGCCGTCGACTTGGCCATTCCCGCCGGTCGCATGGTGGGTCTTATCGGTCCAGACGGTGTCGGCAAATCCACCCTCCTCGCTCTCATCGCAGGGGTGCGCAAGATTCAAACTGGCGCGGTGGACGTGCTTGGTGGCGATATGGCGGATGCCCGCCACCGAAGCGCCGTCTGTCCGCGGATCGCCTACATGCCGCAGGGGCTGGGACGAAACCTCTATCCGGATCTCTCCGTCTTTGAAAACATCGACTTCTTCGGCCGCCTGTTCGGCCAGCCCCGCGCCGAGCGCGCGCGCCGGATCGCAGACCTTCTCGCCAGCACGGGTTTGGCCCCCTTTCCCGACCGTCACGCCGGAAACCTCTCCGGCGGCATGAAGCAGAAGCTGGGGCTCTGCTGTGCGTTGATTCATGATCCGGATCTGCTAATTCTCGACGAGCCGACTACGGGTGTTGATCCCCTGTCCCGCCGCCAGTTCTGGGATCTCATCGATCGGCTCCGAAGACGCCGGAAGGAGATGACCGTTCTCGTCGCCACCGCCTATATGGATGAAGCCGAACGGTTCGACTGGCTCGTCATGATGGATGAGGGACGCGTCCTGGCGACCGGGGCACCCAAGGAACTCAAGTCCCGGACGGGTGCCGACGACCTCGAAGAAGCGTATATCACGCTCCTTCCGGCGGAGAAGCGCCGCGGCCATCGGGCACTCTCCATACCGCCTCGGACGGTCCAGGCGGACGGCCCGGCCATCGAGGCGCAGGAACTTACACGGCGGTTCGGCGACTTCACCGCCGTCGACCATGTGAGCTTTCACATTGAGCGGGGCGAGATCTTCGGATTCATCGGCCCGAACGGTTGCGGCAAGACGACGACCATGAAGATGCTTACCGGCCTCTTGCCTCCAACCGCGGGCGAGTCCCGGATTTTCGGCCGCGGCGTGCACGCCGGGGGCATGGAGATTCGCCAGCGGATCGGCTACATGTCGCAGTCCTTCTCGCTGTATACCGAGCTGACGGTCAAGCAGAACCTGGAACTCCACGCGCGGCTCTTTCACCTGCCCGAGGACGAGATCGACGCGCGCATGGTGGCCCTCGTTCGGAGCTTTGGTCTCGGCAAATATCTCGACGACGAAGCAGCGGAGCTCCCGCTCGGCATCCGTCAGCGGTTGTCCCTGGCCGTCGCCGTGATCCACGAACCGGAGATCCTCATCCTCGACGAGCCGACCTCGGGTGTTGATCCGGTTGCGCGCGACGGGTTCTGGGAGCTGTTGATTGATCTTTCCCGCATTCAGGGAGTTACCATCTTCGTCTCGACGCATTTCATGAACGAAGGCGAGCGATGCGACCGGATCGCGCTCATGAATGCCGGGCGGGTTCTGGCCTGCGATGCGCCAGACGCCTTGATCCGTGCGCGACGTGCCAAGACCCTGGAGGACGCTTTCGTTGAATATATTCAGGACGATCAGCGCCGTACGCAGGCTGCACCGGTCGAGGGCACGCGTGCTGTGGTGCTTTCCCCGTCGCCCGCTGCACGGACCTCGGCTGAAGTGCCACAGCGCGTTTTCCGTCTTGATCCGCAACGCCTATGGGCCTATGCGCTCCGCGAAGTAGTCGAATTAAGCCGGGACCGCGTTCGGCTTGCTTTTTGCTTTCTGGCGCCGCTGCTCCTTTTGATCATTTTCGGCTACGGCATATCCATGGACGTGAAGAACCTGCCTTACGCGGTGCTTGATCGCGATCAGACGCCCGAGGGCCGGACCTACCTGGAAGGCTTTTCGGCCTCGCGGTATTTCAACCAACGGTCTCCAATCGCATCTTACGCCGAACTCGACCGGCGCCTCAGGTCAGGAGAACTCAAGCTTGCCATTGAGATCCCCCCAGATTTCGGGAAGGACCTGAAGAGGGACAGGCGCCCACAGGTCGGCGTTTGGGTGGATGGAAGCAATACGTTTCGCGCCGAAACCGCCCGCGGCTACGTCTCTGGCATCCAGCTCCACTACCTGGCCGACCTTTCTCGGCGCACGCTCGGGACGTGGCCAGCGCCCCTTCCCACCGATATCGAGATGCGATTCCGCTACAACCAGGATATGGAGAGTGTGTTCGCCATCGTCCCGGGGATCATCGCCTTGCTCCTTGCCCTCATCCCTACGGTTCTCACGGCGGTCGGTGTGGTGCGCGAAAAGGAGATGGGCTCGATCACCAATCTGTATGTCACGCCGGTGACTCGGCTGGAGTTCCTGTTGGGGAAGCAGCTTCCCTATGTCTCCATCAGCCTCCTCGTCTTTATTGTCCTTGTGATTCTCACCATTTTCGTCTTCAGCGTCCCGCTCAAGGGCAGCTTCCCGGCCCTTGCTGCAGGAGCACTCCTTTTCGTCACAGCGACCACGGGATTCGGCCTTCTGATCTCTTGCTTCACCAAATCCCAGATCGCGGCGCTTTTCGCCGCCCTCATCCTTACCATGCTTCCCTCGATGATGTTCTCTGGCATGATCAGGCCTGTGTCGTCACTCACAGGCGGCGCGGCCGTGATGGGAAAGCTGTTTCCGTCTGCGTATTTTCATAAGATCAGTGTTGGCACCTTTACCAAGGCGCTCGGATTCGGCGACCTGCTTGCCAATTATGCGGCACTTGGGGCGTTTATCGCAGCGTTCCTGGCACTGAGTCTTCTCTTGTTGCGGAAGCAGGAACTGTAACCATGCGCCGTTTGCAGAACATATGCCGGCTCGGTCTCAAGGAACTCGTCAGCCTTCGCCATGACAGGGTCCTCCTGGGTTTCATGATCTATGTGTTCACGATCGCGATTTACGTTCCCGCGACCGGGACCGGACTTGAGTTGCGGAACGCTTCCGTGGCGATCGTGGATGAAGATCACTCCCAGTTTTCCGCGCGGATCGCCGATGCATTCCTCCCGCCCTTCTTCTTGCCACCGGCGAAGATCTCGATCTCCGAAATCGACAGGGTCATGGACGCGGGACGGTACACCTTTGTGATTAACATTCCCCCGGACTTTCAGGCGGACGTGCTTGCGGGGCGGCAACCCGCCTTGCAGGTCAATGTGGATGCCACCGCCATGAGCCAGGCGGGAATCGGCGCGGGCCACATCAGGAATATTCTCACCAAAGAGTTGACAGAATTCCTGCACGGGCGTTACGAGGTTGCGCTGCCGCCTGTGGAAACCGTGGTACGGCCGCTGTTCAATCCCAACCTCGAAGCGAGTTGGTTCGTGGGGATCATGCAGATCATCAACATGATCACCGTGCTCGGAATCGTGCTCACCGGGGCGGCCCTGATCCGGGAACGCGAGCATGGCACGCTCGACCACCTGCTGGTCATGCCGCTTACCCCCTTCGAGATCATGCTTGCCAAGGTCTGGGCCAATGGTCTTGTGATCGTAGCCGGCGCGATGCTGTCGCTGTTGCTGGTGATCATGGGATTACTGCAGGTCCCTGTTGCGGGGTCCATTCCCCTGTTCATGTCCGGAACCATCCTGTACCTGTTTTCCGTCACCGCGATCGGGATCTTCCTGGCCACCGTGGTCCGCGCAATGCCCCAACTGGGGCTGTTATTCATCCCGATCGTCTTTCCCATGATTCTTCTCTCTGGCGGCTACACACCGCTGGACGGCATGCCCCCGGCGATACGGACTGTCACGATGTTTTCCCCATCGACCCATTTTGTGAGTATTGCCCAGGCGATCCTGTTCCGCGGAGCCGGTTTCGCGGTAGTGTGGCAGTCATTCGCTGCCGTGGCAACGATCGGCGCCGTCTTCTTTGCGGGCGCGCTTCTCCGCTTCCGGGCGAGCGTGGCCGTCACGCGGAGTTGATGGCGGCTGGGTTGCTCCCGTAGCGTGCCCAGCGCACGCCGCATGGAATAGCAATGCTGAGACAATCCGAAACAAATCGTGGGGAACTGGGGAAGGGAGAGAAGGCTAAAGTTTGAATTCGATCGTATCCCCCGGCTTGAGTCGGTGGACTTTCCTCTTGAGTCCGATCTTGATCGGTCTTGCCCGTCCGGTCCGAGAGTGAATGCGCAGCTTGCCCGGCCCGATCACGATGTCGAGTGAGTGACCGCGATAGAAAATGGACATCGTCAGCCTTTTCAACTCGGTGGGCAGATATGGGTTGAACAAGAGCACGTCGCCACGGGTCTCGATGCCGGTGTGGGCGCGTTGAATGATGTCGACGGTGCCGGCCATGGCGCCGAGGTGGATCCCCTCAGGGGTTGTTCCGACTTGGATGTCTGCGACGTCGGTTCCTAAGGCCTCCGTAAAGAGTTTCCAGGCTCCCTCCCGGTCGGTACGAGCCATAACCCAGGAGTGAACCACGCGGCTGAGGGACGAGCCGTTCGACGTGCGACGGAGGTAGTAATCAATGTTCTTGGGAATGGTTTCGTACTTGAATGGGTAATTGAGCCGCTTGAAGAGCCCGCGTAACTCGTCTGAAGAAAACAGATAAAACAGCATCAGCACGTCCGCTTGCTTAGAGACCTTGTAACGGTTGGGCGTGTCGCCTTCTGCTTCCAGGATGCGGTCCAGTCGCTGGATGTCGCCGTATTTCTTCCGATACCGTTGCCAATCGAATTCGTGGAGTCGGTCGTACCCCTCAAACTGGCTAATGATCCCATCGTCGTGGAACACCACGCGCATCTTATGGCTGATCTCGTGCCATAACTGGGCTTCCTCCCGGCTGACCCCGAGCACTTCACGTAACCTGGTGCGACGATCCCCCGCCAGCATCTTGAGAACATCCAGCGCGCGACACAGCACCCACACGGCCATGATGTTCGTGTACGCGTTGTTGTTGAGTCCGGGTTCGGTTGCGTCCGGGTAGCGGTCGTGATATTCGTCCGGACCCATGACCCGGAGGATTTCGTAACGGTCAAGCGTCGAATTATAGGTGGCAATGCTGGCCCAGAAGCGGGCGATTTCGAGAATCATCTCTGCCCCGTAGAAGGACAAGAATTCCCAGCCGCCAGTCACCTGATAAAACTGCCACACGTTGTATGCGATCGCAGAGTTTACATGTCGCTGCAGGTGCGTGTTGTCAGGCGTCCAACGTCCCGATCGAGGATTGAGGTGGAGTATTTGGCTTTCCTCACGCCCATCGCTCCCACTTTGCCATGGATACATCGCACCGCGGTATTCCGCATCCCTGGCATTACAGCGGGCGTGATCAAGTCGCCGGTACCGGTACTGCAACAGGGCGCGGGTGATATCGGGAATGCGAAGGTTCAGAATCGGGAAGATAAAGAGCTCGTCCCAAAAGATGTGGCCGCGATAGGCCTCGCCATGGAGACCCCGTGCTGGAACGCCAACGTCCAGATCGATCGTGTTCGGGGAGACGCTTTGCAAAAGGTGGAACAGATGAAGGCGGAGAATATGCTGGGACGCGTGTTGGTCCTCGATTGTGATGTCGCATCGTTGCCAGAGGCGGTCCCACCGCTTGATATGGCTTGCCAGGAGCGGCTCGAAACGCCCAGCGCGGAGGACTGCCCTTCGGGCTTGATATCCACATTCCGAAATTCCGCGATCGCGGGAAGTGTAGAACGCCACAATCTTTTCAATGGTGAGCGAGGTCCGCTTTTTCATCTCAACCGAACACTCGTGAGCTATGAACCCCGGCTCTTCGACGAGGTACCTCTCGACCGCGATGGGCTTACGCTCGTAAAAGAATTGCGTTCTGGCAGCCTCCGCGACTTCAAACCGTGATTGGTTGGTTTGGACCTTCAGATAGATCCCCTCGTCGTCCACCGCGGCCGATTCCACAAATTCGAGATGTTTGTTTTTGAGCGCCCGGTAGCGCTCCACGCCGGTATTGACGACGCGTCCATCGAGCGCTGACCGAATGTGTAGAGTTCCCGACCAGTTTTCTGCCGTAATGATGGTCTCCAGGCCCGCGAGGTGTTGGACCCCCAAATGCACGAATCGGCGGCTCGCAACTGTTGTCCGGCGACCCTCTTTGTCCTGGAACCGCAGGGTTCGCGAGAGAACGCCGTGTTTCAGGTTCAGCTCCTGACGATACGACAGGATATCTACGGCCCTGATGCTGAACCAGTTGTGCCCCTCGATGCGGAAAGTCAGGCATAACCAGTTCGGAAGGTTGACGAGATCCTCGTTTTCGACCACGCTTCCGGCGATTTCAGTCTTGAGTCGGTTGTAGCCACCCGCGACGTAGGTACCTGGATAATGCGTGGCGTCTGCCTCAGCTTCCGGTGCCGCGCCTCTCGTGGCGAAGTATCCATTGCCGAGCGTGCACAAGGCCTCGCGTAACTTTTCTCGCTCCGGATCGAATCTCTCGTATATCAGTGACCAGGCTGTCATGACGATGTGTTCCGCACAAAAGGAATTAGGCGTTGCAGGAATTCGTGCACTTCATCCGGATTCTTGAGCACATAGCGGGCGATCGAAGGGCGGGCGTCCTCGCCGACGACAATACCGATACCGAGACCATCCAGCGCCTTGAACGCATCCTCGTCAGTGATGTCATCCCCGAGGTAGAGGGGTAGCTCGGCGGTTGTGTTCAGGTCAAGCGTCTGCAACAGCCACAGGACCGCCTTCCCTTTGTCCCAATCGATCCGGGGCTGTAACTCGAACACCTTCTTGCCGTCCATCTTGCGTAGTTCCGGCTGTGCGGACAACGCGGACCTGACGGCCTCGTGCACGGTATGCATGTCGGCATCTGCGACCAAACGGTAATGCACCGCGAGCGAGTACTTCTTCCGCTCGACGATCGTTCCGTGCACGCTACGCAGCGTCTCCCGGAGTGTCCGTTCGGCTTGGTCGATCGCGGGGATATACTGTGCAGCGGGCTCGTGCTGGACGTGCCAACCGTGAGGACCGGCAATATCAAAGCCGTGACTCCCGGCATAAAACAGCGAGTCGAGATTGACAAGGTGTTCAACATCGGGCCGATCGCGGCCGCTAATAATCGCCACCGTACAGTGATCCGCCAGCGCCTTGACAATCGCCCGTATGTCCGCTGACAGGATGGCCAGCTCGGGGCGATCGACAATCGGCGTGAGCGTTCCATCATAGTCAAGGAACAGGGCGAGCCGTTTCCCCTTAGCCGCTCGGATGATCTCCGGAATCGCATGCAACGCAGACGGGAGCTCCCGGATGGGCTTGCCAGACGCGTTTTCCTTAGGACGAATGGCTTGTTCTCCTCGGTCAGAAGTAGCGATGGCTTGGCAGGGTCTCCTCAGCTAACTATCCGCTTACCGGGCGCGGCCTGTCAAGCATCCCAAAGTATTCGGTGGTCCCTATCCGGAGGGGAGACGCGGCTATCTCACTCCTGTGACTTCGTGCAGAGGGTGAGCGAGGCGGGTTATTGAACAAGGAAGGAAGCCTTTTCCGAAGGTGGGGATTTGCGTTGACCGGTATGCAGGAGCGCGACAAACTGGGCGTAGACCCCCGGATTCACTCGTGGTCCGATCCGGGCCAGGAGCCGGTTCGCTGGATCCTCTTGGATATTTGGTTCGTCGGTTTCAAACGGCGCAAAGCCTTCCGAGCGCAAGAACCGTGACAAGATGTTCCTGTAGGCCGCCTTGGAGAGGCGGGTCCCCTTGAGATCCCAATCCCACGCGTATAATGTGGCCAGGACGATACGATCATCGAACCCCCCGTCGGCGAAACAGGCGCGAAGCAACTTCTGCCCGATGCCCCGCTGCCGCCGTCCCCGGGCAACCTCGATGAAGGCCAGCTCCCAGAGCTCCGGTGCGCCCGGGTCGCCCCACCGCTCGAGAGGATCGGGTTTTTCGATCACGGCATATCCGACGATCAGACGCTTCGTGGACCGGGCAATAACCAGACGTCCTTCCACGCGTTGGACAAATCGAAGAAAGCCCGCGGCCAACCGCTGCCGAGCCTCCGGATGATACCGATAGAGGATTCCTAGCCCCCGCGCGATCGCGGACTGTTGGATGACCTCGGCGCTGGGATCGACCAGAATCTCCACCGGGTTTTCTTTGATTCGCGTTACCGCCTGGCCAGCCATTGGTATCACCAACCCCCATTGTATGAGACGTTGCCGCGAAGGCAATAGGAATTGTATGATGAAGCTGCGAGGTTGCGCCCACTACGGTTGACAGCCTCTGCCAGGTAGAGGAACGGAGGCCGTCCGGATGAAAGGAGGTTCATGGTGTCAATGGTGTCAAAGGTAGAGGAATTACTCCTGGACTATCCCAAGAGCTGGGTTCTCGAGGACGGGACCAAGGTGACTGTTCGTCCGCTGGAAAAACGGGACCGGGAGAACCTGGCGCTCTTCTTCACGCACATTCCCGAGCGTGAGTTACGATTCCTGAAGGACGACGTCACGAACAGGCGGGTCATCGACCAGTGGATTGACAACCTGGATTACGAGCGCGTGTTGCCTCTCGTCGCCGACCTGGATGGTCGCATCATCGCCGATGCGTCGCTGCACCGTCGGAAGGAGGGCTGGCGGCGGCATCTGGGGGGCGTGCGGGTCGTCGTAGACCCCGAGTTCCGGCACAAGGGACTGGCCGCGGGACTTCTTGTCGAGCTAATGGACATTGCCCAGGCGGAAGGCCTCGAACGCCTGTACACCGAGCTCCCGGCTGATAACCGGCCAGCCATCGACCTGTTCGAGGGGAGGGGCTTCACAGAAGTGGCCCGATTCAAGCGCACCCTTCTTGATCGTGGCGGGAAGTACCACGATCTGGTGGTATTGCATGTGGAGCTGTCCAAGAAGGGCTGATCCTGCGCCCTGAAAGCCCGTATGTGGACCGGGATGGGGATTCTCATTTGTATCTCCAAGACATCCTGCATGTCCGTACGGAGGAAATAACCCGGCTCTGCGTCGGCCCGGGGATGGTGAAGATGGCGACAGTGACAGGGCCAATCATCAGTAACAACAAAGCAGATGAGGGGGGGTAAGCCATGATCCACGAATATAGGCAACATGCCAAGATCAGAACATGGAGAGGTAAGAAGGAAGCGGATTGGGCGTGGGAACGATGACGGACCGACTCGTTCTTTTGTATTCCCGGGATGAGATCGCTCGACGGGTCCAGGAGCTGGCCGAGGCCATCAGTGCCGACTACGCCGAAAAGGATCTTGTCCTCGTCGGGATCCTCCGCGGCGCGTTCGTCTTTATGGCTGACTTGATCCGGCAACTCACTGTCCCGGCGGCGGTGGACTTCATCGGTGCAGCTAGCTACGGCTCCCGCGCAGAAACTTCGGGACAGGTGACTATCACGAAGGACCTTCAGCTTCCCATTGTGGGGCGGGATGTCCTGCTGGTGGAAGATATCGAGGATACGGGGATCACACTCCAGGCGATACGCAGTGCACTCGAAGGGCGAGGAGCCCGGTCTGTCCGGGTCTGCACCCTCATCGACAAACGAGAGCGGCGTCTCGCCGACGTGCCGCTGGAGTACGTGGGATTTGTCGTCCCTCGTGGGTTCATCGTGGGATACGGCATCGACTACGCCGAGCAATACCGGTATCTGCCGGATATTTATCGCATCGAAGGAGTCGAGGATCGTGATGCGGGATAACGTGGAGGACCGGTTGCAATTCATTGAAATGGGGGGGCTGCGGCGCGAGGCGGATACCCTGTTGGAGGGGATGAAAATCCTCAACCTGTTCACCGGCGAAGTGATGACGACTAACGTCGCGCTGGGGGGGGGGCAAATCGTCGGTGTCGGCCCCCAGTATCGGAGTGCACGGAAGATTTTTGACCTTGCTGGCAAATACCTCCTTCCGGGATTCATCGATGGCCACATCCACATTGAGAGTTCTCTGTTGACCCCCGAGGGCTTTGCCGAGGCCGTTGGGCCTCGGGGCACCACGGCTGTGGTGGCAGATCCCCACGAGATTGCAAATGTCCTTGGCGTCGAGGGGGTCCGGTACATGCTACGGGCCAGCCAGCATGTCCCGCTCGATTGTTATTTCATGGCTCCCTCCTGCGTCCCGGCCACAACGCTGGAGACCTCCGGCGCGTCCCTGGATCCGGCGGCTATTGCGGCGCTCTTGGACGATGAGCGGGTCCTGGGTCTGGCGGAGGTGATGGACTATCCCGGAGTCGTCCAAGGGAGGCAGGAGATTTTGGAGAAGATCGTCCTGGCCCGATCACGGGGCAAGCTCGTCGATGGACATGCCCCGAGCCTCACCGGGGAAGCGCTGACGGCATATGTGAACGCCGGAATTCTGTCGGACCACGAGTCCACAACGCTCGAGGAGGCGCAGGAGAAGCTCCGGTTAGGGATGCGCATCATGATCCGGGAGGGCTCTCAGGCGCGGAATCTCGCCGCGCTCCTGCCGCTGGTCACCCCACTGACTGCCAGACGCTGCATGCTCGTGAGCGATGATAAGGAGTCCCACGAACTCATTCGGGACGGCCATCTCGACGCGCTCCTCCAGACGGCGGTCGCACTCGGGCTCGCGCCTCATCTCGCCGTCCAGATGGTGACGCTGAATGTCGCGGAAGCCTTCGCCCTCAAGGATCGGGGGGCAGTGGCACCGGGATTTCGTGCGGACCTCGTCGTGGTGGACAATCTCCGGGACTTCACCCCTCTGTTGGTCTTCAAGGACGGCAGGCTCATCGCGGAGGAAGGAAAACTCCTTGGGGAGATTCCTCGGCTGCGAGATGAATCGGTCCAGGGCACGGTAAGCATTCCGCACCTCTCTGGGGAAAGCCTCCGCATTGTATCCGGCCGTGCCAGGCACGTGCGCGTGATTCGCCTCGTCCCCGGACAGATCATCACTCGCCAGTCCGTGGTCGAGGCGCCGGTGAAGAGCGGGGAAGTGTATGCTGATTCTTCGCAGGACATTCTCAAACTCGTAGTGGTCGAGCGGCATGGCAGGAATGGGAATATCGGTCTCGGCCTTGTCCAGGGTTTCGGCCTCCGGCAAGGCGCCCTGGCCTCCTCAGTGGCTCACGATTCCCACAATCTGATTGCGGTGGGTGTCCACGACCGGGATCTTCTCATCGCCTTGGAGCATGTAGCAGCGATTGAGGGCGGCCTCGCGGTTGCTGCCGGGGGGGTGATCCGGGCGTCCCTCGCCTTGCCCATTGCCGGGCTTATGAGTGAGGAGAAACCGAGGGAGGTGGCGGCTTCCATGGAGCACCTCCTGCTGAACGCGCGGGATCTCGGCTGCACCGCGTGCAATCCTTTTGCAGCCTTGTCATTTCTGGCCTTGCCCGTGATTCCAGAGATTCGCCTGACTGATCGGGGCCTGGTGGATGTGGGGAAGGGCGACTTCGTATCGGTGGCGGTGGATTAACTGGTCTGTTCCTGGGCATTGCCCAGGTGGAAGGCCTCGAACGCCTGTACGTGGAGCTCCCGGCCGATGACCGGCCAGCCACCGACCTGTTCGAGTGGAGGGACTTCACAGGGGTGGCCCGATTTAAGCGTAACCTTCTCGATCGTGGCGGGAAGTACCACGATCTGGTGGTGTTGCACGCGAAGCTGTCCACAAAGGGCTAACCGCACGTTCCGGAAAAGCCGTATTTGTCGTACCCTGATTTGGATCTTAAGTTTTGGCAGCGTATCGTCCACACCCTCATCTGTACGAGATCAATACTTGGGCCTGGTTGACGGAACTCTCCCGCACGCAGGGCCGCAAGGTCCGCCTCGGTGAAGTGCCAGACCGGGAGTGGGACGCCCTTCAGGCAAAGGGGTTTGATTTTCTTTGGCTTATGGGAGTGTGGCAGCGCAGTCCGGCAGGCCGGCTTATCGCGCAAAGCGACCCGCAGCTCATCGCATCGTACGACCGCGCCTTCCCGGGCTGGCGTCCGGAACACGTAGTGGGGTCGCCGTACGCGATCAAGGCGTACTGTCCCGATTCCGCACTGGCCACATGGGATGAGCTTGATGAGGTGCGCAACAAACTTCATCGGCGAGGCATCGGGCTCATCTTGGACTTCGTGCCGAATCATACGGCCCGCGATCACCGATGGGTGCAGACAGATCCCGACTATTACGTCACGGGGACCCCAGAAGATTTTCGTCACAATTCAGCCGGCTTTTTCGAGATAAAGGGTCGGCATGGGTCATATTTTGTGGCCAACGGCAAGGATCCGTATTTTCCAGCGTGGTCAGACACGGCGCAGTTAAACTACTTCAATCCGGCGACTCGCACAGCCATGATTGAAGAGCTCCGCATGGTTGCCCAGCATTGTGACGGAGTACGATGCGATATGGCCATGCTGGTGCTCAACGATGTATTTGCCAATACCTGGAAGCATCTGGTGGCTCCTCATGAACGTCCCGACCGCGAGTTCTGGATAGAGGCGGTCGACGCCCTGCCCGGGTTCGTGTGGGTCGCTGAGGTGTACTGGGATCTCGAATGGCACTTGCAACAGCTCGGATTCCAGTTCACCTACGATAAGCGGCTCTATGACCGGCTCCGTACCGCTCCAGCGCGAGAGGTGGCTCGTCACCTCGCCGGCGAAATCGCTTACCAAAGCCGGCTCGTGCGTTTCTTGGAAAACCACGATGAGCCCAGGAGTGCCGACATGTTCGGTAAGGATCGTTTGCGCGCTGTGGGGACGCTTGTGGCGAGCCTTCCGGGGATGCGTTTCTACCATCACGGTCAGCTGGAAGGCAAAAGGATCCGGCTGCCGATCCAACTGTGTATGGCAGCAGATGAAGTCCCGGAACAGGATTACATCGCCTTTTATGACTGCATTCTGCGGATTACGGACGACGAGGTGTTTCACCAGGGTCAATGGGGCCTGTTAGAGGTTCATCCCGCAGGAGACAGCTCTTATGAGAATTTGATCGCATATCAGTGGCGATCGACAACAGCGTGGAAGATCGTTGTCGTAAATCTCAGTGCTACTGTGGCACATGGGCGTGTCCGCTTGGAGAACGAAAGTGGGGACCCCCTCCGTGGGCCACGATCCTACTCGTTTTTCGACCAACTGAATGAACGGGTCTACAAGCGTCCGCGTCTGAACCTGATTCAGGAGGGACTCTACGTTCGACTCGACGGCTTCGGAGTCCATATTTTTGCCGTCTCTCCCTCGGCGCTCCGTGACCAGTCGTGATGTACAGGAGTCTCAGGTTCAGCCCGCCTCCCCCGCGTCGGTGACGCGAAGCATCTAGGCTACAGGTGCGGGCTCGGCCGCACCGGCAGGTTTCGATCCCGAGCAAAGTCGAGGGGCTCAAGGCTAGCCCTGAGCGACGCCCAGCAAACGTGGGGCGGAGTCGAAGCCCGAAGGGCGGATTATTCCCTTCTGTGTGAATAATCCGGGCGAGTATGGGATGATAGCACCATGAGCGGTGAGGTCTTCATTCTTCCTCTTCTTCGCGGAAGAGTGGCGCAAGCTCCTTTTGCGGAAGATCCGCTCGCACCGGTAGAACGATTAAACGGTCGATGACCAAACAACTAAAAAATTCCCGCGACATTGCGAACGCCGATGCGCCGGCCTGGCATGCTCTTGATGTGAAAGCCGTCATCGAGAGGTTGCGGACCGATCCCGATGCCGGGCTGAGCACGGCGGAAGCGGCGCGCCGGCTCGAGCAGTATGGGCCCAACACGCTGCAGACCTTGGCCAGGATCCCGTGGTACGTCGTCTTCGGGCGCCAATTCCTCGATGGGCTGATCCTCATCTTGGTCGTCGCGGCAGGCATCGCACTCGCCATTGGCGAGGTGACCGATGCGATCACCATCCTGGCGATCGTGATCCTCAATGGTATCCTGGGTTTTGTTCAAGAGTGGAAAGCGGAGCGTGCCATGGAGGCCCTGCAACGGATGTTGTCCCCGCACTGCACGGTTGTCCGGAACGGTCTTGAGCAGGACATTGATGCGGCCGCCTTGGTTCCGGGCGATGTTGTGCAGCTCAAGATTGGCGATCGCGTACCGGCCGATCTACGGCTGATCAAAGCTCTCAATCTTCGGGCGGATGAATCCTCCCTGACCGGCGAATCGGCTCCGGTCAGTAAGACGATTGAACCCGTAGATCTCAGTGCACCCCTTGCCGAACGTGCATCCGTGGCCTGGATGGGAACGGCAATCACGAATGGGTGGGCTCGCGGTGTGGCGGTGGCAACCGGCATGACCACCGAGTTCGGACGTATTGCCCAGCTCACGCAGGCCGTGGGGGAGGAGACCACGCCACTGCAGCGCAAGCTCGGCGTGCTCGGCAAACAATTAGGCATCCTTGCTCTTGGGGTCTCGGTCATGGTCGGAATGGCCGGATGGCTCCTGGGCAAGCCGCTGTTCGACATGTTCCTGACGGGAGTGGCGCTGGCCGTGGCCGTGGTCCCTGAGGGGCTTCCGGCCGTTGTGACGATCACCCTGGCACTGGGCATTCGTGCCATGGTCCAGCGCCGTGCCCTGCTGCGGCGGTTGCAGGCTGCCGAAGCCCTCGGCGCGGCCACGGTGATCTGCACCGACAAGACTGGGACCCTCACCCAGAATGAGATGACCGTGCAACGGATCTGGCTGCCATCGGGCAATATCGAGGTCACTGGAGTCGGATACGCTCCATCAGGCCATTTTGGAGCTGACGGGCGCACGATCGACCACCGCCACCGCTCCGATTTGCTGGCGCTTCTCGAAACGGGACTGCGATGCAATCACGCGCGCCTCTATCACGATACGGATGGCTGGCACAAGATCGGCGAACCCACGGAGGCGGCGCTCGTGGTGGCGGCCTGCAAGGCCGGGCTGGATCCCGAGGAAGCCCTTCATAGTGTCACGGAGTTTTCCTTCAATTCCATGCGCAAACGCATGACCATCGTCGAGGACCGTCCCGACGGGCTGGTCGCCCAGACCAAGGGCGCGCCCGAGGTGATTCTGGAGCGTTGCAGTCGCATTCTCGATGGGACAGAGGAACGTGCGCTGGCCGAGGATGACCGTGTGCTCGTCCATGCGGCCTACCAGGCTCTAGCAGAGCAGGGCCTGCGGACGCTGGCACTGGCCCGCCGGCGTTTGGACCAGGGGATCCCTCTGAATGCCGACCAGGTGGAACGGGACCTCACCATGCTCGGAATCGTCGGGATCATCGATCCACCACGCCCCGAGGTGCCCGAAGCCATTCGCTTGGCGCAGAGCGCCGGGATCCAGGTCGTCATGATCACGGGCGATGCCCCGGCCACCGCGCTCTCCATAGCGCGGCGGGTCGGTCTGGGAGCGGGGCGCGCCGTCACCGGCCGGGACCTGGATGCGATGGATGATGTCGAGCTGCGCGCTGCATTAGAGGAGGGGACCCTGTTTGCGCGCACCACGCCGGAACACAAGCTCCGCATTGTCACCCTCCTGCAGGACATGGGGCAGGTGGCTGGTATGACTGGAGACGGGGTGAACGACGCTCCGGCCTTGAAGAAGGCAAACATTGGTATTGCGATGGGCTTGCGCGGGACCGATGTGGCGAAGGGGGCATCGGACATGATCCTTACCGATGATAACTTCGCCTCCGTCATTGGTGCGGTCGAAGAAGGGCGCCGCCAGTATGACAATATCCAGAAGTTTGTCCGGTATCTACTCTCCTCCAATACCGGGGAGGTGATCGCAATCTTCGTCAATATCCTGCTTCGTGGTCCGCTCATTCTGCTGCCGGTGCAAATCTTGTGGATGAACCTCTTGACGGATGGCGTCACGGCTGTGGCCTTGGGCGTGGAGCCGACGGAAAAGGGAATCATGGAACGTCCTCCACGTTCACCGAGAGAACCAATTCTGGACCGCTCCGGGATCATGATGATCCTCCTGCTCGGAACGTATTTGGGGGCCTGCGCGTTGTGGCTCTTTCATCACTACCTGTCAAGCGGCGGAGCAGACGCCGTGGCGACGGCCCAGACGGTGGCCTTTACCGGCTTGATCCTGCTGGAAAAGATCAATGTGTTTAACTTTCGCTCGTTCCACCAGACATTGGCCACCGTGGGCTTTTTCACTAATCCGTGGCTACTCTTGGCCTGGGTGGGCAACTTCGCGCTCCAGGTCTGCGTCGTCTACATCCCGTTTCTGCAACGCGCTTTCCACACCGTACCGCTTGCCTTGGCCGACTGGGTCTTGATACTCGTGGT
>CAZLDS010000013.1:0-64404 GCA_964558395.1 uncultured bacterium | reverse complement strand
ATACGAAGGAGGGCCTGAACAGGACAGACCGGTTCATCGTCTGCCCGCCTGTCGCTCGCTGGATAAGCCCTTCAACTAACACGGCTTCACCCCCCTTCATGAGGGGATGCAGCAAGCAGACCTTGTGAACCACCGGCTTTAGGGCAAACTATTGGCGTGTGTCGTCCAATTTGGCGCTGGGCCTCGTCACCTCTACCTTGATCCACTCGGCGGGGCCCTGATTCCTACGCTCGCTGTCTACGTACTTGACCTCGACCAACCGGCCCTGCTGCAAATCCGTAAACTTGCCATACTGATTGGGTAAGCCAAGCTTGCTGCGGTCTAACCAGATGTGGGTCTGTTCCGTCACCTGTGCATTCCACTGTCCTGACTCTCCGGAAACGACGATGGTCCGATTCGACGTGTCGACCGTTTCGATCGTTCCGACGATCGTCACCCTACCAGACTGTCCCGGTGATTGCCCAATCGGGATAAACATTTCGGTCGTTTTTTGTCCGTGGGCGTACGGCGTGCCGCCCCAGAGCAATAGGCTAATCACAACCACTCCCATGATGGACCTCAGCATAACGATATGCCTCCCTTTTGTCCCTGAGCCTGACTACGATTTCTCGATGAGCAAGGCCCTTGCCTTCTTCTGTTCCTCAATGGCTTCCCGCGTGTTCGCGCTCGGGAAAAACCAACTCCGGAGCGCTTTCTTGGTCAGCCTTTTCGCCTCTTTGAGATGGGCGACGGCATCGGGATGGAGGCCGCCGCCCTCAAGAACCATGATACTATCCTTCGTCTCAGCGATGGCGAGTTTCCGATGCTCATCCGCCTTCGCACGGTGCACCTTGAGACTCGCCTCCAACTGCGCACTGCTTTCCCGGATGTTTTCCAGGACATTGATAACCCTGAGGAACGCGGCGATAGCCACTATTTGGGTTCCGTCAAGCTCTATTCCTACTCCCTCCGGGTCTACGCTAGCCAGGAGTTGGCCCGCAGGAGAATTGTTAAACGACTCACCATCGTAAAAGCCGACCGCCCCCTCGATCGTCTGGATGGCATTGTTGTGGAAGAATGCCCCTGTATCCGCCGCCTCTACGAGTGAAGGTGTATTAAACGTCTTGTCGCCGAAGCTGCCGTCCGGATTGGGAATATTATTGAAGCCTCCATCCGGGTCTGTCCCAAGTCCCCCATCGATTGGCAACGTTTCAACGAGCCGGGCCGGCTGATCGGGAAGGTCCTCGACCCCTGTATTGAAGTTGGCGTTCCCGATGTTCCCAGCACCAAAGTTTGCTGTGGCTCCGGCATTCACATGGCATAGGTTGCACTTCCCGAGCGAGTTGTCGAGGAAGATCTCTTGCCCCCGCTGGGGAACCGTGCCCTTCAGCGGCAACGGCAGAGTCAAGTCCTCCTGCCGTCCCAGGGAGAGCTGGAAGGCTTCCAGGGCATCCAGTTCCTCATCGGTCGGGAGCCGAAAATCGACCCCGGCCACGCGATTTAAGGTTTTGGTAAAGTGTTGAATGACCGCGCCGGTGGCGAATGACCGGAGCGACCCGTCCCCTGGCGCGCCGTCGCCGGACCACCCCGTCCGCGGACCCTGGGAACTGTCGACCGAGGTCCGGAGCGCAAGGGTATGTGGGACGCCACGCATGTTGAATTTGTTTTCCAAGTCGTCAAAACCATCCTGGTTTTCCAGAATCAGCCCAAACTCTCGCATCAATCTCGGTCTTTCAAGCGTGGCCAGGTCTGGGTTGAATTCGGCGACGAAAAGCGGATCATCTTTGGGCAGAGTGGCGATAAAGGCAGGATCTATGGTGAAGTTATTCTCAGGTGGGTGACAGCTCCCACAGGTCCTCCCATTCCCCTCAAATGTCCCGTTCAAAAATATTTCTCTCCCTTTGGCGATGAGCTGGGCTTGGGGATCTGGGGGAGGCATGCTCTGGCAGCTTGAAAACGCCATCAAACCCACGAGGGCTCCGGTGAGGTGAATCAGGATCCCCCATTTCATGCCGTGATACGTCGGTCTCTCATCGTTCATGCTTTCTCCTTTCTCTTGTCTTTTCCGGATCTCCGAAAGGAAAACAGCACTACAGTCCGGGACAAATTTTTTCGCCATCCTACTAGGAGGAAGTGTAAGCGCCAGGTTTATGACGTGACGCCACGGCGGCACGGCCCGGTCCAAGAGCACAGCACCTCACACGCCAGCCTTTTGAGGCGCGAAGACCTCCACCCGCACGCTAAAAGTACGGGACTCGCCAGGCCCAAAAGGTCCGACGCCCACGACGTGGCGTGAGATCACCTCTCCCTGCTCGTTCTGCACCTGCAGGACCACGGAATATTCCCACGAGTCCCCACTCCCCGGATGGCGGATCGCGGCCTCGACGTGCAACGGGCAAAAAGTCGGGGATGCGGGACGGCCCCGTCTGATTGGGTCAAAGCGGACGTAGCGGTGGCAGGCAGAGCAGACTGTTGCTGTCCTGAGGATCGTGGCCCGGCAGTGAGGGCAGACCCGCGTCTCCCCCGGAAAAGGGGGTGGCACTGAAGTCATAACTGAACCTCACCTTCCTCGCCCACGGCGGCCTGATAGGCCTCTTGCCCGTCCCAGCCGAACTCGACCTTCCCCCGCATGCGCGACCCGGCCGCCACCGTCAGTGAACCCGCCTTGAGGTCCCCGATCAGCGTCCCGGAGTTCAAAAGCTGGACCTGGGAGTCGGCGTGAACGTTCCCGTGCACCTCCCCTCCCACGAGGATGTTATCAGCTCGTATTTCTCCGGCCACGTGCGCACCGGATTCGACGGTGAGATCGCCGTGCACGCGGACGTCTCCTTTGAAGCGGCCGGCAATCCGCACATGGCCCGCCCCCTCGATTTTCCCCTCGATCGTCAGGTCGGCGGCGATTACGGACTCGCCCTTTTGCCAGCGCCCCTCCGCCCCGGGGGACTGCCCGGCAGGTGAGAGGTACGCGCCAGGCTGATCGCCTTCCTTGTGGATTTGCCCTTTCTGCGGATACTCCTTCCAAAGTGCCATTACCGGCTCCTCCCTTACCCCTTTCGAAATGCGTTCATCCTCTCCACGACCTCGCCCCGTCCGCTCTTTCCGTTTCGTTCCCGAAGGGCTGTCCCCAACACCGAAACCTATGGGGACGAATAAGGCAGACTCCATGCCAACTTGGCAATTGCCCCGCCGGCTGCGGTGGAATGTTCCTGATTTTCATGTTTTGTTCGCAACACTCAAGCCCCCGTCTCATATGGAGCGAAGTCTTGCCGAGCAGGGAAAAATGTAAGGCTTACATGGTAGGGATGTAAGGATTACATCGTAAGTACCGCGGAGAACAGAGACGACTCTCATCCGAATCAGCCCCGTTTTCTCACTTCTTGCACCATTTCCACTAAGACTGTCCTGGTTTCCTGTGGGTTTCTCACCTCGCGGGAAAAAGGAATGCGAATAGCCCGGACCTGGCTTCCTCTTCTGAGTCGTACATGAAAACCGAGGCGGTCTACCACGGTCATGGTCGCCTCGTCAGCGTCGACGCCACCGAGAACCCGTGCAAAGAGGAGCAACGCATCGGTGTGGTCCGCGTTCATGTGCTCAAGGATTCCCGGCGCGGCGTCGGCGAGTGGATCCGGGTCGGCCAGCGCATATTCTTCAGCCGACACCCACCCCATCACGCCAAAGCCGCCCACGAAGTAAACGTCACGCACCTCCAAACGGTAAAAGCTAAAATCTGTGTAGTCGACCCAGTACTTCGCGTTCTCGTATCGGACGAGGTACAGTGAGCGAGTGTGTTCCCGCTCCTCTGCCGGGACAAGCGAAACATTGCCCACGAGCGTCACGCGGGCAGCCGCGAGCGGATCCCCACTCCATTCAGGCGGAGTCACCAACAGACTGGCGCGGGGATCGCCACCAATGTTCTGCGCGTGGACGGCCATGTCGCTGATGAGGAAGATAGGCTGGCCACGTCCGTCCAGTCCATAGGGCATCACGGAGCCAAAAGGCCAGCCCAGATGCTTTCGAGAAATGGTCGAGAGGCTGCCGATGCGGCCAATGTGCAACAGCGTCCGTGCCCGCTCAGCATAGGTCGGTTCAGGGACAGCCGGTCTCTCAACCCCGCGCTTGCCGCCCCCGTGATGCCCGACAGATCGGATAGACACTCGGTATTCCTCCAGCACAAGACCCTTCAGGTCCCGCCCCCCGGCTAATACAAACCCTTTTCATCCTCTGACAATCGAACAATAGAACACTAGACCACCCTTGAAGCCCCTCTCGAACCACAATAAGGCATTCCCCTCTAAGATCACTCTATTGCTCTATTGTTTCACTGTTCCATTGCTCCAAAGTTCGCGTAGGTCATTGGTTTACTTTAGTGCAGGAGCTGCCGAAGGAGGGTGCCAATCAGGAAGAGTTCCTTCCCCATATCGCTCGCGAGGAAATGCAGACCGTGGACCACCCCTTGCACCGTGGGGTTGGCTCGGTTCCACATTACTTCCGCTTCGACCGGGGGGAGGATCAGCCACGCGGGGACGACCACGCGCACACGCGTTTGAGGTAGTACCGCCTGGGGGAGGACGATCATCATGCCACCATCACTGAGATTCTCGACCTGACCCGGCAAGCGGGTATCTGGAGCGAGCAGACATGTCACTTCCAAATCAATAGGGAGCCGAAGGGAGGCCCGAGGCGTCGGACCCACCTGGAAAGTAATAAGATGTTCCCAGGCGAGGCGGTCAACGTTGTTCAAAATCATCAACCGCAACCCCATGAGACTGGAGGAAGTGTCGGCTGTCCAGACGACCCCCGCCTCAACGCGGGAGATCCGGTCCCCCGTCAAGAGACGCAGATTCACTGGGGTCCCCGGCCCGACGAGCCGTGGAACGGCAAGGAGGAGCCCACCATGACTCACATTCTGGGTGAGGCCCAGGGTACGATAGTCACAGCCCGGCAGGCCCTCGCAGAGGACCGGCATCCGGAGCGGGAACCGGGGATGACCTCGGTGTTCCATCTGGTTCGTAATTCCCCATTACGTCAAAATTGACAGCAATGCCTCTTCGTATCGTCTTCCGTCCGCACTGGAGGACCGATCCAGATCTCCTTGTCAGCCTTTTAGAGGGGATGACCTTGAAGGGTCACGGTCTGCATGAAACGGAGAGCAATCTATCCTTTCTCAGGCCCCTTGTCAACGGGCACCATGGACGGTCGGAGGCCGGAGTAGGAGCAAGGACTCGCCGTTAAAATGGGAGCTTGGCCTTGTCCAGGTCGGCAACCACTACGAGGATGCCTCGATCCGGATGCAGGTATTTGCGGGCAACTCTGAGAACGTCTTTGCGGGTCACAGCCCGGATTATCTCGAGATATCGCTGGGGATAATCCATCCCGAGACCGTAAAACTCAATGGCCGTCAGAAAACTTACCACGTCTCGATTGGTGTCGATCCGTAGAGGGAAACTTCCGGTTAGGTAGCCTATGGCCTCGTTGAGCTCCTCCGGCGTGACCCCATCTTCCCGGATCCTCTGGATCTGCCGCAGCACCTCATCAATGGCGGGTCTCGCTGTCTCATTCTTCGTCTGCAGTCCCACTACAAAAGGCCCCGGCGCGAGGCGGGCGCTGAAGTAGCTGTGCACATCATAGGCCCAGCCCCTCTCCTCGCGGATGGCCCGCATCAAACGAGAGGTCAAGCCCCCACCGCCCAGGATGAAATTCATCACTGAGATGGCGTAATAGTCCGGATTCTTTCGCGCAATCCCAAGATGGCCCCAGACGATATTGGCCTGGGTCACCCCTCGATTGATCTTGATCACTTCTCGACCCCCAAGGGGCGCCGGCGTCCCGGGATCCACGACAGGAACGGTGGCGGGTGTCCAACCCTTGAGATACTTGTCCACGTAGCCGCGAAATTCCTCAAGGCCCACATCGCCTGCCACGGCGACAATACTATTATTCGGGAGATAGTAGCGTCGATGAAAGTCGACGAGGTCCTTCTGGGTGATTCGGTCTAGACTTTCCTCGGTCCCCTCAAGGGGCCAGCCGTACGGACGGTCGCGGAACAAAGCCGCGTCGAACGCCTCGTTGGCCACCGTCCCGGGATTCTCCTGCTTCTGTCTGATATGGCCTTTCAACTCCCGGACCTTGCGGGCAATCTCTACCTCTCGAAAGGCCGGATGCAGCAGAACATCCGCGAGAAGCTCTAGGCCAAGATCGAGATCCTTTTTCAGGACAGTCAGAGAGAGGGTGCTATAGTTCCTGGAGGCATCGGCACTGAGATCACCGCCGACGAACTCAATCGCCTCACTAATTTCGAGGGCCGTCCGGTTGTCGGTTCCCAAAGGCAGGAGTAAGGCGGTGAGGTTGGCGAGTCCCGCCTTGTCCTTTGGCTCCTCGTACGACCCCGCTTTCACCAAGACCTGTAGAGTGACCATAGGCAGGGTGCGCCTCTCAGCGACGAGGAGAACCAGACCGTTCTTCATCTCCGCACGTCGTCCGAGCGGTGCCGCATCCACCCACCTCGGCAGCACAAGACCGAGGGAGAGGACGATTAGCCCGGTCTTGAGAAAATGTCGCTTCACCGTAGATGCTCCGGGCTGTCAGCCCAAAAGGCTTCGGAATCTCTGTCCACTCCTTACTGCTGAGTCGCTCCGGATTGTGGCTGATCGCTGACCGCTGACTGCTGATTGCGGCTTGGTCGCCCTGGCATCAGGATTCCGACGGTCCGATTTTCAGGCGTTAAGTACTTCCGTGCCACCCGCTGGATATCCTCGCGGGTCACGGCTCGAATCCCGGGTAGATAGGTATTCACAGACCGCCACCCAGCCACCATCTCATTCGCGGCAAGCTGACGAGCCAGGGTGAAGATCGAGTCTTTGCTGAAGATGAACGATGCCTCGATCTGGTTTTTGGCCTTTTGCAGCTCCCGAGCCGAGACCAACCGGGTTTGAAGTTGTTCGATCTCGGCGGCTAGCGCCGCTTCCATTTCCTCGACCGTCTTCCCTGGAGCGAGGGTGCAGTAAACAGCAAAGAGGTCGGGATCCACAGAGACTCGGGAATAGAAGGCGCCCGCATTCAGAGCAAGCTCCTTCTCGTAGACAAGGTGGCGGTAAAGTTGGGCACTCTTGCCGCCGGCGAGGATGAGTTCCAGGACGTCGAGGGCGTAGCTGTCCGCATTCGTTAAGTTGGGGACATGATAGGCGGCCGTGATGGAGGGAAGCTTTGCATCGTCGCGCGTGAGGATCACGCGCCGTTCCCCATCCTGGGGGGGCTCGACACTGCGGACTGCCGGGGGATCGGGGCCTCGTGGAATCGAGCCAAAGGCCTTTTCGATCTTCGGGAGGAGCTTCGCACGCTCAAAGTCTCCAACCACGACCACGACCGCATTATTTGGAGCATAGTATGTCTTGTAGAAAGCCTGAAGATCCGCGCGCTTGAGCTTGCGGATATCGTTCATCCAGCCAATGACCGGATTCCCGTAAGGGTGAGCCTTGAAGGCGGCTGCCTGGACTTCTTCCCATAACGCATTCGTCGGGTCGTCTTCCGTGCGGAGCCGGCGCTCTTCCATGACGACGCTGCGCTCGCGCGTCACCTCGGCGGGGTCCATCAGCAGGTTGGCCATCCGATCCGGCTCCAACTCCAACGGCAGCCGGATCCGATCCGAGGCCAACGTCACAAAGTACCCCGTATAATCCTGGCTCGTAAAGGCATTATCCTGCCCACCGTTCCGTCTGATGATCTGGCTGAACTGCTGTCCTCCGATGTTCTCGCTCCCCTTGAACATCATGTGCTCCATCAGATGCGCGAGTCCGGTGCGGCCAAACTCTTCATTGCGGGATCCGACCCGGTACCAAATATGAAACGTGACCACGGGCGCCTTATGGTCTTCCAAGAGCAGGACCTTGAGCCCATTTTCCAGTGTGGTCTCCGACACCTCCAGCTCCCAGGCCTCACCCCCTCGCGCCAGGAAACATAGAATGAGCATTCCCAGGGTTATCCAGCCGGTGCGCCTCACTGGCCTCTCCTCTCCCCCAACCCTATTTGGACCGGATCATCGCGGGCGATCCCGTTCCGCTCTGCAAAGCCGGCAGGCACTTCCAGTACGTACTGAGCCTCCTCGCGTGGCACAAACACCTCGGGTGCTTCACCCGGGGTCGGCGGTTTCGCCTCCCGCACCAGATCCACAACCCGGCCATCCCGAATCCAGAGAATATCAATTGGAAAGCGCATCCCCTGCATCCACATGACCGGCCGCACGGGGATCTCGTAGACGAAGAGCATCCCTTGTGCGGGCGCGAGGCCGTCCCGCCCACTGAGGCCGCGCACCTTCTCTGCCTCGGTTCTGGCCACCTCGACCGTCACCGCCACCCGGTCCTTAATTCGAACCTCGCCTCCGCCCGCCGCCTGAACCGCCACCACCAGGGTGCCGCACACGAGCACCCCGGCGACATACCGACAAGCGCTCATATCAGCCCCTCCGGCGACTCGCCCAATGTCACGGTGACCTTGAATCGCCGGGCATTCCGGAGGATCTCGAGCTCCACGGTGTCCCCGACGCGCTTATGATCCTCGAGGTAGGCGATCAGGTCATGCATCTTCTCGATCCTTCGCCCGTCCACCTCCACGACGAGATCGCCGCCGACCTGAAGGATCGTGTTGCCAACCCGAATCCGGCGCCGCCCTCCTTGAATGCCTGCCTGGTCAGCCGGAGATTTCGGGGCGACGCTGACGACCAGTACGCCGTGCTGAATAGGCAGATCCAGCACGCGGCTGGTCTCCGGAGTCACGGAGAGCCCAGAGATCCCCAACCAGGGATGGCTCACTCGACCCTTCGCGATCAACTCCGGAATGAGGCGTTTGGCCGTGTTGATGGGGATTGCAAAGCCGATGCCGACGGAGCCGCCGCTGGGGCTGAAGATAGCCGTATTAATGCCGACCACTTCTCCACGGGAATTCAGGAGGGGTCCACCACTGTTCCCGGGGTTGATGGCGGCATCGGTCTGGATCACCCCGCGGATCTCTCGACCGCCCTCGGTCCGCAGCGTTCGCCCGAGCGAGCTCACCACGCCGCTGGTTACCGTCCGATCGAGGCCGAAGGGGTTGCCGATAGCGATAGCAATCTGGCCGATCTGGAGCCCACCGGAATCCCCGAGCCGGACGACGTGGAGCTTCGCGGTCGGCACATCAATCCTGATCACGGCGAGGTCGTTGAAGGGATCCCGCCCGATCAGCTTCGCTGGGGTTTTGCTGCCATCCGCGAGGGTCACCTCCAGGCTTTGGGCATCTTCGACCACGTGATTGTTGGTGACAATATGGCCCCGTGTGTCAATAATAAAGCCCGAGCCGGAACCCCGCTGCGGGACCGGATTAAAGAAGAAATCGTAGCCAACCGCCGTGCTGGTGATATTGACGACCGCCGGGCTGACCTCTTGATAGATCCGGATGATGTCCTGCTCGGCTTGGCTGAGACCTCCCAACGGGGCAGCCCAGATAGAAGGAAGAGACAGCGCGAAATCCCACATCTGATGTCGCGGAGGGCCAATTCCGAGAGAAAGGACCACCACCAGGGCTGCGATCCGGAATCTTCGTGTCATGGTTGGGTCAACCCCCACACTTCGTCGAGCGCGTGTAGATCGAAAATAAATCCCTATCTATCCCATGTCAATGCAGCAGTCCCGCTCTGGCCGATACGTGCGGCATGCCTCGGTCACACCGAACTACTGCTCCCCCTTCGACAGGCTCAAGGCGGTGAGCATGGTCGAACCGTTGCGCCACAGTAAATGCACCTTGTGCGTTTCGTTTAGGCAGCCAGCTTACGCTTTCTCACACCGTGAAAAAGACACCGCTTTGCGAGCTTCGAGAGGAAGGTCCGATAGCTCAGCTCCCCCCTGAGGACGTCGGCAAGCGCTTGGATCGCCTCGGGATGCCTCCTTAGGGCGCGAAACGACCACCGGGGTGTCCGGTAAATGATCCCGGCCAAGATCGCGGCGCTGCGAAACTCCCGTCCAAAAGTCTCCCGGATCAGCGTGCGATACTGCTCGGCGACCTCGGGTCCTGTGTCGAGAATGGCTTTGGCGGCCAACAGTCCACTGGCCATGGCATAGTAGATCCCCTCGCCGGTGAACGGATCCACCAGTCCCGCCGCGTCCCCTACCAGGACAACCCGAGATGTCGCCACAGACTTCAGGGACCACGTAGGAAGGGGAATGGACCACCCGCTAACCCGCCTCGTGCCCACCAACAATTCGTGCTGATTCAGAAAACGATCGAGGTGCCTGGGGAGACCGCGGACCTTTTTCTTCACGCCCAACACCCCGGTCGACAACTCGCCCGCCTTGGGAAAAACCCAACCATATCCGAAGGGGATGGCGCCAAAATCGATGAGCGCCCTGCCATTCCAGGCGTCCTGCACGTCATTCGAGAGCGAGATGCGCGCGTCCATGGCCAGCGCGATCCGAGAAGGGGAAAGCAACAGAGAGCGCGTCACATCTCCGTGGGCTCCATCTGCCCCGACCAGGACCGGTGCCCGAAACGGCCCCCTATCCGAAAACACTTCCACACCCTCGGAGATTTCCTTGACTCGTAAGACCCGGTGCCCAAACAGCGCGCGGACCCCTGCCTCTTGGGCCCGGTTAAGGAGGAGCTGATCGAATCGCTCTCGCTGCACCATGTAGGCCAGCGGGATTTCAGCCCTGTACTCAATCGGCGTCTCGCCGGGAGCGGTAAAGGTCGCTTCCACGATCACGTCCTCCACCACCTCCTTGAAGTCCACGTCTAAAGAGAGCACCTTGGGGGAGAGGCTTCCCCCACACGGCTTATGCCGAGGGAAGTGGGCCTTTTCGAGCAGGAGGACCCTCACCCCGGCCTGCGCCAGGGCCCGGGCGGCCATCGCCCCTCCCGGACCTCCCCCCACGACGATGACATCAGCGTCCATCCGAAACCTCATCGACCCGGGCGGTCAAAGCGCGAAAAGACCTCCAGCAGTTCCAGCCGGTGCAAGACCTCGCGCTCGGCCTCCGGAAACCAATGGCCATGGGAACGGCTACGCCGGGGTAACATAGATGCGGGCAGCGACATCACGTCCAACGGCCTGCTGCATGTCGCCGATCTGCAGAAAGATGGGTCCCTGATAGGGAGCGATTCGTTTCACCTGAAGATTCACATGCGGCAAAAGGCTGAGTTCTGTGAGGTAGAGCAGTAACGCCGGGTCTTCCTCGGGAACGCAAAAGACGGTGGCTTTCTCCCCTTCTTTGAGTTCACCCAACGTGGTGCCTGGATAGTCAAACGGCAGTCGACCCTGCACATCAGGGATCGGGTGACCATGGGGGCAGCTCATTGGATCCTTGAGAAACTCCACCAGTCGCGCTTCCACCTCGCCGCTGAGGATATGCTCAAACTTACACGCCTCCTCGTAGACCTTTTCCAAAGACAACCCCAGTACGTCGGTGAGGAAGCGCTCCGCGACCCGAAGCCGGCGAATCACCTGCAGGGCAATCTCCAACCCCCCCGCCGTCACACCGATCCCCCCATCCCCTTCAGTCAGCACGAAACCTTTTTGCATTAGCCGCTTCAGCATGTCTGACGCAGCAGGAACCGAAATCTTTAAAAAATCGGCGATCTTGGTTGTGGTGACTGGCGGAGCGGACTGCTGCAGGACCGTAATCGCCTTCAGGTACATCTCGGTCTTTTCCATCAAACCGATGTCGTGCGTCATCCCCTCCTCCGCGACTCTGCATAGTTAATCGTGCTCGCAAGCGATGCTAACCGATTGGTAAACGACTGTCAAGACGTTCCTCGACAAGCTCACAGAATATTGAAAAAAGGCTTGACATACTGAGATATTAAGGATACCTTACCCCGCGAATATAGCCTTCAAATACCTTTGAATTTATTAGATCAATGGTTATGGAATTGTCCTGCTCAGTGGACAAGAAAGAGAGGCGAAGGTTGAAGGCCGCGATAGGAACGATTCTGGCCTTGGGAGTCACCCTTATACCTTCTCTTGCAACGACAGCCCCGGAGGCCCACGAGCCCGAATCGCTCGTCGTTTACTCGGCTCGGATCGAAAAGCTGATCAAGCCGATGTTCGACGCATTTACAGCGAAGACGCGTATCCAGGTTACCTACTTTACGGCGAACGCCCCCGAACTCTTTGAGCGACTGAAGGCCGAGGGCACCCATACCCCGGCGGACATCCTCATCACGGTGGACGCAGGCAACCTCTGGATGGCCGACCATGCCGGCTACCTTCAGGGGTTCGAATCCCCCATCATTGATAAAGATATCCCCGCGCATCTGCGGGCAAAAAATAACGCGTGGGTGGGTCTTTCAGTGCGCGCCCGCCCGATCATGTATAGCACCGAGCGGGTCAAGCCGACCGAACTGTCCACCTACGAGGCGCTCGGTGATCCTCAGTGGCGGGGGCGACTGTGTCTTCGCACCTCTCGGAAGGTGTACACCCAATCCCTCGTCGCGACCATGATCAAGACGGTCGGCGAACGACGGACCGAAGAGGTAGTTCGCGGGTGGATGAAGAACCACCCGCACATTTTCAATAGCGACACCAAGATGCTCGAGGCCATTGCTGCGGGCCAGTGCGACGTGACGATCGCCAACACCTACTATCTCGCCCGGCTTCAGGCAAGCAAACCGAATTTCCCGGTGACGGTGTTCTGGCCGAATCAAAACGGTCGAGGCGTCCACGTGAACGTCTCCGGCGCCGGAGTCACCAAGTATGCCAAACACCGGGCTGCAGCAATCCGACTGATCGAGTTCCTGAGTTCGCCCGGCGCGCAGCACCTGTACGCCGATGCGAACTTCGAGTATCCTGCCAACCCGGCCGTCAAGCCGAATACCCTGATCGCCGCTTGGGGCGCATATAAGGCGGACGAAGTGGACGTGGCCGCCGCTGGCGCCCTCCAGGCCACTGCGGTCAAACTCCTGGACCGGGTGGGATACAAATAAGGTCAAACAGGAGTGAGTTCTGACATGGCAACGAGCCAGGTGCGGTCCATTCCATATGGCGTCCACCGAATGAGGTCGTGGTACCCCCACGACCTGTGGCCGGTGGCCGCCGGAGCCGTCGCTCTCGTGGTCGCAACGCCGATCCTCGTCGTGCTCTCTTCCCTTGTGACGCCGAGCCTTGAGGTATGGAGCCACCTCTGGCAGACCCAGCTTGCGGAACTCGTGTGGAACTCGTTCGCGCTGATCGTCGGCGTGGGGCTCGGGGTCGTGGTCCTGGGGACCGGCCTGGCCTGGTTGGTCACCATGCACCGCTTCCCAGGCCGAGCAATTTTCCAATGGCTCCTCATCCTTCCGTTGGCCATGCCAGCCTATGTTATCGGATTCGTTTTTCTGGCCATCTTCGACTACACGGGTCCGGTGCAGGGCTGGCTCCGCCAAGCAGTGGGGCCAGGCGTCCGGTTTCCGGCCTTTTCCTCCTATAGCGGCGTCGTGCTCGTTATGACCCTCGTCCTATATCCGTATGTGTATCTCCTGGCACGCGCCGCCTTTCTCGAACAGTCGGAGACGACGTTGGAGGCCGCCCGGGCGCTGGGCACAAGCAGGTTTAGGGTCTTCTGGAAGGTCGCGCTGCCCCTTGCCCGACCCTCGATCGTGGCCGGGGTGACGTTGGCCCTGATGGAGGCACTGGCGGATTTTGGAACCGTCGCCATCTATGGCTACGACACGTTTACGGTGGCGATCTACCGGGTCTGGTTTGGTCTGTTTAACCGGGGGGCGGCGACGGAACTCGCGAGTTTGCTCCTCTTCTTCACCCTTACCCTGTACTTGCTCGAGCGGTCCCTGCGCGGTCGGGCCCGTTTCACCCAAACCGATGGGAAGGTTCGGCGGCCCGCCCCCAAAAGGCTCACCGGCTGGAAGGCCTGGACGGCCAGCGGGCTGGCCAGCCTCGTCGTCGGGGTGGCGCTGGTTCTGCCGGTCGCCCAACTCCTCTTTTGGACGCTCACATCGCTCGGTGGGCCAGATTACAACAACCAGTATCCGCAATTTATGCTCAACACTGTGACCCTGGGAGCCATCACCGCGATCCTGGCGGTGGGGGCGGCCGTCATCGTGGCCTACGGTCTCCGTCTCAGCCGGAGCCGAATTATTGGCACATTTGGCCACATCGCCGGTATGGGATACGCCCTTCCAGGTTCTGTCATCGCCGTCGGCGTGCTCGCACCACTCGCCTTCGTTGATCACAGCCTCGATGCACTTCTACAATCAACGTGGGGCATTTCGACCGGCCTCCTCCTTACCGGCTCCATGGTGGGACTGGTGTTTGCCTACCTCGTGCGATTCCTCGCGGTTAGCTGCCAGACGGTGGAGGCAAGCCTCGTCAAGATCACGCCAAGCATGGACATGGCGGGACGCTCGCTGGGGGCGAGCAGAGGCGGCGTCTTGTGGCGCATCCATCTCCCCTTGATCCGCGGGGGCCTCTGCACCGCCGCTATCCTCGTCTTTGTAGATGTGATCAAAGAGATGCCGGCCACCCTCCTCTTGAGGCCCTTCGGATATGAGACGCTCGCCGTCAGAATCTGGGAGCTCACCTCCGAATCCCTGTGGGAAGCGGCGGCACTGCCAGCTCTCACTATCGTGGCAGCGGGAATGCTGCCAGTACTGTACCTCGCACGGAGCAGCGCCCGTCCCCTAATAGGGACAGACGCGCCCGTGGCAGCGCCGGAGGAAGGGCTTCACGCTGGAGGTCAGAGGATCTCATGAGCCTGACCCGCGTTGAAGGATTGACAAAGCGCTACTCTCCCCGCGACCTCCCCGCTTTGGACAACCTGTCCCTACAAGCGGAGCCAGGCGAGATTATCGCGCTGCTCGGGCCGAGCGGCAGCGGCAAGACGACTGCACTGCGCCTCATCGCTGGATTTGACAAACCGGATGCCGGCGTGGTCGAGATCGGCGGTCAGACAATGGTTGGCGAACGAATCTTTGTCCCACCCGAATTGCGGGGAGTGGGACTGGTGTTTCAGGAATACGCTCTATTCCCGCACCTCACCGTGGAGGAGAATATTGCCTTTGGCCTCCAGAAACTGGATCCGCAGAGCCGGGCCCAGCGGGTCAAAGGGATGCTCGAGACGGTGGGGCTCGGCTCCTTTGCCAAGCGCTATCCCCACGAACTCTCGGGAGGCCAGCAGCAGCGGGTCGCGCTGGCGCGCGCGTTAGCCCCCCGTCCCTCAGTCCTCCTGCTCGACGAACCCTTCAGCAACCTAGACGCCGACCTGATGGTCCAGATGCACCACGAGGTCTATACGATCCTCCGGGAGCTGGGCACGACCGCGATCTTCGTGACCCACGACCAAGAGGAGGCCTTTATGATTGCGGACCGGGTGGGGATCCTGAATCAGGGACGCTTGGAGCAGCTTGGCCGGCCCGATGAAATCTACCACCGGCCGGCAACCCGATTTGTGGCCCGTTTTGTGGGGAAGGCCGACTTCCTTCCGGGCCGGGTGACTGAAGAGGGGATCGCCACCGAAGTCGGCTCTCTTCCGAACACCTTGGGCTTCCCCAGGGGTGCCCAAGTCGAAGTCATGATCCGGCCTGATCACATCGAGTTGATCCCCGACGGTACCGGCAATGCCCTGATTGTCTCGCGACAGTTCCGAGGCCCGGATTATCTCGTGGTGGTCCAGCTTCCCTCCGGCGCGACGATTCATAGTCACCAGCCATCGACCCTGAAGCTCCACCTAGGGGATCGCGCCAAGGTGGTAGCGCGGCCCACCCACGTGGTCGCTTTCCTTGCGACCAAACCGTGGCTTTAGAACCAGATCCATCCACAGGCGGCCTCGCCCGCCATACCGACAAGGAGACAGGGGTTCCGGAGTGGTGGGATCCCTTTCCCATCGCATACACGTTCGACTATCCGGGACCAAAGAAATAGACCTAGAGGGAACGCCGACACATCCAGGGAGCCACGAAGGCAAGTTACGGCGTTTCGGCAGGGGGAGCGTACTCGGCGGGGACTCGGAGGTCCCGGATGACTTCTCCAACCTCTCCGAGCGGCGGCAGCGGACGCCCGTTCAAAGTCAACTCCACGCCGCCCGCGTTGCCAATCGTCACCACAAATCCCTTCTGCGCACTCCACTCCCAAGTCTCTCCGGCTCGAAGGAGGACGTCACGGGTCTCCCCGCCGTCAATCGTGACGAGCATCCAAGTCATCTCATTGGTCTTGGCACGCAAGGTATACTCCACCGCTGGCGTATCGATTGATGTCGGTCGATCGGGGATGGCCGGGATCGCTTTGGCCGCGGGACCGACGGTCTTCTCAACGCTGGAAGGTGTGCTAACGCGCGGCTGCTCCTCCACTACCTCAGATCTTCCGGGACGCTCGGGACGATTTGCCAACAGGGAAAGCCCAATAAAGATGGCAGGGATCAACAAACCCAGCAGGACGAGCGCCGGGAAGAGCCGCCGCAGTGAAAGCGTCACGGTCCGCTTCACCGGAAAGACCGCGAGCGAACTGCGATCGCGGGCGATCTGTCGCACGAAGCGGCGTTGGACGTCCTCAAGGTCGAGGCCAAGGAAGTTCGCGTATTCGCCAAGGAAGCGCACGAGGTAATGCTCATCTGGGAGAAGATGGTAGTCATCGTCCTCCATCGCCGTGAGAAAGATGACTTTAATCCGGGTCGCGGCGGCCGCCTGTTCCCGGCTGACTCCACGGGCCTCCCGGGCCGTCCGCAGGAGCTGGCCAACCGTTTTTTTCTCCACTTGCACCATCATGAGGCAGAGTCACTGTTCACGGTTCACCGATAGTCGTTTTTTCTGTTTTTGTCCGACTGTGAACTGTCAACCGCGAACTCCTTCGGCCACCTCCTCGAGGACCCGGGGAAGCTCCTCAAGGGCCATGATCGCCCGAGCCCGCGTGTCCTCGGGAAGGGAGACCCCAGCGGGACCGAGAAACACCGCCCACATCCCCACCCCCCGTGCCCCCAGGATGTCGGCAGAGATGTTATCCCCGACATGCAGGGCCCGTTCCGGGGGAACGCTAAGAGGTTCGAGGGTGAGATGGAAGATCTGCGGGTCCGGTTTCCGAATCCCCACCACGTCGGAAAAGGTCAAGACGTCGAAGTGCTCCAGGATCCCCAGGCGCTGGAGAATGATTTTGAGCATGGCCCCTGGGACGCGGCCGGTATTGCAGATGAGGCCTAATCGGTGCTGCATCCTCAGTCTGTCGAGCAACTCCGCAGCCCCGTGGTTCAAGACGGGCGAAGCGTGAAGCACGGCAGAGACATAAGCCCACTCCAGGTTGGACAGGGCCATACGGTCCTGGGGCATGTGCCACTCACCATCCAACGCCTCGAGGAAAAGCTGTACCTGTGCCTCGGCACCTACATCCTCATTGCGCGCCCAGATCTCCTCGAGGTGTTCTCCCATCCTTTCATGGGCTTTCTCGACCTGTTCCAGGGTGCCCGGATACTCGTAGCCCTCGAGAAACACATACAGGTTCCGGATCCTGGCCTCATTGACCTTCTGCGCCGAATCGGGGGTTTCTCGGATCAATGTGTCCCACAAATCAAAGGTAATCGCTTCAATCACCGTTCTCTTCTCCGACCCCACGTGATTCCTACGGTAACACACGACTCCTTCATAAAACAACTTCAGAGGAATCTCGCGTAAGGCCATAGAGTGAACTCTCTCGGCCTGTCCCATGAGCTCAGCACTCCAGGCGACATAACACAGCGAAATTAAAGGATTCATTTCCCATGGCACGGCCATTGCTAGCAATTCATAAGGTACATGCGGAACTGGAAACCCTCGTTCCCAAACCCCTTTCACCGGAGAAAAAGGAGGTGAAGCCTGTGGCCTTGATAGGACGACTAGATCTGACCGTTCCCGATCTTCTCCAAATTCTGAGCTTCTGCATGAAAACAGGGAAACTGCGATTGAGCCGGCTCGGAGACTACGGGGAAATCGGTTTCAAGAAGGGCAAGGTCATCTATGCCACCTCTAACACGACGCGAAATACTTTGGGCGAAATTCTGATTACCCAGAAGCATCTCACCGAAAAGAGCTTGATGGCCGCCCTCGAGCTGCAGCACCTCTCTGCACAAAATAAACGGCTCGGCGCGATCCTCGTCGAGAAAGGCCTCGTCACACACGCGGCCCTCCAAGAGGCGGTCCAGCACCAAATCGAGCTGGTAATCTTGGAATTCCTCCACTGGGACACTGGCTTCTTCCGGTTCGAGATGGCGGACGTCTTTACCGATGATGACATCATGCTGGACGCCCAAGAATTCATCGTCAAAGTGGGCATTAGCCCCGAACATCTCCTCCTCGAAGGGATGCGAGATCAGGACGAACGGCGCAAGGCTGAGCAGCCGATCCCGCCTCCCCCCGAGATCGCACCGCACCCCGCCCCTAACGTGTTGGGCGTGAGCAAGCACAACCAACCTACAGTGGATACCGCCCCGACTCCCGTTCCTGGACAGGCCCCGGTTGGCCGCTTCAAAGAAACGGTTGAGGCCGAGAAGCCCGCCCCATCGGGGCCCACGGCCACACCCCCTCCTGCGCCCGAGCAGCCGTTCACCGGCCGCATCAAGGGCCCGCGTGGTGATGAGAAGCGTGCATCATCCACACCCACGACTACGCCACCGCCTACTCCTGACCAGCCACCCCCCGGTTGGCTGGAAGAGGGGCGTCAGGCCAGCAAGCGCGCATCATCCACGCCCGAAGCCACACGGCATGCCGCGCCCGATCTGCCAGCCGCCAGCCGCCTCAAAGACGCGCCTGACGCTCAGAAGCGCGCACCAGCCATGCGCGAGGCCACTCCGCCGCCTGCTCCTGAGCAGCCACCCCCCGAGTTGCTGGAAAAGGGGCGTGAATCTACGAAGCGACCACCATCCATACCCGAGACTACAGTGCCTCCGACTTCGGATTTGCCGCCTGAGTGGCTCGAGGAGGCCCTCGAAGATGCGAAACGCGAAGCATCATTACCCGAGGCCACTGCCCCCGACGCCCGACCTGATCCCCGCTGGCCGACTCGAGGAAGCGCCTGCCGGTGAGAAGCTCACCCCATCGAGGCCAAAGGCTACGCCACCCCCCCTTTCCCACCCGCGGCCGGCTGAGGTCCCCAAGGCCCCTCCGGTGGGGCACGATGAGGATCCGGCTCTCGTTGGCGGACCCACCTCGCGGACAACCCCAGGGGCGCCACAACCTGAGCTTCCGGCCTCCAGCGTCGTTGACGACTTCCTGTACGGCTTACCCGTCGCTCCCTAGGTTCCCATTATGCTCACGGCTCCCGACATCGTCACCCGAGCCGTCGTCGTGTTCGCACGAAAAGGCCTGATCATTGGATACGACTAGTACGGGGTGTACGGCGAGATCGAGGAGGGGACGTGCGGGTCCGCCGCAGCTGCCACAACTTCCACTGGCCCCTTGGAGAGACGCCGCAGTTCATCGATGGTTACGATGTCGACGGGATTGGCCATGGCCACCACAAGGGCCTCCCCTACATAGGAAACCGGGACGAGATGGCGGTCCCGCGCAAAATTCTCGGGAACCAGCTGGACTGCCTCGGCCTGGGGCGAATACTGCTCGAGATCGACAAACTTCACCCGGGCCCGGGCGGGCAGCGCCCTGCGACGGCCTTCATCGCTGACATACCCCAAACGAATCAGGATCCGGCCCAGGCACTCCCGTGTTCGTTGCTGCCCCCGCAGCGCGGATTGGAGCTGCTGTTCGTTAATGAGGCCTGCTTCAACCGGTGTCCGAGCGGCTTCATGGTCTCTCTCCAACACCTACCCCATTCGCTCGCGGTGCCTCATACGCATTTGATCCATGGAAGGTGTGTTGTTACCATCTCATGCGACACAGGCACACGCATCGAATATGTATCGATTATTCTTCGTCAAAAGACGAAGCACTTGAAAAAGCACCAACATTCGTGCCAAGGACTCATTCCCATTGGAAGAGGACCCCCACCCGAGGATCTTCCTGGCGCACCCCTTCGAAGACCTTTGGTTGTGCCGCCTTGCCCCCCCTCATACCCGGCGATGGCTCGGGCCAGCGGCATGCCAGAGGCTTGAAAAATGGGGAAAGGCAGAGAAGAGGGTCGGCTTGGGAGGGCTAGGAGACGGGCGAACGTCCCTGTCGGCCGAGACAGGCGACCGCATCAGGCCATGAACGAACGCGAAAGACGTTGGATGGGAGGGATCCGCGATTCCACGGTCGGTCAAAGAGAAGGACCCGCGCGGAAACCTCAGCCGCCGCCAGGGCGACCTCGTACTCATCCTCCAGTAACACATCGAGGCGGAACTGCTCAACGGCCCGGCGCTTGTGCAGCGGCATATCAAGCCCGTCTCTGTCTACGATTTCCTGAAAGAAGGCAGAAAGACCTTGCATCTCAATCCACCGCTCGGTGATCTGCCGGTCGGATCTCAGACGCCCGGTGATGATGAAGAGCCGATGGCCTGCTTGATGGAGCTGCTCAACCCCTTCGCGCGCGCCAGGCAAGAGCGGACGCGAACCCAGGAAATCGGCGCGGTACAGTTCTTGGAAAAAGGCCCGGATCTCTTCGGCAGGAATGTCGGGGTGGCGTCGGAAGACTTCCCACGCCGCCTCGTTTACGGGAATCTGAAGTCCGAACCGACGGTTGAAGGCCGAAAGATACTCAGGCAGGGAGTCGGCGAGGACATCGTCAACGTCAATCCCAATTTTCAACGTCTTATGATTCATAGTTCACAGTTCACAGGCCAGTTCATGGTTCACACCTCAACGTCCGAGGTCCGAAGTCGCGAAGAACGACGAGACGGTTCCTTCCGAGGTAGGCGACACCTCGCTCGCATCACTCGAAATCCGTGTCGCGAGGCCAACGGGTGGCGCCGAACGAGGCGCCCAGCCGCCCGCAGCGGAAGGGCCCCACAGGGGAATGGGTGGAGCGAGGACGGCTGGGCTGCCCGGCGACAGGACCCGTTGGCCACAACGAAGGTCCTCCATCGCCCCTCTCGACCCTCCGCTCTCCACTCTCAACTGCTCTCCGTCCCCCAGGTACTCGGGCAGATCTCTCGGTAGGCGCAATAGCCACATGCCATGTAGCCCGGCTTGGCGGTGAAGTTCCGGTCTCGGACCCCCGCGGCGACGTCTTGAATGATGGCCGCCGTCTGTTCGATCTCGCCGGCGGTTTTTTCCGCGACGCCACGCAAGCCCGACTCCAAAAAGTGCAACTCCACGCGCGTGGGGATCTGCCCGCACGTCTGCTCGTAGGCAAGGGCGTAGATCCCCAACTGGAGGCTCTCGCGGGCGCGGCGTTTTGCTTCCTTCGGCTGGCGGACATCGGACGATTTATAGTCGATGATGACGACCTCGTCTCCTCTCGTATCGACTCGGTCCCAGCGGCCGATGACCCGATTCCGGCCCAGCGCAAAGCCGAACTCTTTTTCGACAAACGTCGGAATCGTCCCGTCTGCTTCCTCCCGAGCGAAAAATTGTCTGAGGGTTTGTCGCCCAGCTTCCAGGCGGTGTTCCTCGTGTTCTCGGGAAAGAAACCCACGACTTACCCAGGATCCTTCAAAGATCCCCCAGAGCTCCTCGAGCGACATCCCCTGCGCCCGCATCTTCCGACGAAAGTATGCCTGGACCGCATCATGCAAGGCCTTACCGTAGATCACGGTGTGGTGTTCCCGAATGGGCACCCGGAGAACATGGATGTACTTATACTTCAGCGGGCAGGTCCGGTAGTCGTCCACACTGAAGTGGCTGAGCGTGAGGATCTCGTCCGGATCCATCGGCGGTAGCACGCCTGACACCTCGGCGGCAGCGGGCGCGAAACGCGCGATCACTTCATCCGGTGAGGCCCGGAAGCCCGCCGCCTCCGGCGTCGGCACGTCGAGCGCCTCCAGCACGAAGGGGCTTACCTTTTTGGGCCTCCCCCTTCCGGAGTCCCAGGAGGAGGTGAAATACAACTCCTCCTTCGTCCGAGTCATGGCCACATAGAAGAGACGTCGCTCCTCCTGGAGGCGAAAATCGCCCTCAGGGATCCGATCCTTAATCAAGGGTTCCGGCAATTCAATCGGGTCGCGTCGCCCACGACTGGGGAACTTGTCGGCGGTGAGTCCCACCAAGAAGACCACAGGAAACTCTAACCCCTTGGCCTTATGGACCGTCAGGACATGCACGGCATCCGTGTCCACGTCCGCCTCTGCGACCGCCGGGTCTTCACCGGCCTCCAGGAGTTTTTCTTGGTACTCGACGAACGGCGCCACGCGGTCGAGCAGCGCGATGTCGCTGAACCGCTGCACCTTTTCAAAAAACCGGGCGATATTCTGCACCCGGATCTGACTCGCGACATCCTCGGCGGCCGTTAACCGTTTCAGATAGCCGCTCTCCATGAGGAAATGGTACAGGACCTCGCCAGCCCGGAGCTCCTGGGCCCTCCGGATATATTCCTCCAGATCCTCGAGGAGCTTCCGGATCGTGGCCAGCCCCTCGCCCGAGAGGTCATCCAATCCTCGACCCTCTGGATCCTTAAAGATCCAAAAGAGACTCCGGTTCATCCGCCGCGCTGCCGCGCTACACCGGGCGAGATCCAGCGGAGGAACGCGGTACAAGTCGCTCGCCGCCAAGAAATACAGTGACTGACTCTCCTCGGGCTCTGCCACCACCCGCAGGAACGCCATAAGGAGGCGGATCTCTTCCCGACCGTACAGCCCGTGGGCCCCCGAAAAATGCCACGGGATTCCCTTCATATTCAATGCCCGCAGGAAGGGATCGGCATCCCGGTTGGCCCGCACCAAAATGGCCATGTCCCGATATCGGTATATTCCCGAGCGCTCTTTCGCCTCGATCAGCGCCGCAACTCCGTCCGCCTCGCTTCCCAACGTGTCGTAGTGGCGGTGCTCTACCCCGCGGCCCCCTTCGCGGAGAGCGCGGAGGCGCTTATCCAGCCCCCGCCGTACCTCCAGCCGTTCGGGATCATTGTGCCGGATCAGCCGGTATGCCGCATCCAGAACGGCCTGACCCGATCGGTAGTTGTCGTTGAGAACCACGAGCTCCGCGTGGGGGTACATCTCGGTGAAGTCCAATAGATTGCTCACCGCAGCGCCACGGAACTTGTAGATGGATTGATCGTCATCCGCGACCACGGTAAGATTCCCCTCCGGACCGGCCAACACCTTGAGCAGTTCCCACTGCGCGTAGTTGGTGTCTTGAAATTCGTCCACCAGGATGTAACTGAACCGATTCCGGTACTCGGCGAGGATCGCGGGATGCTTTCGAAGGAGCGTGAGGGTCAGGGTCACTTGATCCCCGAAGTCCATCGCTCCCTCCCGGGCCATGAGCTCTTGATACTTTTCGTACGTGCGGGCGATCTCCCGCTGGCGCCGGGCCTCTTCCTCAAGACCGTCATCCTCCGAATGGGTGCGTGCCCGCGCGGCGAGCTCCTCGGCATACTGGAGATAGTCCGCCGGCCTCACGTCCTCATCTTTCGCTCGGCTCATGAGGGTCAGGATGCCCTCGATGTATCGTGTGGGGTCTCCGAGGGGGAGGTAGTACGCGAGGGGAAACTCGAAGAGACGCTCGCGAAAGAAGACCACCTGCTCGGGGCGCGTCAAGACAGTGAAATCCGGATCGAGGCCGAGCGTCAACGCCTGTTCGCGCAGGATGCGATCACCAAAGGCGTGAAACGTGCTGACCCAGACATCGGCATAGCCATACGGGACGAGAAGATCCACGCGCTCCTCCATTTCACTTGCCGCCTTCTCTGTGAAGGTCAGCGCGAGGATCTCGCTGGGCTTGGCCAGCTTGGCCGCGATGAGGTAGGCGATCCGACGCGTCAGAACCGTTGTCTTTCCGGTCCCTGCGCCGGCAACGATGAGCAGGGGTCCTTCCCGAGCGGTGACGGCCTTCGCCTGCTCCGGATTGAGTCCCTCCAGAATCGCCTCGACCGCCGGCGAGACCGACACGGTCGGGCCCTGTTTTTTTCCTCCCATCTTGCCTCCGCCCACTGGAGGCTCGCACACTCACGCCAGAGGTGTCAAGAGCCCGGAGGTGTCTACCGCATTCGGGACAGGTCGAAGACAAACGGGAGCGGATCGCCCTGCGCGTCGGTCACCACGAGGACCACCGTTCCCTCCAAATCGATCTTCTCGGCCGGGAAGAGGCAATAGAGGTATACCCAGGACGTCCCCTGCTCAGCGGGATCACGACGGCTCTCGAGGTAGGAGGCGTCAAAGGCTTCCCCTGCTTGGTGTAAGCTGACATGATAGGTCGAAGTCTGCCTCGGGGGTGACACGAGCGTGACGGCGAAGGCCAGGCGGCCTCCCACCGATTGGAGCTGTCGCATGAGGTCCGAATCGATCACGGAGAGGCCGCGATGGGCCGCTGCCCAGCCGGCATGGGCCAGCCGGGCGAAGGGGGATTGCAGCCAGCCCGAGCCGACAAGGCGCTGACCCGGTCCCGGGATGCCTTCCGCTCGCCACTCCCGCGCAAAGAGGGCAAAGGGGAGTTCTTGACTGCTCTGGCCGTAGTGGATAGCCTCTGCGACTTGAGTCGAGGATAGGTCAAGAGACAGGGCCTGCGCCTGGACGGGCAGCAGACTCAACAGCACGCTAAGACCCACGAGTCTTCGCGTGATCAGCTGTGAAAAAGATGTCCACATACTACATCTGGATCCCATGCTTTTCGAGCGTCACGCCGCGCACCCGATCGAAGTTGGCCAGCGACTTGTTATAGTTGGTTAGCGCCCTGACCTCTGCCGACTGCGTCGCCGCCAGGTCCCGCTGGAACCGGAGGACCTCAAAGGTCGTCGAGACCCCGGCCTCCAGCCGTTTCTGTTCGATCCGCAGTTGTTCCTCGGCCAGCCCCCTCGCGGCCTTTGTTTGCTCCACCAGCTTGGCATCCGCGTCAATTCGTCTTACGGCCTCGCGGACTTGGGCGGTGATCTGCAGCTCTACGTCGTGGAGGGCGACTCGGGCCTGCGCCACCTCCAGTTGCGCCTTCATGAACTCGGCCCGAGCTGCCCGGTTGCCCAGTGGAACGCTGAACACTAATCCCGCCGAGTAGGTGTAGTATTTCCCGGAGCTCAGATTATCAAGAGCACCACCGTACGAGGGATCGAGGGCGGAGAGGCCGTTGAGCCCCACACCCCCGCGGAAGGAGAGATCCGGCAGGAGCTGGTTCCGCGCCAATCGGAAGGTGAGTTCCCGGTTGCTCAGGTCTATCTTGGCGACCTCGAACTGTGGCCGTTTGCTGAGGGCCTCGTCCACCGCCCCAGGAAGGTCCGGGGTGACCGGGGAAAAGCGGGCAGCGTCGGACGGAAGGATATCCCCACCCCACTCCCCCCTCTTCGGGATATTCAGGATCACCTTGAGACGATCCTCCGCATCCCGCACGCTCTTCTCGGCCACGGTCACCGCCGCTTCTCTTGCGGCGATGTCCGTCTCGGCTTGAGTCACCTCTACAGGGGCCGCCACCCCGGCCCGAACCCGGGCCCGGTTCAGATCGGCAAGCTCCTTGGCCAGGTCGAGGGAGCGCTGCGCGACCTTCAGATCCTCGAGGGTGAAGACGACCTCCCAATAGGCTTCCTGAACCTGGGTGATGACATCCATCGTCGTTTCGCGCAGCTGGTCGACCGAAATCTCCTGCTCGTTTTTCGCGATCTTGATCTGTGTCCGGTTGACGTCCACGCCGAAGTTCTTCAGCAGCGGCTGGACCAGCGTGAGGCTGAGATCGGACGAGTAGGCGGTACTGGTGTCAATGACGCTGAAAAACCCGGAGTCGTTGAAGTTCCGGTTATTCGAGAAGCGGAGCTCGTAACTTCCGCCCGTGGGCAGGTCCTGGCGGAGCCCCATGTTCCAGTTGTAGTCCTTATTTTCGACCACTGGCTTGGCTGCCAGCACGTTCCGGTTCTGCTCCTTTTGATCGCCGTAACTCACCTCGGCAAATGCTGACGGATCAAAAACCGCCTTGGCCGCAGTGACGTCGGCCGACCGGATCTCCGGGTTGAACCCCGCGATGGCGATACTCAGGTTATTCTGCAGGCCCAGAAGGATGCTCTCCTGGAGCGACAGGACGATCACCTGCCCAGGCCTCGGGGTGATCTCCTTGGGTTCGCCCGCGACCTCTGCCGCCCCCTCTCCGCCCAGGGCGGATCCCGTGGAGGACACCAAGGCCGTAGAAACGAGCACCGCGACCCACCGGTTCCTTTTCTTCCCCATACCTTGCCTCCTCTGCAAACACGAATGGTTACAGGCTGCCGTCTTCGGGAAGTTGTGACTTCTTGACTGGCTCTAATGGAATATGGACGGAGTCGGGCAGATACCATCCCCAGAAGAACAGCTCACGAGAGACGTCCACGGTAGACTCCTGATACCCGGGAAGTCGCGCTGTCACCTTCACGCCCGAGACCCCCGCGTACAAGACAGGGGAACGCCCGATCACATCCCCATCGACCAGGATCTCGGCATTGCCCGGCTCAGTGAAAATCATCGTGGTCGAGGTGCATCCACTCCAGAAGAGGCTCAGCCCGACGAGACTGAAAAGTACGTGTACGCGACGCATCGCACCTCCCTTCTTTTCATACTCAGTAATGTTTAACGTTGAAAGACAGGCCGTCAGGTGACGGACTCTGCTCACTCGTACCGAAGGGCCTCGATGGGGTCGAGAGAGGCGGCTTTGCGAGCCGGATAGTAGCCAAAGAAGATCCCGACGGCCGCGGAGAAGCAAAAGGCTACCACGATGGCCCCGGGCGAGATCAGGGTTTCCCACTGCGCCAGAGAGGAGAGGATCGTGGATGCGCCGATCCCCATCAGAATCCCCACGACCCCGCCGATCAGGGCTAACGTGAATGCCTCAATGAGAAATTGGGTCAAGATATCCCGTCCCCGGGCTCCGACCGCCATCCGGAGGCCGATCTCCCTCGTGCGCTCCGTGACCGAGACCAGCATAATGTTCATGATCCCGATTCCCCCCACGAGGAGAGAAACCGAGGCAATCGCCCCAAGGAGCAACGCCATGGTTCGGGCCGACTCCTCCCGGGCAGCAAAGATGTCCGTGAGATTGCGGATGGTAAAGTCATCTTCCTGCCCCGCCTGGATCCGATGCCGCTGCCGAAGCAAGGCCGTGGTTTGCTCCACGGCCTCGCTAATCAGTTCGGGGGCCTGGGCCCGCACGAGGATCGCACTGACGGACCGGACATTGGCCTGACTGACGCCGAGGACCCTCTTCTTCGCGGTCGAGAGAGGAATGATGACCCTATCGTCTTGATCCGTCCCCGAGCTCGATTGCCCCTTTGGTGCCATGACCCCGATGACGGTGAAGGGCACGTTCTTGATCCGAATGATCTGACCCAGAGGATCGGCATCTCCGAAAAGCGTCTCGGCAACCGTCTGACCGAGCAGTGCGACCTTGGCGGCACCGGTCACGTCCTGCGACGTGAACGACCGTCCATAGTCCAGAGGCCATTCCCGAACCACGAGATATTCCGGCGTCCCTCCCTGGATGACGGTGGACCAGTTCTGATTCCCGTAGACCACCTGCGCGGTCCCCCGCATCGTGGGCGCGGCCACCTCTACAGCCGGAATCTCTTTGGCGATGGCCCAGGCGTCATCCTCGGTGAGGGTGAGCGCCGATCCGGAACCCAGGCGGATCCCACCGCTGGTCGTGCTTCCGGACAGGACAATAATGAGGTTCGAGCCGATACTCTGGATCTGCTCGGCAATGCGGGCGCTCGCGCCCGCGCCAATCGCCACCATGGCGATCACGGCGGAGACCCCGATAATGATACCCAACATGGTCAGCGCCGAGCGCATTTTGTTGACCCGTAATGCTCGGACGGCAATCTTGAATGTGACCCCGAGATTCATCGCAATGCCACAACTCCTCTCAAGAGATCGCCACCTTCTGGGCTGTGATCGGCTCGTCCGATACCACCCGTCCGTCCCGGAAGGTGATGATGCGCTGTGCCGACCGGGCAATATCCAGCTCATGGGTCACGAGTACGATGGTGACCCCTCTCTCTTCATTCACGCGGGAGAAGAGGGTCATAATTTCTTTGCTCGTTGTCGAATCCAGGTTCCCCGTCGGCTCGTCCGCCAGGAGCAAAGACGGATTGTTCACGAGGGCCCTCGCGATCGCCACGCGCTGCTGCTCTCCCCCTGAAAGCTGGCTGGGTTGATGCGCCTCTCGACCCCGAAGGCTGACCGCCTGCAGGGCAGCCAGCGCCTTGGCGTGCCGCTCTTTGGCCGAGGTCCCGTTATACAGTAGCGGAAGCTCGACGTTCTCGACCGCGCTAATCCGGGGGAGGAGGTTGAAGTTCTGGAAAACAAAGCCAATCTGTCTATTGCGAATGCGGGCAAGCTCGTCCCGGCTCAGCGTGGCCACGCTCACGCCATCAAGGAAATAGACACCTGCCGTCGGCCGATCCAGACACCCCAAGATGTTCATGAAGGTAGACTTCCCCGACCCCGAGGAACCCATCACGGCGACAAACTCCCCCGCCTGTATCTCGGCGGAGATTTCCTGGAGTGCTGGAACGACCACCTCGCCCAGATGAAATTCCTTCCGCAGTCTTTCGACGACAATGGGGGCTGCCATCCGCTGACTCCTCGTGCCGTTCCAACCTGTCCCGTTCCAATAACGGGACTAGCCCGGGTTATTCGCATGGGAACGAAATAATCCGCCCTTCGGGCTTCGACTCCGCCCCGCGTTTGCGGGGCGGCGCTCAGGACTAGCCTTGAGCAGGCCGCAGTAGCGGTCTGTCGAAACCTCCCGTGCGGCCGAGGCCGCACCGGGAGGCGCATCATTCGCGAAGATACTCCGTTCGTGAATAATGCGGGCTAGAATCCAAACCTGCGTCGATTCTGACTGGTCCCTGTCCGGCTCTGGCCCTTTGAGGCCGTGCCGACGATCACGGCTTGGCCCTCCCGAAGGTCTCCCTCGACCACTTCACTGAGCGTCCCGTCGGTAATCCCCAGGCCGATCACCACCGGACGGACCTCCCGCCGCTCGAGAACCCAGACGGTCTTGCGATTTCCCCCGTGGGGCTTGGCGCCAAGGGCCTCTCCGCCAGCGGCTGCGTTCGCAGTCCCCTGAGACGGTTGAGCGGGCCGGGGCCGGAATCGGAGGGCCGCATTGGGGACCTTCAGGACATTGTGTTTCTCCGCGACGACGATTTTCACATTGGCAGTCATCCCAGGCATGAGCCTTAGGTCGGTGTTATCCACCTCGATCACCACATTATAGGTCACCACATTCTGAACGTTGATGGGTGCCTGACGGATCTGGAGAATCTTCCCCGCAAAGGTCTCCCCAGGATACGCGTCCACCGTGAAGGTGGCGGGCAGGTCGGCCTTGACGCGTGAGATGTCGGCCTCGTCCACACTGGTGTCGACCTGCATCTTCGTCAAGTCCTCCGCAATGAGGAAGAGGGTGGGAGCCTGGAGCGACGCGGCCACGGTCTGCCCGACGTCGACGTTCCTGGCAATCACGACCCCATTGACGGGCGCCCGAATGTACGTGTGGTCAAGGTCCACCTCTGCCGCGCGCATGGCCGCCTGTTTCTGGCGGACGGCCGCCTCGGCGGACTGGAGCTGTGCTCGGGCGACTTGCAACTGTGCCTGCGCCGCGCGAACGGCGGCAGCCGCCGCGTCGAGCTGAGCCACGGCTTGGTCGAACGTGGCTTGCGCCGATTCTCGCTCCTCGCGGGAGATGCCTCCCTCTTTAAAGAGGGCGTCCCGGCTCTCGTGCTTGACTCTGGCATCCCGCACACTCGCTTCGGCGCGGGCGCGGTTCGCCTTGGCGCTTAAGAGATCGGCCTCGGCCCGCGCTACATTCGCCCGCTGGTTCAAGACCGTCGTCTGCGCACTCTCCAGCTCCGCGTTCGCCTGCTCCAGCTTTGCCTCGAAGATCTCGGGGTCGATGCGAGCGATCAGTTGCCCCTTCTCCACCCGGGAGTTGAAGTCTGCGTGCAGCTCCTTGATCATCCCCGAAATTTGGCTCCCGACCTGCACGGTGGTCACCGCGTTCAACGTCCCGGTGGCCGAGATGCTAGCCACGATCTCTCCCCGCTCCACGGGCAGTGTCCGATACTGGGGGCTGTTGCCAGAGCGTAGCCAGGCGATCCCTCCGACGATCACAACACAGGCGAGGAGTAGGGCGACGCCGATGGTCTTCCTGTTCCACTTGCGCCATGCGGACCATTCCATGCCGGTCACCTTCTCACCTTCCCCCCTTTCACGAGTCGCCTCTGCCTCACGGAGGAGCCCGTCGCCAACACGACCGGTCACGATGCTATTATTTGCCCCGGCGCTGCTTCTCTGCGTCCCACTCTTTCACGAAGGCTTCGAACCGCTCCTGTTGATCGGGGGTCAGCATTTCTCGGATCCGGCCTCGGGCCCGCCCCTTGATCTCTTGAATCTGGGGCTGGATGGTCTCACGGACCTTCATGAACTCGGCGCGGGTATCATCCAAGATCCGATCGAGCTGATGCCCTTGTTCAGCGGTCAGCCGGAGATCTTTGGTCAGCCGAGAGACATACCGCGCCCGGTCGAAACGACCCCATCTTCCGCCTGCGGAATCTGCGGACGCCCGTTCATACAGGCGAAGCCCCAGTGCGCCGAAGGCAACGCCCAGGGCAAACACCAGGATCAAACCGATAACATTGACTTCTCTCTTCATGGGACCTGCTCCTCCACCCCAAGGACCGATGCGAGTACCTGATCACGGGTTGGCGGGGGGATCCCCAAGACCGCGAAGGTTTCAGGAGCCACGGCGCCGGAGTGCAGAAGCTGTAACGACACAACCGAGGATGCGGGAGGAGGAAGGAGATAGGCAATGCTCCCCAAAATCAACGTCAGGCTTGCCAGAGCCGGGACGAGGGCTTTCACCCAGAACCGCGAACGGTACGCCGGCCGGTCGACTTCGCGGAGCCGTGCACGGAGCCGCGCGAAAAAATTGGGGGACGGCTGCTCGTCAGGCGCCAACACCTCGAGCAGGCGCCGGGTCAGCCGATCACGCCGCGCCATGGCGGCGCACCCCGGACAATCCGCGAGGTGCACGGCCAGCTCGTCGGCCTCCCGAGACGTCAAGATTCCCCGCCGCGTCATAGCCTGTCGCGCCTTTCGACACTTCATGATCCCCTCCCGCTCCAATGCATCCCCTCACCAAGAAGCTTCCTCAGGGCTCGCCGGGCCCGAAAGAGCCGAAGACGGACCGCCGTTTCGGAGCATCCGAGGACCCTGGCCACCTCCCTCGTGTCCATCCCCTCCCGCTCTTTCAAGAGGAGGACCGCCCGATCCTGCGGGGCGAGTTGACCCACCAGCTTTTCCGCTACCTCTCGAAGAAAGAGACGGTCGACTGCATGCAATGCCGCCTCATCGTGCAGCAGCGTATCAACAACCCCCGCTTCCTGCGGGCCCAGCTCTGAGAAGGATCGCTCGCCCCGCCGACGAAGACGGCGAAGGTGGTCGTAGCACAGATTCACGGCGATCCGGACCAGCCACGGCGCCAGACGGGAGCCGGCCTCGATCTGTCCCAATGATCGGTAGGCCCGAAGGAAGACCTCCTGTGCAATATCCTCCACGTCGGCGGACCGCGCCAGAACCCCCCGGACGACCCGCAGGACCAGCGGACTATACCGCTGGACCAGGACCTCAAACGCTCTCTGGTCCCCCTGGAGGATGCGGGCAACGAGCTCTCCATCCGCAAACGCCGGCCGGTCCTCTACATTGGAGTCCACTATCTCCTGCTTTGTATACGCCGCGTGAGGCACCAGTGTTTCACTGCATCAGGGCCCGTTTCCTGGCGATGCTCATTTCCGTCAGGGGGCTCGGAACGCCTCGAATCACCACATTCACGCACGCAGGACGGCCCGCCCCCAAAGCCCGGAGGAGCGCCGGCCGGAGGGCATCCGGGTGCTCCACAAACTCACCATGCCCCCCGATCGCTTCAACCACCTGGTCGTATCGGACCAGCCCCAGCTCACAGCCGACCACCCGATCCGGCCCGTAGAGGGCGGTCTGGATCTGCTTTTCCATCCCCATCGCCCCGTCGTTCCCGATGACCACGACAATCGGAAGATCGTGCCGAACGGCGGTGTGCAGCTCAAACCCATGATAGGCGAATCCCCCATCTCCGGTCACGACGACCACCGGTTCCCGCGGCCTCGCCAGTTTGGCTGCGATGCCGAAGGGGATAGCCGCCCCCAAGGTCCCCAGGGGGCCAAGCCGCAACCAGCGCCCCGGGCAGCGGGCGGGTAAAGTCATCCGGGCCCACTGCAGGAAATCGCCCGCGTCGATGGCCACGGTTGCCTCGGGTGGCAGGACCTCCCGAAGCTCCCGACACAACCGCAACGGGTGGATAGGCGTTTCGTCGGAATCTTCCCCCGGCCCGAGGCTTGTCCGCCAAGACCGAGCCGCGTCCGCGATGTGACGGAGCCAGGCCCGCTCTGGCCATGGTTTTCCCATCTGGGCCAGACACTGGATCAGGAAGTTTCGGACATCGGCAACAATCCCCACCTCCACATCACGATTTCGGCCAATCTCCGCTGAATGGATATCCACCTGAATGATCCGAGCCGCCGGATCGAACAGGATCGAGCCGCCAAAGGCCAGCCGATAGTCCATGCGCTTCCCAAGGATGCAGACGACATCCGCCCGCACAAACTCTCGGGCAGCCCCGTTGAGGAGCGGGTCGGCATAGCCGAAGCAGAGAGGATGGTCATCTGAGATGAGCCCTCGAGACAGACCGATTGTGAAGACGGGGATCCGGGTGAGCTCCACCACGCGCTCGAGCTCAGGGCCAGCCTGCGACCACCAGGCTCCACTCCCAGCGATGAGCACCGGCCGCTCTGCCTCCCGGAGCAGGGCTACCGCCTCTCGCACACGATCCGGTTCCGCCTCGAGCAAAGGCTGGGAAAGGCCGCCTTGAGACGGAGCACGTGGCGCCTCGATGGTTCGTCGACTCAAAACCTCGATGGGGATCGTGAGATGGACTGGCCCCGGCCGCCCAGACAAGGCCTCGCGGAAAGCCGTAACCAGATACTCCGGAATCTGGCGCACATCGGTCACGACCGCAGCCCACTTGGTGATCGGCCTGACCAACGCCAGCTGATCGAGTCCCTGAAAGGCGCCACGATCTTTCAAAGAGGACTCCGGAGCCCCACTGATACCAAGGACCGGACACCCTTGAAGAAAGGCGCTTGCCAATCCGGTGAGGGCGTTCGTATGCCCCGGGCCACCCGTCACGACGAAGACACCCGGTCGGCGTGTCACCCGTGCCCAGGCGTCGGCCATCAGAGCGGCTGCAGATTCGTGGCGTGTATCGATGATGCGGATCTGGAAGTCGGGGCAGACATCGTAGATGGGATTGATATGGTCGCCCGAGAGACTAAAGATCTGTTCGATCCCTTCCTGCTTCAGCCCTCGGACAAGGAGACCGGCGCCGTTCATGAGGGGCCTCCTGCCACGTCGCTGGGGAGGAGCCCATGCGAAGGCAATCGAGGCTTGCGAGAAGATACGTGTGACGGGGAGTCAGCAGTCCTACAAAACGGATTGAGAACCGGATGGCCGGGGTGGAACGGTTCCTGATCCCATCCCCGAAAAGGGTGCGGAGGGCGTCGACGGGGTAACGGGCAACGTAAAGGTGAAGGTACTCCCCCGATCCTCCCCCTCGCTCTCCACCGCAATCTCTCCCCCTTGTAGTTCGATCAGTCGCTTGGCGAGAGTGAGACCAAGACCCACTCCCGGGATCCGTTGCCCGACGGCATTCTCCCCCCGGCCGAACGGTTCAAAGATCCGCCCCCGTTCCTCTGGACGAATCCCGATCCCGGTATCCCTGATCGAGACCGCAAGGGTTTTACGATCCGGGGCGCGGGCCGTGACCGAGACCTCACCCTTTTCTGGAGTGAACTTGATCGCATTGGAGACCAGGTGTAGGAGAATCTGGCGAAACTGGTGGAAGTCACCGCGGATCGGGGGGAGCCGTGGCTCTGCCTGCATCGTCAATGTAATCTCTTTATGCGCCGCCTCCGGAGCCATCAAGCCATTCACCTCGTCCAGGACGACCAGGGGACTGAACTCCTCGGAGTAAAACATTTTCTGACCCGTATCGACTTGGGCCAGTTCCAAGAGATCGTTGGCCAGCCTCAGGATGTGGTGCGCGCTGCCATGAATATTTTGGAGATAGTGTTGCTGGCGCGCCGAGAGGGGACCACGAGGATGAGTTCGTCGTTGTCGACAATCAGGATTTCCTTGGCCACGCGATGCCTTTGGTGAGAGTACGTTTGTGGTTCACACAACAATCCCACACGCCATACTGGCAAACGGAATGCCAATCACTATATCGGATGGACCCTGGTCTTGACAAGCATCTAAAGGACTGAATCGATTCAAGCAAGAAGCCCTTCGACTCGCACTGCGTAGCTCGCTCAGGGCACCATTCGACGCGCGATCCATACTCTATCCCTCCTGAATGGCCTGCTCGCCCTGAGGTTCAGCTCGAAGGGCCATGAGCCCCTCGACTGCGCTCGGGACACGCAAGCGGGGAAACCCCTCACCGAGGTTTCCCCGCGCGTCGAATGGTGGAGGCGGCGGGAGTCGAACCCGCGTCCGAGAACCGGCCCATAGAAGTCTCTACATGCTTAGCCTGTACGTTATGTCTCGCCGGTGAGCACCACTACAGGCAGAGCCACTCACCGGCCAGCCCTTGAGTTCTCGCCCTCCTCCCCCGGGCCGGGAGAGAAAGGCCAGCTCACCTGTATGACGCCTCACCTTCCCCGGTGAGCGAGGCAAGGGCGGCGTGGCTACTCGTTAGGCAGCCAGTGCCAGCTGATGGTTGGCAGTTGTGTGTTTTCCATCGGTTTTACGAGGGTGATGGGACCTCGGCATGCTACCTCTACCAACCCCTGTCCCCGTCGAAACCGTTTCGCCCCCTTGCGGCGCGAAGCGCCGCCGCTAATAGTTGAGAGTCTAGAGTCGAGAGCTTGAACTACAACTCGCAAACATACATACGATGCAGGCCTTTGTTTTTGAACCCTCGACCCTCAACTCTCAGCTCTTGACCCTCTTGAGTGCGTCGGCGACTTCCCGTTCGTGGGTACGCCGCTTGAGGTCCTCGCGCTTATCATACTGCTTCTTGCCACGGCACAGCGCCAGCTCGACCTTGACTCGGCCGTTCTTGAGATACAGACTCAGCGGCACCAGGGTGAGCCCCTTCTCCTGCACCTTTCCGATCAACCGCCGGATCTCCCCCCGGTGTAACAGCAGCTTCCTGGGCCGGCGCGGCTCATGGTTAAAGCGGTTGGCCGGCGCGTATGGGCTGACATGACAGTTGAGGAGAAATACCTCCCCCCCCTCCACGGCCGCATAGCCGTCCCGCAGGTTCGCTCGCCCCTCCCGAAGCGCCTTGACTTCGGTTCCCGTGAGGGCGATGCCAACCTCAAAGGCCTCCTCGATGTGGTAATCGTGGTAGGCCTTCCGATTCGTGGTCAGTACCTTCCCGTGCGTCATGTCTCCTTAACCATGCGTATAGTCCGCGTATATTAAGCATACGCGGATTTCCCCGTTTTTTCAAGGGAGTGCGCTGCGAGGGGAGCACCAGAAACCCAACGGTCAGGGCGTGGTAGACAGCCACAGGACCCAACGGCCCGGCCAATTCCGGATCGGGACTCCCCGAGTGATCAGCCCGTCGTCAGCGAGTCGTGTAAGTGCCCGCTCGACCTCGCTTGCCGACAGCTCAAAGAGGCGGGTCATGATCCCCTCCTGACTGGCAATGACGCTCTTGAGGTAGGTCTCCAACACGCGGAGAGCCGCCTCATCCCGTGCAAGCTCGTGGCCTTTCCTCACCTGCTCGGGCAACCAGCTCTCCAACAGGTCCCACCGATAGCAAAAAGAGGGGTCGTATACCTCCTCCGTTTTCACCACCCAGAGCTTGCGCTGCAGCTCCGCCATGGCCTTTTCGAACGTCCCGGTATGCGCCGGCGTCCCCAGCCCGGCGCGGCGGCGTAGCTCACCCGTTTCGAGGGGGTGCGAGTCCATCAGGGTATCCATGATGTGGAGGGCCGTCCGACTGAGGCGGCCGTCGCGGTAGTCCGCCAGGTAATCCCCGCTGAGCCTCCCGTCGCGGATCAGGGCCACGAAAGCGGGAAAGAGATCCAGTGACACGAGGGTCGGCTTTCCCTTGAGGAGCTTGCCATAATAGACGAGGCGCTTGGCTGGGAGGGTATTTTTGAGGTCCCAGGTCAGGACAACGGCCGGGTGATGGTGGGTGCGCTTGGGCCAGGAGGGATGACGACGCCCGCAGACCGCAACGTAGAGGCAGGGGAGCACGGAGCCAGAGGTGCTGAAGGTAAAACTGAAGCCGACGCGCTGGATGAACCGGAGCGCCCCCTTTTCGCTCCGGACCCTCAGATGCGGCAGTCGCCGAAAGATCCGGTCCCTTCGCGCCTCGACTGCCGCTCGCGTGAACGATGGATGACTGTCCCCCCTGTCGCCGTCAGCGGTGGCGCAACGCATCCCGCAGCTCACGGACTAAAGTCTCAACGGTTCCCCGCGTCCCCCCGGCCAGTTTCTGCCGCCAGGCCCCCTCCGTCTCGAAGCGAGTGTCCCCGATGCGCTCACTCCAGGGGGAGACCGCGTGGCGAATGGCCACGGCGTCGAAGGGGTCCTTCTTGCCTTCTCGGGCAGCGGCCATGACATCCGGGGCGACCCGGATAAAGGCCCGCAGCGCCGTGCCCGTCTTGATGCTGTACTTGCGGCCCACCCAGGCCTGGGGGAACGCTCCCGCGATCGCCTTAAAATAGTTCAAGAAAAAGCGGCGCGCGCCCTCGCGGAGCTCTCTAGCGCGTTGGCCTCCGCCAATCTTTTGCACCGTCTCGAGGAGCTCCACCATCTCTTCGGCCAAGGGAGCCTGCGACACCCTCCCCCGTCCGACGCCCAGAATGCGGATCTCGCGCCGCAGCGGGGATGACTCTGTCTCGTTGAGGGCGCGGATGATGTCGTGGGCCAACGCCTGGTTTTCATCGGCGTACAGGCGACGGCCAGCCAGGCTAATCAGATGGGACGGATTCAGCCGGGTGTGCTTGGCGTTAATCGTGACGAAGAGTTCCACGATCTGCCGATCATCGAGGTTGTCAAAGACGACGGCGGGTACCTCCAGTCCCCCGAGCTCCTCGGCGGCGGCATGCAGGGCCAGCAGGCGGTGTTGGCCATCCAAGGCCCGCAGGATGCCCGGTTCCTCTGGAATTTGGAGGAGACCGAGACTCGGGTTTGCGCCCGACCGTGTGAACCGGAGTCCTCGTTCCGCGATGATGATGACGGCGCCGGGGATGGCCGGAAGGTTTCCCGCGTCCTGGCACTCCCGGTAGTACTTCAGGAGCTCTTCGATCTTCCGACGGATGACGGGGCGTTGAAAAGCCGCCTCACCCCGGGCAATGCGGTTTTCTAAGAGCTCCCAGTTAATTCGCGACGCCCGGCGGCGTCGCTTCGCCTGAGGTCCCTCGGCAGCACCGTACCCCAAGACCTCGAACCGGACCAGCCGGTCGATGTCCGACGCCGTGAACGAGGCCTGATAGAATTCGACCCCGAACTGCCGCACGCGATGGGCAGACACCGTAATCATCGCCAGTCATCCCCTTCTTTTCCGAAGCTCTCAGTCCACTGCTCTAAGGTTATAAACGCTGCAATCCCTCCCCATCCACTGTGAACCATGAACCGGTTCAAGAGCGCGGCTGCCAGCGGAGCTTGGGCTCGCGGGCGGCCTTGGTCTCGTTCATGCGTGTCACCTTGGGATTGTGGGGAGCCAACCGGAGATGCTCCGGATTCTCCTCGGCCTCACGCGCGATCGCCTTCATGGCCGCGATGAACTGATCGATGTTCTCCTTGCTTTCGGTCTCCGTCGGCTCGATCATCAGTGCGGCCTTCACGATCAGGGGAAAGTACGTGGTCGGCGGATGGAAGCCGTGGTCGATGAGCCGCTTGGCGATGTCCAGCGTGTGGATGTCGTGCCGGGCCTGCAGGGCGTCGGTGAAGACACACTCGTGCATGCAGTGCCGGTCGTACGGCAGGTGGTAGGTCCCCTTGAGCTGGCTCAGGATGTAATTGGCGTTGAGCACGGCGACCTCGGCGGCCCGCCGGAGCCCCGCCGACCCCATGGACCGGATGTAGGTGTATGAGCGGACCAGGACCCCGAAACTTGACGCAAAGGCGCGGACCTTCCCGATTGACTTGGGCCGCTTGAAATCGAGGATAAATCGGCTCCCCTTTTTCTCGACCGTCGGCACCGGCATGAAGGGGGCTAGGTGCTTCTTCAGGGCGACGGGACCCGCCCCCGGCCCGCCGCCCCCGTGCGGCTGCGAGAAGGTCTTGTGGAGGTTGATTTGGATAACGTCGACGCCGCAGTCTCCGGGGCGACTGATCCCCATGACACTGTTCAGGTTGGCCCCGTCGCAGTAGACCTGGCCCCCCTTGGCGTGGACGATCTTGGCGACCTCGACAATCTGCTCCTCGAAGAGCCCTAACGTATTCGGGTTCGTGACCATGATGGCAGCCACCTCATTGTCCATGGCCTCGGCCACCGCCTTGGCCTCTACGATACCGCGGGGGCCCTCTTTGACGGGTACCACGCGGTAGCCGCACAGGGCCGACGTCGCCGGGTTGGTCCCGTGGGCCGAATCGGGAATCAGGACCTTGGATCGCGGATTCCCGCGCGAGGTGTGATAGGCCCGGATCATCATGAGGCCCGTAACCTCGCCATGGGCGCCCGCCGAAGGGTGCAGCGTGACCCGGTCCATGCCCGCCACTTCGGCCAGGTACTGCTCCAACTCCCACATGAGCTGAAGCGCCCCCTGACTGAGTTCCTCGGGCTGATAGGGATGCGCCTTGGCGAACCCCGGGAGGCGCGCCATATCTTCGTTGATCCGGGGATTGTACTTCATCGTGCACGAGCCGAGCGGAAAGAACCCGAGGTCGACGCAGTAGTTCCACTGTGAGATCCGGGTGTAGTGGCGGATCACGTCGACCTCGCTCACCTCGGGTACGCCGGGGATGCCGTCCCGGAGTAGTCGCGTGGGGATCAAGACCTGCGGCTTCTTCTCCGGCACATCCAGCGGCGGAAGCGAGTATCCCATGCGACCCGGCGAACCCTGTTCGAAAATCAAGGGCTCATTGAACACCAGCCCCCGTGTGCCGATGGTGTTCCCCGTGCCGTTCATCGTACACCTCCCAGCGCCTTGACCAGCGCGTCGATCTCCGGGCGGCTGTTCTGCTCCGTGACGCAGACCAGGAGGCAGTCCTTGAGTTCGGGATAGAACCGCCCCAGGTCCAATCCGCCGATGATCTGCCGCTTAAGCAATCCCTTGAGGATGTCACCCGGTTTCTTCTTGGTGCGCAGGACGAATTCGTTGAACGTTGGGCCCGTGAAGCGGAGGCTAAGCCCCCGGACCTTCGCCAACCGCTCTTTGGCGTAGGCCGCCTTGCGCAGGTTCAGTAAGGCAACGTCCCGCAGGCCTTGGGGACCCATGGTGACCATGTACATCGCCGACATGTTGGCAATCAGCGACTCGCTGGTACAGATGTTCGAGGTCGCCTTCTCTCGTCGGATGTGCTGCTCCCGGGTCGCCAGCGTCAGGACATACCCGGTCCGTCCCTCGCGGTCCTCCGTCTCCCCCACCAACCGTCCCGGCATGTGCCGCATAAACTTCTCTCGGGTTGCGAAGAAGCCGACGGCCGGCCCGCCGTAGTTCAAACCCGTCCCGAGCCCCGCGCCTTCGGCGGTGACGATGTCGGCGCCGCACTCGCCCGGCGACTTCAAAATGCCGAGGGAGAGCGGTTCGGCCACCGCGACGACCAGGAGGGCGCCCGCCGCGTGGGCGGTCTCCGCGAGCGGCGTGAGGTCCTCGATAACGCCCAAAAAGTTGGGGGACTGGACGACCAGGCAGGAGACCCGCTCGCTCAGCATCTTCCGGACCTGGCCGATATCGGTCACCCCGGCCTCGGTGAAGGCGACCTCCCGGAAGGAGATCCCCAGTTGCGAGGCATACGTCCGTGTGACCGCCCGGTATTCCGGATGGACGGCGCACGCCATCACGACCTCGGCGCGGCCCGTAATCCGGTTCGCCATCAGGGCCGCTTCCGCCGTCGCCGAGGCCCCTTCGTACATGCTGGCGTTGCTGACCTCCATGCCGGTCAGGAGGCAGACGAGCGTCTGATACTCGAACAGCGCCTGCAGCGTCCCCTGAGCGACCTCGGGCTGATATGGGGTGTATGGGGTGAGGAATTCCCCACGCAAGACAAGATGATTGATGATGGCGGGGCTGAAGTGGTTGTAACAGCCGGCGCCGAGGAACATGCTGTAACGATCGGCGTCGGCATTCTTGTCCGCCAACGCCCTCAGGTGCCGTGCGACCTCGGACTCGGCCATGGCCGGCGGCACCTTGAGCGGCCGCTTCAACCGGACCGCTGCCGGAATATCGGCGAAGAGTTCCTCCACCGAACGGACCCCGATGGCTTGGAGCATCGCCTGGCAGTCCGCATCCGTATTGGGAATGTATCGCATCAGTGCCCTCCTCCCGCTTCCTCGAGATACGCGGCATACTCCGAAGGGGAGAGGAGCTTTTCCAGGTCCTTCGCCTGGGTGATCTTCACCTCGATCATCCACCCGGCTCCGTAGCAGTCCGCGTTTACCAGCTCGGGTTTGCGCTCGAGCTCGCCGTTCACTCCGACGATCTCGCCGCTCACGGGGCAGTACAGGTCCGAGACCGCCTTCACCGACTCTACGACCCCGAAGGCTTCCATCTGGCGGAGTGATCGTCCCTTCTTCGGCAGTTCGACGAACACCACATCCCCCAGCTGATCCTGGGCGTAGTCGGTGATCCCGACCCGTCCCTTGTCCCCCTCGACCTTGATCCACTCATGTTCCCGGGTATACTTGAGTCCCTCCGGTACATTCATAATAATGCCCTCCGCTCTGTTCACGGTTCACAGTAAGAACCCACTCCTCAGTCTCGGCGTCGGTTGCACTATCCGTGAACGGTGAACTGTTAACGTTTGCGCTTATAAAAGGGGGTGGGAACGATCTTGGCTGGGACCGGCTCACCCCGGATGAGGATGCCAACGTCGGTTCCGATCGTGGCATGCTCGATGGCGACATACCCGAGCCCGATGTTCTTGCCCAGGGTCGGAGACGGAGCGCCGCTCGTGACCTCCCCGATCTCCTTGCCGTTCTTCACGATCTTGTAATGGGCGCGACCGATCCCGCGCCCCACCATCTCGAACCCCACGAGCTTCCGCGTCAGCCCAGCCGCCTTCTGCTTCTCGAGCGCCGCCCGCCCGATGAACTCCCCCTTGTCGAACTTGACGATCCAGCCGAGATCGGCCTCTAAAACCGTATGGGCATCGTCAATATCGTTGCCGTAGAGCGCCATCTTAGCCTCCAGCCGCAGCGTATCGCGTGCGCCCAGCCCGACCGGGAGGAGGCCAAAGGCACGACCCTCGTCCACGAGGCGATGCCAGAGGGACTCAGCCCTATCGGGAGTCAGGTAGATCTCGAAGCCGTCCTCGCCCGTATACCCGGTCCGGGAGATCAGGACATCGGCACCCAGCACCTTGCCCCGCTGGAACCAGTAATATCGGATCTGGCTCAGGTCCACCGGGGTGAGTTTCCGGAGAATCTCCGGGGCCTTGGGGCCCTGCAGGGCCAGCAACGCGGTCTGATGACTGATATTCCGCACCTCGACGTTCCCGGCGACGTGCGCCGTGATCCACTGATAGTCCTTTTCAATGTTGGACGCATTGACCGTGAACATGAAATGATCAGCGGCCACTTTGTACACCGTGAGGTCGTCCACGAATGTTCCGTTTTCGTAGCAGAGGGCCGCGTACTGGACCTGTCCGACGGCGAGCTTGGAGGCATCACTGGTCACGAGCCGCTGCACCGCGGCGAGGGCGTCCGGGCCCCGAAACTCGATCTCCCCCATGTGGCTGATGTCGAACAGTCCGGCGGTCCCCCGGACCGCCCGGTGCTCCTCCAGGATGCCGGAGTATTGTACCGGCATATCCCAGCCCCCGAACGGGACCATCCGGGCCCCGATCTGGCGGTGCACGGCGTTCAGCGGGGTCGCCTTCAAATCTGCCTGAGGTGTGTCGATAACGGACCTTCCCTGTGGTCAAGGAGGTACAAGGAGGGTAAAGCCATGAGAGCGCGCTTCACGTGCATCCCTACTCTAAATAGCAATTCAAATTTGTCAAGGCAAAAGTCGCCGATCCGCGCCCTGGGCGCGGCCAAATGACGCACATATCCCACACCTTTTAAAAAATAAAACAGCATTAAATTTCGCTTGACACCGCTTCTTCCCTTCTGATAAATGAGCGAGCAGGCTCAGGACGCGCGAGGCCTTTTTGCTACTCTTGAGTGGAGGGGGTGATACATGTCAGCTTGTTTGGGGTAGGGTTCAGGGAACATAGCGGTTTTCCTGCTGCTCCACGGCAATATTGCTGGTCCCAAACTGACGCAAATTGGATCTGGAGAGTCGTGAGAGAAAAGGGAAATCTGTAGCGCGGAGGCGCGGATATGAATCGATGGATCATCTGCTTGGCCGGGACAGGGATTAACATCTGTCTCGGCGTCCTTTACTCGTGGAGCATCTTCGTCGTACCTCTGATTAACAAGTTTGGGCCGCCGGGTCAGGGCGACGCCGCCTTCACGAGGGCGAGCCTGTCGTGGCCTTTCACCGCCTCGATCTTCACCTTCGCCCTGGTCATGGTCTATGCGGGACGATTGCAGGACAGGATTGGGCCCAAGCCCGTGACCATGATCGGCGCCGTGCTCATGGCCGTTGGGTTCATCCTCACCTCCTTCGTCAGCTCCGTCCCGATGATCTTTATAACCTACGGGATCATCGGCGGCGCCGGCGTCGCCTTCGGGTACGTGACCCCGGTCGTCACCACGATCAAGTGGTTCCCCGACAAGAAGGGCTTGACGGTCGGGATCACGGTGGCGGGATTCGGATTCGGGGCGTTCGTCTTTACCCCGATCGCCGTGAAGCTCATCAAGAGCGTCGGCATCAGCAGCGCGTTTCTGTGGCTGGGGTTCATTTTCCTGATCGTCATCATGGCGCTGGCGCAGATCCTCAGGGTCCCCCCCCCGGGGTATAAGCCCGAGGGCTGGACGCCGCCCCCCCCCAAGCCGGGCGGTGTGAAGGCAGCCCGGGACTGGACCCCCGGTGAGGCCATCAAGACCCCGACCTTCTGGACCCTCTGGCTCGCCTTCGTCGGCAACGCAGGGGTGGGCCTGATGGTGATCAGCCTCATTGCCCCCTACGCCAAGACCCTCGGCATGAGCGCGGAGACCGCCGCCTTCATGATCGGCTTCCTGTCGATCGCGAACGGCTTTGGCCGGATCATCGCCGGCTGGCTCTCGGATGTCATGGGCCGCACCCGGGCGATGGTCTTGATCTTCGCCATCACCACGGTCAACGTGTTCCTGCTGCCCACGATCGCCGCGACGACGGTCGGGTTTGCGGTCGGGCTCATGATCTGCGGGGCGTCATACGGGGCCAACTTCGCCCTGTTCCCGGCCGCGATGGCCGAGTACTTCGGCACCAAGAACCTGGGGGTGAACTACGCGTCCGTCTTTACCGCGTGGGGCATAGCCGGGGTCGTCGGCCCGCAATCGAAGGCGTATTATCTCCGCGTGAAGACGGCAGGCCTTGAGGGGGAGGCCTTAAGGACAGCGCAACTTAGCGCGTACCAAGCCGCGTTCATGATCGGTACCGCCCTGGGCCTGTTGGCGGTCATCATGGCCATCGTCACGAGGCCGCCCAAGGAGGTCGCGCCTGCGACCGCCACCGGCTCGTAACCCGCACGAGTCAGCGATCGGTTGAAAAGAGAGGCTGTCGCACAAGGCGACAGCCTCTCTTTTTTGCGCCATGCCGATATCACGATCGTTGCGATTCCATAGGGTTCTCGCGGCGACGCTTGCCCTCTGGGCGGGGGCCGCGGGAGCAGCCTGGGCCGTGGAATGCGACTTCACTCGCGAAACCACGGCGCCCCCTTCGGGTCCGGAGACGACAACCTTTGTGCTGGACTGCGCGCTCCCCCTCAAAGCACAGACGGTCTGGAAGGCCCTCCGCAATTTTCCTCGGCTCGCCGAAAAGGGCGTACACCCGCAAGGGATCGAGTACGCACGCGTCCTTGACTCCGAGGCGGCCAAGCGCGAGGTGGCGGCACGGCTCGAAAAGCTCCCTGTGGCCCCCCCGCCGGACATTCCGCGGCTGCTCACGCTCCCGCTGGACACCCCGCTGCTCTATGAGGAGTATTACCACGTCAACCTCTTCTTCATTTGGAGCGTGCGCCGCTTTGCCGCCGACACCTCCCGATCGGCAGAGGGCATTTTCCGGCTCACGTTTCAGCAGGTGGATGGCTTGAGCAGCGAGGCGGTCTTCCAGGGGGGCTTTGAACTCACCGGCGAGGGAGATCAATCTCGGCTGCGGTACACCCTCACCCTGAGTACCCACGAGAAGCTCGCGGGGGAGGGCCTTCTCGATCTGCTCCAGCGCGCCATTGTCGGTGGGATATATATTGACGGTTACCGGAGTTACATGGAAGAGCGGGTAGCAAGAATCGTCCGTGAAGCAGAACGGCTGGACGGCGACGACACCGCCCGGGGCGGATAATGGAGGACATCTCCCTTTACATCTGGTTGACCGTCGGATTTGCCATTGGGTTTGGTATTACGGCCGGCGCCATTATCTGGTTCTTCCGGCGACGCGCGCAGGGAGAGTGTGCTCCCCACGACTGGGAGCAGGATCCCGACGGACGGCTCCGGTGTGCGCGGTGCGGGCTAGTGGCCGGCGAGCGGGATTGAGACATATGGACAGCTGGACAGCCGCGCACGTCGTCAGCCTTCACCATTGACGCCTCGGTCCTTCCATGAGTATAGTCGCAGGAGCGATGAGGCAAGGCAAGGAAGAACGCGGTAAACAGCTGCGCAAGGGAATCCGCTCGATCGTATTCGGGGCGGCCGTTCTCACCGGCGGTGCCGCATACAGGCTGGCAGAGCAGATCCCTCAATTGGAGGATTTTAGAATCCTCATAGGTCTTGTGATCGGCGCAACCGTATTTGCCATCCTCCGCCGCGTCTTGCTGTAGGACTAGTCGACCGAGACGGGCCAGGCGAGGCTGTGATGAACAGCGCGATGGATCCCATCTTTACTGCGACGTTACTCGTCATCATGGCGGTTCCCCTGATCGCCGTCATCCTGTATGTCGTTTCACTTGTGCTGGTACTTCCCGTGACCGGAGAGTCGATCTTCCGGTTTACGGACCGCGCTCTCGTGGATGAGATTCTCACACTGATGCCAATGCGACCCGGCCAGCGATTCTACGACCTCGGGTGTGGGGAGGGCCGCATGTTAATTGCCGCCAGGAAGAAATACGGCGTCGACGCCATCGGTTATGAGATCAATGTCTTCGCCTATCTGTACGCCTGGATCAGCAATTGGTGGCATGGGGCGAGCGCGACCATCCGCTATGGGAATTTCATGCATGCAGATTTCTCGGACGCGGACGTGATCTATTGCTATCAAGCCTCGGGAGCGATCCAGCAGCTTCGCGACAAATTTAACCGAGAGCTCAGACCCGGCACAATCGTGATCAGCAACACCTATACCATTGAGCGCTGGCTGACGCCGACGGTGGTCACCCTGTGGCACGGCATCATCACACGTAACATCTATCTCTACGAAGTCCCTTCTTCTGATTCCCTCAGTCCCTCCGCGGCGGCGGGTATGTCATTCGGGACGACCGCAGCCCCCGTGCCACGTGAGGCGTGAGGTCAGCGATGACGAACCCGGTGAATGCACCGATCGGTGCCCCAGCCCTTACACGCTGGACGCAGATCTGGATATGGGTCTCGCGAGTGCTGGATGCCAGTGTGATCGACGTTGGCGATGAGCACTATGTGGGGTCGATTTGATAACTGCCGGCCCCCCGGCGGGGGACACACGGAAGATCAACAGTGCCGAGGACTGAGTGCTGAGATTCGAGGCTCAGTCTTCATTGCTCAGTCTTGGCATGGGGGATCGCTGACAGCTGGCAGCGTTTTGGAAGTGCTGAGTCCTGATAGCGGACTGCTGATTGCTACCTAAAAGAGGGGCCAATCCCGATCGAAGATGTTGATCATCGGGAAGCCAAATAACGAGTGTGCCACACGCTTATGGCATAGGGCACACACCATGCCGTTGCGTGATGCCGTCGTCCACTGGTGCAGTTGACACCGGGCCTCCCGCAGACGGCGTCGATCGAGCTTGTGGAGCTGAAAGAGGATCGCACCGTAGGCGACCGCTTCCACCATGTAAATCAGGACCATCGTAGCTGTATCGAATGAAATCATCACAGGCCTCTCGTTGTTGAAGTGGGAGTTGAGGTTTGCAATTTCCGGGCCAATCTCGGGTCAACAAAAGTCCGGTTGATCCTCGCCCATCCGAGAGACCCCCACGACTTCGAGACGGTACGCGATAGCCTGGAAGCCGTCCAGATCGGCCTGAACGGTTTCAGATGCAACCTCCGTCCCCGCGGAGAAGATCAGGCATCACGTCGGCATAAGACGGTGACAGATCAGGCCCCACAGTTTCGACACGAGTCTCACCCTCCTCGGTCTGCTCGCCGGCCGAGCGCAGGGACGCCGCGCGCGCCCAGGCTTGACATGCCCGGTTCGTCAAGCGTACCCTTCGACTAGACTCAGGGCAGGCCCTTCGACTTGGCTCAGGGTAGGCCCGGGTGGCAGCGTCGGAAGTGTCCGGAATGGCCACAGGCATGCACATCACAAGAGGACTCAACACGGGGTTCTCTGAACAGATCCCGGGAGCGGTCTCTCCACTGAACGAACGGATGGGAATTAGGCTTCTCCTCGTGCTGGGTGCAGGGGCACTCGCAGGGAACGGGATGATCCTCGTCCATGGGGTGGCTCTCCCTCTTGAGGCAATCTGTCTCCGAGGCTAGTCGAATGCCGGCCAGCAGTGGTGTGCAATCAGCGGGCGTCTGCCAGCAACGAGGCTGGAGACTGGAGACCTGAGTTTTGAGCCGAAGGCTTCCGGTCTGCCGTGCCCGGTCTCATGTAGCTGGTTGCTGATAGCTGATCGTGGACAGCCGCTTGGATTCCCGATGTGGATCGCACTGGTAGGCATTGCGCTTCTCATTCTGTACGCCTACGGCATGACCCGTGGGACGGCGTGGCTCGACCGCTGCTCGGATGACGACTTCCGGCTGATCATCTGGGAGGCTGAGCCTCACCGGACGGCCGAGGCGGCGAGCGCCTCGCTGGATCAGGTTTTGGTGATCCGCGTGTGGGCGACGGAACCCGGACGGGTATGGCTACGAATCGAGGGCTGGATTGTCTTTCCCTGGACGCGCCGACTCGCGCAGATCTGCCAGCAATACCTCGTTGATCCCGAGACATATCTCGTCCTGGACCTGAGCCGGGTGCGGTGGATTAGCCCCGGTGGCCGCCGACTGCTGCGTCTTCTGGATGGCCGCCGGGTCCAGATACAGCGCTGGCCCCGACACGTCCGGCCGCTGAACGCAGCGGCAAGCACCGATTGAGGACGTTCGCGAGAAGACAGCTGAAGGGCGAAGCGAGGCCAACGAGAGAGGAACACCCGATGGCCGATGTGCAACCAAGCGGAACGGAACAGGTCCAGGTATCGGGACCGCTCCGGCTAGTCGTGGAGGAGTACGCCAAGGCCCTGGGCATCCGTCTGCACGTCCACGCTCCGACGAGCCGCTTCTCGCCCCCCCGGGGGGGCGATGGTCTCCATCTGCACCTCTTTGCGCTGCCGCTCCGTCCTCGCTGGTTGAACCTCTGGCCGGTCACTTCCACGATGGAGATTCCGGCGGTCTTTTCCTGGCCACTGGCCGCAGATACAAAAAAAGCCTTGGCTCCCGGGAATCTCTTTGTCCGAGGCGTCCTGAAGCAGGACCAGAAGGGACATACCATTGGCGGGATACTGGGGGAAAATGTCTATGTCCTCTTCGATCTGCTCGGGCAACCCGAGGCGTTGGCGTCGATCATCCTGCGTCGGACCCTTGACCTCTGCCTCGGGGGGATGACCGAGTGGCTTTCTCTGGCGACCGGGCGCCTTCCACATCAGGTTGAGGTCACCCTTCACCGCCTGAGTCATAAAACGACCCTCGTCACCCTCGATCAATTGGCCGCGCCGGGGGAGGGCGAGACGACGAACGACACGCAATGTGGAGAGGCCGGGACATGCGAGCCAGGGGCTGTCCTCCAGAAGCAGATGGCGGGCGTGGAAGAGAATCTCAAAGAACTCTCCCGGCAGATGGCGCTCCAAACACGTCTCCTCCGCAATTGCCAGAAGCGCTTCCGCACGCTCACGAACGCCGAACACTCGGAGGAGGCGCTCGTACGGGAATTTGAGGGATTGCTCGGCATTCCGGACGTGCGCGATGTCGAGATCCTGGAAGATCGCCTGTGCGTGTTCACGGACACCGTCGACACCGTGGTTGCTGGCAAGCGATACCGCTTGGGACGCTTCCGCGTTGACATCCGTTTTAATGGCGATGTGGCCATCAAGAATCTGACCCGGGCGTACGGCTACTACGATCACCCACACGTCTGGAATGCGAAGCCGTGCCTCGGGAATATCGGCCAGAGTGTCTTGAAACTGATCAGTGAATTTCAGTGGGTCGCCACCGCTGAATTGCTGCTCGAGTACCTGAAGACCGTGAACCCGAAAGAGTGGTACACCCCGATCCACCACTGGGAGGAGCTGCCGGCGTGAACTGGACCAACAACACCCCCCCACAGGTGCTGATTACCTCGCGGGCCTTCCAAAAGTTGCGCTTGTACATCGAACTGTGCGCCATGGAGATCGGCGGACTTGGCGAGGTGCAGCGTGACGGCCCGAACTTAGTGATCACGGACCTCTTCATCCTTCCCCAGAAAGTTTCTCCGGCAGAGACGGAGTTGGATTCGGCAGCCGTTTTCGACATCCTCCAATGCTGCGTTGCCGAGGGGCGGAACCCCGCATCCCTCTGTCTCTGGTGGCATAGCCACGCCGATCTGGACGTCGAGTGGAGTACCACAGACGAGCGAACCATCGAGAGCTTCCCCGGAGATTTTATGCTGTCTCTGGTGGGGAACAAAGCGGGCGATTTTGGCTGCCGCCTGGACATCCGGCACCCTACCCCCCAGGTGCTCGGCGATCTCGCCTTGACGGTCCTTGCCAGCCCGGATGGCGAAGCAGACGAGGCTACGATGCGGAGCACTATCATCGCCGAGATCGTCGAGAAGCTCCAGGTGATCACCCGCGATCTCCAGTTCCACGAGATCCCCGTCGAGGTCGAATTTCTGTCTCCGTTTCCGCCGGAGCTCTGCCCTCCGGAGCCCTCTTCCGATGACGGATGACGGCTCGACTGAGCTCGTCGACGTCCGAGGTCCGACGTCCAACGCCCAAAAAAAATTCGAAATTCGCACTTCGAAATCCGAAATCGCCTCGGCCTGAATCTTCAACCCTGAACTTTTCACTACGAAGGAGGGGATGATGCAATTCCTCCGAGTCACGGATCTCCGAACGGCGGACAACCATGCCGTCCCCGCGTACCTCTTTCTCCCCCAAACCCCCCGCGGCGGCGTGGCGCTTGTGCATGGCTATGGCGGAAACAAAGAGCAGATGCTGGGGATCGCGGCACGACTTTGCGAAGAGGGATGGGCGAGCATGACCATCGACATTCGTGGGCACGGGGAGCACCCCGTCCCCCTCGACGAGGGATTGCGGCACGATCTGGAGGCTGCCCTCGCCTGGCTCCGTCGCTACGGGAAAGTCGCCGCGCTGGGTCATAGCCTGGGTGGGCGATTGGCCCTCATCTCGTCCGCCGACCTCGTCGTCGCCATCTCCCCCTCTGTCGTGAGTCGTCCCTCCGAGGAGGGACGCCAGATGCTCTTGGCCTTCGGCACAACGACGGTACGGAGCCCTCAGCCGGACTATATTCTCCAATTGCTTCGCCAGATGGAGGAAGTCACGCAACCCGACCGGCCGGTCCTGCTCCTGCACGGGGAGCAAGATATCCTCACCCTGATCGAAGGGATTCGCCGCATGGCAGGAGATCTCCCCCAGGGCACCCTGGCTCCGGTGACGACGTTCCAGCACCCCGACATCCCCCTTCCCCCGACGATTCTTCCGTACCTCCACCGCTGGTTCAACCATATAGACCTCAAATTCAACCCTGAAGTCTTCCAACGGGCAGTGACATGGTTGAGGGAGAAGACCTGAGCGTTGAGGGCTGAGTGCTGAGGTCATTCGAAGCCTGAAACCTCAGTCCTCAGTCCTGAGACCTGAAACCTTCGGTCTCCGGTCCCCTGTCTCCCGTCTTTGGTCTGCTGTTGTGCTGCCTTGACAGGTGGATGGGAGACCCCTAAGCTAGACGAGGCTGTGGATGGGAGCGGGAGCGGTGGAGCGGATTAAAATAGAAGGGCAGAATGTCTTTTTGTATCGGGGCGGAGACCCTCCGGTCCTCGAGCGACAGGTTTCTCTCCAAGACTTCCTTCGAGAAATCACGATAGCCACCCGTCGCCCGGGTCGCGGAAATCATCTCCTCTTACCCCCGGGAGCCCGAATCATCAAGGTGGACGGGACCGCCACTGTCTGTTGCGTCGAGCAACCTCCCCAGGTGCGTCTGATCCGCTGGAGCGCCGACCAGATGGGGAAGGGGGGAGAGTACCAGACGTACCGTCTCGCCTTTCCCTACATCGTCTATTTCTTTCTGTTCTTTCAGGCCAGCCTCGAGGATATGCGCGTCTACTATCGGATAGCCCCGGTGCAAAGCCCGAATGACGTTCTGCTCATGCCGAATCTCTGGAACGTGCAGGCCGATCCCGAAAAGCCCTCCGCCTGTCGGGCCTGTCTTAGGGGGAGGCCGGAGGATCTCTGGGAGCGGCCCCTCGTCCAGCAGGTAACGATGCTGCTCGACTTTTTTTGGGGCACCGGCTTCAACACCGACATTGCGGGCAACTGTTTCGAACGGGCCCGGGGGCTCGATCCCCGTATCCACACCCTGGAGGCCTGGGAAGAAGCCTCAGAGGCCGAACCCCTCTTCCCCCTCGCGGTGCCCTGGGAGAAACTGGAATTGACCGTCGCCGACGTCATGGATCGCCTGGTCGAATCCGGTCCCCAGCATCAGCGAGCCATCGGCGATGCCTCGGATCTGGCCAATCTCATGTACCGCATTCCCGAGTTGAAGTGAATCACATACGAGGTAAGGCCTGTCCAAGTCACCACTTCAGATGCCCCTTTGCTGTTGACATCCTCCCTCCCCCCCAATAGAATTCAAATGGTGTTTCTTTCAGGGCCGATTCCCCGGTCTAAATGGTGAGAAAACTTGAGCGGCGAGATCGACGCAAACCAAGGCGTCCCCGGCCCCTCTTTCTCCATCGGGCGACGGAGAGGTGCTCGGAATCGCCCGGGTGGGCGGAGGCCTCACAGGCCGAACTCTCTTTCCTCTTCAGATCAACTGGAAACCGGCGGGTCGCACCGCGCGGCAGGTCATGGATCGCCTAATCGACTTGCGGGACACCGATTCGAAGCCATTGCGGAGCGCCTCGGATCTTGCCGACCTGATGGATCGGCTCAAGGAGACCCCATAGATGACCAAAATGGCGCTCAGTTATCAGCCATCAGCAATCAGCAGCGAGACACAAGAGACCGGAGACCCTAGGTTCAAGACTGAGGTGTCCCGTCTCTAACCTAGTCGCTGACGCCGGACAGCTAACGGTGCGTAGAGAGGAGTAGCGGGGATGATCGACAGGGAAACCGTGGAGAAGCGATTCGGTGAACTCGGGACCGGGAGCGTCGAATTGACCATTAATGGAAGGTCCTATGACCTGTACCAGATCCTGGAAAACCTTGGCCACATGTTCGAGGACATTCGGCCGATTGATGCCTGCCCCTTGTCTGAAAACAGATATGCGATCCGGTACTGTTGCCTCGAGGACCGGCACATCGTGACGCTCGAGTTTAATCAGGAGTTCCAATCCTTGGCAGAGCATCGCACCCACTTGGCGGAGTGGATGGGAGAGGATGAGTACCAAGCTTTTGGTTGGGGGGCGTGGTGCCCCTGGAGCATTTGACTAACGTTGACCGACGACCGTTAACCCATGACCGAAAGAAGACGCATGAGTAATTCCGTTTCGTATCAAATTGGATTTTCCGACTGTCTGCATACTGGCGATGGTTTTTGTTGTCGTCGGTCGTCGGTCGTCGGTCGTCAGTCAGAATGACCATGGGTTGGCGATTTCGGCTCTTGAAGAAAGAGACGGGACGCGGGGGCTTCCAGCTGGAGGGGCGTGCGCGCCGCGACGGAAGCCAAGAGGAACTGGAATTCTTTCTCTTGATCGGACCTAACCATGGGACCGTAGATGTTCACTCGCTGCGTGGAGAGTCTTTTGCCCTCGTCGATTACTTTTCACATTTCTTGGGGCAGACGGCGGTGGGTCCCCATATCGTTAACATTGGGGAACTGATGGACAGCGAGGACGAGATCCCGGTGAACGGCTTTTGGCATATCCAAGCAGATCAACGAGACGCGATTATCGAAGAGCTACTGAAGGCCCTGGAGAGCCAGGAGATGCGGGATGGATAAGGGGCCCCGGATCAAACAGATCCGGCGATTCATTCTCACCCGGGAGCAGGAAGTCCTCTCCAAAGTTGGGGCGATGCCTGACGACCAACTCCGCTGGATTGTCCGCGTGCTTGCCGACTGTTTGGATGAGACCAGCCGGACCGCCTGCTTACAAGGCTATAGCGAACACCTTCCCCTCGAGGGGATGCAGGCCTTCGTCGCCGCCTTTGTTCCCCAGTACACCCAGCTGGCCCTGGCGGACCTGGAGCGCAAGGCCCAGGTCGAGGGCTCGGGCCTGAATTCCCTCACAGAAGAGGAGCTGCAAAGTATGTCCTGCGCGGAAAAGTGGCATTTGCTCGCTTCAGAGGATGCGGGTCTGACGGTACCGCAACTTCGCCGCGAGCTGGCGCGGTTCCTGTTCTGCCGCACCCTGGATCTTTATAATGAACCCAGCCTTCCGATGGCAGCCATCGAGTTCCCCAGCTATTTTGAGATTCAGGAGTCCCTCGCCGCGCTCCCTCCCGAACAGATTGAGGTTCTGACCGGGAGGATCTTGCCCAAAACCCAGGAACTAGATCAGGCCTCACCCCGGAGTGCGGAAGAGACCCTGCGGGCCGTCCGGGAGGAGATCGCTCACGCGATTTCCCTCGACACACCGCTGGAAAGTCTCTTTGACGGTGCCATGAGGCGGATTAATCTTGCCGGAAAAGAGATGGCGGAAGAAACGCCGTCCGCGGATACCGAGGGGATGTCGCGCCAGGAACTCCAGGTCTCTGTCAAGGCCCTGACCGAGCTTATGAGGGTCGAGGAGATGCGCCCCGCACTCTCGCCCCTCAAGGATCGGTATCCCTCCTTTTCCGAGGTCCCTGAGGCAGAACTCAAAGAGCTTGTGCAGCGCTTAGCCCAAAAGCTCGGAGGGCGGACCATCCTGAGCTTTACGAATCGGTATCGGTCAGGAAGCCTGGTCACGCGCCCAAGTATCTCATCAGAGGTCTGGGCGCTTATGCCCGATCAGGAACGACTCCGCCTGCTCCTGGAAGATAACGCACATATGGATGCTCCCCAGATGGCTCGTCATATTAGCCGGATCTTCATGAGCCATCAATATCAGATGCTCCATGATCCGACCACTCAAATGTCCTTTGTGAATGAGCCACTCTACCACGCCCTGCAAGACACAATCATCGGGGCATACCAAAAGCAATCGAACCCGGAGAGCCTGGGGGAATTCAACCGGGAAGTCACCGTGCGCATGCTCGAGGTCGAGAGGGCCCGTCCGGAGGATCGACAGACCCTTCTGCTGGACGTGCGGAAGGGCATCGCGACAGAGTTTAGCCTGCCTGATACCCTCCTCGACCCTGAGGCAGCAGGCTAAGAACGCTTTACGTACACAACGCCATCAAATGGAGGATCATCGATGCACTGGGAGTATCAGGATCGCATGGTGATGTTTAAGGAAACGCCTGACGGACTGGAGAGCGGATTGGACTGGCTGAACAACGTGGGTCAAGAAGGCTGGGAGATGGTGTCTGCGGTTCCCCTGATCGCCCCCAATCGGGACGGGGTCGCCTATGGGACAGTGGGAGCCCTCATGATCTTTAAGAGGCCGCAGGCTTCACCCGCATAAGGAACGACGCATGCACGAGGGAGATCGGCAGCCTGTCGGGGCAGAGGGACACGTCAGCCTCTCCGAGCTGATGGCAGAACTGGAATATCGCAAGACCGCGGGGGATGCGTCGGGGACAGGGTGGGCCCTTACGAAGATCGGGACCTTTTACCAGGCACAGGGAAGGTATCGAGAGGCCCTCTCCCTCTTTGAGGAAAGCCTGACAGTCTTCGAGGAAATAGGGGATAAAGCGGGGGAAGCATCTGTCGCCGCCCTCATGGGGCACCTCTTACCTCAACAGGGTGCGTGGGAGCGGGCGTTGGAGTCTTTGGACCGAGCCCGGCGTCTTCACGAGGAGCTTGCAGATCGGTCCGCGGTTGCCGCCACCCTTGGCAAGATGGGGAATGTCTACGAAGGAAAGCTGGACTGGGACCGTGCCCTCGAGTGCTACCGTGAGAGCATGAAAATCAAAGAGGAGCTAGGAGATCGAGGGGGCATCGCGTTGACGTGGAATAATATCGGCACTCTGTACGCCAAAACGGAGAAATGGGATGAAGCCCTCAATGCCTATGGCCAGAGCCGGACCATTCAGGAAGGGCTCGGGGACCGCCGAGGGCTCTCCATCACCCTCGGCAATTTGGGCCGCGTGCACCATCACAAGGGAGAGTGGCGGCAGACGGCCGAATATTATGAGCAGAGTTATGCGATGCGTGAGGCGCTTGGGGATCCCTTAGGAAGTGCCACGATTCTGAACAGCCTCGGGCTTGCCCGCAAGGAGATGGGTGACCTCGATGGCGCACAAGAGACGTACGAACGCGCCATTCAGATCTTGCGGGAGCAGGACGACCGCCTTCGCCTGACCGTTCCCATGCATAATCTCGCGATTATCTACGAGGAAAAGGGAGAGTATCGCAAGGCCCTCGGCCTGCTCGAAGAGGTCATCTCACTCGATAAGAGCATAGGACACCCGGATCTGAAACGGGACATGCTCACCTTCCGTCGCATCCGCCGGCGGATGTCGATGGAGCGAGACCAGCAAATGGAAAGCCCAGGGAAAGAGCCCGGAACAGTGGAACAATAGAGTGATCTTAGGGAGGGGAAATGCTCCATTGCGGTTTATTGTTCTATTGTCATATGATGTTTATATTAGAATTATCTGAGGTGTGATCACGATGAAACTCTGGGGAGAATACGCCATCACAATGCCAGCCCTGCAGGGCGGGATCAGTTCCTCTCTGGCCGAGTGGCTGAGGGAGAAGCTGCAGGGTCTTCCCCCCAGCACCATGACGTTGGAAACCAATGTCGGGGGCCTCGATGAAGCCGGGACGTACAGCCCCGATTTCGACTGGGCCGGCATGGTGGCAACCGAATTTCCTGACCAGCAGATCCAGGTTCACTATCTACCACCACAGGGGCGCGACGAGGCAAAGACCCCGTATTTTGTCAGGCTGAAGATCGGGGGCCAGGAGGTCCTGAGGGCGGAGGTTCAGGCGAAGCGGGCAGACGCGTGGACGATCTATGAGGATTCCTCCCCTTGATTGTTCGTGCCTTTTATCGTATGGTTTTCCCAACCGTGTCGAGTACTGCCGCTTTGACAAGGACCCGAGGGGGACCGAGCCGTCACAGACGTTGAGGCCATAGGCCATGTACGCCAGGTATCGACTGACCTCTCGAGAAAAGGCGCACGTCACCTCCGCCCTCCATGACCTGCTGGCATTCCGCGAAGAGGTCCTCTTCGCGTATCTCCACGGTTCCTTCATCAACGGATCGAGATTTCGGGATATCGACGTGGCGGTCTACCTGGATAATGGCCATCTGACCCGGCGAGCCGTTCACCAATACCAGATGACTCTCGCGAAGGACCTCAGCCGAGCGCTCCATCTCCCAGTAGATGTTACGGTCCTCAATGTCGCGCCGCTGGGCCTCCGCCACAATGCGGTCTCCGGGCGGGTCCTCCTCTGCCGCGCCAACGGCACGCGTACCCACTTTGCGGAAGGGACGTGTCGCCACTACGATCGGATTCGCAAGACGGCCCGCCACGCGCTTTTCACCTTCCTCTGGGGAGAACTGACCGCCCGGCGCCTGACACGCTGGCGGAGATAACAGAGCTCCCCCACCCCTGTGCCGGTCATCCCTTGCCGATGATATGGCTATCGCGTTCCGTCTGCGCCTCGCGCAGGGTTTGGAACGGCCAGCGCGTCGCAATGGCTTCCTGCTGATGCTCACAGGCGGGACAACGCATCACGTGGACCACCTCGACGTAGTAGTGGCCGCAATTGGGATCGGCGGGGTCATCGGCCAACGCGATCCGCTCAAAGCTGTCCACCCGCTGAAACTGTCCGGCCTCGGCGTTGCCGCACCGCTTGCACCCCACTAATCCCTCCTACACCCACTCAGCAGTGCCCTTCTGGACTTTCTAACCGCGTTTATCGGCACGCGCGGACCGGTTGCCTCGCTTCGTCGAAGAGACCCAAAGTTCCCTTGGCTCGTTCGAGATCCCGCTGCGCCTGAATCTCGGCGAGGCGTGCCTTCCAGGGCCCGAGATCAAACCCCTGGGGATCGGCCGTGTACACGTCGATGAGGTCTCGGTAAAACTTGACCATCCGGCCCACCAGGTCGACCGCGTACTCGCGACCCTGGATCTTGAGCGTGTGGACTCCCATGTCGATCAGGGGGGGAATATCGTCGAGGAGGAAGAAGGCGTCATTTTTGAGCGCCACGCGGTCTGCCCACCGGTCCTGATTTCCTCGCCAGAGGCTCCACGCCTCGAGACAGACACGGTAGTCCAGGCCGCCCCGGTTCGGACTTCCCTTAAAGAAGTCTTTCCCAGTTTCATCGTGGCCTCGCTCGAGGCGGTGATAGGGGGACATCCAGCACTTGCCCAGATACGTATAGCACTTGTTGGCGTGAATCAAGACTTCAACCCCCACCTCGATCTCCCGGCGCGACCTCAGCTCCTTGAGCGAGAGTTTGGTGTCGGCCACGACCTGGCTGACCCCGATCTCTCGATACAAGCGAATGTCTTCGTCATTCAGGATGTTGGCCCCGATGCTTGCATGGATGGTCAGGGCGGGAAACGCCCGGTGGACTGCCGCCATGACCCCCACATCGCTCAGTATGACTCCGTCAATGCCGTCCCGGACCCACACCTCGAGGCGTCGTAGCAGCATGGGAAGCTCCGCAGACGTGGGATGCGTATTGACTCCTGCCCGAACCTTCACCCTCCCGGCATGGGCAATCCGAACAGCGTCCCGCAGCGACTCATCGGTGATTTCAAAAGCATCCCGCCGCCGACTCCATCCCTTGGGCCCGACATACAGGGCATTGGCGCCGTTTTCTACGGCCGCCTCGACCATTTCGATGTTGCCCGCCGGCACGAGTAGCTCGACCATCGTCTCCTCCTCATTCACACTGTCAGCCATCAGCAATTAGGAAATGATCCTGAGCTGATCGCCGACGGCCGATTGCTGATTGCCAATATAAAGTTGTCCCGATTGACCAAAGTAGAACCCGTTACACACTCCTACCTTTGCGTGGGCCTGGATCTTTTGCCACCACGCATCACGAATCTCGTAGCCATCACTGAACGCGTGCTCCAAGGCCTCCCGGTAGACCGCCCCGATGTCTCGACGGTACGCGGGATCCTCCGAGATTGCCTCGATTCGGAACACGCGAAAGCCCGCCGCCCCGAGACGCGGCAGATGCTCCAGCATACAGACATCCCGACCGCTTAGGATCCCTTTCCCTACCGACTTCATCGCCCACTCCCCCTGACGGAGGAACAGGTCCTGCTGGCACAGATCCGGACATGGCATCCCCCAGGCCTTTTCGAACTCCAACAGGAAGCAGTAGTCGGAGATCCCTAACGGCACCTTCCCGTGGACGAGGATTTCGAGCGGGAGGCGGGTACTTTTCGCCATCCCTTCCATCTCTTCCAGGGAGAGCTCGTAGTTGGGCGTCACGCGGGTCCCGCCGTAGTCGCGGAGAACCTCGGCTCCCGCATCGGTGTAGACATTGGCAAAGCCGCCGATGTGGATCGCGAGGGAGGGAAACTCCCGGTGAACGATCCGAACCACCCCAAGGTTGTGCGCCTCAACGGCGTCCACCCCTTCCTCTGCCGCAACGGCAATTGCCCGACGGATTTGTGGCAGGAAGTAGTTTCGAGGGGCCGCATAGGTCGTGAGATAGACTCTACGGCCCTTCTCACGGCAGCGGCGGATGCCGGCCCGCAGATCATCCAGGTCTTCCAAGAAATTGGCTTCATAGTCCCGACAGTAGGGATTCCCGAGGTAGATCGCGTCATACGGACCGAGGTCCGAGACCATGAGGTCCTTCATATTGGAGATCGACGTATTCAGTTCAAACGGTTCAGGGTTCATGATTCACCGTCCGATGTCCGACGTCCGATGTCCGAAGTCGCCGAGAGCAAGAAGGGGGAGTCCACAAATCCGAAATTCGAATGTCGGAATTCGAAATGTCATCGGTCCTCGCTTAATCATCGTCCGACCACCACCCAGGAGGCCGGCAGCTCAAACGGCAGCAACTCGAAGTCCTGACCACCATTTCGGACGTGGTCCATGGCCACGCGGAACCGCCGGACCAGGGAAAAAACCTGGTCCGGGTGGAGGCTTCTTCCCTGCAGCTTGATCACATCGATCCCTGCCTCGATGTAGGCACCGACCTCAGGGACCCGCGACACCTGCCGGGCCGGGAGAATGCGTTCTCCCTTGTCCTGTGCATTCAGATAGAGGGTCCAGGGTTGTTGGCAGACTTTGAAGCAGATACCCACGCCGCCCCGCTTGATCGATCCGGTGAGCCGCTCACCGTCAGCCGGCATCTCCGGCATTGGAGCGGGATTCGTCCGGTAATAGGTTGGCATCCAGCACTTTCCCAGTTGGTGAAACTCATCCACCATGTGGATCATGACCTCGATCTGGGCTTTGACATGGGGCCGGATCTCGGCGACTTCCTCAGGATCGAGCGTCCCCGGCAGGACGATGCAGCTGGCGCCAATTTCCTCCAGCAAGGCGACATCGTCCAGATTGAGCGCGCCACAGCCGATACTCGCGGTCAGGGGTAGGTCAGGGTAGCATTCGTGGATGCGGGCAAGGATACCGGGGTCGTTGAGGATGACTCCCCCAATCCCCCAGCCCGTAACTTCACCGAGGCGTTCGATCAGAAAATCGACCTCGCGCCCTTTGGGGATGGTGTTGACGGCAAGCTGGACGGCTCTTCCCATTTCGCGGGCAAGCGCCAGAACCCGCAGGAGTTCCTCTGAGGTCAGCTCGCCTCGGGCTCCTCCCCGGCTCCACCCCTTGAGTCCCACATAGATCGCGTCCGCCCCGGCCTCCAGGCCGGCCTTCGCCGCCTGCACGCTCCCTGCAGGAGCCAAGAGGATTCCCCGACCCATAAGCGACATAGGAGTCCTCGTCCGTTCGACCAATAGAACGATACCCTTGGCAGAATAGCACCTGGATTCGGTCTCGTCAAGGGGAACTTCAGGGTCTTGACTGCCCTCCCATAATGCGGGAGATAAGCCCCGAGACCTCGCGGAGCTTTCGGCCGCAGTGGGCCAGTCGGCGGGGGGGAAGCAGGGAAGCAAACCCAATCACCCCAAGGGCCAGTGCCACATGACCCCGGTGATCGAAGATCGGGGCGGCCACAGCATTCACGCCCTTGGCGATTTCTCCAAAGCTCTCGGCAAATCCGTGATGCCGGACTTTGGCCAAGGCTTTCAAGATCTGGGCGACCGGTTGCCCTCTGTGGGGATCGGCCTGCTCTAGCACACCCTGTGACCACAGGTGGTCCAGATCCGCCTCCGGAAGGTACGCGAGAAAGCACCGTCCAAGGGCACCCTGGCCCACGGGGAGGGCCTGACCCACGGGAATTGTGATCCGGAAGGGATCTAGAGCCTCCACCCGATCGACGATGATGACTTGGTCCTGAAATCGCTGACCCAACAGACATGTCAACTTCAGCTCGTCAAAGAGGTCCTGCAGGAAGGGCCTTCCCACCGTCGCTCGGCTGGTGGCCGTCGAGGCGGCCCCCCCAAGTTCGATGAGACCCGATCCCAGGCCGTACTTCTTCGTCCCTTCGTCATAGGCGACCAGGCCATGCCGGGCTAACGACTTGAGAATGTTGAAGCACGTGCTTTTGTTGACTTGGAGGGGCCGGCTCAGCTCCGAGACCCCCCACGGGCGGTGGTTCCGATCCTTCAGAAACTTCAGGATCCGGACCGCGCTCTCCACCGCCGGCACTCGATCTTCTCCCACCGATGGCTCCTATTCGTTCTACATACAGAACGACGTTCTCATCATTAAACAGCGCAGATTCTGTTCTGTCAAGGAAAAAGGGACCGTCACCGTGAAAGGAAAGGGTACGGCCGTGAGGCTTCTCAGGGTTCCTTATGCTCGTGCTTCACGAAAAGGGCGCAGGTGGTCATCGCACAGTGTGGGCCCAGCAGCTCGCACAGACGATCTTCATCCCTCCTCCACCTTCGGCTCCTCATCTTCGGCGCCAATATATCGGCAATCGACGTATCCGGTCACATACGAATCATCGGGGAAATGGTGGTGCTCTTTAGAGACGCCACCATGAAAGGGACATACCTCGCACTCGGGAATGGTAATCATCATCCCATGCATCGGACACGGAACGAGGAGCTGGAAGATGCTGCGGTCCTCAATGCTCAGTCGCGCCACTCGGCCTCCCAGGCAAACGTCGCTGCCAAAACTCGATGCAAGTTTCATACTACTGAAAGCAGATTACGCGAGGCAACAAAAAGAAGGGCCCGGAATATTCCCGGGCCCTTCTTTCAGCGTTCGTGTGCCGTTCGCCTACGTCTTGGCCTTCTCTGTTTCTCGCTGTCTCAGGACCCGCCGCAGGAGCTTCCCCGTGCCGGGCCCGCCAGGCCCCGCTGCCCGCGGCATCTTGTCCACGAACTCTACCTCCCGCGGCAGCTTGTAGACGGCGACCTTACCCCGGCAAAACTCGATTAGCTCCTGCTGGAGGGCCTCTGAGCCTTGCTGGCCCTCTTTGAGCTGGACGTAGGCCTTGGTCTTTTGGCCCATCACCGTATCTGGGATCCCGACCACGCCGGCATCCGCCACGGCTGCGTGGGTGACGAGAACATCCTCGATCTCCTCCGGGCCAATCCGATAGCCGGACGACTTGATCAAATCATCCTCGCGGGAGAGGAACCAGATGTAGCCATCCTCATCCATGGTGACCATGTCCCCGGCGCGGCACCAGCCTCCCCTGACGACCGATTTTTGCTTCTCGGGATCGCGCCAGTACATGGTCCCCGTGGGGCCCCGGGCCACGAGCTGGCCACTTTCTCCCGGCTTGCAGTCTTTCCCCTCTTCGTTGATCACCTTGACTTCGTATCCCGGAACCGCCGGACCGATGGATCCGGGCTTCACCTTCTTTGTGGCTGCCGCCGAGATGAAGACAAACATCATCTCGGTGGTCCCCAGCCCCTCGAAGATCTCCTGGCCGAACTTGGCCTTCCAATCGTGGTAGGTCTTTGCCGTCAGTGACTCGCCCCCACCCGTACAGATCCGGAGAGAACTCAGGTCGTACTTGGTCTCGGCACCCGGAACCTCATGCATCTTTCGATAGGCAGTGGGGAGGGCCGAGAGGATCGTCGCCTTGTGGTTTTGAATCTGCTGTAGCATCCCCTCGGGGCTGAAGCGAGGAAAAATGGAGACAGCGGCGCCGAACCTGTAGGGGATCGAAGCCACCGCGGAGTATCCGGCGGCCATCGCGATAGGCGCTGCGCTCAGGATGACGTCGTTTTCGGTCACCCCCCAGCAGTATTTCCCGAATCCGTCGGGAACGATCAGCGCCTCCTCATTGAAATGGACCGTCCCCTTGGGCAAACCGGTGGTCCCGGAGGTGTAGAGCAGGACCGAGACATCCATCCGATCACGGCGAACCGGTTCGCATTCCGGCTTCCCGCCATCCACGAGCTCCTGGTACAGGAGATACCCTTTTTTCTTATATTCGGCCTGCTGCTCGGGCGTGCCGCCAATGACAATGATATGCTGCAACGTTTTCAAATCGGGCTTGGCCTTCTCGAGCTCCTCAAGCATCGCGCCGGCCACGATGACCGCCTTGACCTCTGCATTGTTAAAGACGTGACCAATCTCGGCCCGCGAAAAGAGGGCGGAGGTCGGGAGGAAGATTCCGCCGATCTTTAAGACGGCGAAATTACTCACCAACGCGGGGGGAATATTCGGGGCGCGCAAGGCCACCCGGTCCGCCTCCTCGATGCCCAAGGCTTTCAGGCTGCTGCCAAGTTTGTTGGCCATGCCGAGCAGCGCCTTGTATGGGATTTTCCGATCCTCAAAGAGGATGGCGGGCCCATCTCCCTTCCCTGCGGCTACCTGCTTGTCCAGCAGCTCTTCGGTACTGTTGAATTTCTGCGGGTAGGCCTTGTACTCGGGGAGGTTATAGATCCGGGCCGGCCACAGCTCTTGGGGCGGAAGACATCCTTCCGGAACCTTGCCCATGATACCTCCTCCTCTAGGCTGTGCTCAGCAGTCTCTGCAGGGCCTCCTCGGGACCGATCAGCTTATTCTCTTCTTTATCCATTCGAGGATAAGCCTCGGTGGGGTACCGGTCCCCTTCTTTTTCGAAGACGAGCAGGGCCGGGACGGCTTTTCCGAAGTCTTCCTCTAGCGCGCCTTTGGTCCCAAAGACCGCGCGCTTGGCGGCGCTGGGCCCGGTCACCGCCGCGTTGTACGTCATGAAGCTGGCGGGTTGCTCGCTGCAGTCCTGGATCTTGACGTCGGTCCCCTTCGCCTGCAGTTGCTTCGCGAGTTCCAGGGCCTTCGCATTGTCACAATGGTATTGCTTCGCCGGCTCGTCCTTACTGCTGTAATAAAATTCGACCTTCATGGCATCTTCCCCCTCTCCTCGGTGAGAATAATGGTAATACCCCGAAAAGCACCGTCACCCTACCATGGCCCTTCCGGTTCGGTCAAGGCATCGCCCCAGGCACAAATAAGCCACGGCTGCTCGTCACAGCCGTGGCTTATCCCACGTATCGATCACCCCACTCGGAGCGTTACTTGGGCTTCCATCCCTTGGGGATGATCCTCCAGTAGGGCCAGTCGATCTTGGTGCAGTAGCCGTCGTATGCCTTTTGAACGTGGGCATCCAGCGCCGGCTTAAAGCAGTCAGGGCTATTGTGAATCGGGCAATTTTGTCCTGCCATCCTCGTCTCCTCCTTCCGCTTGACTGGAGCAGATGCGGGGGCCGCGGGTTTCGGCCGAACGGCCTTGGGCGCGGCAGGTTTCGAGGCCGCGGGCTTGCGGGCCGCTCGGGCCTTCTTTTTCGGAGCGACGCGACCTTTCCGGGTTGGCCGCTTGGCCGATTTAGCCTTCGGCTTCTTGGCCTTCGGCTTTGGCCGGCGCGCTTTGGCAGCTCCTTTTGCCTTCGCAGGACGCCGCCGACCCCGCCCCGCCGCTCTCTTTTTCGGCTTGGGCATCTATAGTCGCTCCTACTTCGGTTCCCCCTTCATGATGAAACGCGGCCGGCTGCCGACCAAATCCTCGGCCTTCAGCGGCGCGCCGCTCACCGGCTTGCCCCGGATGCTCTTGGTGATCGGGATCGGCTTGCCGACGAAGTCGGCCCGGGCCATGACCGGCGGATTCACCTTGGTCGTGTCGGTGATCTTGGTCTTGTAGTCTTTCGACTGCGCGAACCCGGGGAGCTTATCGTGGGGCGCCTGGGCCTCGGTCGGACCCGAGACCCGGACCCCGTTGTCGATCTTCACCGCCCAGATGGCACCGCAGCCGGCGCACTTCACCTTCCCTTCGAAGAACCAGAAGGTGAAGGGATCGAGATAGTTGAGGATCTCGCACTTGCCGCACTCAAGAATGAGCGAGCAATGTTTAAAGTCTGCCATGCAGCCACCTCCTTGTCAGCCCAAGAGGGCCGCCACATAGCGGCCCCCTGGCCATGGTCATCAGATGACCTCGTTCTTCTCCAGCTCCCGGATCTCGTCCAAGCCGTAGCCGCAGTACTTCTGGAGGATGTACTCGTTATCGGCGCCGACCGGCTTGAACACCCACCGGTGCCGACCCGGGGTCTCGGAGAGGTGGTACGCTAGCCCCTGGCTGAAGACATCACCGAAGTACGGGTCATCCAGCCAGTGCAGCTCATCCCGCAGCTGGAAATGCTCCTGCTGGGAGCATTCTTTGTTACTCCAGACCGGCTGGCTGTTGATGTCGGCCTTCTCCATGATCTGCCAGACTTCCT
>CAZLDS010000012.1:23089-70735 GCA_964558395.1 uncultured bacterium | reverse complement strand
TGACCTACGATGGGGGCTACCCGCACATCGGAAGCATCAGCGGCGCTCGGACGGGAACGAAGTCGCTGGTGCAGGTGATCGGTCCGGCACGCTGGGTGATGAGATACGAAGACGAAGCGCGAAGACCATGATTGACGATCTTGGCGCGTTTCGCATGCGTCTTGATATGTGCGACGAAACCGCCGTGGGCGGTCCGCTGGCCGGCATGACGTTCGCAGTCAAGGACATGTTCGACCTCGCCGGACTTGTCACCGGCGGCGGCACTCCAGACTGGCTGGCGACGCATCCGGCCGCTCAAAAGACGGCGGACGCCGTCCAGGCCTGTCTTCGGGCAGGGGCGCGCCTGATCGGCGTCACCATCGCCGATGAGATGGCGTACAGCCCGTTCGGTGAAAACGCGCATTACGGGACGCCGGTCAATCCCGCCGCACCCGACCGCGTTCCCGGCGGCTCGTCAAGCGGCTCGGCATCGGCCACTGCCGGCGGCGTGGTCGACTTCGCCCTTGGGACCGATACCGCTGGCTCCGTCCGGATTCCGGCCAGTTATTGTGGCCTGTTCGGTATGCGCCCGACGCACGGCCGAGTTTCAGTCGACGGCGTCATGCCCCTGTCTCCGAGCTTCGACACCGTGGGATGGTTCGCACGGGATGCGGCGACGCTAAAGCGTGTTGGCGATGTCCTGCTCGATGGCGGTGTTGCAAATCCCATCCGACGCGTTCTGCTTCTCGAGGACGCCTTCGAGCTGGCCGATGCCGCCACGCGGCCGGCCCTCGAAAGGGCCGCGAAACAAGTGTCGGACGCGATCGGGCCGGTAAGCCGGTTGACGCTCGGCACACAACAATTTGCGGATTGGCTCGCACATTTCAACACGCTGCGGCCGCCGGAGATCTGGGCCGCTCACGGCGAGTGGATCACGCGGGTCCGGCCGCGTTTTGGCGCCCAGATCGCCGCGCGATTCGCGGCCGCCGAACGTGCCGCGACCGCGGAGACCACGGCGGCGCGGGCGTTTCGCGCGGCCATCCAAGACAAGGCGGCGGACCTGCTTGGCAACGACGCGTTCATGCTGCCCACCGTGCCTACGATCGCCCCGAAGAAAGGTATTGGCGACATCGCCGCGCCGACCTTGCGCGAAAACACCTTCCGACTTTCCTGTATCGCGCCGATGCTGGGCCTGCCGGAAATCTCCATGCCGCTCGCAACCAGTGACGGCTGCCCGATCGGGCTCTCGTTGATCGGACCCAAGAACGGAGACCGCATGCTCCTCCACGCCGCCACTCACGTGACAGGTTTTAAGTAGACGCGGCATAAACCGTTTGGCTTCCGTGCCAGTGACAGTGCAAATGAGGGAATCACGGTGCTCGCTCAGCCGACGGTGAGATCACGCCCGCTGGATTACGCAGTCAGGCCGACCGCGAATCGACCCCCAGATTTGGCTAAAGGTGTTCTTGGTGGAAGTGCCAGTCTAACCTCTTTTTCCATGGAAGGTGATCCGCAGAATCGTCGGGCTTCGCTGTCACGTAACTGATTACACAGAGGGAGGGTCGAAAAATCATGAGTAGTCGTCGCCTTACTCCGGAGCAGCAGGCGATGGTCGAGATGTGGGAGCGGCACATGGCCGCCGAGTTCGAGGAGAAGAGTATCAATGCGACGATGGCGACCATGACGTCGGATCCCTTCGTCAATCATGTCCCTGTCATGACAGGTGGCGTCGGCTCCAGTGAAGTCCACCACTTCTATAACACGCATTTCATCCCAGGTCATCCGCCGGACACCGAAGTCGTACCCGTCGCTCGCACGGTCGGAGAGGACCGCATAGTGGACGAATTGATTCACAAGTTTACCCACACGATCCAGATGCCGTGGATCCTCCCCGGTGTACCGCCTACGGGCAAACGGGTCGAAATTGCCGTCATCGTGGTTGTGCAGTTTAAAGACGGAAAGATCGCAGGTGAGCGGATCTACTGGGACCAAGCCTCTGTCCTTGTGCAGATCGGCTTGATCGATGCCGAGAGGCTGCCCGCAACAGGAATCGAGGCCTCCCGCAAAGTCGTCGACCACGCACAGGAACCATCCAACAGGTTAATCAAGCGGGTGAGTGGATGACAAAGTTGGGACGAATTGGATTCGGATTTGGGGGACCGACCCGGTGCTCTACCTGGCGTCCCCGGCCTCGGATCTTGTGACGGGGCAGATGATCGCAATTGACGGGGGTTACACGGCCTTGTGAACCCCACCGTCCTCCTTATTATCCTGCTGCACAGGCAGCGCGGGGAATGATATCCGGCCAACCCAGATCGCGACGAGGACCGATGAGGGCTCGAACATTCCGCGTGGGGGATTGCGTTCGCATCCCGGACGGCCGTATCGGCCGCGTCCGGGAGGTCTCCGGGGGGAAGGTCCGCGTCCGCGTGAGGCGGGCGACCAGCGCCACGCATCAGTTCCGGACATTCGCGGCTGAGAATTTGAAGCGGGTGGACTGCCCCAGGGGCTGGATGAGCCCGGCAGGATACGCGCGCTACCTCAAAATCACCCTGGCCAAGATGCGGGCCCGGTCGAGAAAAGCACGTTGAATATTGAGGACCGAACTTATTCTCCGTCGCACGTGGTGTTGACGGTCGGCCACTCCAACCGATCGTGGGAGGAGTTTCTGCGGCTCCTGCACGTCCACGGGGTGACCCTCGTGGTGGATGTGCGAAGAATGCCCGGTTCGCGGCGCAACCCACAGTTCAGCCGCGACACCTTCCCGCAAGCTCTGCAACAGGCCGGCATTGCCTACGTGCATTGGCCAGGGCTGGGGGGCCTGCGGAGTCGTCGGTCGGATTCGCCGAACAGCGGCTGGGAGAACGCCTCGTTCCAGGGGTATGCCGACTACATGCTGACGCCCGAGTTTGAAAAGAGCCTTCAGGACTTGCTAGAGCATGCGGGCGGCGAACGCGCGGCCCTGGTGTGTGCCGAGGCGCTGCCCTGGCGTTGCCACCGCTCCCTGATCGCGGACGCATTGATCGTGCGGGGCGTGGCCGTGGAACACATTCTCGGCCCTTCTCGAACCCAGCCGCACGCGCTGCGGCCCTGGGCCCGCGTGCAGGGAACGCGGATTCTCTACCCGCCGCCCGGCGAAGATGGCGACCGGGATGCTTCCGGCCATTGACCGAAGGAGCGAGCCGGATGAGCTGCTTGAACCCCGGCGCCGCGACAGGGGATCACAGACCCAACTCCGCCGGCTGCACGTCGGCGCTCGCCCACATCTTCTGGAATCGACCCATCACGGCGTCCGCCTCTGAGGCGCGGTTCTGGGCTCGGAGCGCCTGAGCCAGCCCGTAGAGCGACCACCCGTTTTCCGGGAACCGCCTCAGGTCCTCGCGGAACGCTTTTTCGGCCTCTGCAGCCTGCCCCGCCTTGAGCAGAAACATACCGAGCTCCTCCCGGACCGGCACCGCCCATTCGGGCGGTTCACCGTACACCAGCGCGTCCTCCAGCCGGGCAGCCCCGCGCAGGTGGCCGATCGCGCCCGGGAAATCCTCCTTCGCCGCCGCAACGTGGCCGGCGAGCACCTCAGTGGCGATCCCCAGCACCGCACCCGAGGTGTTGAACTCCAACCGGAGCGACGCCACCGCGGGATTCTGAGCCGTGGCGCGGACCCGCGCCAGCTCCGCCTCGGCGCCCTGCACATCCCCGCGCGCAGCCAGCGCCCGCCCCCGCGCGTAGTGCCACATGGCGCGGGCGTGGGGCAGATCCTCCGGTGGGGCCGGGACCTTCAGGATCTCGTCCCAGCGGCCGAACCGGACCCTCATCTGGAGGTGCTTGGTCAGGTGGTGTTGCAGGAAGCCCATCCCCGGTTCCCTCAGCATCGCCTGCGGAGCCAGAGACGCCATCTTCTCCGTGGCCGCGATCGCCTGTCTGCTGCGGCCGATCATGCTCGCGGCGAAGGCCAGGAAGTCGTAGTTGTGCGGGTAATATCCCGCAACGTAGATCCCGAATGCCGGATGCTGGTCGCGGATATACGTCTCATCGGCGTGCACCGCGTGCTCGTTGGCCTTGATCGCGTCTTGGTAGCGCCCCACCCGGATATAAATGTGCCCCGGCATGTGCACGAGATGCCCTGCCCCGGGCATCAGTTTCGCCAGCCGTTCTGCGGCGGCGACCGCGCGGTTCGGCTGCACCGCCTCTACCGCGTGGATGTAAAAGTGGTTGGCGCCGGGATGGTTCGGGTTCGCCGCCATGACCTGCTCCAGCTGTGCGAGCAACTCGGGGGTATGCGGCCGCGGCGACCCGTCCCTGTTCCAGTACTGCCAGGGGCTGAGGTCCATCAGCGACTCGGCATAGAGCGTCTTCGCCTCCATGTCGTCCGGGTAGCGCTCGACCACCTGCTTCATCGCGCGGGCGTAGGCAGCGTCCAGCGCAGCCCGGTCCTCTGGGGGGATCGGGGCGTAGCGCCGGGAGAGCGCGTCGATCAGCGCTTTCTCCTTGGGGTTGGCGTGCCGCGCTAGGGCCTGTGCCTGGCGAATCGCCTTGTACGCGGCGACACCCGCGGCCGAGTCCATGGGCAGGTTGATGTTGGGCCCGTAGGCCAGCGCCGTCCCCCAGTAGCACATGGCGCATTTGGGGTCGAGGCGCGCCGCCTCGTTGAAGGCGCGGATCGCCTCGGCGTGATTGAAAGCGTAGTACAGACGCAACCCCTGATCGAAGTAGCGCTGCGCCACCGGCACGCGGGTGGTGATGGCGTAGTGATGATCGCCGAGGGTATCGTACAGCGGGACCGCGGGGCGATCGGCTTGCGCGTAGGCACCGGACGCAATGGTCACCGCCAATGCCGCGCTCAATGCATGGAAGAATCGTTGAATCGTCGCTCGATGCAGAGGCCTATGAATCCAGTTGCTCATGGTATTGTCTCCCGTCGAAGGGGGTTCGCAAGAGATCCGCGGGGCGCTCACAAACTTAGCAGACCGTTCGATACGCCGCAAGGGTGCAGGGGCTTGCTCGTGGGGTCTACGCTCTCCCGCAGAGTCGCCCCATCAAGAAATAGGGTCACGCTGGAATATCCTCGTCGGTCATGCTACCCTCTGGACCGCTCACCAAAATCCATGGAGCGATCGCCCACACTCGTTCCCTGGGAGGAAGACATGATCGCTCGGTCGCTTGGCGCTACCGGACCTCGTGTGTCCGCCATCGGTCTCGGCTGCATGGGCATGTCCGATCTGTACGGTCCCGCCGATGAGCACGAGAGCATTGCCACGATTCACGCAGCCCTCGATGCCGGCATCACCCTGCTCGACACCGGCGACTACTACGGCATGGGGCGGAACGAACTGCTGCTCCGCGAAGCGCTGCGTGGCCGCGCGCGGGAGCGTGTGGTCATCAGCGTGAAGTTCGGGGCGATGCGTGATGTGGCCGGGGCCTGGATCGGCATCGACGGGCGCCCCGCTGCAGTCAAGAACTTTCTTGCCTACACGCTGCGGCGTCTCGGGACCGACTACGTTGATATCTACCGGCCCGGACGGCTCGATCCCACGGTGCCGATCGAAGAGACCGTGGGGGCGATCGCCGAGATGATTCGGGCGGGGTACGTCCGGCACGTCGGGCTCTCCGAAGTGGGGGCGGACACGCTGCGGAGGGCACACGGGGTTCACGATATCGCGGATCTGCAGATCGAGTACTCGCTGATCTCCCGCGGGATCGAGACGAAGGTTCTGCCGACGGCCCGGGCGCTCGGGGTGGGTGTCACCGCGTACGGCGTGCTCTCGCGCGGTTTACTCAGCGGTCATTGGTCCAAGGAAAGGGGGCTGCCCCAGGGTGACGTGCGGAACTTCCTACCGCGCTTCAGCAGGGAGAATGTCGCGCGTAACCTCACACTCGTAGAGGCGATGCGTGCGATGGCCAATGAGAAGGGCGCAACCGTCGCGCAGCTTGCGATCGCATGGGTGTTGGCCCGCGGCGGCGACATTATCCCCCTGATCGGCGCCCGGCGGCGCGACCGGCTGTCAGAGGCGCTGGGCGCGCTTGACCTCGTGCTGACCGCGGAGGACATGACCCGGCTCGAGACGACCGTGCCCGCCAATGCCGCGCTCGGCACCCGGTACGACGCGCACCAGATGAAAGTACTGGACAGTGAGCGGGAACTACCCACCGAACCCTGAGAACAACATGAATAACTATGGCAGCAACCCGTTTCCGTCTCCGCAACGAAATCTGACTGTCTGGAGTGATTACGACACCTTAGTTTGTAGGTTCAACGACCGATGGCCAGCCCTCAGATAAGAATTTTCGTCTCACTGGCTGGCGTGTCAATCGTCTATGCTTTCCTATGCCACATTCGGTTATCTCAGAAGGCCAGTAAACTCCGGGACTGGCTCCAGAAAGAACGTCCTGAGCTTTGGTCCGAGTTGAATTTCGTTGCCAGAAATTGGAATGGTGGCCACCCAGGCTTAAAGGTACTCCATCGTAAGAACGTGGTTGGTCTTCCACAATTTGATCAACAATATGAACAATTACATGCGTTGGAACGGAAGCTTCTATGGGGGATCATAATCGGTTCACTCTGTCTAGGCTTGGCGATTGCAGGCTCGCGATTATGGGGCTGGCAATGGTGACGCACACCCGAATCTTTTGCATGTTTTGGATGAAATCAGCTTTGTGAATTCGCCGGTTCCCCGGCCGCAGAACTGAGTATCTCTCCTCCTTTCTCCCATCCCCTATAAGGATCCCCGTTTCTTCTCCGAGAAGCTTTTTGAGTTACCAGCGTCGGAAGAGCCAGAAGGCCGGCGCTGGCACGATCTCGGTCCGGACGAAGTACGCACGGGGTAAGGGCAGAAAAAACAGGCCAAAGACGAGATCGGGGCGTTCAGAAGAGACATCCACGATCTGGACATCGGTGACATCGGGCGTCGTGGTGACGTAGCGCTGGGCCAAGAGGCCCAAGGGTCGCGAGAGGAAGCCAGCCAGTAAGATTACGCCAAGGATCTCCAAAAGATGGAGATGGTGGATCCAAAACAGAATGAGAAGAAAGATCCCGGCAAACAGGAACTGGGGGATGGCGATCGAGGTGCCACAGCGGGGGTGAATTGCGAGTGTGGACTCGCCGCGCTTCAGGCGAGAAAGCCCCTCCTGGGGTGCATCCAGCAGTTCGCGGGGGGAGGGAACCTCCCTGAGGATGGTGTAGCCGTTCTTATAGGCCAATCCGCCGGTCCGGGGCAGCGGCCCATATTGCTCTTCCAGCACATTGACCGTGGCGTGCTCGCAGGCGTGACTTTGTCGCATCCGACGATCCCAGGCAATTTGAATGAGCTGCCACGGAACCGTGACGATGGTGATGAGGGAATAGACGAAGAACTGAAGGGGGAGAATAAAGAGGATCCCCAATATCAGGAACAGGAGCAGAGGGAGGCCCAGCGTCGGCACCAACAGCATAATCAGCAGGAGCAAGATCAGAAACGGCATCGTTACTGCTCGATGATGCCGAGCATGCGGCGCTGCAGATCGCGGATCTGATCGCGCAGCTCGGCGGCCCGCTCGTACTCGAGCTTCTTCGCCGCCTGTCTCATCTGCTTGTCGAGCGCGGCAATGAGGGCGGGAATTTCCTCCCGTGGGATGTACTTGACGCGCTCCTCGTCGGGGAGGACGGGGACCGTATAGTAATCCCGTTCGTAAATCGAGGCGAGCACATCGGTGATCTGTTTGGTGATGGACTCCGGGGTGATGCCGTGCTTTCTGTTGTACTCCATCTGGAGGGTCCGGCGACGGATGGTCTCGGTTAACGCGTCCTTCATCGACCCCGTCGTGACGTCGGCATAGAGGATCGCCTTACCTTCGACATTGCGGGCGGCCCGCCCCATTGTCTGGATCAGCGAGCCGGATGACCGCAGAAATCCTTCCTTGTCGGCATCGAGGACAGCGACGAGCGAGACTTCTGGGATATCGAGCCCTTCGCGAAGTAAGTTGATTCCGACCAGCGTGTCAAATTTCCCGAGGCGCAGGTCGCGGATGACCTCGTTCCGGTGTAGCGTGTCAATATCCGAGTGCAGATACTGGACCCGCATCCCGTGTTCGGCCAGGTAGTCGGTCAGCTCCTCGGCCATGCGCTTTGTCAGGGTTGTCACGAGGACCCGCTGCTGTCTGGCGGCGCGGTCCCGAATCTCCGCCATGAGGTCATCGATCTGTCCGCGGGTCGGTCGGACCTCGATCTCGGGGTCAATCAAGCCGGTTGGCCGGATGATCTGCTCCGTGACGACCCTATTGGTTTTCTTGATTTCGTACGGACCCGGGGTGGCCGAGACGTAAATCAGCTGGTTCACGCAGCCCTCGAATTCGTCGAAGGTCAGCGGCCGATTGTCGAGCGCTGAGGGGAGACGAAACCCGTACTCAACCAGGGTCTCCTTGCGCGAGCGATCTCCCCGGTACATGCCGTGAAGCTGGGGGATCGTTTGGTGGGACTCATCGACGATGACCAAAGCGTCCTTCGGCAGGTAGTCCATAAGCGTCGGAGGGGGTTCGCCAGGCACCCGCCCCGTAAGGTGGCGAGAGTAATTCTCGATTCCCTTGCAGGTTCCGATCTCTCGCATCATTTCAAGGTCAAAGAGGGTGCGCTGCCGCAGGCGTTGCGCCTCGAGGAATTTCGCTTGTCTGTCCAGCCAGGCACCTCGCTCCTCAAGTTCCTCTTCGATAGCCGCCAAGGCCCGCTGTCGCCGCTCTTCAGGGGTGACGTAGTGGTTGGCGGGGTAGATCGGGGCGCGATGGAGTTTCTGGAGCTTGGCCCCGGTCAACGGGTCGATTTCCCACAGGCCCTCGACCTCGTCCCCCCAGAGTTCCACCCGAATGGCAGCGTCCGCATAGGCCGGGAAGACTTCCACCACATCCCCCCGGACTCGGAAGGTTCCCCGGCGAAAGTCGTAGTCGTTCCGCTGGTATTGGATCTCGACGAGCTTTCGAAGCATCTCTTCCCGTTGGCACCATCCTCCCTGCTCGAGGAACACCATCATGCCGTAGTACGCTTCGGGGGAGCCCAGCCCGTAGATACAGGAGACCGACGCAATAATGATCACGTCCCGCCGTTCCAAGAGCGAGCGGGTGGCCGAATGGCGGAGTTTGTCAATGTGTTCGTTGATGAGGGCATCCTTCTCGATGTAGGTGTCGGTCTGGGGGATGTAAGCCTCGGGCTGGTAGTAGTCGTAATAGCTGACAAAGTATTCGACGGCATTTCCGGGGAAAAAACCCTTGAACTCGTTATAGAGCTGGGCGGCCAGCGTTTTGTTATGGGCGATGATGAGGGTCGGCCGCTCGACGGCCGCGATGACGTTGGCCATGGTAAACGTCTTGCCTGACCCGGTCACTCCCAGGAGCACCTGGTCTCGCCGGCCCTGCAGGACGCCGTCGGTCAGTTGCTGGATGGCCCCGGGCTGATCCCCTTTGGGTTCGAAGTCGCAGTGCAGCGTGAAGAGGGACATGGTTTCCTCTAGGTTGAATCCTGAGACGGTTCTGGAAGGATTATCGCTGAAACGAACGGAAGAGACAAGGGGTGGACAGGTAACGTGTGGCGGCCGGGGAGGGCCGAGCCGCACTAGGTCTAGCGTCGGGCTCCCAGCACCAACGGCCGTTCACCTTCACCAACATCCGTGGCTTGCTGCCGGCTGTGGCGGTTGCGGGCTCCCGTCGAGGTCCCCGCTGGCCGTCCTTCCCCGCCCCGTCGGACGGCCCCTCTCTCCTACTTGAGAAGGGAGGAAGTCTGCTCGGGGGCCGCAGCAGGAGAGGGCATGGGAGGAGGGACCACGCCCCCAACACGAGTCTTCCACTGCTCGTAGGGTTCCGGGGGGGTCCAGTCGGGAGACAGACGGAGGTGCAACATCTGCCCAGGATGGATCACGCTGGGGTCCTGGATTGCGCCCCGGTTTGCATCAAGGATACGGACCCACTGGCGGGCGTCCCCGTAGTAATACGCCGCCAGGAGATGCAGGTTGTCGAGTTTCTGGACCAGATGAAGGGCCTCGACCGGTAAGGTCGCCCCCGCCTCTGGTGCTTGGGCTTCCAGGGGGGTGACGACGATGAGGACTATAAGAGCCGAGAGGGGGATCGGCCATCGCCATTGCATGGGTGGACCTCCTTGTCATGTCCGTTGCCTCCCAGGGAGCGAACCGCCCCCGCGGGCAGGTATTTCTGCCAGACATGCAAGTGGCGGGCCGACTGGGCCATTATCGTCAGGTGGAGGGCCGAGATCGGCTTGGAGGGCTTTTGGGGCAGCCACATTCCAGCTTGTTGGGGAGTTCGGTTCCCCTTGCGGGTGTTGCAGGATCGGCACGCGCTCACCACGTTCTCCCAAATCGTTTTGCCCCCCAGATACCGAGGTACCACATGGTCGATGGTCATCCGCTCGCTGCCGTTCCGGCCACAGTATTGACAGGTATACCCGTCTCGCTTGAGGATGTTTTTCTTGTTAAAAGAGAGGGTTTGGGTACGGGGTCTGTGGATATACCGTTGAAGACGGATGACGGAGGGGATGACCCAGGCCACGGAGGGGGACCGGATCAGGTGCGCCGTATCCTCGACCCGCTCTGCCCGGCCGGTGAACAGCAGGACGATGGCCCGGCGCATATCGCAAACGTGAAGTGGTTCAAAAGATCGGTTCAGGACCAGAACTTTATACGGTTCCATACACGGCCCTTTAAGTGGGCTTCAGGGTTTCATCCCTGGTACCATAGCCGGTATCCTTTGTCAAGAAGATCGGCCTCCGATTCGCCCACACGCAGTGTCACGGCGCGCTCCAGATCACGTTCCCCTTCTGGTCGTTGAGGGCCAGGGGCGGTACACCATCAGGCCAGAGGCGCAGGGTGGTCCGGGGCCTTGCCGCCCGATCGAAGAGGGCGATGCTCGGGGATCCCTGGGGGCCGAGGGACAGCCAGACACGTGCGGTGCCGGTCTCATCCGAGAGGCCCAGGTCTACCGATCCATCAGATCCCAAGGCCAGCACGGCGCGCGTGTCCCCCCTTGAATCTCGCAAGATAAACTCCTTGGCTTCCACCACCTTGGCCACTTCACCGGACGTGCTTTGCCCCATGAGCCCGAGGGCGACCATCCCGGCCAGGGCTACGGCTCCCGCGCGCTTCCATTGCCGATTCTCCCGCTCGAGTGTCTCCAGCTTGATCACCGGTGTTTCCATCGTGTGCTCGGTCATCGTAAAGATGAACCCTCCCTATCTTCTGAAGAAGCCTCAATCTCTTTCACGGGGTAAAGGGTGTCAAGTTCAGCGGTTGTTGAAGGACTTTCTGAATTCTCAAGCGAGGTTCCGTTTGCTATAATAGATTGAGATAAGATAAAAGGTCATTTCCACACATTCATGCTCTCTTCAAAGGCAACGCGTGGATGCCCCTGACCTTCCGTGACTTCAACCTCCCTCATGCCGTCCAGCGAGGGATCACCGCAGCCGGATTTTCGGTCTGTATGCCGATCCAGGAAGAGACCATTCCCCTTGCCCTCGAGGGCAAGGACGTGGCTGGTCAAGCCCCGACCGGGACGGGGAAGACCGCTGCGTTTCTTATTGCCGCCTTCACGCGCCTGCTTCGGAGCGGAAGGCGCGCAGCGCCGGGGAGTCCCCGAGCCTTGGTTGTTGCCCCCACCCGGGAGCTCGCCGTCCAGATCCACGAGGATGCCCGCCTGCTCGGTCGATTCACAAACTTGCGGACAGTCGCCGTCTATGGAGGCATCGACTACGAAAGGCAGCGCGCGGCCCTGCGCGAACGCTTGGATCTAGTCGTCGGGACCCCCGGTCGGCTCATAGACTACCTCAAGCAGGGAGTCTTCGACCTCAAAGCGATTGAGGTGCTCGTCGTCGACGAGGCAGACCGAATGTTTGACATGGGTTTTATCAAGGATATCCGGTACGTGCTGCGGCGGATGCCGCCCTACCAGGCTCGCCAGTCGTTCCTCTTTTCAGCCACCCTGGGCTACCGCGAGATGGAACTGGCCTACGAGTACATGAACGACCCGGTCCGTGTCTCGACCACGCCCGAACACCTCACAGTCGAGGAGGTTGAGGAGGTCCTCTATCATGTGGAGCGGCGCGAGAAGTTCCCCCTCCTCCTGGGCTTACTCAAGCGCGAAAAGGGGGAACGGATTCTGATCTTTACCAATACGAAACGCGAGGCCGAGTGGCTGGCAGACCGGCTCGACCTGCACGGCTACTCAAGCCGGGCCATCACCGGTGACCTCGACCAGAAGAAGCGCCTCCGGATGATCGCACAGTTCAAAGCTGGTCAACTCCCGATCCTCGTTGCGACCGACGTCGCGTCCCGGGGACTTCACATCGAGGGGGTGAGCCATGTCGTTAACTACGACCTCCCCGGCAATCCGGAGGACTACGTCCACCGGATCGGCCGGACGGCCCGCGCGGGGGCTTCCGGCAAGGCGATTACGCTGGCCGACGAGGTCTTTGTCACGGGCCTCGAGCCCCTCGAGAAGATGCTGGGCTACAAGATTCCGGTCGATTGGCCTGACGATAGTCTTTTCATCGAACCGCGGCGGGACCTTCCCTCGGGACCGCGGCGCCCCACGCGGTCATTGGCCGGCGAGGATCGGCGCATCGGCCCGGGGCATCCGGAAAAGAGACAGCGTCCGCGAAAGCGACAGAGGCGGCATTTAAGATCCTCCTAACAAAAGCCAGCCCCTGCCTTTTATTATTTCACGCTCTTTTACGTTGGCATATAGCTTGCAGAACCTCTGGCGTCTGACGGTAGCTCAGCCGAAGTTTCGGTCGGAGTCGGTGGATGTTCATAAGGAATCGGCGAATACAGATTGTGCTTTGGACACTGGTCTTGGTCTGTGCTCACACTCGAGTTCCGTCTGCCAACCAGTGGGCCGACACGATTCAACGGCTGAAACCCACGGTCGTCAACCTCGAAGTCACCGCGCAAGTCAACCTCGGATTAGATCAACCCGGCACGCGCCACGGCACGGGTTTTATTGTCGATGCGCGACGTGGAATCATTGTTACCAACCGGCACATCACTTCGACGAGTCCCGCTCACATACGGATTACGTTCCTGGACGGGAGTTCGACCGACGGCAAACTCCTCTACTACGACTATTACCATGATTTTGCCTTCATCCAGTTCGATGTGTCATCAGTCACGTTTAAACTGCAAGAGGCCGCCTTGGGTTCTTCATTCGATTTGAGGCCGCAACAAAGCGTTGTGCTGATCGGAAATAATGAACGTGAGGAATATTCCGTCAAAATAGGCATGGTCGTCAATTCCAAAGTCGATAAGGGTGGCCGACACTCAGCCACGATTCATACGAGTTTTGATAGAACGGGAGGCTCGAGCGGATCCCCTGTTTTTGGTGAAAATGAAGAGGTGGTTGGTATCCATTTTGCCGGGACAGAGACCTCGAGTTTCGAGCTGCCCATTGAATACGTCAGGGATTCCCTGAACGCGATCAGGAATGGCGACTTACCCCGGCGGGGACATATTGGAGTCCAGCTCGGTTACGTGACCCTCGCCGATGCCGTAAAGCACGTCGGCATTACTGAGCATTACCGCAATCAATATAAGCGGCATTTTCCTCGCTCTACGAAGGTCGTCCAGGTTCAACGAATCATTCCTACGTTGCCGGCCGAAAAGGTGCTCAAGCCTGGTGACATTATCTGGTCAGTCGGAAAGCAGCTGATAGGCGACAACTTGTACCTTTTCGACAAGCTCGTTGATCAAAACGTCAATCAGGCGGTCCAGTTGACGGTATTGAGACGAACGGAGGCAGTGATTGTGGACCTGCCGGTCCTCGAACTGGAGCGGCAAAAGACCAAGAAATTCGTCATGTTTGGTGGGGGGACCTTTCAAGATATTGGGGCGGACTTCAGGAGACGGTTTAATTACGATGGCGACGGCGTGTTCATGAACAGTGTACAGATTGGGAGTTCCTTTTCGTCCTTAGGCGTCTACGATGGGAAGGATCCTGCGGCGAGACGGGTGATTATCAGGGAGCTGAACGGAAAGCGGATTCGCAACCTAGATGATTTTGTCACGATAGCCCGGGGTATCACAGACGGAACGCAAACAACGGTGATTTATCAGGACTTATTCAGTGTGGATACCGGTCCTCAGGTCACGTACACCTCATTTGATTTGATGGTGAGTGAGCTGAGAAGCTTCGAGTTAAGCGCCAGTGCGGGAGGCTGGGTAGAAAATCCGATCCTGTCCGCACACGGACCCATCCTTAGTAAGGCCCAATCCGAACAACAATAGCCTTCGGCCTGCCGTTCAACTCATGTTACCCGGCGGGACCTTCTTCTCCGTGGCGAGCGGGCCAGGTCTTTAGTTCTTTTCCGGGGTGCTGGCTGGCTCGGGTTCCCGGGCCGGACCAGGCTCAGGCGCGATGACGGAACCGGCCGTGGTGGCTGAACCGGCCTCGACGGAGAAAGTCTGAGACGCGACAACGCTTCCGTCCGATGTAACCGCCTCGACCATCCACTGCCCGGTCCACTCGGGCAAAATCTGCTTGCTGCTCCAGGTCCGCCATCGTGGCCCATCAACGGGCAGGGTGACCCGTGCCACCTCGCGATCACCATAGTACCAGACGTGGGTGATCTCCGTGCTGGGGCTCTGCGACTGGATCTCGGTAAAGTAATAGATCCGGTCAAGAGCAGGGGAAAACACGGTACCCTCGTCGATCGGTTCCCGGTCGCTGATCCCGGCCGCAACGGCATCCCGGACGACTTCAGGTTCGGCCACCTTTTGTTCTATTACAGCGGGTTTCTCGGGTTGGTCGGGCTTGTCTTGTGTGAGGACGATTTGCGGCAAGCCCACCAGAATCAGAGAAACCATCAGCGTCATACACCATTTTCCCATATTTTACTCCTTGATTTGCCGTGCGGCACTTTTCCGTTCCGACCCAGTGTCGAATCGAAAAGGGGAGGGCGAAAGCCCTCCCCCCTGCTGACCGCACCGTTTAATACGGTTTCCCCTTCGGGGAACTCGCCGGCTGAAGCTGGGCCAGCCCTTGCTGCATCTTGGCAACGGCCTCTTCTTCTTTACCCTGCTTGTGGAGGTCGAGTCCCTCTTGACACAGCTTTGCACCCTCTGTGTTGGGACTGTCCTTCAGGGCGGCCTGGCACTGTTTGGTGAGCTCAGCGGCTTTGCCCATTCCAGCCCACGCGACCGGGGCTGCCATGAGCCCCATGATCATCGCTGCAATGATCGGCAGTATAAACTTTTTCATCTTGTTATTTCCCTCCTCGGATAATGGTTCGCGTTTCGCTCTTGCGCTCTTCGGGTTCACTACAGGTCCTCCCGGCCGTCACCCCCTTTCCCTGGAGAGGTCCTCGGAAGACAGGTGCCTCCCGCAAAACTCTAGAAAGGGCAACGTCCATGCCATGGGGAGAGAAGGGCTGAGGTATGGGGGAGAGGATCGCTCTGATCTCCGAGGTTTCTTGGGGGAAGCCTCAATACGAGCGTGAGAGGTCGAAGGCGGTTTCCGTGCCGGCAAATGTGTAAGGTTTACATGGTGGGGCGGGTAATAGTTACCGGCCGTCGCCCGTTCCATCCTGTGTGTCGAAGGCCATGGCCATAAAGAGCTCTAAGGTTAACCGATCTTGGATCTCGACCTTCGTAAACCTCAGTCCATGCAGGTATGTATGGGTCGTCTCATGCTCAGAGCGGTGCGACCAGACAACTTCGGCCTGAGGGTGAATCGATCTTTGGTCGAGAGGGATCAGCAGATCAAAGGCGGTCCCGGGTGCGTAGCACTCCGGGAGCTCTACCATGAGTCCCCCTTGGCTCACGTTGCGGAGCTGGCCGCTTTTCGCCGGTCCAAGTTCGCGGTAGGTTATCGGTGCCGCATACGGGTAACGAGGATGTTTCCTCTCTGTCGTCGGTGCCGTTTCCTCAATCGTCTTTTTCCCAGACATATCCGCCATTGGCTCCTCCCCGAGGTCTAGAGGAACAAGCATGGGTCGTGCCAAGCGCCATAGGACGCAACTCTCCGATTTTCCGGTCTCCATTTGGCCGTAAGGACGAGGGAAACAGGCGAGGAGAGATGAGACCTCGGGCATTCTGCCACGAGGCCTCGAGTGGGGGCTACACAGAGGAGAAGGTCTTACCCTCTGCTGTCGAGAAAGACCGGTTGGTTCTTTTCTGGTGGATGATTTTCGGTGAGGAGCTGCCCCTCGAGGGGACCACTATACTCAGATCGCAAAGCAGCGTGTCACGCTTCGATCTCTGGGTGAGTCTGAGCGGAGGAACCTACGGGCTTCCGCTCCGGTGGGCGAGGTGGTGGAGGAGGAGACCTTCGCGCAGGCCTCCGTCGCTGACCGTCAGGTGGTCAAAGTCGAAGAGTGTCGTGATCTCCTGCATGAGCACCGTACCCGAGATGATAACGTCCGCGCGGGCTGGCTCCAACCCGACGAGCTGGCGCCGCTCGGCCAAAGGAAGCGAGCAGAGGTAGTTAAGCAGCTCGTGGAGCCGGTCGCGAGACAAACGATGGCCGGTTACTCGCGCGCCATCGTACTTCTCCAAGCCGAGGTCGATTGAAGCAAGCGTGGTAGGGGTGCCGGCAGTCCCTACCAGGGTCGCCCCCGGAGGATGGTGTAGCGATGGGGGAAGCTGAAGGAGTCTTGCACGAATTGAGGCGGCGGCGGCTTCTCGTTCGTCAACGGACGGTGGATCGCTTTTGAAGTGTGTCTCGGTCAGCCTCACGACTCCCATGGGAAGGCTCGCATAACTGGTGATTTTTCCCTGTTCACACGCCGTAAACTCGGTGCTCCCACCCCCGATGTCAACGATGAGCATGTTGGGGTGATCTGACCCCAGTGCATGCGACACGCCGACGGTGGTGAGCTTTGCCTCTTCTTCTCCTGAGATAACCCGGAGATCGAGCCCGGCCTTCCTGAGTGCCCCGTCGAGGAGCTCCGCGCGGTTCTTGGCCTCCCGCGCGGCGCTCGTGGCGACCGCGACGATCTCGTGTGCCCCGAGGTCCTTGGCCGTCTGAACGTAGCGCTCAAGTACTTCCAACGTCCGCTCGACCGCCACGGGGCTCAGCAGACCGGTCTCTTCCAGTCGCTCGCCGAGGCGGGTAATGACCTGCGCCTCGTAAATGGGGTGATACGTTGTGGGATCTTCTGATTCAGCGACAAGAACGCGGATAGTATTCGTCCCTACGTCGATCGCGGCATACCTGGACATCTGTAAGCCTCGCTGCCCGCTTCAGCGGGATGGTGGACCCGAAGCCCCCTTTTTACCGAGTTGCGTCACCACGGCTCGATCGGCGGTGACCACAACGGTCTTCTCCTGGGTGAGGAGAACCGTGCCGGGTTTGGCGCCTTTTACTCGTCGGACGAACCGGACGGCGGTGTAGTGGACCGGCACCTTCCCGGCGTTTCGGGCCTTACTGAAGAAGGCGGCAAGCTGCGCCGCCTCGCGCAAGGTTCGAGGGGGGACCGTCTGTCCCTTTGGGTTCCGGGCGACCACGTGGGAGCCGCCATATCCTTCCACGTGCAGCCACAAGTCATGGGGACGCGCTAAGCGGAATGTGAGGTACACATTGCCCGCGGCACTGCGCCCCACCAGAATTTCCCGCCCATCGGTAGAAACAAAACGCCGGGGTTCGGGAGGTGTCGCAGCGTCTCGATGTGGCCGGGGTCGCGGCCGCTGCGAATCCAGTTGTGCGAGATCGTGGGTCGCGATCACTCCCTCAAGGGCTTCGGACGTCTCGACTTGGATAATCTTCTCCAAGGCAGAAGTCCATCCCTTGAGTTCCGCCTCGGTCTCGGCCAGCCGGCGCTCGATGACCGGGAGGCCTCGCTTTATCTTTCGAGCCTGCTTGAAATATTGCTCGGCATTAGCCTCGGGGGAAAGGGCCGGGTCGAGGGGAATGGTGAGACTCTCGTCCGGCCCCGCGTAGTAGTCGGGGAGGCTCACCTGAGGAAGGCCGCGGGAAATGGCATCTCGGTGGACGCGGAGCAGTTCCCCCTTACGGCGAAGATCTTCCCAGCCCCGACCCTTTGCCAAGTCTGCCACAATCTTCTCCCGCCGCCGCTTGAGCCGGCTGATCCGTCGCTGGACGAGGCGGGCGTAGCGCCGCTGTGCCGCTTTCAACTGTGAAATCATTCCGTTATCTTAGCTGTCAGGGCGGTCTAAGTAAAGGCAGTCATTGATGATGTGGGGTTTGTTTGAATTTGACAGTCCTCGGAAACTGCAGTAGGATGATGAAATCAAGAGGAAGTCGCGCGTTCTTTCCTCTCTGACGGCCAGAGTCGCTGTAGTTCTCCGCGATGCGGCGTCGATGACCTTCCCTTTGCGTAAGTGTGGTTCGGTCCCAATGCTCAAAAGCATGACCGGGTATGGCAGGGCGGAGGGTGCCACGGCGACGCACCTGTACACCCTTGAAATCCAGGCCTTTAACCACCGGTTTACCGACATCCGAATCAGGCTTCCCAGGGCATTGGCCCCCCTGGAGCATGAGTTGCATCGGGAGCTCCGGGGACGGGTCCACCGGGGCCGCTTCGACGTCCACGTCACAGAACGGCTCCATGGAGAGATTCCTCGGGCGCTGCGCATCGATCGGGGCGCCGTCGCACAGTATGTTGGGGCGCTCAGAGATCTACAGCGAGAGTTGGACCTCGGGGGAAACGTGACCATCGAGGCGGTCATGGGCCTGCGGGATCTCGTCAGCCTGGAAGCCGCGGAGGTCGATCTGGCGGAGGCGGACGCGGTCCTCAGATCACTACTGCACCAGGCCCTCGATCAGGTCGAGTCCATGCGGAGAAAGGAAGGCGAGAACCTGGTCCAGGATCTGCAAGCCTGCTTGACCCGGATCGAAGCGGGACATCAGACCGTGGAGGCGCGGATGCCTCACATGGTAGAGGCTTATCGCGCCCGAGTACAAGAGCGGGTCAGCGCCCTGCTGGGCGCCCCGCTGTCCGATTCGGATCGGCTTGCCCAGGAGGTCGTTCTCTTCGCGGACCGGTCCGACATCAGCGAGGAGTCCACACGGCTCAAGAGCCATCTCCAGCAGTTCCGGATGATTCTCCAGGGCGGTGGTCCTCACGGTCGGCGACTGGAGTTTCTCTTGCAAGAGATGCACCGGGAGGTGAATACGATTGGGACGAAGGGGGCCGATGTGATCATCTCTCCAGTCGTGGTGGAAATGAAGGCAGACCTAGAGCGCATGCGGGAACAGATCCAAAATATTGAATAGAGTCCTCGGGGGTGCTTTCATGGAAGGAGGAGGGAGGTGAGGGCCTTGGGGACCGAACTCCTGAACGTCGGCTTTGGAAATATGGTGGTCGCGAGTCGGATTGTTACCATTGTGAATCCGAGTTCTGCTCCTAGCAAGCGGCTGAAGGATGAGGCGAAAGAGGTTCGAAAGCTGGTCGATGCCACGAACGGGCGGCGTACGCGCTCCATCGTCGTGACGGATAGCGACCACGTAATCCTCTCGGCTATTCAGACCGAGACCCTCGCCCAGCGACTGGTGGGGACTCACGGAGAGAGGGAGTAGCAGGTGAGGGATGTCCGTCGGCTCGTCGTCGTGGTGTCTGCTCCTTCGGGCGCAGGAAAAACCAGTCTGTGTAAGGAGGCCGTTCGGAGGGTCCGCGGGCTCGCCCACTCTGTCTCATATACGACCCGGGCCCCGCGATCCCACGAGGTCGGTGGCCGAGACTATCATTTTGTGGGCGAGGCGACCTTTCGGCAGATGGTAAAGGCGGATGGTTTTGCGGAGTGGGCGATTGTCCACGGCCATCACTACGGGACCTCCCGGGATCTGCTCCAGGCTCAACTCACGGCCGGCCACGATGTTATCTTGGACGTGGATACTCAGGGAGCCGCGAAACTGCGCCAGGTCTATCCGGAGGGGGTATTCGTTTTTGTCCTTCCGCCGTCCTGGGAACAGCTCGAACAACGCCTGCGGAACCGGCGGAGCGACGTCCCCGAGGAGATCGAGCGTCGTCTACGAAAGGCCCGCGAAGAGATGAAGTATTTCGCCGAGTACGATTATGTAATCATCAACGATGTACTTGAGCGCGCCGTCAGCGATCTGTGTGTCATCATTGCGGCGGAACGTTGCCGGAGCTCCCGCCTGCATTCCCAGATCCGGGACGAGTTGGGCGTTTAACAAGGAGGGATGTGACCTATGACCCATATACCCTATGAGGATTTGACCGACAAAGTGGACAGCAAATATCGGCTCGTGATTATTGCCGCCAAGCGAAGCCGGCAACTCAATCAGGGGACCATCCCGCTGGTCCAGCCCAAAAGGTATAAACCAACATATATCGCCTTGGAGGAAATGGCGGCGGGAAAGATCGAGTACACGATGAAGACTCTCGAGGAAGGGACCAAGACGGGGATCTTTGCGGAGGCGGTCAAACCGACCTGGTTCAGGGAGATTGCCCCCGAGGGGGTCGTGACCGAGGAAGAAACAGAAGAGGAAGAGGAAGCGGAAGTGGAGCAGGAACTTGAGGCTGCGGCGCCGAGCGAGACAGAAGAAGAGACCGCAGAAGTCCCTGAAATTGTTGGGGGAGAGTTGGTAGATCTCGACCAGGTGGAGAAGGGAGCCGAGGAAGAGGAAGAGGGATAAGACGGATGGGTTTTGAGGAGGTCGAGGCCGCCGATCCCCACGGGCTCGGCCTTTTCTATATGAATACGCCAGGGGAATTCGTCCGGGCCGAGTGGTCAGGGCGTTCCCTCTTGGCGATGGCGTAATATGCATGGCCTGGCTGCTCAGTACGTTCTTCCGGTCAGTCAACCCCCGATCCGTGACGCAGCTCTCCTGATTGAGGGAACGAGCATCCGGGCCGCTGGACCGCGTGCGGTCCTGAAAAGGGGGTATCCCGGGGTGCCGTGGCGTGATCTCGGCGAAGCGATTCTCCTCCCCGGCCTGGTCAATGTCCATACTCATCTTGAGCTGAGTACTCTTCGCGGGCAGGTCCCCCCCGGCCGTTCTTTTGCCGATTGGGTCATTCATCTTTTGGAGAAGAGGTCGCGCCTGACATCGGAGACATATGCCCCCGCCGTGGAGCAGGGGATCACCGAGCTGATCCGGTCGGGGACAACGTGTGTTGGAGAGGTTTCTTCAGCGGGGGCGAGCCTTGGCGGGCTGAAGCAGAATGGTCTCCGTGGAGTGGTCTATCACGAGGTGATCGGCCCGGACCAAGCTCGCGCTGAGGGAATCGCCGAGATGTCCTTTGGGCGTCTCGAGAGGATGCGGGACGAGGCCCGCGGGGGTCTCCTTGAGATAGGCATTTCTCCCCATGCGGTGTACAGTGTTTCGCCTCGGCTCTTCGAGTGGTGTCGAGAGGCGCAGCAACGCTTGGGTCTCAAGGCGGCGATCCATACTGCCGAGAGTCCTGCCGAGATCGAGTACCTTCGATCGGGGACGGGCGAGATCCGGACCCGTCTCCTCCGGGCGACGGGGTGGGGTGAGATCCCACCGCCGGCCCTCGGGGCGACCCCGGTGGACTATCTCTCTCGATTGGGAATGTTGGATCCACGATGCCTTCTCGTCCATGCCGTTCACCTGACGGAAGAGGATCTGGACATCGGGGCCAAAAGTGGAGTAGCCGTCGCTCATTGTCCGCGGTCGAACGCCTATCTCGACGTAGGCCGCGCCCCGCTGAAGGCGTTCAGGGATCGAGGGATCCCTGTGGGCTTGGGCACCGATTCGCTGGCAAGCAACGAAAGTCTCAGTCTCTGGGACGAGATCCGGTTTGCTCATCAGGCGCATGAGGGCCTGCTGTCCCCCGCAGAGTGGATTGGGATGGCGACGGTGGGGGGCGCCCGGGCTTTGGGCCTCGACATGGTGATCGGGACCCTGGACCCTGGGAAACAGGCCGACGTTACCGCGCTCGCCCTCGATGATCCAGGCGCGGACCCGTATGAGTACCTCGTGCACAAAGCGGCTCCTGAAAAAGTTCTCCTCACCGTTGTCGGCGGCAAGCCGCTCTATGAAAGGCAGGGACCGTGAGGCGACCGCGCGTCGGGAAGGTTCGCTATATCAACTGTGAGCCGGTCTATTACGGAATCGAAGAAGGCGTTGTGTCGGCTAACTGTGATCTCATTGAGGGGACTCCGGCGGAGTTGAACCGGATGCTCGAGCGAGGAGACCTGGATATCTCGGTGATCTCATCTCTGGCTTATGCACAGTCTCCGGAGAATTATCACCTCCTTCCCGACCTGGCAATCGCCTGTGACGGGGCGGTGGGAAGCGTGGTTTGCCTGAGTCGTGTTCCGCTGCAGGATTTGGACGGTGAAAGAGTTCTTATTACCGAGGAATCTCTGACTTCAGTCTATCTGCTCCGACTGCTGCTCGAGCGAGGGTATGGGGTCCGGCCGGTCTATCTTCGTGGGGAAGTCCCTCACGTGCTTCCCTCGGAAGTTGCCGCAGGCCTACTCATCGGCGATCCGGCACTCAAGGCGGCGTATGAACACAAGTACCCCCACCACCTGGACCTGGGCCAGGGGTGGAAAGAGCTCACTGGTCTCCCGTTCGTTTTTGCCCTCTGGGGCGTCCGGGAGGAATTTTACCGGACGGCTCCTGAAAGTACCAGGAAGCTCCATCGGGCCCTTCTTGCCTCCAAAGCCTATAGTTTGGGGAAGGCGGAGATCCTCAGTGCGGCTGTCCATACCCGAGTTGGCATCAGCGAGGAGGCCTGCGTGAACTACTTTCGCAAGCAACTCTCCTTTGATCTTACCCCCAGACATCTGGAAGGGTTCGAGCGGTTTCTCCAGAGCCCGCAACTGGATGGGCTCGTCGGCTTTCCGGTCCCCTGGCGGTTCGTGGAGATGGGATGAGGCGGATCAACATACCCGGCCGGGCGGAGGCTTTGACTCCGTTCATTGCCATGGAGGTTCTGGAGCGTGCCCAGGAGCTCGAGAGAAAGGGAGAGCACATCATTCATCTCGAGCTAGGCGAGCCCGACTTTCCCAGCCCGGCGTGCGTCCAGGAGGCGGCGACCAAGGCGCTCGCGGAAGGGCGAACCAAGTACACGCACAGTCTGGGCATCCGCGAACTGCGCGAGGCCATTGCCGAACACTACGCCAGCCGGTACAGGGTGCACGTCTCGCCGGAGCGGGTGCTGGTTACCTCCGGGACCTCTCCCGCCATGTGGCTCCTCTTTTCGGCCCTCCTCGAGTCCGGGGACGAAGTGATTCTCAGCGACCCCCATTACGCCTGCTATCCGAACTTCATTCAATTTACCGGCGGCCAGCCGATCTACGTCCGGGTTCGGGAACGAGAAGGATTCCAGCTCGATCCCGAATCGGTTCGGGAAGCGATTGGCGATCGGACGAAGGCGCTCCTTATCAACTCTCCCGCCAATCCCACTGGGGCCGTCCTTCCAGGACAGACTCTCAGAGCGCTGGCCGACCTCGGTCTCCTGATTGTCTCGGATGAGATCTATCATGGATTGACCTACGAGGGGGAAGAACATTCGATCCTCGAGTACACCGATCACGCCGTGGTCTTGAACGGTTTCTCCAAGGCGTACGCCATGACCGGCTGGAGGGTGGGTTACGCCATTGTTCCCCCGGCGTTGATTCGGTCCCTGCAAAAGATGCATCAGAACTTCTTCATCTCTGCTAGTGACTTTGTGCAGCGGGCTGCGATCGCCGCGCTGCAGGGGGCGGCGGCCGAGGTTGAAAAGATGCGTCGGACCTATGATGAGCGGCGCCGATTTCTGGTGCACGGCATCCGTCGGATCGGTTTCACCGTCTCGCGAGAGCCTCAGGGGGCCTTTTACGTTCTGGCAGATGCTACCGCGTTCGCCGCCGACTCCTATCGGTTTGCCTTTGAAGTCCTGGAGGAAGCCAAGGTGGCAGTCACCCCGGGGATCGACTTTGGGAACGGAGCCGAAGGCCATATCCGTTTTTCCTACGCGAATTCGTTGGACAACATCCGGGAAGCGGTTCGACGGATCGAGGAATACCTTGCGCCGCGTTGATCTCCTCATTTTCGATCTCGACGGTACGCTTGCAGATACGAGAGCCGACATCACCGCAACGGTCAATCACGCCCTGCAGAGGCTTGCGATTTCCCCACTGTCGATGGAGCGAGTCTGCGAATATGTGGGGGATGGCGTCCACACCCTCCTCAGCCGGGCCCTGGGACCCGAGCATCGGGGTGTCATCGACACAGGGGTCCGGTTTTTTCGAGAATATTACGCAGCCCACCTGCTCGATCAGACCTGCCTCTATCCAGACATCCGGGAGACCCTCGAACATTTTGGGGGAAAGCGAAAGGCCATCGTGACCAATAAACCCCTAGACTTCACCCAGCGCATCCTGCAGGGACTCGAGATCGATTCGCACTTTGAGCTAGTGTTGGGAGGTGACAGTACGGTCGAGCGGAAACCGCATCCGGAACCCGCGAGAAAGGTTCTGCGTTCCACTGGAGTCGAGGCTCGGCTGGCCGCCGTCATAGGGGATAGCCCCGCAGATATCGAGATGGCAAAGCACGCGGGAATCTATAGCGTCGGAGTCACGTACGGCCTGCGACCGGCCGCGGTTGTTCAGGCCGCGGGGCCCGACCTAGTGCTTCGTGATCTACGAGAGCTTCAGCACCATCTCGGTTAGCGACAACCGAGGAGCCGGTTCATGGTTTGTAGTTCATCGTTCATGGAAAAGCGAGCCTATTGAAGGTTAGCCCTGTCCATGAAACCTGAACGATGCAGCTTGAACTCTGAACCATCGACTCGGAACCAACCCTGAACGATGTACTCTGAACCATCTAACATTTTTGACCGGCTCCAAGAGAAGGCAGGGGAAATACTCGAAGAGACCCCAACCCTCTTTGCATACGGTATTGCAGATCCGAGTACCTTTCCAGCTCTTCGCGGCGTACAGTTAGCCACGTATATGGATCCGGCCCTTCCCGTCGAGAGCTACTTTCATGTCGAGATTCGCCTGGAGACCTTATTGGAAGAAACACTGGCGGTTCCCGTCGCCGGATCGCGGATCCTGAATGCGGCGCCTTTGACATTTCACGGGGCGGTTCTCTCGGCCGGCCGAGTGATTTACAGCCGGGACGAACGGGGCCGGATCGCCTTTGAGGAAGGCGTCTGGAGTGAGTATTTCAATCTCGGACACATGCTCGCGTCCGGCCCGCAGTTGGCGGAGGAGGGAGCTGGGATGATCCTCAGGGCAGAGTTGGCAGAGAGGCTCGAGCAGCTGGAAGAAAATATCGGGCGCGCCCGGGCCCTGGAGGGAACCCCATCGACTGAGCCGATCAGAGAGGCGGCGGGCCGGTACTATCTGCAATCTGCCATTACGTGTTGCCTTACGATCTGCCTGACTCAGCGCCACCCTTAAGCTCCGTCCTCCTCGGAATATGGCGGATATTCCCGAGGTCCTGGCCGAGGTCAATCTATTGGAGGGAGACCTGACCCGAGAACTGGTTCAGCTCATCGACATTCGCAATCAGCTTGTTTATGATCCGGATAAGGGAGAGGCGCTGCACAGTCACGGGCTGCCAGGCTGCTTGGTCAGCCTGGAGCGCTTTGTGCGAGCCATTCGGGGTGATGTACAAGCCGCCATCAAAGCGGTCATCCAAGATTGAGATCATCTGCCGTGCCGGGGAGAGAGGTCCGTTTGCCCGGCTGGAGGCGGATGTGCGGAGCGGGCTCACCAAGATGCCGAAGGAGCTGTCCCCGAAGTACTTCTATGACGCCCGAGGTGCGGAGCTCTTCGATCAGATCTGCGAGCTCCCCGAGTATTATCCGACCCGGACCGAGCATCTCCTGCTCGAAGACATCGCTGATGCACTTGTCGCCTCGTGTCGACCGACCACGCTGATCGAATTTGGGTCGGGGAATTCGCGCAAGTCGCGCATCCTTCTCGACGCGATTGCGCGCGCCAGCCTGCTGGATCTCTATGTGCCGATTGACGTCAGTGAGGAAATGCTTCGGCAGACCGCGCATGTCCTGACCGATGATTACCCGGGACTCCACGTGTACGGGGTGATCGGCGACTTCGAGGAACCAGTGGAAGTGCTCCCAGACGAGGGACCGCGTCTGATCATCTTTCTGGGGGGAACCATCGGAAACCTGACGCCTGCGGAGGCCAGTGTCTTTCTTCGCAATGTTGCCCGTCTCCTCGGTCCGGAGGATCGGTTCTTGCTCGGCACGGACCTCGTAAAGGACATCGGGACGCTGGAACGAGCGTACAATGATGCCGCCGGCGTCACGGCCGCCTTTAACCGCAATATCCTTTCGGTCGTCAATCGGCATCTGAACGCCCACTTTGACCTGAATCGCTTTGGCCATTTCGCATTTTACAACCGAGACGAGTCACGGATCGAGATGCACCTAGTGGCCCGGGAGGCCCATTCCGTTGCGATCGATGCCATTGATCTGGCTGTGGACTTCGCGAAGGGAGAGTCGATCCGCACAGAAATCAGTTGCAAATACACCCGTGCGGTGGTTGAGGCGATGCTCGAAAACGCCGGACTGCGCCTGACGCGCTGGGATACGGATGCGAATCATTTCTTTGCCCTTTCACTTTCCGCACCCGTGCATTAGAATCATTCTCTCATTGTAACCGTATCCAGTCTCAGGCTGACCTCTCGCGCAGAGGGTCGGACGAAAGGTCTATGCGGACGATCCGCGCCGATATCGTGGGGAGCCTGCTGCGGCCCCCGTGGCTGCTGAAAGCTCAGCAAGACCTCGTCAGCGGGACCATCACGCCCTCGGCTTTCAAAGCCATCGAGGATCGGGCGGTCGATGAGGCGGTGACCCTCCAAGAGGGGGTGGGGCTTCAGGTGGTGACTGACGGTGAGATGCGTCGCCAAGCGTTCCAGAGCCAGATGACGGCGGCCGTGGACGGCTTTGGGGAGGTCTCCCTCGAAGCCTTTCTCTGGGGAGAGTGGCATGGCGATAAAGAGGTGGGAGATTTGGGTCTCGAGCGGCCAGCCACTTTGGGAGCCGTCAAAAAGCTCACCCGGCGGCGGCACCTTTCGGTGGACGAGTTTACATATCTTTGTGGTCGGACAAAGCGGATCCCCAAGGTCACGTTGCCGAGTCCCAGCCTGTGGGCAAATTTCTGGTCGCCTGATCGCTCTCGGCAGGCCTATCCCACCCTCGATCACTTTCTGGGTGACGTGACGGATATCCTACGCGGTGAGGTCGCTGAGCTCGTCCGGCTCGGCGCAACCTACATCCAGCTCGATGCGCCCCATTATGCCTTGCTCATTGATCCGAAGACCCGGGCCTTCTATGAGTCGCAGGGATGGAGTGTCGACCGCTGGTTATCACAGGGCATCGCGATGGACAACGCTGTGATGGATGGCTTTACAAATGTTACTTTTGGTTTTCACCTTTGACGGGGCAATCAAGGCAGCCGGTGGCTGGTCGCAGGGGGGTATGAGCCTATCGCCAGGCGTATCTTCAACGACATCGACGCCCATCGACTATTGCTTGAGTACGATGACGATCGCTCTGGCACCTTCGGCGCCCTGAGAGAGGTACCGGATGATAAGATCGTCGTCCTGGGTTTGGTCTCTACCAAAACTGCGCGCCGGGAGACCCAAGAGGAGCTGACCGCGCGCATCCGGGAGGCGGGTCGGTGTGTGCCGCTCGATCGGCTGGCCCTCAGTCCACAGTGCGGCTTCGCCAGCTCGATCATCGGGAACCAGATCTCGGTGGATGATCAGGAGTGCAAACTGCGCGTGATCGTGGAGACGGCCGAGGCAGTCTGGACTTAGGCGTACGGTATGGCAAGACTATAAGAGCGTCCGTCAAACCAGGGAGACTTACATGAACACACATGTCAAAACTGCGGCGTCCGAAATCGCTCGCGCTTTGATTGATGCCCGTTCGCGGACTCTTGCGTTGGTCGCCGACCTGACCGATGAACAGTTGATCGGGCCGCGCCTCGCGATCGTGAATCCGCTGCTGTGGGAGATCGGGCATGTCGCGTGGTTTCAGGAAAAGTGGGTCTTGCGGCGCGACAACGCCGCATCGGTTCGGGATGATGCCGATGCCCTGTACGACTCTATGGCGATACCGCACGATACCCGGTGGGATCTCCCGCTGCCGTCGAGAGAGGAGACCGTGACCTACATGCAGCGAGTGCTCGACCGGATCCTCGAGCGGCTCAGCGCGATTACCTCGGATGACGAAGCCTACTTCTACCATCTTGCCCTTTTCCACGAGGACATGCACGATGAGGCATTTACCTACACGCGGCAGACCCTGGGATACCCACGCCCCCAATGTATCGCCGCCTCACCAGGGGCGCAGACCGGGGGCGGGCCTCTCCCCGGAGACGTAGAGGTTCCGGGAGGGACCTTCCTCCTCGGGGCGACGCCCGACCTCTCATTTGTGTTTGACAACGAGAAGTGGGCTCATCCCGTCGAGATCAGACCGTTTCGAATATCGCGCGCGCCCGTGACCAATAGCGAGTTTGCAGTCTTTGTGGACGACGAGGGGTATCGGCGGCGGGAGTTTTGGAGCGACGAGGGGTGGCGTTGGCGCGAGAAGGTTGGAGCCGAACAGCCGGTCTATTGGCATCGGGTCCCGGGGGCGCATTGGACCCGGCGATGCTATGACGAAATGCTTCCGCTGGAAGAGCACCAGCCGATCATCCACGTCAACTGGCACGAAGCCGAGGCGTACTGCCGATGGGCACGCCGGCGTCTTCCAACGGAAGCCGAGTGGGAAGTGGCGGCGAGTGCGGAGCCGGCAACAAACGGTCGGGGACTGTCCGGGCACAAGCGGAGATTTCCGTGGGGCGATGAGCCTGCCTTCGCGGGTCGGGCCAATCTCGACGGGCAGGCGGGGGGGTGTATCGACGTTGGTGCTCTCGCCGCCGGCGACAGTTCATTCGGGTGTCGGCATATGATCGGCAACGTGTGGGAATGGACCAGTACTCCTTTCGGTCCATACCCTGGATTCGTTGCCGACCCCTATAAGGAATATTCGCAACCGTGGTTCGGAACCCATAAGGTTCTGCGCGGGGGATGCTGGGTGACACGGTCGCGCATGATCCGGAATACCTGGCGGAACTACTACACGCCAGATCGGCGCGACGTCTTGGCGGGATTTCGGACATGTGCGGGGCGTTAGTCTTCCGGTCATTGCATGGCACAAATCGCACTCGAAAATGTCAGCAAATTCTACGGTGACCAGACAGCCCTTCACGATATTAATCTCACCTTCACAGATCTGGTGAGCACGGCGGTCGTCGGCCCGAGCGGGAGCGGAAAGTCGACGTTACTGCAGCTGATCAACGGGCTGGTAAGACCGGACGACGGACAGGTCTTCATCTTCGGAAAACCCATCGACTATCAGGGCCTCCCCAAACTCCGTTTACGCATCGGCTATGCCGTCCAAGGGACGGGCCTCTTTCCGCATATGACCGTTGACGCAAACATCTCGTTACTTGCCCGGCTCGCCAAATGGGATGTAGATCGCATTAAGCCGCGGACCGAGGAACTCATGCAGCTGGTCAATCTGCCGCTTTCCTATGCTGCGCGGTACCCCCACGAGCTGAGCGGGGGAGAGCAGCAGCGCGTTGGGCTCTGTCGGGCCATGATATTGAATCCGCAGATCTTTTTACTCGACGAACCCTTCGGTGCACTTGATGCCATCACCCGTAGCGAGATCCAACGGGAATTTCTGCACCTGCAGCGATCCGAGGCGAGAACGATCATCCTCGTGACCCATGACCTTCGAGAGGCGCTCAAACTCGCCCAACGCCTCGTCGTGCTGGACCAGGGACGGATCGTGCAGCATGGAACCGGCGCAGAGATCTTAGCCAATCCAGCAAGCGGATTCGTCCAGAGCTTTTTCCAGTCGCAACTGGACCCCTGACATCTGGTGGTGATATGCGCGTCCTGATCATTTTGTTCGTGACCGGGCTCCTTCTCGGCGCAGGGGCCCAAGGGGAAGTTCGGCCCGTGATCGTCGGATCCAAGCATTTCAATGAGGGGTATATCCTCGCCGAGATCATGGCTCAGCTGCTCGAGGACCGGGGTATTCCGGTGAGCAGAAGGTTTGGCCTCGGAGGGACACTGATTTGTTTTGAGGCTCTCAAAAATGGCGAGATCGATGTCTATCCCGAGTATTCCGGGACATTGGCGGAGGCCATTCTGAATCTGCCTCGCCGGGTCTCCTATGCCGAGCTTCAAGACATTCTGAAGCGCCGGTTTGATATGAATCTGCTCGGGTCGTTCGGGTTCAACAACACCTATGCCATCGCGGTGAGCAGAAAGCTATCCAGGCAGCGCGAGTTGAACACCATCGGCGATCTGGCCAAATTCCCTGACTTGCGCATCGGTTTGAGTTATGAGTTTCTCAACCGCAATGACGGGTGGCCCGGACTGGCGCGAATCTATGGACTGACGGTGCGGCCGGTGGGGATCGAGCATGGGCTTGCCTATCAGGCGATTCGGGAAAACAGATTAGATGTCACGGATGTCTACACCACAGATGGAGACATCAAGAAATTCGATCTCTTTCTCTTGGAGGACGATAAAGACTATTTTTCTCAATACCTGGCCGCGCCCCTGGTCCGGGGCGGGGTCAATGAGCGGGTCACGGCGCTTCTGGGTCAGCTCGCCGGGGCCATCACCGATGATCAGGTGCGGGAGCTCAATGCGATGGTCCTCTTGGAAGGGAAGACCTTTGCAGAGGTGGCCCACGGATTTCTGCGTGAGGCGGGAGTCCTTACGGCTGACCGACCGCGCGTCGAGGAGAGCAAGTGGGTTACCTTGCTCCATCGGACAGTGAGGCATCTTGAGCTGACGTTTATCGCCCTCCTCGCAGGGATGGTCGTTGCCATTCCCGCGGGGATCCTGGTGTATAGGGTTCGCGCGATATCCCGGCCCGTGATGTACATGGCAGGATTGCTGCAGACGATTCCCTCCATCGCGTTACTCGCCTTTATGATCCCGCTGTTCGGCATCGGCGTGATGCCGGCCATCGTGGCCCTCTTTCTCTATTCCCTGCTCCCGATTCTACGGAACACTGCCGCATCGCTCGTTTCGATCGACCCCGTTTTGAAAAAGGTCTCGGTTGGAATGGGGCTGACCCCAGGGCAGAGTCTGCGATATGTGGAGCTGCCCCTGGCGGCACCGACCATTCTCGCCGGTATCAAGACCGCCGCCGTGATCAACATCGGCACGGCGACGCTGGCTGCGTTTATTGGCGCCGGGGGGCTCGGCGAGCCCATTGTCACGGGTCTGGCTCTGAACAATACGTCTCTGATCTTGGAAGGAGCCATCCCGGCAGCCATCCTGGCGATCATGACGGAATGGGCATTCGAGGGCCTGGAGAAAGTGCTGATCCCCCGACATCTTCTGCAGCCGGTTGCGGAATAGCAGTTCCATCAACTCTCGCCACGGGACAGCGCGTCGGGGGTTATTGGACCGAACCTTCCCTGCGTGTAAAATGGCGGTGCGATGCGGTGGCTTGTGGATGGGTACAACGTGATCCGGCGTGAACCAGGCCTGGCCGCCCGCGAGCAGGTCAGCTTGCAGGTCGGGCGTCACGCGCTCTGTCAGTTCCTGATGGCGGCCGCCCGAGCCTCAGGGGACCACTTCGTCGTCGTGTTTGACGGGACGCGTGGGGGTGGGACGGCCACGAGCAGTAGGGGCGTCCGCGTCGTCTTCTCCAAGGCGCCAGAGACGGCCGATCATCTCATCGCGCGGTTAGCCGCTCCTGGCGTCGCCGTCGTGTCCAATGACCGTGACGTCCGTCGGGCGGCCGAGCGCGTGGGGGCCATCGCGATTAGGACAGATGAATTTCTCGCACGCGTCCTGGCGCCACCCGCTCCGGAGAAGGACGACGACGACGTCCTTTCTGTTCCCAAAAAGGGCAACCCGCGCCGACTGCCCAAGAAGGCCCGCGCCGCCAAGCGAGCGTTGGGGCGTCTCGGCCCTGCGAAGAAAAGGTTTCCGTGACCGGGAGGGATCGATGTCGATCGAGCAGAACATCAAGACCGCCGAGGAGCATCTCGAGGCGGAGGCCAACCGCGAGCTGGACCGGCTCTTGGCCACATTGGTGGAGGACTCCATCTATGAAGAGAGTTTGCTGGAGAAGCCGGTCCAGGGAAAGGCAGCCATTGCCGAGTACTATCAGGAGCTATGGAAGGCGTTCCCCGACTTTACCTATGTCGTCACCAACCGGGTTGCCGACGAATCATCGGTCATCTACGAGATGACCTTTCGGGGGACCCATACCGGGCCTTTTCGAGGGATCCCCCCGACCCGAAGATCGGGGGAAATTAGGGGGGTCATTGTGTTCCCGATGCGGAATGGCAAGGCATTGGGGGAACGCATCTACCTGGACAGCGTCTCGCTCCTGACCCAGCTCGGTTTCTTTCCCGATGCCGGGAGCGCCTTCGGCCGGTTCCTCTTCTCGCTCATGCGCCTCCGCGTCTTTCTCACCACGATGTTCCGCCGAGGATCAGTGTAGAAGAAGAGTTTCTAGCGCAGGGGAGGGATGGCGTCGTCGATTTCGAAGCCGTGGGCCTCGATCATGCGGTGCGTGTCGGCGGCCGTCTGGCCCGGTGTCGTGAGGTAGCCGTCCACGAAGAGCGAGTTTCCTGGGTACATGGCGAGATGTTGCTGCGGGCCGAGATTGAGCTCTCGCCCCCCGGCGACCCGGATCTCCTTGGTGGGATTGACAAAACGGAAAAGGCACAGCGCCCTGAGACAGCGCTCGGGGGTGAGCTCGCGGTGTCCGTCAAAAGGAGTTCCCGGAATCGGATGCAGGAAATTGACCGGGATGGACGCGACATCCAATGTGCGCAGGCTCAACGCGAGATCCATGAGATCCTCGTTCGTCTCCCCCATCCCGATGATGCCGCCGCAGCACGTACTCAACCCGGCCCGCCGAACATTCTCGACGGTCCGGACGCGGTCATCGTACGTGTGGGTGGTGCAGATGGCGGGATGGAAGCGCCGACTGGTGTTCAGGTTGTGGTTCACGCGCTCGACGCCGGCTGCCTTGAGGGTTCTCGCCTGTTCCTCGGTCATGAGTCCGAGGCTGCAGCAAATGTTGATCTCGACCCGTTCCCGAATGTCCCGGACGATCGACGCCAAGGTCTCGATATCGCGGGCCGTCGGACCCCGACCGCTAGTCACGATGCAATACCGCACGGCCCGGGCCGCCTTCGCTCGGTGCGCACCCTCCACGAGCTGCCCGCGGGAGAGGAGGGGATACTTGGCGATCGGCGCGGTTGAGATCGCCGACTGCGAGCAGTAATGGCAGTCCTCGGGACAGAGACCGCTCCGGGCATTCGTGAGCATATGCAGGTGAACCTTGCGTCCCCAAAAGTGTTCCCGGACGCGCAGGGCGGCCTGGAGTAGTGACGGGACTTCGCCCGCAGGCGCGCCGAGGACACTCGCCATCTCCTGCCGAGTCAAGCTCTCGCCGTTGAGGCTCTTTTCCGCCAGGTGTTGGTAGTCCATAGCCCCTCAGGCATACCAGAATCCTGTGGAAAAACCAAGAGGTTTTGGCGCGGGCGGACCCACATCTTGTGGTAAACTCTGGTGTATGGGTCAAGATTTGCTGGACACGTTTCGTCACCGCTACCCGTTTCCTCTCGACCCCTTTCAGGAAGAGGCGATCCGTTACATCCTGGATGGGGACTCGGTCATCGTTTCTGCGCCCACGGGGGCGGGGAAGACCCTCATCGCCGAGTTCGCCATCTACAAGGCGCTGGCGACGGGGAAGCGTATTGCATACACGACTCCCCTCAAGGCCCTCAGCAATCAGAAATTCGCCGATTTCGGAAAGCAGTATGGCGAGGAGTTCGTAGGCATTCTCACGGGAGATGTCAAGGTCAACCCGGGCGCCCCCCTCGTTGTCATGACCACCGAGATCCTGCGGAACAAGCTTTACACGCAGTCGCTCGAGGAAATTGCCTATGTGGTCTTAGACGAATGCCATTATCTGGGGGATGAGGGGCGCGGCACGGTCTGGGAAGAGATCATCATCAATTGTCCGCGCGAGATCCGGCTCATTGCCCTGTCGGCCACAGTCGGCAACATTGAGGAAATCGCCGAGTGGATTCGGGAGGTCCACGGGTCCATCCGGACGGTAGTGCACCGGTCGCGTCCCGTCCCTCTCCACTACCATCTCTGTGGTCCCGGCGCAGAGATCGTGGACATCGACGGACACTCCCGCGCCCAACTGTATCAAGTCGTCAGGTCCTGGCACGGCTTCCGTCATGTCCAGATGCGAAGGCGTGAGGACCGAGGGCGGCGACGCGGCTTGGGCCGGCGCCGGGTGAGGCCTTCGGCCCTCCTTCCGCATCTCAAGAGCAGGAAGTGGCTTCCAGCGATCTACTTTATTTTCAGTCGGGCGGGGTGCGAGGAGGCCCTCCGGCGGTTTCTTGAGGAGGGAGTCTCCCTGTTGGGGCCGCCTCAGCACCACGAGGTTGACGAGGCAATCGCAACCTTCCTGAACGAGAATCCGACCCTGGTCACGAAATCGGCCCTCAACGAGCTGATCTTTGACGGTCTCCGTCGGGGGGCGGGGGTCCACCATGCCGGAATTCTTCCTGCCCTCAAGCGTCTCACCGAGAGCTTATTCGAGCGGGGGTTGGTGCAGGTGGTCTTTGCCACCGAGACGATGAGCCTCGGGATTCACATGCCGGCCAAGAGCGTCGTCATCCAGGAGTTGACCAAGCGGACGGATGTCGGCTTCCGGACCTTGACGCATAATGAGCTGACCCAGATGGCCGGCCGTGCCGGTCGCCGCGGCATCGACCTCGAGGGCAAGGGTATCATCGGGCTCGATGCTCCGGAGACCGTCGAGGAAGTCCTGCATCTTATCCGGAAGCCATCCGAGCCCATTGAGAGTCAGTTCCGCATCGGGTATAGCTCGGCGGCCCTCCTGATTCTCACGTACCGCGATCCCGAAGATATCCGGCGCAATATTGAATCGAGCTTTGGCCAGTTTCAGAACCGGAAGCGGATCCAGGCGATCGAGGAAGAGCTGGGTGAACTCAGAGCGAGGCTCGAGCGGAGTCGTCGGGTAGAAATTCCCTGTTGTACCCTTGAGGAGTTGCTCGCCTATCAAGAAAAGCGGCAAGAGCTGGATCTGTTGAGGCAACAGCTCGACCAGCTCCGGAGGGCCGAGTCTCGCAGGGGGCGCCCCAGGGAAAGGCGACAGCGGTATTCCTCCAGGAGGGATGGCGAGGGAAAGATCCCATCGGCCCAAGAGTACCTGGCAGCCAAAAGGACGATCGAGGAGAGGGCGCTCGCCCTTGCTGCGCTTCCCTGCCACCGCTGCCCGGAGCGACGGCGTCTGGAGAAGGCGCTCAAGCGGGAGCGGCGGCTCAGAGATACCATCCGGAACCAGGTCCGGATCCTGGGCCACCTCAAAAATACGTACTGGGAACAGTTTCTGCGGGTCGTGGAGGTCCTCAGGCATTACGGGTATCTCCATAACGGGGCCCTGAGCCGAGAGGGAATGTTGGTGGCCTCCCTGCGGCACGACAATGAACTCTTGGTGGCTCGGGTGGCTTTTTCGGAAGTGCTCAGGGGCCTCAAGGCCCACGAGATGATAGCTATTCTCTCGTGTTTGGTGGAAGAACCGCGCGAGACCGAGACCCAGTTTGCCCGACAACTGCTCAAGCGTGAGCGGCATCTGAGAGATCGGGTGCGACAGATCGAGACATTAGCACAAGACGTGATGAGTGTTCAACGGGCCCATCGCGTCTTCCATCCGGTGTCGATGCACACCACCTACCTGCCGGCGGTGTTCGAGTGGGCAGCCGGGGAGGAGGATTGGGTCCAGTTGGTGGAGAGCCAATACGGGGGTCACGAAGGGGACCTGATCCGGGCCTTTCGGCGCCTCATCGATCTGTCACGGCAGCTTCTCGAGTCTCCAGAATTGCCACCCGCGCTGAAGGAAAATCTGGGCGCGGGAGTTCGAGCGCTCGATCGCGGGATTGTGCTCGAGAGCGCATTGATATAGGCTCTGGCTGAAACGGCGCTTCGTTCGGCGCGCAGGGATGGGGGGCAGAGTGGCCTTTCTCGTGTTTGCGGATCGGCATGAACAGATCTATGACCACCCGACCCTCGAGATGGTTGGGGCGTCGGGGAGCAGCTGGGTCCGAGTCCCCGATGAAGAGTTGATCCCCATCCCTGAGGGGACCCGGCTTTTCACGATGCCCGGGGCCCATCCGGTCGGCTATAACGGCGCCTTCAAAACGGTCAAGGCGGTCAGCCGGCGCCGGGCGGTGGCGGTTGCGGCCTTCCTGCCCGCCGGGTACATGCGGACCCACCTGCCGGCCGCCGCCTATCCCGATCCTTCCATGACACCCTACCTGCCGTTGTGGGCCTATACGGCCGTGGGATGGCGGGACGGACAGTTTGTTGCTGCGGGGATCCGGGTCGATGTCACGGACCACCAGGAGCCACAGCGGTACGACGACCGGACACTTCTGCCGCTTATCCAAAAGCGCCTGGCCGAGCAGCCGAACAATCGCCTCCTGCATCAGCTGAGGCGCTGCGCCACCGAGTACCACTGCCTCTGTGCCAAGAACGGATTCTATCGGCGGTGGGAGGCGCCGCTGCCCGTGGCCTTCGCCTGTAACGCGGACTGTGTGGGTTGTATTTCCCTGCAAACCGAGGGGCTCGTCCCGGCCTCTCACGAACGGGTCACCGGGGCGCCAACCCTGGAGGAACTGTGTGCGGTGGCGCTGCTGCACCTCGCCGAGGCGGAGGAGGCCATCGTGAGCTTTGGCCAGGGGTGCGAGGGAGAGCCGCTCTTGCACGAAGCCCTGATCCATGCAAGCATTGAGCGTCTGAGGGCGCAGACCGACCGGGGTACAATTCACCTGAACACCAACGGGTCTCTCCCGAGAGCCGTCGAACGCCTGTGCCGCGTGGGGCTGGACAGCATCCGGGTGAGCCTCAATTCGACCCAATCCGATGGTTATGCGGCGTACTATCGGCCCAGGGGATACACCTTTACCGACGTGGTCCAGTCGGTTCGGGTAGCCAAGAGCTGCGGCTGCTACACCGGCATCAATTTGCTCGTTTTTCCGGGTGTCTCAGATCGGGAGGAAGAGGTCGAGGGATTGCTCCGTCTGATCGGAGAGACGGGACTCGATCTGATCCAGATGAAAAACCTCAACATCGACCCCCGCCCGTACCTCGCAAGCCTGCCGCCTCCCCGTGGCCGGGCCATCGGTATGCGGGAGCTCTTGCGCACGGTCCGACGTGAAGCGCCGCAGGTTGAGATTGGATATTTTAATCGGCCGAAGGAGCACTTCGGTCGTGCCCTCTCGACGGCACTCACGTTCTAAGATGTCGATGTCGATCTACGAACAGCAAAAGGTCTTCTTTCGGCGGGCGTACGAGGCGGGGGAAACCCCGTGGCCGCGATTCAAGCCCACGCCCGCGGTCGTGCGTCTCGCGAAGCGACTGAGACGCGAACGAGGCCGGGCGCGGGTCCTTGACGTGGGGTGTGGTGAGGGACGCCATATGATCTGCTTTGGAAAAGAGGGGCACTGGGCGGTGGGCGTCGACTACGAGGACCTCGCCTTAAAAAAGGCCTGCGCGCACCGGGATGCGGATCCGGTCCGCTTGCCGCTGACCTTTGTGCTCGCGGATGCCTTCCACCTTCCCTTTCGGGGCGAGCGTTTCGATGCCGTGGTGGATTCTGGGTGTTTCCACCATGTGAAGAAGGCCGACTGGCCCCCTTATCTCAATGGTCTCGGGGCACTCCTCAAACCGCGTGGCTACTTTCACCTGACCGCCTTCAGCACTCGCTTTAAGCACTACCCGGGTGAGCGCCGCACGCGCAACTGGGTTGTCCACCGAAACCACTACGACCACTTCTTTCGTAAGGCCGATTTCGCCCGGGTCTTTGGGAAGACTTTCGAGATCGTCAACATCGAGGAAGAGCGTCAACACCTCCACGCCTTCTGGCACGTCCTCATGCGCAAACGATGACCGACCACCGAAAGCCGTTTGGCCTTTACGGTCATCGGTCGTCGGTCAACGGTCTGCAGTTGTCGGGACTAGCCGCCTTCGACGCGGGGGGTGTATTCTCGGCGAGGCTTGGGGGGCCGGGTCAACAGGGCGTGGGCGAAAAAGCCATAGATGTACTCCAGGATGTCCTTGACTGAGACAATCCCTACCGGTCGATGCTGCCCATCCACAAGGGGGAGATGCCGGAAGCCTCCCCCGTGCATGAGATAAATGGCGCGGCCGATGGTGTCGTCAGGGGTGGTCACCTCCGGATTGGGGGTCATATACTGCTGGACCGTTGCGTGACGCAGATCCACGTTGCTCCCCAAGACCTTTCGCAGGATGTCTCGCTCCGAGAAGATGCCCACCAGCGCGTCGCCATCCTGAATCATCACTGCGCCCACGCTGTTGCGCTGCATGAGTTCGACTGCCTCGGACAACGTCTTTCCTCGCTGCATGCACAGGGGGGGATGATAGTGTAGGTCTTTTATCGGCCGTTGGAAGATCCCTTCATCGACCGTAATTCGCGGCTCGGTCCGCTCCTTACTCACGGTCAGATATTCGTCTCCATACTCCTCTTCGATTTCATCGGGCTTAGCCATGGCACCCTCCGTGTTGGTCGCGCTCCTGCAAGCTGCCTCCTCATTCACATAGCACGTTTACCCCCGGACCTCAACTGTTTCCTTCGAGTCCTCAAGCCCGAGCCAGGCATCCCGTTTCTCCCTGCCCGTCTCGCGTCCCATTCGGGGGGCCCGCCGCGCACAAGTCCTTGCGGGATGGGGCTTTGGGGGGAGGGGGCCCTGGTCGCGGGCTTTGCCTGTTTTTGCCCTTGAAAAAAACACCCGATCGACTATACTTCTTGGGTTTAGCATTCATGGAAAGGTGTGGGCATGATGAGTCATTTGGGACTGAAGCCGGTCGATCTCATCACGTATCTCGCGCTCCTTGTTTTGATGATGACCGCCCTGGTGGTGGGTATGAACCCCCACGGACCGGGCATGGTCTTGAAATACGGAGCCCTGATCCTCGTGCTCACCCTAGTGTGCTGGCTCAATGGGCGGACCCGCATCGGAAAGACACTACACGCGCTCTACCCTGTCTTCTTTATTCCGGTCGTCTTTGACAGCTTTTCCCAGCTGTTGCCGTTGACGAGCCCAATCCATCAGGATGCCCTCCTCATCCGATTGGATCGGGTCCTCCTGGGGGTTCATCCCACCGTCTGGCTTGAGCAGTTCGCCCACCCCGTGCTCACGGAACTTCTTACCTGGGCTTACGCGTCGTATTACTTCTTTCCCGTTATCCTGGTGCTTGTCCTCTATTGGAGGGAAAGGGCGGTGGAGCTTGACCGGACGATGTTCGCCATCGTCCTCGGCTTTTTCCTTTCCTATGTTGGCTATTTTCTCGTTCCTGCGGTTGGGCCCCGGTTCACATTAGCCCATCTCCAAACAGTCGAACTTCACGGTGTCTTCGCGGCGGACGCCATCCGGGACACGCTCAATTACCTGGAGCGATTTAAACAGGATGCCTTTCCGAGCGCTCACACCGCCGTGGTCGTCGTGATCCTCTTTTACGCGTGGAAGTTTAGTCGTCCCCTCTTCTGGGTGTTCCTCCCTGTGATACTGGGCCTGATCTTCTCCACCGTGTACCTCCGCTATCACTATGTGGTGGATGTCGTGGCGGGGGTCCTACTGGCCGTCCTTTGCGTGGCTGTGGAGCACATAGTGACGTCTCTCTGGCTGCGGTCTGGCGATGACCGACAGGCGACGACCGTGCCGGGCTAGACGGCTATCACTCTCGTCGGCTCACGGATCTCGTCATCCGATCAGATGGGCAGTTCGTAGATCCGGTACCGTTTGTACACGGTTCCTCTGAGTTGCTCCGCCATCCGCCGGACGATCCTGTTATCTTCCAGGATCCAAGAAAGTTCTGCATGGATGAAGTCGCCTTTTCTCAAGGCGTGCCACGCAGTAAGGTGGAGGAGCGAGTCTACGCCTTTGCCGCGGTACTCTGGGCGCATGCCCAAGAGGAGAAGGCGAACATCCCGAATCCGGCGTCGGTACCAGAGGAACTTGAGCAGGCCTAGCGGTCCCAGGCGACCGTTGAGATGTCGCAGGGCCTGGTTGTAATCGGGCAGAAGCATGAGAAACCCGACGGGGTATCCCTCCGCCTCGGCAATCAACGTCAGGGAGGGGACGATCAGCGGCTTGAGATGTTTGGCCATCCACCGGGCTTCTGCTTCGGTCATCGGGGTGAACCCCCAGTTTCTCTCCCAGGCGGTATTGTACAGTTCACGGATACTTTGGACTTCCCTCGCCAGTTCCTTGAGATTGATTGGCCGGACCTGAATGCCTCGGCGTCGAGCCCCCTCGGCAGACCGGAGGATCTTTGGGTGTGGTTCGTCCCAGATCCGGAGCCTGTAGGCCAAGAGGTCTCTCGCTTTCCCACACCCGGCGCCTTCCAGGAGACGCTGGTACGTGGGCGGGTTATAGGACATCAGGAAGACAGGGGAAGAATCGAAGCCCTCAATCAAAAGCCCGCAGGGGGCATGCATCGAGGGATTGACCGGCCCGCGCATGGCCCGCATTCCTTTTTCCCTGAGAAAGTTTCGAACCGCCCCGAAGAGCCCCTCGGCGATCGAAGCGTCATCCAGGCATTCGAAGAAGCCAAAGAAGCCAACCGGCTCTTGATGGGTTTCGAGGAAGTGTCCATCCAGAATTGCGGCCATCCGACCAACGATGTCTCCGCCGTCCCTGGCCAGAAACAGGCGGATCTCAGCCTTGTCGAAGAAGGGATGTTGACGGGTCAGGAGTTGGCGCTGCTCAAAGAGGAGGGGGGGAACCCAATGAGAATCACCCTGATAGATGCGCCACGGGAGGCGGAGGAAGGTGTGGAGATCGCGATCGGTGGTGACAGGGAAGACCTCCACGCTCAGATCACCCCGAGTTTCCTCCCGGCAATTTGAAACGCCTTCAGAACCTCCTCGATGTGGGCGTCGGTGTGGGTGGCCATATAGCTCGTCCGGATCAAGGCACGTCCCTCTGGGACGGCGGACCGCACGCTCACGTTCGCGAAGACCCCCAGTTCATACAGTGCCTGTCCCATTTGGAACGCCTGCAGCTCTCCGCCAACCACTACGGGAATGACGGGCGTTTCGCTGAGCCCCGTGTCGTATCCCATTTCCTGAAAACCATCCCGGATGCGCTGGGCGTTCTTCCACAGTTGCATCCGCCGCTCCGGCTCTTGCTCGATGACTTCCACGGCAGCCCCGATTGTCGCCACACAAGGTGGGGGGAGAGACGCACTAAACATCATGGATCGGGCGGTATGTTTCAGGTAGTGGATCGCATCACGGCTCGAGGCGATGAAGCCCCCGACCGCGGCCAGGGCCTTGCTGCACGTCCCCATGATGATGTCCACTTCATCCTCAAGGTCGAAGTGTTCCGCCGTTCCTCCTCCGGTCTTACCGAGAACGCCGGTGGCATGGGCGTCATCCACCATGATTCGCGCCCCATATTTCCGGGCGAGGCGGACAATCTCGGGGAGCTTGACGATATCTCCCTCCATGCTGAAGACCCCATCCACGATGATCAGCTTTCCCTTCTCGGGCTGGGAGGCCAGAATCCGCTCGAGGTCCTCCATGTCGTTATGCCGATATTTGAGCGTCTGACCGAAGGCGAGACGACACCCGTCGATGATGCTGGCGTGGTTCCAGCGGTCAATAATAGCCACATCGTCCTTGCCCACCAGCGCAGAAATGACGCCCAGGTTGGTCTGATACCCGGCGGCAAAGAGCAGGGCGGCCTCTTTCTTCTTAAACTTCGCCAGGCGGGCTTCCACCTCGTCGTGGAGGTCCAAGGTTCCGTTCAGAAACCGCGACCCGGCGCACCCAGTGCCGTATTGTTCCACGGCGCGGATCGCCGCCTCCTTGATTCGGGGATGGGAGGTGAGTCCGAGGTAGCTATTGGATCCCACCATGATCATACGTCGCCCGTCCACGATGACCTCGGGGTCTTGGGCCGACTGGATCACTTTGAAATATGGATAAATACCAGCCGCCATGACCTCCTTGGCATCCGTGTACCGGGAACACTTATCGAAAACGTCCATCGCCCCTCCTTTACAACCAACCGTAGGTCTTATACCAGTCCACCGCCCGTTGCGCTCCGGTGCGCAAGGGCACGGTGGTGGCAAAACCTAAGTCTTGTTCGGCCTTTGCCGGGTCGCAGACCCAGTGAGGCTCGCGCATCTCGCGGGTCTTGTCTCGGCTGAGGAGAGGTAGCGTTCCCGCCACGCGAGCGATCCCCTCCGAGACTGTGGCGACGACGCAGAGCAGGGCACTGGGGAGTGGGATGGTCAGTGGACGTACCCCCAATGCCTCAGCAATGACGTCCAAGATCTCTTTCCAGGACCGGGGAGCCTCCTCTGCAACATAGTAAATCTCCCCGGGCCTCCCTCGTTCAGCCGCTAGTTGCAGCCCTCGTACCAAGTCGTCGACGTAGCAGAGACTAAGGTCGCGTATCCCGCTAAAACGGAGCGCTAGGCCCCGTTTGGCCAGCCTGAAGAAAGGCAAAAGGCCCCGGTCCCGAGGACCATAGATTACCGGGGCCCGGACAATGAGCCAGGGGATACTTCCCCCGAGGCCCGTCAGGGCTTTTTCCCCTTCCAGCTTGCTCCGTCCGTAGTCGCTTACGGGCTGAGGGGTTTCAGGTTCCCGTAGCGGATGTCCGTTCCTGCTGGGACCGGCGGCCGCCAGACTGCTCAGATAGATCAGCCGGGGTGGTCGCCTCATCTGGGCCAAGAGGGTCGCCAAGTTGGCCGTTCCATCCCTGTTGATCCTGTAAAACTCACTCCGATGCAGGGTCTTCGTGAGACCGGCCAGGTGAAAGACCCAGTCAAAATCGTCACCGATGTGGCGTCCGAGATCGGGGTCCGCACAATCTCCTCTGATGACGTTGACTCTCGCCCCGTTCAGCCAGCGGAGGTGGCTTGGGTTCCGGGTGAGACAGCTGACTTCATCTCCCCGATACAGGAGACAGTCCACCAGGTGGCTGCCGATGAACCCGGTCGCCCCCGTGACCAAGGCTTTCACGCTTGCCCAGTGTCCCCCCGCTGACAAGACCCCCAAAGGTCTGCCAATTCTATGGCATGCCCCCTTCCAAGGCAAGCAGGAACGATCAGGGATCCTGGCGGCCCGGACGGGGCGTAGCCAAGACCGCCAAGAGGATCATTTCGTCCCTTCCGGAGTTTTCGATCCAGACTTCCTGCTGGCCCCCGCCAAGAAGAGGTCCCCCGGTCGACCATCCTCTTCCTGATTGGCAATACGGATCCGGGCCCGGCCTCGAACAATATAAAACAGAGTATCGGTCACATGGCGCGCAGGCCCAAGGCGTTGGCCGGCCTTGAAGAAATAGGCGAGGCAGTTCAGATGGCCGCCTCCCCCTATGGGCACGGTGTTGGGTCCGTTGACCTTATACTCTCGTACTGCATCGATGCTGGCTAACTTCACCCCATCTCCTCAGGTCAACCCCTTGCCCTTGGGGGACAAGGACCGCCGGCCGTGTGGAAATTAACTCATTTCCGCGAGCGTCTTCAAGCCCCGCCTCGGCGCCTGCACCATCAAGGCCATGTTTCCCGAGGGATGAAGGTTGTTCATCATGAGATCGTGGGCTTCGGGAATACGTTCCCATTCGAACACCGTTGACATGGCGGGCCTGATGCGTCCGTTCATCACGGCATGATTGGCCGTATCGGCTTGGTACATCGTGGCAAAGTGGGACCCCTGAATACGCTTCTGGCGCATCCAGACGTATGAGGCGTCAAAGGTCAGATTAAACCCGGTCGTCCCCGCGCAGAAGACTACTAGGCCGCCGCGACGCGCCACGAAGCAGCTCACCGGAAACGTCTGCTCGCCCGGATGCTCAAAGACAATATCAGGGTCAACCCCCTTGCCGGTGATGTCCCAGATGGCCTGACCAAACTTCCGCAGTTCCTTTAGGTAGGAACCGTAGGCTTCCTGATCAGATACTGGGGGGAGCTGTCCCCAACAGTTGAAGTTTTTTCGATTGATGTATCCCTTGGCGCCGTAATCAAGACACCATTTCCCGCGCTCGTCACTCGAGACGACCGCAACGGCATTGGCTCCTGCGGCGCGACAGATTTGAATGGCCATGGCCCCCAAGCCGCCGGACCCGCCCCACACCAGGACATTCATGCCGGGCTGTAGGGTGTGGGGGGGATGACCGTACAGCATCCGCCAGGCCGTGGCGAGGACCAACATGTAGCAGCCAGACTCTTCCCATGTCAGATTGGAGGGTTTGGGGACTACCTGTTGGACCTGGACCTTGGTAAATTGGGCAAAAGACCCGTAGGGTGTTTCGTACCCCCAGATCTTTTGCTCGCGGCAGAGCATGGGGTCGCCCCCGTTACAGTTGTGGCATTGGCCACAGGTCACGCCGCAGTGGACGACAACCTCGTCCCCAACCTTCCAGGGGTATGCGGCACTGTTCACGGCGCTGCCCAGCTTCCAAATCACGCCGGCCGCATCACTGCCTGCAATATGAAATGGCTGTTTGTGAAACTTCATCGGCGAGGCCGGCTTCCCCAGGGACGCCCAGACCCCGTTGTAGTTGACCCCTGCGCTCATTACATGGACCAAGACTTCGTCGGGACGGATGTCGGGGACGTCGATGATTTCGGGCTTCATGGCTTGTAACGGGGGGCCATGAAGCTCCGGATGGATCACGTATGCATGCATTTTCTTGGGGACAAATCCTAGGGGGGGAATTTCTCCGACAGCGTATAGGTCCTTCTCAGCCATGACGCGACCTCCCATGAATTGAGCATGACTCCTCGCGATCGGACATACGCGTCACTACAGGACGACATCTCGACCCCGGCCGGGCAAAGAGGCTGCAAGGCTACCATACGGGGTGTCGGATTGCAAGGGCCCCGGCCGGAGGATCGTGTGACCGGATCTTGACTAAAATTGCGTCTTTTTGGTACATTCCCCCTAATCCGATCGTTGACGGAGTCTGCGCTAAATGATTGTCGTCACGGGTGCCGCCGGCTTCATCGGTTCCAACGTTGTTGCGACCCTCAATGCGCGTGGCCGCTCGGACATCGTCGCGGTCGATTCCTTCCGCGATGCGCCCAAGGCTCGCCCGTACCTGGACACATTGCAGATCCATGCTCGTTTGGATAAGGATGATCTCGGTCGGTGGCTCGCTGACGAGGGTAGAGGCGTGGAGGTGATTATCCACGAAGGCGCGTGCACCGATACGACCGTGAGCGACCGGGCCACCGTGATGGCCCTGAACACCGACTATACACGGATGCTATGGCAGTGGTGTACCCGCGCGGGGAAGCCCCTTGTCTACGCGTCGAGCGCCGCGACTTACGGCGACGGGTCTCGAGGATACGACGATGAAGCCGATCCGTGCGCCCTCATACCCCTCAACCTGTACGGCAAGTCGAAGCAGCTTTTCGATTGTTGGGCGCTACAACAAACTGACACACCGCCGCGCTGGGCTGGCCTAAAATACTTCAACGTGTACGGGCCGCACGAAGCCCACAAGGGCCGCATGGCCTCCGTGGTGTTCCACGCCTACCACCAAATCCGGGAGACTGGTAAGGTTAAGCTTTTTAAGTCTCACAAGGACGGCTACGCCGATGGTGGGCAGCAGCGTGATTTCGTGTATGTGAACGACGCCGTCGAGGCGACGCTGCATCTGCTGCAGACCCCCGTCTCAGGAAAGGCGCCGAACGGAATGTACAACGTGGGAACGGGTCAGGCTCGGACCTTCGCCGATCTCGGTCAGGCTGTCTTCGCGGCGCTGGGGAGGGAACCAGACATTGAGTACATCGCCATGCCCGAGGACCTGCGGGAACGCTATCAGTACTTCACCCAGGCCAAGGTCGAGAAACTCCGGCGCAGCGGATTCACCCGACCTTTCCGCCCGCTTGAGGAGGGTGTGCAGGCCTACGTAGCATATCTTCAGGCAGAGGAGTCGAGGGGATAAGGGACACCCCTTGGCGAATCAGCGGCCAGAGCTTGGGCGGCAGGGAGGATACAGGTCCGACTTGCTGGCTCGTTCGCGTACCGCGCGAAATAATTTCAGGATCGCATAATCAATGAAAGAGTTATTCACCCAGTGCGGCATCGTTCCTCCGGGGTCCGTGAAGTTGTAATAATACGCCACCGTCTTTCGTCCTCCGTCCTGCGGGAGGAGATGCCAGTATCCGTCGTTCACAGGGGGGACGATGGCGTGGGGGTTCGCATCCTCATACGCTTCCTTTAATTCGCCTACCGTACAGGCATAAGTGTCGTCCTTGTGCCAGTGTATGAGATACTCGCTCTGGTTCCCGCGGTAATTCGGAACTTCGATGATCCGCAATTGGAGGAAACGGTCCCAGATGGGCCAGGGAAAGTCCAGGTATTCGCAGACGTATTCCGCATCGCCGGTGTCATGCTTGATAATCCTGGCTTCGAGATAGGGCATAAACTCGACAGCGTGATCCGAATCCGTAAGGACTTGAAATACCCGACACGGAGGGGCATCAATCGTCCCTTCCCCAATGGCCTCCACGAGGTCGCTTCCTTCCTTTTCCCGCAAGAAGACCGCGATTCCGTCCTCTTTCGCGACGCGTTCCCATGTGGAATCCCCTTCGGGCGTCTGGATCTGGATGGGGGGGCTCGATCGAGTCTCGGCAAAAGATACGGCAGAGGCGAGCACAAAAGTCACAAAGAAGAACTTCAGTCTGCCGCGAGATTGCATCTGCCGTTCCCTATTGGTGGAGGATTGCCAATTCTCGAACACGAAAGGCTACCACTAAGATGTTTCCTCCGACAACCCGTAAAGTTACTAGGTTTTGGTCAATAAATTACGGGGACTGCAAGACCTGTGATAAGGGAATAAGAAGGGCGGGAGCGGATAACTAATTGAAAACACTGGGAACCCCAGGCGTCCCGTCGCGTCGCGCATGGTTTAGCAGGGCGGGAGGAGGGTTTTGGCAATCCTGCACCGGAAAAGAGTCGATGAGGCCGTGCTCTCTCGCCATGGGTGGGAACCACCCAACATGGACTGAGACTCTGGATCACACAAGGGCGGATAGCCCGGGAGAAGGAGAATGTTGCCCCCTGATCATCCCGATCCGAAGTGGATGAGAGAGGCAATCCGGATTGCCAACGAGTCCAGAGAGCGGGGCGACTACGCGTTTGGCGCTGTCCTCGTCAGGGACGGCAAGATCGTCACTGCCTCGGGCAACAAGGTCATCACGTACCGCGACCCGACCGGGCATGCGGAACTCAACTGCCTCAGGAAAGCTGCGATGAGGGAGGGACACCGGCATCTGAAGCCGGGCGCGGTCCTGTATACCACCCACGCTCCGTGCCCAATGTGCCTGGGGGCTTGCGTGTGGATCAAGATCTCGGGCCTCGTCTACGGAGCGTACCAGAGGGATATCGCCGCATGGGCAAGGAACATGCCGGCCCAACGTATACCTGGCGGTCGGTGCCTGTTGAGCCGGAAGAGATGTACCGGCAGTTCTGATCGCCGCCGGGGTGCTGATGGGGCAGGCGACGGGGAGGGTAGTTGATGCAGAGAAATTCGTCCTCAGAGATTGGGAAGGGAGGAAACGCGCTGAACTCATGACGATAAGCTCGGGGGCATATCTGGGCTTGGATGGTCCGAACGGAAAGACGCGCGTGACCATTGCCGTGCTGGACGACCCGATACTGACGCTATACGG
>CAZLDS010000012.1:0-22989 GCA_964558395.1 uncultured bacterium | reverse complement strand
ATACGGGTACTCTTGGGCGTGAATGATGTTGATGCACCATACCTCAAGCTGTTCAACAAGGCTGGCAAGGTCATCTGGAGCGCACCCTAAGAAGTCGCAAGGGCTGGCGCGCCTTTCGATTCGGTGAGGCACCACCACGCCTACAAGTAGTAATCGAAGTCGCGTTCGGTGCGGATCCGATGGCGGACGTGGAAGATATGGGCGGAAATGACCTGCGGATTAAGTTCTACATAATTGCGCGGGCCATGCCAGAGGTAGCGGGCGTCCGTAAGAAGATCATGCACCTGGTAGGGATGCTCGCGATCAAGGCCCAATGCATCGAGGTCGAGATCGACCCACCCTGAATGCGTGTAGTGGGGACTCAGGTTCACGATGACCAGGATGAGATTCGCCAGATCCTCCGTGCTCTTGCTGTAACAGATCAGTTGGTCGTTGTCCACGGGGTGAAACCGCAAGCCCTCATTGCTGTGCAGCGCGGGATTGTCCCGGCGGGTCCGGTTTACCCGAGTGATCAATTCTCGCAGGCTATCTGACCGTGTGATATCCCAGTGTTTGATCTCGTATTTCTCTGCATCGAGATATTCCTCACTGCCTGGCTCCCGGGGACGGTTCTCGCAAAGTTCGAAGGCCGGACCGTAGATTCCATAGCTCGCGCCCAGCGTGGCTGCCAAAACCAGTCGAGTTATGAACGCAGGCCGCCCGCCCGACTGCATATACTCAGTCAAAATGTCCGGCGTGTTTGGCCAGAGGTTTGGGCGATAGTACTCTCGGACTTCTGTTTGCGTCAGTTCGGTGAAATATTGCGTGAATTCCCACTTCGTATGGCGCCAAGCGAAATAGGTGTATGACTGCGTGAAGCCCAGCTTGCCCAGCTCGTACATGATTTTGGGGCGGGTAAAGGCTTCGGCGAGAAAGATGACCTCCGGATGATCTCTTTTGATCTCGCCGATGACCCATTCCCAGAATCGAAAGGGTTTCGTGTGCGGATTATCGACCCGGAAGATAGACACACCCTGATCGATCCAGAAGAGAAAGACGCTCTTCAGCTCTGCCCATAACTCACGCCAGTGCTCGGTTTCAAACTCGAGCGGGTAAATATCCTCATACTTCTTGGGCGGGTTTTCAGCGTACTGCACGGTGCCGTCGGGACGCCAGCGGAACCATTCCGGATGTTTCTTGACATAGGGGTGATCAGGGGTGCACTGGAACGCGATGTCGAGCGCGATCTCAAGGCCATGCTCATGCGCCTTGGCCACGAAACGGCGAAAGTCCTCCAATGTCCCGAGTTGCGGATGAACGGCCTTGTGCCCCCCTTCCTCAGCCCCAATGGCCCAGGGACTCCCCACGTCGTCCGGGGCGCAAATAGGCGAGTTATTCTTGCCCTTTCGGTGCGTACGGCCGATGGGATGGATAGGCGGCAAATAGAGAACATCGAAGCCCATGCCCGCAACGTAAGGCAACCGCTGCTCACAGTCTTTGAACGTGCCATGGGCCCCCGGCTTGGGAGCGCACGAGCGGGGGAACATCTCGTACCACGTACTGTGGCGGGCCCGTTCCCGATCGACCACCACGGAAAGCTCCTTTTCATAGCTCGTGGCAAGGCGTCTGTCAGGATACAAATCCATCAGGTGGGCCAACTCCTGAGCCAGCGCGAGCCTGATTCGTGCCGCTTGATCTGCGGGGCGATCCGAACGCAACACGATGGCCCGCTCCTTGAGTGTCTTGGCATCGGTGCCTGACGCCCGCCCGCTTGCTTCCTCGACCAACTTTGCACCGACCAAGAGTTCCAAGGCCACATCCTGCCCTGCCTCGACCTTCTTCTCCAAGCCGCGACGCCAGGTCTTGAACTCATCTACCCATGCCTCAAGGGTATATAGGTACCGCCCGAGCTTCCTTACGAGAAATGGCGCTCGCCAGCGGTCATTGACCAAGAACTCGAGTGGGGTCTCAGTCCAAGCCTCATCGGACTCATGGCGATACCGGAGGACGCCCGAGAGGACATCGTGCCCTTCGGCGAAGATATCCGCCTCGACGAAGACTTTCTCCCCGACCGTCCGCTTGATCGGAAAACGTCCCCCGTCAATCTCTGGCTTGACACCCTCAATGATGACCCGTCCTCCCCACGTTTGATCACTCATATAGGTAACCCCCTCGTGATCTGAGGTTTTCGTGTCGTTCATGACCTCATTCAAACCGCCCGTCAAGCAAGGCAACGGGCAGATGTTGAAATACCCTCTTGAGAGGCAAAAACTTTCTACGAAGTGCCGATCTGGCATGTACCGTTTCCCCCGTGAGGACGTCTTGCCAATTCCGAGGAGCCTCTTTCGGCAGGATGAGGCGACCGCTACCCCAGGCACGCTCTCCGAGGGGAAGCCTGCCCGAGGGAACCAGTCTTGTCAGCAGCCGCGGGGCGATCACTGCAACCCACTTTCTCCCTTGGCGCCTGGCGAAAGCACACACATTCTCCTCCAGCCTTCCCGAGGCGTACAGAGGGAGGTAGTCCCCTTCCAGAAAAAGGGTGCTCTCGTTTCTTCGAAACTCCAAAGCCTTCGCGGTGACAACAAGTTTAATCTGGCCATCTTCCCAACGCCCGAGCAGTTCAGAGACGAAGGGCAGGAGTTCCTGGGTGTCGAGACGCTGGAGATCGTCCAAGAGCCGGATGCGTTTCTTGAAGTCCACTGGACGCCGGTTGTCGGGATCAACGAGGCTGAAGTCCCAGAGCTCTGTCCCCTGATAGAAATCGGGAACGCCTGGAGAGCCGATCTTGAGCAATACCTGACCAAGGGCATTGAACGCCCCGTAGAAGGCAGTCCTCCTCTGAAACTCGAGAAAGTCCGTTAGAAATTTATTCTGACTCGATGCTTTTAAGATCGCATCCACAAATGCTTCGATCGCATGCTCATAATCAGGATTGGGGTCGACCCAGCTCGTGTGGACTTTCGCCTCTTTGGCTGCCTTAATCACGTACGCCTTGAGACGCTCCTTCAATGCCGGCACCTCGGCCCTCAGGAGCGGCCACGCGCCGATCATCGTCTGGTACAGGAGGATCTCTTCATTGGGATCCGGCACCGGTTTGCCGTTCACCCTCCGTTTCTTCGCTCGGTTCCACCGGCTCCATCGGCCGAGGCCGTTTGCCCACACGTGAGGTAGCTCAGAAAGAACACTGATGCGTGCGCGAACATCCTCGCTTCTTTTCGTATCGTGCGTGGAAGTTGTGTTCAGGGTGTACGGCCACCGCGCTCGGTTCGCTTCATTGTGCCGATGGAACGCTTCAACGGAGGACCGGTGTGCACCCGGATCACCCCCGACGTCGTTTAAGGAGACCAGCCGGTTATACAGGTATAGTGAGGTATCTTCGACTCCCTTGGCCATGATCGGGCCCGTGAACTGCTGCCATCTGCGTACGAATCGAAGCCACATTTCCTTTTGCTCGGTAGCAAGGAAGGGTGGAATCTCGAGCAGAAAGACGTGTCGCAGAAAGTCGAAGACAGGTGTACCGAGAGTGGCATTGCGTCGCTCTGCCTCCTGCACAGCGTGTTCGATGTAAGTGCGATCCTGGGGACGCACGTGAAAATCCCGAATATAGGTGCGGTAGACAGGTAGGCACGCCGTGACCTCGACGAGGGCCTGTGAAAGTGCCTGCGGCCGTAAGTCGCACGCATGGCGGTCTTGTTCCGCCAACAGACGGAGCCTATGCGTTAACGTGCGCACCTCGCCCATAAACAGCTCTTCCATGACGCGCTTCTTTTGCTGATATACGACATCCGGGAAATTCAGCCAGGACCCGGTGAACCGGGTGTAGATTCTGTCAAGTGACTTCATGCCTTTCGGATCCACAAAAACGCCATTAACACTCCTGGCAAACTCATAGCCGGTCGTGCCAGCTACCGGCCACTCCTCGGGTAATGTCTCGTCCCCGACGAGGATCTTTTCGGCGAGGACATAAAAGCCGGAGGAGGACGCAATGCGGCTTTGGATCATTCGAAAGTAGGCCAAAGGGTCGTACAGGCCGTCAATGTGATCGGCCCGCAATCCCGTAACCTTCCCCGCTTTAACCAATTCCACGATCAGGCTATGTGTCGCTTCGAAGACTTGGGGGTCTTCAACCCGAATACAGACCAAATCGCTAATGTCGAAGAAACGTCTATAATTCATCTGATCCCTCGCCACCGGCCAGAAGCGCAGGCGGTACGCCTGATCGCCGAGTAGCTGGTCCAAGAGATCAAAACTATTCGGGTCCTCCTTTGAGCCGTTGAAAATTCTGACATTTTCATCGAGAAAGGCCCTTATCTCGGGATGGGAAACGTAGAGGTGCCAGAGTCGCTGTTTGACGCCTTCCTCGTCCCCGTGCCTCCGTCCGGCCTTTCTCCAATGGTTGGCTTGCCGCCCAGGCAGCCTCTGGATCGTATCAATGAGGTCGACCAGTGCCTGAAACGCCGGGTGGGATTTTCCGAGAGTCGCCTTCACGGTGTCGATGCGGTGCGCAAGAACTAAACGGTATGACTTGGGTTGAATGGGCAATCTCGTCTCGTAGTAACAAACGTAAAAGCCGTCTTCATCAAGCCCCACGACCAGCTCTTGGTTTTCCAAGGTGCTGCCATAGGGGGCGCCGAGGATAGGAAGAAGGACCCGATCCGCGACGGCTCCGTTGACCGGCCGCCAGTCGATGTCGAAGTATGGGGCATAGTGGGACCCCTGCCCATTCTCCAGTAGATCGGTCCACCAGGCATTCTCGGGGCTCGCGGCCATGTGATTCGGAACGATGTCCAGGAGAAGTCCCATGTTGTAGCGCTTCAGTTCCTGGATAAGCCACTCGAACTCCTCCGCTGTGCCAAGCTCAGCGTTGAGCTGCGTCGGGTCGGTCACGTCATACCCGTGGGTACTTCCCGCACGGGCCATAAAGAGGGGCGACGCGTAGAGATCCGTGATGCCGAGCGACTCGAGATAGGGAACTAACGCTCGGGCATCATCAAAGCGGAAGCCCCGGTTGAACTGCAGCCGATACGTCGCGACTGGAACCCTCAGCGTGGCCATCCCCACGCTCCCCCGTTCATCAGTCTCCAATGAGGCGGAGTAATGCGAGAGAGCGCGACTCCATGTCGTATTTTTCGCCCCCTCGCATCAGACGGTGCCGGCGCCTTCCGGGCGCCTCCCGGGTGTCCAACATCAGCTCCCACCGCATCTTGGACCGTTGCGTAGGCAAGACGAAAGAAACTGACTCATGATGCGCATTCAGTACGATGAGCAGCGTGTCGTCAAAGATTCGATTACCGCGGGCATCTAACTCCTCAATGGCGTCACCGGCGAGCCGAATTCCGAGGCAGTGGGCGAAGGGGTTATTCCAATCTTTATCAGTCATTTCCTTGCCGTCGGGCCGGAACCACGTCAGATCCTTCACCTCTGATCCGCGAATTCTTCGTCCCTGAAAAAACTTCCGGCGGTGCAGGACCGGATGTTCATGGTAGAGCCGGATAAGCCGCCGGGTGTACTCGAGAAGCTCGAGGCGGGTACGGTCTACGTTCCAATCCACCCAGGATATCTCATTGTCCTGGCAATAGGCATTGTTGTTCCCCTGCTGCGTCCGTCCGATCTCATCCCCTCCCAAGAGCATCGGCACGCCTTGAGAAAGGAAGAGGGTCGTCAGAAAGTTTCGTTTCTGCCGCTCTCGCAAGGCAAGGATCGCCGGGTCGTCGGTGGGTCCCTCCACTCCACAGTTCCAACTCAGGTTCTCGTTGTGGCCGTCCCGGTTCCCCTCGCCATTCGCCTCGTTATGCTTTTCGTTGTAGCTGACCAGGTCGTGCAAGGTGAATCCATCGTGGGCCGTGACGAAGTTGATGCTGGCATAAGGCCGGCGACCGGTTTGTGCGTACAGATCGCTTGACCCTGTAAGACGAAAAGCCAGTTTCGCAACTTGGCCTCCGTCCCCCTTCCAGAACCGGCGGACTGTGTCGCGGTACTCACCGTTCCATTCAGCCCACAGGACCGGGAAGTTGCCCACCTGGTAGCCTCCCTCGCCTAAATCCCACGGTTCTGCGATCAGCTTCACCTGCGACAGGAGTGGGTCCTGATGGATGATGTCAAAGAACGCGCCCAGCCGATCCACATCATGGAGCTCGCGCGCCAGCGTGGCGGCCAGGTCGAATCGGAATCCGTCCACGTGCATCTCCAACACCCAATAACGGAGGCTGTCCATGATAAGCTGCAGCACGCGGGGATGGGTCATGTCCAGCGTATTCCCGGTACCGGTATAGTCCATGTAGTAACGGCGCTTGTCAGCCATGAGGCGGTAGTAGGCCGCGTTGTCTATTCCCCGGAAACAGAGGGTCGGTCCCAGATGGTTCCCTTCTCCGGTGTGATTGTAGACCACGTCCAGGATCACTTCGATGCCTTCGCGGTGGAGCGTCTTGACCATCGTCTTGAACTCCGCCACCTGCTGACCCAGGATGCCACTGCTCGTGTAGCGCGCGTCGGGTGCGAAGAAACCGATGGTGTTGTATCCCCAGAAGTTCGTGAGCCCCCGATCCATTAGATGTCGGTCCGCCACGAACTGGTGGACCGGCATGAGTTCCACTGCCGTGATCCCTAACGATTTCAAATAGTCAAGGACCGGTGGACAGCCCAGGCCGGCAAAGGTCCCCTGCAGCTCAGGGGGCACGTTCGGGTGGCGGGCCGTAAATCCCTTGACGTGGACCTCGTAAATAATCGTCTTATGCCAAGGTGTCCCGGGCGCGTGGTCACCACCCCACGAAAAGGCTGGGTCGACTACCACGGACTTGGGCATGAAGGGGGCGCTGTTTTGGTCGTCCCGAGCAAGATCCTCGGCCGCTTCCCCAATCCGGTATCCAAACAGCGCATCATTCCATCGAATTGTGCCGGCGATTGACTTGGCGTAGGGGTCGAGAACGAGCTTGGCCGGGTTAAACCGGTGACCCGCCTCGGGCTCGTACGGACCATGAACCCGGTATCCGTACAGCAGCCCGGGGCGGGCCTGGGGAAGATAGACGTGCCAAACCTGATCGGTTTGTTCCTTCATGTCGATGTGCGCCATTTCGTGCTGATCGTCCGGGCTGGCGAACAGGCAGAGTTCTACCCTGGTGGCATTCTCCGAAAAGAGCGAAAAGTTCACCCCCGCCCCATCCCAGGTTGCCCCCAATGGGTACGGCTGGCCTGGCCATACTTTCATGATCGTTTACACCTCCTCACTTCGGGTAAAAAGGACACAGGCGTAAGAACCTAAAGTAAGGGTCACTTCTCCGTCCGAGTCAAGCCTGTCGGGCACTCGGGAGCCATTTCCCTGCCATTGTCTGTCCGCTGAATCGAGCCGTTTGCACCACTGACCCGCCGGAACCTGCAGCGCGACTGAGACCGAGGCGTCGCCGAAGTGGAAGGCCGTGAAGACCTCATCACCATTGCTCCAGCGCCGGACGATCAAAACTCTGTGTGTTTCGTAGCTCGTGACGTCCATATGGTCCTTGGTCAAGGTCACAAGGGGGGGCAGCGTTTTCCGAAGCCGGATCAGTTCCCTGTAAAACTCGTAGAGAACGCGGTGGTGTCCCTCGTGGCGCAGCTTATGGTTGAGCTTGGCTTGAAGGAACGTTGCCTCATCTTGAGGATCAGGTGTCTCGCCCTTCCACGCGAAGGCGGCAAATTCCTCTTGACGCCCCCGGCGGACGGCCTCGACCAGCTCGAGGTCCGCATGGCTGACAAAATACGGAAAGGGCGCCGGTTCCCCGTACTCTTCCCCCATAAACAGAAGGGGGATGAAGGGCGACAGGAGGACGACACCGGCCGCAACCTTCAAGGCTTCAAAGGAAACAAGCCGGCTCAGGCGCGCGCCGAACAACCGGTTCCCGACTTGATCGTGATTCTGTGAACACACGACGAATTTGCGGGCAGGGAGGAGCTTGGAAGAGTTACCGTGCCGACGCCTGCGGTATTGTGAATACTGGCCCGAGTAAATGTAGCCTTCCGAGAAGGCTTTGGCCAGATGAGCGATTTTCCCAAAGTCCTGATAATATCCGTCCTGTTCACCCGTCAGCAACGTGTGGAGGGCGTGGTGAAAATCGTCGTTCCACTGGGCATCGAGGCCATACCCGCCGAGTTTCTGCGACCGGATCAGCTTCGTATCGTTGAGGTCGCTTTCCGCAATAAGGTAGGCCCGCCGGTCAAGCCGCTCCACCTGTTGGTGAACAGCGGTCGCAAGCTCCTCCAGGAACGGACGGGCCGAGAGATCGAGGATGGCATGGAGTGCGTCGAGTCGCAAGGCATCGACGTGAAACTCCGTGATCCAGTGGAGCGCATTTTCGATGAAGAACCGCTGCACCCCATCGCTGTAGGGTCCGTCAAAGTTGATGGCGGCTCCCCAGGGCGTGCGATACCGCTCAGTAAAATAGGGCCCGAAATTCCCAAGGTAGTTCCCCTCAGGGCCCAGGTGGTTATAGACCACGTCTAGGACCACTGCCAATCCCCGCAGGTGGCAGGCGTTGACCAACCGCCTGAGACCTTCGGGGCCGCCGCAAGAGTTCTGGACGGCGAAGGGATAGACCCCGTCGTAGCCCCAGTTTCGATTCCCGGGGAACTGGGCGACGGGCATGAGCTCGACCGCCGTAATTCCTAGATCTTTGAGCGCATCCAGATGAGGAATGATGGCGTCAAACGTTGCCTCAGCCGTGAAGGTCCCCACGTGGAGCTCGTAGATGATGTAATCCTCAAGAGGGAGGCCGAACCAATGGCGATCCTCCCAGGCAAAATGTGGGTTGACCACCGCGGAGGGGCCGTGGACTCCCTGGGGCTGCCACCGCGACGCAGGATCAGGTCGCTCTATCCCGTTGTCCAACCGGTAGACGTATAAGCTTCCGGGTGTGACTCCCTCGACGATCGCTCGATGGTAACCTCGGCGGTCCTTTTCTAGGGGTACGATCCGTTCAGGGGACGTTGAAATACGCACCTCGACCTTTTGTGTCAACGGAGCCCAGACGCAGAACCGGCACCGCCCATCCCCCAGGTATCTGGCCCCTAGGCTCAGGTCACGCCCTCGACTCACCTATCAGCCCTCGCTCTTGAAGAAGACAGCTCCCAGCGGTGGGAGGGTGATCGTCAGGGAGTACGGACGGCCGTGGAGGCCGATGGGTAATGTTTCGATCCCGCCAAAGTTCCCCTGCCCGCTCCCTCCATAGTGTGTGGCATCACTGTTCAACACCTCGCGCCAGAATCCGCCGCGCGGTGCGCCCACCCGGTAGTTTGGGCGGGGTACCGGAGTGAAGTTACAGGCGACGAAGATGATATCGTTTGTCGACCGCCCCTTCCGAATTAAGCTGATGACGCTTGACTCGGCATCGATACAGTCGATCCATTCGAACCCCGCGGGGTCGCAGTCGAGCTCATGGAGCGCGGGCTCATTCCGGTAGAATCGGTTGAGGTCCGCCATCCACCGATTAAGCCCGGCGTGGGGGGCATACTGCAGCAGGTGCCATTCGACACTTCCATCGTGGGCCCACTCACCCCACTGTCCGACATCCCCCCCCATGAAGACCAACTTCTTGGCCGGCTGTGCATACATATAGGCGAACAACAACCGCAGGTTGGCGAACTTCTGCCAATCGTCCCCGGGCATTTTGCCGAGGAGCGAACCCTTGCCGTAGACCACTTCATCATGGGAGAGCGGCAGGACAAAGTTTTCGTGAAAGGCATAGAGCATTCGAAACGTCAACTTGTTGTGATGGTACCTTCGAAATATCGGATCCTGGGACATGTACTCCAGCGTATCGTGCATCCAGCCCATGTCCCACTTCAACCCGAAGCCGAGCCCTCCAACATAGTTCGGCCGTGACACCATGGGCCATGCCGTGGATTCCTCGGCGATCGTCTGGACATCGGGATAGCTCTTATAGACCTCTTCGTTGAAGCGGCGGAGAAACCCAATCGCTTCAAGGTTCTCGCGGCCGCCATATTGGTTCGGAATCCACTCCCCCTCTTTTCGTGAATAATCCAGATACAGCATGGAGGCGACGGCGTCCACGCGGAGGCCGTCGGCGTGGTATTTATCCAGCCAGAAGAGCGCGCTGCTCAGGAGAAAGCTCCGCACTTCGTTCCGTCCATAGTTGAAGACATACGTATTCCAGTCAGGGTGGATTCCTTGACGGGGATCGTCGTGTTCGAAGAGGTGGGTTCCGTCGAAGTAGCCGAGGCCATGCTCGTCGGTCGGAAAGTGCGAGGGTACCCAGTCTAGGATGACTCCGATGCCGTGCTGGTGCAGGTAATCGACCAGGTACATGAAGTCTTGTGGGGTACCGAAGTTGCCCGAGGGAGCGAAGTATCCTGTCGTCTGGTATCCCCACGAGCCAAAGTAGGGGTGGTCCATGATCGGCAGGAACTCCACATGCGTGAAGCCCATCTCCGACATGTACTGGGCCAGCTGGGGAGCCAGCTCCCGATAGCTCAGGGAGCGGTTCCCCTCTTCGGGCACCCGCTGCCACGATCCCAGGTGGACTTCGTAGATCGCCATAGGAGCGTCCAGGGCATCACGGCCGCGTCGGTTCGCCATCCATCGTTGGTCGTCCCACGGATGGTCCAGATCCCAGACGATCGAGGCTGTCTTGGGCGGGATCTCGTTGAAGATAGAAAAGGGATCCGTCTTATCCACGCGGTACCCCCTGTGCCGTGAGCGGACATGGTATTTGTACAGCGTTCCCTTGCCTATCCCAGGGATGAACCCCTGCCAGATCCCCGATTCCCCTCGCGGACGTAGCGGGTGGCTGGCATTATTCCAGTGATTGAAGGTCCCTGTCACGAATACCGCTTCGGCGTCCGGCGCCCACACGGCAAAATATGTCCCGCCCGTGCCGTCCACCGTCATCGGATGCGCCCCCAGCTTCTCGTACAGTCGGAAGTGGTTCCCCTCGTTGAAGAGGTAGATGTCATCATCTGTGAGCCGAGTCACGTCATAAGAGACCAGCTCGGGCTGTGCCGTGGGCTGGGGCGTCCGCTTCGGCCCTTCGTCCTTCCTTTTCCGGGTCATAATTGGCCTCCCCTTTCCGACGATGATCTCCTTGCCTCATCCCCCATTAAACTACCTCACAGACAGAGTTGAAGCCTCCGTGGGGATTAGGCACTCTGTTCGGGTTCAGAGGATCATCCCGCCATTCTCCGTCGACCACAAACATATACTCATACCTGCCCGGTTTCAGGCGCAGCGTCAGCTTCCATCCTCCATCTTTGCCCTTTTTCAGCGGGTGGGTATGGGGATCCCAACGGTTGAAATCGCCGACAACAGTGACGGCGTTCGCTTCCGTGACCGTCCACTGAAAGGTCACCTGTGGGGCCTTTGGGCGGGCAGGTATCTTGCGTGTCGTCGTCTTGGCGGTTTTCTTCTTCTCGCCTTTTCTCGTTCGCATCGTCTTTCCCCCTCAGCGCTTTCGGTTATTACGATTCTCTCTCTGCTCCTTCTTCGGGCGTCGCCGCAGCGCATCAACGTCTCGACATATGTCCAGCACGGTCGGCATCTCACAGAGAGTCTCAAGACTGTGACGCGCCTTCCTTCGCCAGTTCGGTCGCTCGTCTTGGGTGCCGGGGAAATTCTGGGGCTGGGTCTCAAGCCACAAGTCTTCTCCATTGATAAGGACGACCCGAGCCGCGCTGGCACTGAGGAAGTTGAGACAAGCTGGGAGGAGCGCTTCCTGACTAGGCGACCCAGGCGTGAGCAAGCCCTGCTCCTTCAGCAGACCTTCGAGCGCGTGCCGCAGGGTCTGGCGGTTCTTCCGCTCGTTCCGGGCCCCCCTCGAATTCAACAGACCCAACTCGAGTCGATCTTCGATGTCCAGGCCTTGCCAGTATGCCGCAAAAGGAGGCATGTCGTGCGTGTTCAGGCTCGCCACCGATCCCCGCGGCACCGGCCGGAGGGCCCGGCGCGCACGAGGGTTCAGCTCGTACTGGAGGACATACATCTGCTGGATGTTGTGGAGAGTCATGGTCGAATTGACGTACCTGGGAACAGTGCCCAGGTTCTCTCCAACAATCGCCGTTTGGTGTCGGTGAGATTCGAGACTCAAGATGGCGTAGAGCTCTTCAGCGGGGTAACGCACGTATACCCCCTCCTGTGGCTCCAGGCCTTTGGGGATCCAGAACAGGCGGTGCAATGCCATCACGTGATCCACCCGGAGCAGGCTCGTGTACTGCAACTGATGGCGGAGGTAGGCGATGAAGTAGCGGTATCCCTGCTCTCTGATCCGCTCAGGGTGCAAGGGTGGAAAGCCCCAGTCCTGTCCCTTCGTGAAGAACGCGTCCGGCGGGGCGCCCCCGGACACTTCGAGGACAAACGCGTTGCGCTCGCGCCACACATCGTAGCTGTACGGATGGACCCCGAGGGGTAGATCGAGGTATAACCCGACGCCTGATGCCTTGGTCTTGCCGGTAAGGACTTCCATCTGTTCATGAGTGACCCATTGAGCGTAGAGGTGGTAGGACATGGACCTTCCATCATAGTCCCCCTCCCTGAGCACGCCCTCACGAAGCGGAGGAGGCCATGACGACCAAGGAGCACCTTGCCGCTCCGCCGTCGCGCGGAAGCGAGCGTAATCCTCAACTCGGGGATGGTCCTCGACGAAGCGCCGAAAAAGGGTCCGACGCTCCGTCGTTTCAACCCAGAGGGAACTTTCGAGCTCCTCGAGTATCCTGCGCTTGAGCGCCATCTGCCGTTGGTAGTCGACGAACGGAGAGGAGCGCAGGGCTTCCAGTTCATGCTGCACTTCGGCTGACGCGAGGAGGGCCTGGGCCGCCTCGCATGTCTTCAGTTCTGGGATTCGGGAGATGTCAATGTAAAACTCGTTCCAGAAGAGGCGGCTCGCCGGGGCGTACGGACTGGCATCGCACGGCTCGTCTAAGAAAGCGGCCAAGAGTGGCAACGAAGCCGCCACACTTCCACCGAGGCGCCCGATCCAGTCGACGAGCGTCTTGAAATCGGTGAAGTCACCGCCTCCCCAGCTGCGTTTCGAGTGGAGTGCATACAGAGGGAGAAAGACCCCCCACGCGCCCTTCACGGGCTCGTTGCGCGCACCGTACGCCTGGAAGGGGGCTGAGATGATCAGGGTTTCAAGGAGCTGTCCCTGACTTTCGAGGCTCAGGCGATGGTAGCCCCGGGGCAACGGGCCGGGTACCGACAACCGCTTGGTAACGTAGCGGACCCCCTCAACGGTGGTCGCGCGTCTGCCCGGCAGGCGACTGACGTTGCATGTCCAATTCTGCCTCTCCCCCCCCTCGAGCAGGAGGGAGCAGGCGACAGGGCCCGTGGCTCGGTGCTCGGGTAGGCGAAGTTCGACCTGGGGAGGTTCTCCATCCCAGGCCACGACGGCCGGCTCCACGCCTCGGGTCCAGAGCACCTGCCGGCGTTCCCGCAGGGCGGCGGGAACGTCGGCGAAGGACTCGAGGGGTGCGCCGAGCGCCTTCACGGTAAGCAAAAGAGCATCGGGAGACGCCGGCTTTCGGCGATGTGTCACGTCGTAGTACGCCGTTTGGATCCCGTAGAGGTGGGCCAATTGGCGAAGGAGGACGCTATGGGCCCGTCGCGCTCGAGTCATGCAACGGCCTCCAACAACTCCAGGATGCCCTGCAGTGGGATCCATACCCAATCCGGCCGGTTGTTGAGCTCATAGCCGAGCTCGTACACCGCCTTCTCAAGCAGGTGGGCATCGAGCATAATCTGTAGCTCCTCACGGGCTGCGGGAAGGAAAGGCGCCTGGGCAGCCACGGCGAGATACGCTTTGAGAAAAACGGCGCTCACCCAGCGGTACCAGAAGCGAGCCCACCCCTCCAACGACGAGAAATCTTCCGGCGTCACGCGTGCGACCTTCCCGAGGAGAGCTCCATAGGCTGCATAGTGAAAGGACCGCAGCATCCCGGCAACGTCCCGAAGCGGAGAGCCTTTCAGCCGACGCTCGCGCAAGGGTCGAGCCGGTTCTCCCTCGAAGTCGATAATGACGAAGTCACTGCCAGTATACAAGACCTGACCGAGATGATAGTCCCCATGACACCGGATCTGCATCGCCGTGACTTGGCGGTCTCGAATCAGTTGAAATCGCCGACGAATTTCCTCTTCCAGGTCGAGGACGGTCTTGGCATTTCCTTGGACCGCCTCGGGAAGGGCTGTCAGATGCTTTCGGAGGAGTGGGAAGGCTTGATCGGCCAGGGCGACCATGCCGTGGTAGAGGGTCTGTCGCGACGCATCCGAGAAGGGTTCAGGGCTGAAGCCCGCATTGTCCGAATCCTGGGCAAGGGTGACATGCAGTTCGCCCGTGCGCTGGCCCAAAAGCCTCGCCGCCTCGAGGTAAGGGCCAATCAACTCCGTGGCCAGAGGTGTGAGGACTTCTTCGGTCAAGGCCCACAGGTTTTTGCGAGGGAGTGCCATCGCCTCGACCCTCACGTGCTTTTCGAGGATTCGCGCGAAGTAGCGGCCCAACGCATCCAGGGTGTATCGCCAGGCGTCCCCCTGGTTCGCGACGAAGCCCTGGAGTATGGCAAGCGTCACTGCCTCCCCCGGCCCGCGGCGGTATTCCAGGGCGCCGGCCACGGGTGGGATATGGCCGAAGCCCCGTTCAGTGAGAAAGCGCCCGATCTCGAGATCCGGATTGGTCCCCTCTTCCAGGCGCCTGAAGAGCTTCAGAATGAACCGGTTTCCGTACACGACCGACGTGTTGCTCTGCTCCGCTTTCATGATGGAGGGGTCCATGGTTACCTCACCGGTGCCGCGAAGCTCCTGGAAGGCCGGAGTCGCGGAAGCGGCAACCTCCCCCACGGCCCCTTGAAAGCGGTGACCGCGAGCAATGATCCCGAGAAGCCCCAGAGAGAAGTCCCTGTCCCACATGGCGTCGTAGAGCACTCCGTCGTGACCGTTTGCGCGCAGGCCGGTGACCACCGTCTGAGGAAGTTCCGTCTGCACGTGGGCGGCCCGTTCTCCGGCGGCAAATGTGAGGGGGAGGACATAAGTCTCCGGATTCCCCTCATCATATTCTACCCTGAGCAGGGCGAGGGAAGCCTTGAGTCCCCCAGGTGTCTGATCCAGAGAGGTTGCCTCGAGGATCTGTACCGACCGGATCGTGCGGGCCTTTCCCCCGAACCAGCGGCGCCCCCTCAGGTAATCGGGCAGGAGAGCTTCCAGCGCGGCCTTGGCCTTTCCCTGGAAGATCCCCTGCCACTCTCCGGTGACTGCCAGCACTGACATGTGGGCCACCATGCTCCCCGAGCACCTGTCCCGCAGAGCACTCCAGTTCTTGTCCAGGGCGGATTCGGCACGAGACGCCGAAAGAAATGGATTAAGAAGATGTGGGATTTACATTTCCGCGTCGTCACGCGGGGGTTAGCAACAGGAACGAGAATCCTCGCACAGTCCCCATCTGTAAGAGGCTAGCAAAAAACCGCCCTGTTGTCGAACCATCGGGTCTCCCCGATACATGTCAGTCATGTTGCTTCCCCCGCATGAGCGTGCTGTGTACCGAGCCGGCACCGTCTGTCCCTTCCAGTCGCGACGGTTCATTCAGCTCGGAAGCTACTTATGCTGGACACCATGGATCGCTTGTGTTCGAGACGATTGCCAATCGAATCGGCAGGCCAGATTCGTATTACGCCGGTGCAGTATAACCAGCGACGCCGCCGGGATCCATTGGAGGACAGCCGATGCATGAAAAGAAGCATCAGCCATTTGTCTCGAGGAGCTGCAGAATGCCCTGGAGGGGGATCTTCACCCAGTCGAGGCGGTGGTTCAGTTCGAAGCCCAGCTCGGCAACCGCCTTTTCCAAGAGGAGGGCGTCCAGCAGTACCTCGAGTTCTTCTCGATTCTGCGGTACGAGGGCCGTCTGGCCGACCACTTCGAGGTAGGCCCTCAGGAACACCGCGCAAATCCAGACGTACCAAAACCGGGCCCACGACTCCAGGGAGCGGAGTCTCTGGGAAGGCACGACGCCTTTGGCCGCCTGATCAAAAAGGGCGGTATGGGCCGCGTAGTGGAAAGAGCGGAACATCACGGCCACGTCCCGAAACGCCGAGCGCTTGAGTCGGCGCTCGCTGAGCGACCGGGCGGATTCTCCCTCGAAATCGACAATCACGAAATCCTTGCCGGTGTACAGCACCTCCTCTAGGTGATAGTCGCCGTGGCACCGGATGCGCATGGCCGTTATCCGCCGGTCGCGGATCCGCCGGAAGCGCTTGCGGACTTCCCCTTCGAGATCGAGGACCTTCCTGGCATCCCGCTGGGCGACCTTGGGAATATCCTTCAGACGCTGGCGAAGGGACCGGAAGGCGCGATCCGTCAAGCTGAGCATGCCGTGGTAAATGGACTGTCGGTAGAAGTCCGTCAGGGGTTCGGGGCTGAAACTCGGATCCTCCGTATCTTTGGCCAGCGCGACATGAAGCTCCGCCGTGCGTCGCCCTAAGAGCTCGGCGGACGCCACGTAAGGACCGACGGTCTCGTGAACCAATGGGGGGAGATCTTGCTCGCTCAGGACACGGAGGGACTCTTTTGGTACCGTCGGCGCCTTCACCTCTGGGTGCGCGAGGGCCCACTCGAAATAACTGCTCAGGGAGTCCAGGGTGTGTTGCCAGGCGTCGCCTTGACTCGGAACGAAACCCTGGAAGATGCCCATCGTCATTGGCTCACCATGCCGCCGGCGATACTCCAAGGCACCGAGGATGGGAGCGATGTGGGGGAAGGATGTCTTCTCGGTGAGAAAGCGCCCGAGCTCGAGCTCGGGATTCACTCCTGCCTCAATGCGCCGGACGAGTTTCAGGATGAGCTGGTCCCCATAGACCACCGACGTGTTGGCCTGTTCCCCCTTCATAACCTTGGGTTCGATCGCACCCTCGGCTGAGCCCTGGACGTGGGAGAAGGCCCGCATGCGCCATCCGACCAGCTCTCCCTTGCCCGCCTTCATATGTCGGCGCCGAGCAATGGCATCCAGCAGAGCTGTGGCGAAGTCTTTTTCATACAGGGCATCGTAGAGAAGGCCGGCCCCGCCCTCGTCCCTTCCCTTCCCTTTCACCTTGACATGTGCAAGAAGGGGATAAGGAAATGAACCCTCCATCTGAGCGGCACGCTCCCCAAAGGCGGCGGTGAGGGGGAGCAGATATGTCTCTGGGGCGCCCTCGGTGTATTCCGCCCGGACCAGCGTGAGATAGGCCTTCGAAGGGGCGAACGGCATCGGAAGGACCTCGACGACGCTGGCTGACTTGATCCGCCTGCCCTGTCCCCCAAACCAGGGGCGCGCCTTGAGATAGCCCGGAAGGATGTTCTCCAGGGTGGCCCTAGCGCCGCCCTGGAAGATGGTCTCCCACGTCCCAGCCACCGTCAGGGTGGGGAGTCGGACCTCCTCTGTCACGGCGGAAATCTCTTCGACCCGCTTCGGCTCTAGCGCAAACCAGTAGAAGGAATGGGGTCCCAGGGTGAGAAAGTAGGGAAGCTCCCCGATGGGGGGAAACTCCGTCCGACCAAACACCTCGACGGGCACGATGCCTTGAAACGCTGAAAGATCGAGCTCCACGCATTGGACGAACCGAGACAGATTGGCCACAACGAGAATACACTCGTTCTCGTAGCGGCGTATGAAGACCAGGACCTTGTGGTTTTCTGGATGCAAGAACTCCACGGTACCGCGGCCAAACGCCTTAAAGCGCTTCCGGATGGCGATGACACGCTTCATCCACCACAGCAGCGAATGGGGATTGTTCTGCTGTGCCTCAACGTTGACCGCCTCGTAATGGTACTCGGGATCGACACTAATCGGCAGATAGAGCCGCTGAGGGTTCGTCCGGGAGAATCCGGCATTCTTGTCGGCACTCCATTGCATCGGCGTGCGCACACCATTGCGGTCACCCAGAAAAATGTTATCCCCCATTCCCATTTCGTCGCCGTAATAGATGACCGGGGTTCCGGGGAGCGAGAGAAGCAGGCCGTTCATCAGTTCGATGCGCCTGCGGTGATTTCCCAAGAGCGGGGCCAGCCGGCGGCGGATCCCGAGGTTGATCCGCGCCCGCGGATCCTGCGCGTACATCCGGTACATGTAGTCACGGTCCTCATCCGTGACCATCTCCAGCGTGAGCTCGTCGTGATTGCGCAGAAAGACCGCCCATTGGCAGGTGTCGGGGATGGGGGGCGTCTGCTGGAGTATCTCGACGATGGGGAAGCGGTTCTCGGTGTGGATGCCCATAAACAAACGGGGCATGACGGGAAAATTAAAGGCCATATGGCACTCGTCCCCCTCGCCGAAGTAGGGGACGGCATCCTCTGGCCACTGGTTTGCCTCGGCCAGCAACATCCGGTTTTGGAATTTCTCGTCCACGTGACTCCGGAGTTTCTTGAGGAGCGCGTGCGTCTCCGATAGGTTCTCGCAGCTCGTTCCCTCTCGTTCGCAGAGGTACGGCACGGCATCCAGCCGGAGCCCGTCCACCCCCATCCCGAGCCAGAAATCCATCACCTGCAGGACAGCCCGTCGCACATGGGGGTTGTCGAAGTTGAGGTCGGGTTGGTGCGAGTAAAAGCGATGCCAGTAATAGGCCTGCGCCATGGGATCCCAGGTCCAGTTGGACGATTCAAAATCCTTGAAGATGATCCGGGCATCTTTGTACCTGTCCGTCGTGTTGTTCCACACATAGAAATCGCGCCAGCGGCTGCCCGGCTTTGCTCGGCGGGACTGTTGAAACCAGGGGTGCTGGTCGGAGGTGTGGTTTATGACGAGCTCGGTGATTACCCTGAGGCCACGCCGGTGCGCCTCTCGCAGGAACACCTGGAAGTCCCGCAAGGTCCCATAGTCGGGCTGGACGTCTGCGTAGTCCGCGATGTCGTACCCGTCGTCCTTTAACGGCGAAGGGTAGAAGGGGAGGAGCCAAATGGCCGTGACCCCCAAATCTTGCAAGTAGTCCAGCTTTTCCGTCAACCCCGGAAAATCCCCCACGCCGTCTCCGTCACTATCAAAAAAAGCGCGGACGTGGAGCTCGTAAATGATGGCATCCTTGTACCAGAGGGGGTCGCCTTCCATGATGGATGGGTGCTTCTTATGGGGCATTGACCGCTCTCCCTCCCTTCGTCCCTATTGAATCAAAAGATCCGCCACGGTCCAGCGAGAACTCCCAAACACATCGTACTGTAGCAAATGCTCCGGGGTGCGTCCACCTGATCTACGTGAAGATTCTGGGCGCCGCCGGGTGAGAAGCCGGGAAGGGTTGGATATACCGGAGCAAAAACTGCTATACTGGATAAAAGAACCTTGCCATGAGGGGCTAAAAGCGTGGATCCTAGGACGTGGGCAGTTCATGGATTTGGGCAGGACTCGAGCATGTGGATGATGCTCACCTACTTTCCCTGGCGGCACTTGCTCGACGTCGCGCTGATGACCTTCGTCGTGTATCAAATTTACATACGCTTGCGCGGGACCAGGGCGATGCGCATTGTGGCGGGGATCGCCGTCCTGGGGCTCGCGTATCTAATCGCCCAGGCCGCTGGGATGTTTCTCACCTCATGGGTGTTAGGCGGCCTATGGGCCGCCTCCCTGGTGTTCGTTATTGTGATCTTCCAGGGTGAGATCCGGCACATGCTGGGCCAGATCAATCCCAGACTGCCCATTACGGCGTTATGGCGGTGGGCGAGTCGGATACGGCTGCCCGAGGAAAGTTTGACCGCCCTTGGGGAATCCATTTTTGGGCTCGCCTCCAAACGTTGTGGGGCGCTTCTCGTCTTTGAACGGGACGATTTCGTTGAACCGCTGCTCACAAGTCCGGGGACGGTGCTTGATGCTCAAGTGAGCCCAGAGCTCTTGGAGACGATTTTTGTCCATCCGACTGCCCTGCATGACGGGGCCGTCTATATTCGGGGCGGAAGAGCGTTCCGAGCGGGTTGTGTGCTGCCGCTGTCAGAAAATCCACGGTTGGCCTATATATACGGCACGCGACACCGGGCCGCGTTGGGTATCTCCGAGCGGTCTGACGCCCTGGCGGTTGTGGTCTCGGAAGAACGGGGGAGGGTCTCAGTGGTCGAGCACGGCACGATCACGATCGTCGACAGCCCCACGGAACTCCTGGGCTGGCTAACCGAGCACCTAACGGCGCCGGAGGAGAAGCCCAAGAGAACTCGGGCCGTCAAGGCGCTCCTGACTCACAACTGGCGACCGAAGTTGGCTACGCTGGCCGCGGTGAGCTTGCTCTGGTTTGTGCTGGTAGGAAAACAGAATGCCGAGCTTGCTCTCTCTATTCCGGTCGTCTACCTGAACGTCCCGGAAGCATTGACTATTGAAGGCACGCAGATGCAAGAGGTGCATGTCCGCCTGAGAGGTTCACGGGAGGTCCTGACGTTTGTGGATCCTAGTCAACTGCAACTCGCCATCAATCTGGAAAATGCCAAAGCCGGAACACGACGGTATCCCGTTTCTGCAGAGGATATTAAGCTTCCCCCTGGCGTACAACTCGTTGGGGTAAATCCCTCCATAATTCCGGTCCGCTTGAAGGAGCGACCAGCCAAGGACATCGGGCCATAAGGGGACACTTTCGCACTCGCGTGTTGCGAAGCGCGGACCTTCAGCGCCGTGAAACAGGAAGGGCTCGATGGCTCAAATGAGGGGCTGAGGGCGAGCTTTCGACTTCCCAAGGATCCGCAAAACATCCCGCACAATCTTGTCGGCCTCGTCCTTCCAGGTGCGCTGTGAAGTCGCGATTCTGCCTCCGGCAATCATGCCGTGTCCCCCCGCCATTCCGGAGGGGAGGATCGAGGCAAGGAGCTGGCCAGCGGTCGCCTCGATATCCTCGGTTCGCAGGGAGATATGAAGATAACCCTCGCGTGGTGCCAGACATAGAGACCACACGGCGCCTTCGAATCGCATCAGAAAGTCGGCAACCTCGGCCACCGCCTCTGAATACGGAATGGTCTCCAGGATGGTGACCATGACATCGTCGTACAGGACCGCACTGTGCACCGCGTGACCGATGAGACGAAAGTAGTCCCGACTGAGACGTGGGTGCTCGATCTCGCCGAGCAGTCGCTTGTTGACGTACGGGTACAGGAACTGGCTCGCAACGATGTCAGCCGATTTTGCCTCGCGACCCAGGTGCCGCGTCTCGGACGAGATCCCGTAGAAAAGACCCGTCGCCACCTGGGGATTGAGCGGTACCTCGGCCTCCTGCAGATACTGCGTGACAATCGTGGCCGTCGCGCCGTAATCCTCACGCAAGTCGACGAAGGGAACGGACGCGTTTTTTCCCCAGTCCGGATGGTGGTCGATCACCGCAACGGGAGTAATGTGAGATGGCAGGGGATTGTTGGCCCGGCCGGGTTGGGTGTCTACCAGAATCACGGATCCCTCAAAGTCGGGAAGAATCTGCTCCACGGGAACGAGCGGAATGTCCAAAACCCGCACCAATGCCCGGTTTTCTGGCCGACCAATTATGCCGCCGGAGCCAATGATCGCTGTCTTCCTCGATGTATGCGTGATAAGGGATCGGAGGGCAGCGGCGCTGGCGAGCGCATCAGGATCGGGGCTGTCGTGAGGAAGAATCAGAATTTTCTTCGCGACAGGGAGGACAGAGAGCAGGTTCGTAACTTTGCCTGTCCCACTATTCGGTCGGGGTTTTGGACCCATAGAAAACCTCGCACGGTCACCTCGGGCACCGGGCCCGTATATCGCACAGAGAGGGCCAGTGTCAAGGCACCGGACGCTAGGTTCCACGCGCGCGTACCTGTTTGAACGTCCTTCCCTGAATCGGGCCTTGCTCTAGATCCTTCGCGAGACTGACGATCTGCTCCCGCGCCTCGCCATCTTCATTCTTCAAGCCGGCCATGATCCTTTTTGCATAGTCGTTAGATGAAGAAAGTGATGAAGCCAAGGAAAGCTGAAGGGAATAATAGTGTGAATGCAACGGAAACGTGTGTCAAGGATATTCTTCATGCGTGTTTGATTTTTGCCCGCCCGCTTGCCCCTGCTATTAAACGGCCTTGACAGGCCCACGGTGGACATTGCATAAGAACGTAAGGCCTTTGCCTCTTCGGATCAGGGTGAGATATCGTATTGTTGTTCCGGGAACGACATGCGTGTGCAAAGATTGACCGTCCCGCCGCACGTGCAGCGCAAAGAAGCCGGACCAAAAATGGGGCGAAGGGGTTGCCAGGGCGGAGGGTACGTGGTATAGATCTTGCTTTCGTGCATCCGGACCCGCGCTCATGCGGCTCCGGCGGGATACTCGCGCCGCTCAATATGTGAGTATCGTTTACCGAAAGGTGGAAGAAGGAGATTTCGGTGCCTAGTCGATCGGCCTATCCGCACACCGTTGCCTATTTTTCAATGGAGGTGGGCCTTGATCCCGCTATGCCCACTTACGCTGGTGGTTTAGGGGTGCTGGCTGGGGATACCCTGCGTTCCGCCGCCGATCTTGATGTCCCCATGGTGGGCGTGACCCTTTTGCATCGCAAGGGCTACTTTCATCAACACCTCGATGCGTCGGGCAAGCAGTTCGAGACGCCAGATGTCTGGGTGCCGGAGGCGATACTGGAACCCGTGCCCGCTCGGGTGGTGGTGACGATCGAAGGACGGCAAGTCCGGGTTCGCGCGTGGCGCTACCTCGTCCGGGGAATATCTGGACATGCTGTCCCGGTCTATTTTTTGGACACCGCCCTCCCCGAGAACAGCTCCTGGGATCAAACACTCACTGATCACCTGTACGGCGGAGACGCGCATTACCGCTTCTGCCAGGAAGTGGTTCTGGGGTTCGGGGGTGTGGCCTTGCTTGATGCCCTCGGATTCAGCATCGGTCTCTCTTACCACATGAACGAGGGACATTCCGCCCTCCTCACGCTGGCATTGCTTGAGCGGCAGACCGAAGACGGCGGGCTACGTACTGTTACCGATGGTGACATCGAGGCCGTCCGCCGGCACTGCGTCTTTACCACCCACACTCCCGTCCCGGCGGGCCACGACCAATTCCCGGTCGAATTAGTCCGGCAGGTTCTTGGTATGGAAAGGGCCTCTA
>CAZLDS010000011.1:56522-73733 GCA_964558395.1 uncultured bacterium | reverse complement strand
AGGGGCTCCGCAGCGTGTTCAGCGTGCATCCCGAAACGGTGATGCTGGTGACCCGGGCTGATAGCGGGATCCAGTCAGTGACCGACCTGCGCGGCAAACGGGTGAGCATCGGCAATCGAGGCTCGGGCCACCGGGAAAACGCGCAGGACGTCCTCAGGATCTATGGGATCGACTGGAGGGATGATATCTCCGCGCGAGACTTGGAGCCGCAGGAGGCGGTACAGGCTCTCAGGCAAGGGAAGATCGATGCCTTCTTCTACACCGTGGGCAATCCCTGGGACGGCGGCCTTGCGCTTGCGGAGGATGTGGAGGTCCGGATGATTCCTATTGATGCGCCCGGCATCAAAAAGCTCGTAGCTGATCGCCCCTACTACGTGTTGACGGCCATCCCCGGCGGCATCTACAAAGGTATGGGCAAGGATGTCCCGACGTACGCCGTGAAGGCCGTCTTGGTCACCAGCGACAAAGCATCAGACGAGGTCGTCTATAACGTCGTCAAGACGGTCTTCGAGAACCTCGATCGCTTCCGCGCAACGCACCCCGCCTTTCGATCCATCCAGCCTCAAGAGATGCTGAAGGGACTCTCCCCTCCTCTTCACCCGGGTGCCCTACGGTACTACAAGGAGAAAGACTGGAAGTAACCGTACGGCGGGGATCGGCAGGGGTCAAGTCTTTACAATTAACATTTTCGGCCTTACTCTCCTGCTATGTCACGCCCTCTGCGCATTGAATATTCTGGTGCCTGGTATCATGTGATGAACCGGGGCGCTGGACGCCGGGCCATTTATCGATCCCATCGGGATCGGTATACGTTTCTTTCGCTATTGGATGACATTACTGCAATCTTTGGTGTGGAACTGCACGCGGTTAGGGGTCAAGTCTTGACAATTAACATTCTTATGCCTCGAAGAGCGATTTGCTGATCCTGTCTACCCTCTTCGCAAGTCGGCGATCCGTATCACCCCTAATGCCTAACGTCCTCATTGTTATTAATTGTCATCTGAATTTCGTCCTCTTGATTGGACTGGGTTGACGGGTGTAGCGCTTCGTCTGCGGCGGATCTCCTCCGATGTTTGTCCAGTCGGCGGGTCGAGCCCTCCCAGCGTTGAACGATCCCGGCGTCCAGGCCGAACAGATCGAGGACTCGTCCGACGGTGTGGTTGATGATGTCGTCGATCGTTTTCGGGCGGTTGTAGAAGGCCGGCATCGGCGGTGCGATCACGGCACCCAGCAGCGCGGCTTCGTACAGCAGTTTGCAATGCCCAACATGCAGGGGTGCCTCCCGCGGCATCAGCACCAGCCTGCGCTGCTCTTTCAACACCACATCCGCCGCCCGCGCCAACAAGCTGTTGGCAGCGGAGTTCGCTATTGCCGACAGGGTCTTCATGGAGCAGGGGGCGATCACCATGCCGTCGGTCTTAAACGAGCCACTGGAAATGGAGGCAGCCTGATCTCGGTTGCTGTGCACCTGATGGGCCAGCGTTTCGACGTACGCGGGAGTGTATGAGGTTTCAATTTCAATGTTCAACTTTGCGCAGGGACTCATCACTAGATGTGTTTCCACGTCCTCGATAGTCCTCAGCACCTCCAGCAGGCGGATTCCATAGATCACCCCGGTGGCGCCCGAAATTCCCACGATGATCCGTTTCATGATGCTTCGCTCCGTGTATCAATCCAACGCAAGAATGTGACGCGCACCGCATCGGGGTCGCGAAGCTCGAAGATTTCGGCTCCCCGGGACGTGGTTTGTGCGGGAGGCGCCTCGATCTTGATGCGTTTCCTTGCGACCTCTATGTTGTCGACCTCGATCACGACGTGAAACCGATCCGCCGGCGTGCCGAGACCCAAGGGTTTCCGCTCCCGCTGATTGTCGATGATCTCGAGTCGGATGCCTCCCAGATCGAACTGAAGGCCACGAGCGTTGGAACGATCCCACTGCTTGACTACCTCGAAACCGAGATCCTCGCCGTAGAATCGCACCATCTCGTGCCGCGGGCTGGACGCGAGATTGGGGGTAGCCTGGTACGAGAGCGCAAACGCGTGGATCGACTGGGCCGCGGAGAGAGTGCCCAAGAGGGGACTGTTGGGCAGCGAGGTATTCGCATTTCGTCACCGAACGCCGGCGACGATAACATACGGAATGCGGTTGCGCTGCCGAAATATAGTATAAGGGGGGGCTAGCGTTGTCAACCCTTAAGATCCTGTTTTAACTTGATAAGCCGAGATCGAGCGCAGCGAGAAAACTGGCAAGAAAATAGAAGCACAAGGCAGGGTCCAGGGGGTCGAGGTTCAAGCCGTGAAGAGGATCGTATGAAGGGAAGTGTCGCACTTGCCTCAGCTGACCAATGCTGATATTCTGCCACCTTGCGCGTGCACAATTCCGGAGGGGCTTTCGGAGACGACGGGCACAGAAAGGGAGCTCAAGAGATGCTCAAGGGGCTCTCCCCTCTTCTTCACCCGGGTGCCCTGCGGTACTACAAGGAAAAGGGGTGGATGTAACCTGCGTGAGGTTCCATCAACCACAAGGAGATGCGACCAATGGGACAGAAGGTCATCGGCATGTGGAGCAGCCTGATTCTTGCCACGCTTGCCTTCGTGGCCGTCCCCGTGTCCAGCGTGGGTGCCGAGTCGGTCCTGGACAAGATCAGCCGGACCGGAACGCTGACCGCCGGGACCCGGGATGCCTCAATCCCGTTCGGGTATATTAACGAAGACAAAGAGTGGGTTGGCTTCTCTGTCGATCTCATCAAGCAAATCCAGCAGCGCCTCGAGCGGAAGCTCGGGAAGCAGATCCGTCTGGAACTGAAAGCCGTCACCCCTCAGACGCGGATGCCCATGGTGGTCAATCGGACGGTCGATATCGAGTGTGGAAACACGACGTACACGCGATCCCGGGACGAGACGGTGGACTTCAGCATCAATTTCTTCTACGCGGGCTCTCAGCTCTTGGTGAAAAAGACGAGTTTCATCACCAGTCTCGCTGACACGGCGGAGAAGCGTGTTGGGGCCACCAAGGGGACGACCAATGCGGAGATCATCAAGGCAAAGCAACCGCAGGCAACGTTGGTCCTCTTTCAAAGCCATGAAGAGGGCTTCCAGGCTCTGCAGGAAGGGAGGATAGATGCCTACTCGACGGATGGGGTCCTGCTCGCCGGCCTCGCTGCAAAGGCGCCCAATCGGGACGATTTTGAGATTGTGGACTTCTTTAGCAAGGAACCCTACTCCTGCATCCTGCCGGAGAACGACTCGAAGTGGCAGGATTTCGTCAATCATACGCTCATGGAAGTGATCGAGGATGGGACGTACTTCAAACTCTACGACAAGTGGTTTGGGGACAAGGGAGTCATTCGGTACCCGATGCCCAACGTGATCAAGCTGTATCTTTTGTTCCAGGTCATGCCCAAGTAAGTAAGAAGGAAGGCGGCACGAGTAGAGCATGGGACCTTCACGCGACAATCACGGCTCTGCATCCTTCCATGCGGACGTCAGTAGGGACGGGGTTCTCACGTTGACGATTGGCGGGCGTCTCGATTCACACACGACAGGGTCGGTCTGGCGCGAAGCGGCCCAGATCCTTGCACAAGGCCAACCCTCCCTGATCGTCGTTGATGCGTCGCGGATCAACTATTGCGACGGGTCAGGGATCGGCCTGTTTGTCGAGCTGCGTGTCCGACAGCTGTGCGCAGGGGGAGACGTGGAAATTCATGGGTTGGCGGAAGAGTTTCAAACACTCCTGGACCAGTTCGATCCGTTGGAGTTCGAGAAATGCGAGAGAGAAGAGCGCCATGCGATCAGTATTCCTGAAGAAGCCGGGCGTGCAACGGTCAAAATCTGGCAAGACATCCGGGGTATCACTGCGTTCGTCGGTGAGGTGGTGGTCGCGTTGCTCTACGCCATTCGGCATCCGCGAAAGGTGCGGTGGAAAGACGCCGTCATCGTGGCGGAAAAAGCCGGGGCCAATGCGCTCCCTATTATCGTCCTACTTGGTTTCTTGATGGGACTCATCATCGGATTTCAATCCGTGATTCCCCTGAGTAAGTTCGGCGCACAGGTTTTCCTCGCGCAACTGGTTGGACTCAGCACATTCAAGGAACTCGGTCCGCTTGTGGTCGGCATTTTGCTCGCAGCGCGCTCCGGTTCCGCCATTGCCGCGGAACTGGGGACCATGAAGGTGAACGAAGAGCTTGATGCGCTGACGACCATGGGCCTGGACCCGGTGCGCTTTCTGGTGGTCACGCGGGTGATGATGATCGTCTTCGTGGCGCCTCTCCTAACGGTGTTTGCGGATCTTGCCGGCTTGGTTGGCGGCGCCCTCGTCTTCGTCTCCATCGGATATTCGTTGAATCTCTTCATCAACCAGTTGATGCAAGTGGCTACCTATGTCGATCTGCTCGGCGGTCTCACAAAAGCGACGGCGTACGGCCTCTTGGTTGCGGGAGTCGGATGCTTGCGTGGTCTGCAAACCGCAACGGGGGCCCAGGCCGTCGGCGATTCCACCACCCGCTCCGTGGTCACCGGAATCATACTGATCATCATCACGGACGGAATCTTTTCCGTGGTGTTTTATTACTTAGGCATTGGATGAACAACGGTCCGATCATTCGCGTGGAAAACTTCACCGCCGCCTACCGGGAAACGGTGATCCTCACCAATACGACCTTTGACGTGAATCGCGGTGAAGTATTCGTCATCCTGGGAGGTTCGGGGTCGGGCAAGAGCACCCTCCTGAAACATATGATCGGGTTGTATACGCCTGCGGCAGGACGCATCCTCGTCGACGGGGAAGATATCGGCGCAGCCGCGGGGGAAAAACGCCTGCGCATCCTGCAGAAAATTGGCGTCATGTATCAATCGGGCGCCCTTTTTGGCTCCATGACACTGCTCGAAAACGTGTGTCTTCCTCTCGAAGAATTTACGGATCTCCCTCTCGAGGCTATGAACCTCATTGCGATGCTGAAATTGAAGGTCGTCGGGTTAAACGCATTTGCCAATCTTATGCCAGCAGAGCTCAGCGGGGGAATGAAAAAGCGGGCTGCCATTGCTCGGGCCATGGTCCTCGATCCTCTTATCCTCTTTCTCGACGAGCCCTCAGCCGGCCTGGACCCCATCACCTCGGCAGAGCTGGACCACCTGATTTTGCGCCTCAACCACAGTCTGGGGATTACGTTCGTGGTTGTGACCCACGAGCTGCCCAGCATTTTCACCATCGCCGACCGCGTGCTCATGCTGGACCCGCGCGCCAAGGGGATTGGGGAAATTGGCGCGCCTGCGTATCTGCGTGATCACAGCGACAAGGCCTGGATCCGTCACTTTTTCAATCGAGAGGTTACATCGGAGGTCAAGACATGAAAACCCGTTACTTTAAGATCGGGGCATTCGTCCTCGGTGCCGCGACCCTTGTGGTCCTTGGGATCGTCGTGTTCGGCGCGGGCAAGCTGTACCGTCCAAAAATCATGGCCGAGACGTATATCAATGAATCGGTGCAGGGTCTCACTGTGGGCTCGCTGGTGAAACGCCGCGGGGTCGAGATCGGGACCGTGGAAGACATCACGTTCGTGCCGCGGGTATACGACTTAGACCCCAGCGATCCCGACTACTTTCAATACGCGCGATACGTGTACATCAAGATAGGCCTGTATAAAGATTTCCTCGAGGCGGAGGGGAGGGGGAGATTCGAAGACCCTCGCGTGGCGCTGGAAAACGAGGTGGTGAACGGACTCACGCTTCAACTGACGCCGCTCGGGCTGACCGGAGTGGCGTATCTCGAGGCGGATTACCTCGACCCCGAGGATGTTCCTGCCCTGAAGATTGCGTGGTTACCAGAAACCACCTACATCCCCTCCACCCCTGGCACCTTCGCCCAGATCACTCAGACCCTGCATAAGCTGGCAAAAGAGATAAAGGAGGTTGATATCAAGGCAGTGGAGGGCGATGTCAAAGCTTTGCTGCAGTCGATGTTGGTCGCGACCGAAGAGGTAAACGCCATCCTGAAGCGACCCGACATTCCGGAAATTCTTGCGAATCTTCGGGAAACGACGAGGAATGCCAGCGTCGCTTCTGCGGAATTGCCCGACACTGTCGCCCAGGCGAAGCGGACCTTGCGTCGCGTGGACAATGTTGTCTCCAACCAGCAACAAAACATTGAAGTGATCGTTGATGATATCCGGTTGATTTCTGAGTCGCTCAAAGAGGTGACCGGTGACGCGGAAAGATATCCATCCTATCTGCTGTTTGGCGAGCCGCCGCCTCGATCACAGCTGGTGGATGGACAATGAACGGCAGTGGCCGTCTCGCACCCTCGATCGCCGTTCTCGTGGCGTTCGCCGTACTGAATGGGTGCGCCCCCAAGAAGAGCTACCCCGAGAGGCACTACTACGTCTTCGATGTCTCCCACCCCGAAGAAGCTTCCCCTCCGCCCCACGACGCGGTCCTCAGCGTGCGCAGATTTCGCGTCTCTCCCCGGTATGAGGGCAAAGGCTTCGTCTACCGGGACGGGGATCTGAGTTACCAATCCGATTTTTACAATGAGTTCTTGATCTCGCCCGGCTCGCTCCTCACCGAGGAGGTCCGTCAATGGCTCGTATCGTCCGACCTGTTTCGGCACATCGTGGATTCATCCAGCCATCTGGAAGCCACGTACTTCCTTGAGGGGAATGTGACCGCCCTCTACGGAGATTACCGTGAAGCCGCCGCGCCCGCAGCCGTCTTGGACATCCAGTTCTTTCTCATCAACGACGTTGCTGCGCGGTCCGAGGTCGTCTTTCAGAAGGGATATCGCGAAGCGATTTCCTTAGACGGACCGTCTGCGAAAGCCTTGGTCAGCGGCTGGAACACCGCTCTTCGACAAATCCTGACAGCACTTGAGCAGGACCTGAGAGCCGTCGATCTCAGCAGGAAACAATGAGCGCAGCGATGAGCCAAAAGACCTTGACTTTTGATGCTGCCTTTGTTTTCAGGGGCATAGACGCCGGTTCGAGGTTGACAAATAGCCCGCGGTCGGATATGCTCCCCGCTAACTCCTTAAAAATAATGGCTTGGATTGATCCCCTCTTCTGTGAAACCCGGTTGAGATTGAACGACTATCTTCGCCCAGCCCCAGCGAGGGCCGCTGAGCCTCGAAAGACGTCACGTACATTTTCTGGTAAAACCTCGTAATTTTGCGAGTTGTTCAAGGGAATGCCATCCGGGTAGGGTCCCGATCAGGAACGCAGCTGATCACCGCAGGCCCACCATAGGGGGACACGTGGACGCCGCGACGAACGGAAAGCCCGCGCGAGGCGAGATAAACTTCAGTCGGCCGACGGGCGACACGCTGCTGGTCCGTCTCTCGGGGAGCTGGAGAATGCGGGATGTGCTGCCGTCGCCTACCGAGGTGCAGAAGCAGATGGAATTGGGACCTCGGGTCCAGCGCGTCGCCTTCGATACGCAGGATATCACTGCCTGGGACACCGGCCTCTTGACCTTTCTCAAGAAGGTCGTCGATCAGTCTGCGGGGAGCCAGATCGAGACAGACCGGTCGGGCCTGCCCGACGGGGTGAGACGACTCCTGGATCTCGCCTTGGCCGTTCCAGAGCGGAAGGGTGCGCGCAGGGAAGGCACGTACCAACCGCTGTTGGCCCGAATTGGCGCGGAGTCGATTAGGTCTTTTCAGTCGACAACCGCCATACTCAACTTCCTTGGGGAGTCTTTTTTAGCGTTCCTCAAACTGCTGCGAGGCAAGGCACGCTTTCGCCGCTCCGACTTATTCTTGACGATTCAAGAGTCCGGGGTCGAAGCCCTTCCTATCGTGACACTCATCAGTTTCATGGTGGGTGTGATCCTCGCGTTCGTCGGAGCCATCCAGTTGCGGATATTCGGAGCCGAGATCTACGTGGCCAACCTCGTGGGAGTGGGCATGGCCCGAGAGATGGCGGCGATCATGGTGAGCATCATCATGGCGGGTCGTACCGGGGCGGCCTTTGCCGCCCAGCTCGGCACGATGGAGGTGAACCAGGAGATCGATGCGCTGAGGACCCTGGGGCTCTCGCCCATGGAATTCTTAGTTTTGCCGCGTATGCTCGCGCTGTCCTTGATGATGCCGCTTCTCTGTCTGTATGCGAACCTCATGGGCATCCTGGGCGGCGCAGTCGTCGGTGCGATATTCCATATCGACTTTACGCAGTACTTCATACAACTCCAGGCTTCAGTCCGCGTGCTCGACTTTGCGGTGGGGCTCATCAAGGGCGGTATCTTCGGTGTCATGGTGGCTATTGCAGGTTGCCTGCGCGGCATGCAGTGCAGGGGCAGTTCCGCCGCGGTCGGGGCGGCGACCACCTCGGCGGTGGTGACGGCAATCGTATTCATCATCGTGGGGGATGGGATCTTGGACGTACTGTTCCATGCGATCGGCTGGGATTGAGGCGGAAAACGTCGTGGCGGTTTCGAGTCCGGACATGACACAATTAGACGCCCACATCACGGTCTGCGACCTCACGCTGGCTTACGGAAGCTTCGTGATCCAGCATGATCTCAACTTCACGGTCCGGCGCGGCGAGATTTTCATCGTGATGGGTGGGAGCGGCTGTGGGAAAAGTACCGTGATGCGGTCGCTCACCGGGCTCCTCGCGCCTACGCGCGGGCAAGTGCTCTATGAGGGTCAAAGCTTCTGGGAGACCGAGCTTGAAGACCGAGAGCGTATGATGAGGCGCTTTGGGGTGTGCTATCAGGGTGGGGCGCTCTGGAGCTCGATGACGTTAGCCGAGAACGTGGGTCTTCCCCTCGGGGAGTACACGGATCTCAGCCCCAGCCAGATTCGCGAGGTCGCGTCGCTCAAGCTGGCGCTCGTGGGTCTTACCGGCTTCGAAGATTATTTTCCCTCCGAGATCAGCGGCGGGATGCAGAAGCGGGTTGGCGTGGCCCGGGCGCTGGCGCTGGATCCCGACATCCTCTTCTTCGATGAGCCCTCGGCGGGGCTGGATCCGATCAGCTCGCGATTGCTCGACGACCTGATCCTCGAGCTCAGAGACAGCCTTGGATCGACGGTGGTCGTGGTGACGCACGAACTCGCGAGCATCTTCGCGATCGGCGACAGCTCGGTCTTCCTCGATCCCGAAACCAAGACGATGCTCGCCGTGGGGAACCCGAAGACCCTGCGCGACCAGTCGCCGAATCCGAAGATTCGCGCGTTTCTCACGCGAAGTGAGATCGGTGCAGCAACCACGTGAGATCGGCTCCCGGGACCCGCGCCGGGCCGGGGGAAGGAGATGAGTCATGGGGAAAAAGGCGAATCCGACGGTCATTGGTGGTTTTATTGTGGGTGCGGTGGTCCTGATCACCGCCGGCTTGGTGGTCTTCGGGGGAACCGAGTTCTGGTCCACCAAGATCCCGTGGGTGTCGTACTTTCCTGGATCCGTGAAGGGCCTAGAGCGTGGGGCCTCCGTGAGCTTCAGGGGTGTCGATATCGGTAAGGTCGCCGACGTCAGGGTGGTTATGAACACTGAGAACGACACCGTGCTGACCCCGGTGTACTGGGAGATGGATCCGAGCAGGCTCACGATCATTGGCCTCTCAGAAGCCGAAAAAGCCAAAATAGGGAAGGAGGAGGAGCGCCCTCTCGCTGACGCGCTGATCAAGCGTGGGTTGAGAGCCTCCCTGCAATTGAAGAGTTTTGTGACCGGCCAGCAATTCATTGAGCTCGATTTTCATTCCGATGCACCCATCACGCTGGTCGGCGGCGACACCTCGGTTCCCGAGTTTCCGACGGTTCGCTCAGGCACGGAAAAGCTGCTCAAGACGGTCGAGAGTCTTCCCATCGGAGAAATCGCGGATGACGCGCGCCGCGTACTCAAGAGCCTCGATCAATTGGTGGGGAAGCTCGATAGTCAGACGTTGCCAGCGGTCGATCAATTTTTTGGGCAGCTCGATAGTCAGACGTTGCCGGCGGCGCAGGCCGCCATGGACCAAGCGAAGGAGACCCTGGCGAAGCTCGAGCGGGAGACGTTGCCAGCGGTCGATCAATTTTTTGGGCAGCTCGATAGTGAGACGTTGCCGGCGGCGCAGGCCGCCATGGACCAAGCAAAGGAGACCCTGGCATCCTATGGCGACGGTTCACGCATGAATTACGAGCTGGGGAACACCCTCAAGGAAACAGCGGGTGCGGCTCGTGCCTTACGTGTCCTGGCCAATTATCTCGAACGGCACCCCGAAGCGCTGCTCCAGGGGAAGGGCGGACCCGGAGGTAACCAGAAATGATGCGCCCCCTCTGTCTTCGACATGCTTTCTTCACCCTCGTTCCCTTTCTTTTGATACTGGCAGGGTGCATCGGTGGAAAATCCAGCCCAGCGAAGTTCTACGTCCTGAATTCCCTCCCCAATCCGGAGGCCGAGAAGCAGGTCACAGCGGCCGAGCACGGGGTCGCCATCGGCGTCGGCCCCGTGACGATTCCGCCGTATCTCGATCGGCCGGAAATCGTGACGCGCGCCAGCGGGAATGAACTCCACCTTTCCGAGTTCGAACGGTGGGCAGAGCCGCTCCAGCAGAACTTCGCCCGCGTTCTCGCGGAAAATTTGGCGGCCTTGATCCCGACAGATCGGACTGCTATCTTTCCGTGGAGGCAGTCAACGCCGATCGACTACCAGGTCGCGGTGGAGGTGACTCGCTTTGAGGGCTATGCGGACGGGCATAGCTCACTGATGGCTCGCTGGAACATTGTCGGCGCAGACGGAAAAAAAGAACTTCTCGCGAGGCAGTCGAGTTTCACCGCGCGTGCAGATGCGAATGATTACGAGTCGAGGGTGTCCGCCTTGAGCCGAACGGTCGCGGATCTCAGTCGGGAAATCGCCACGGCGATCAAGGCCCTCTCGCCGAAAGCGCTCGACAAGTAAGACACATTCTTTTTCGTCTTTCCGTGCTCTCGGTCCCCTTTCATAGCGCGGCACCCCGAGGCGCCCTTCCCAATTGTTCACTGCTCGTTCGATGCTTTCACAGGAAGGAGATCACCATGTTGAGCAAAAAGCTCCAGGATGGCCTGAATGACCAGATCACGGACGAGCTGTACGCCGCCTATCTGTATCTGGCGATGTCGGCCCACCTCACGGGCGCAAATCTGCCGGGTTTCGCGCGGTGGATGCGCTTGCAAAGCCAGGAAGAATACTCGCACGCAATGAAGATTTATGATTTCGTCCTCGAGCGGGGGGGACGCGTCGTGCTCAAACCGATCGACCAGCCGCCGGCGCAGTACAAGTCGCCCCTGGACGTGTTTCAGCAGGCGCTCAAGCACGAGCAGAGGGTCACGGGGATGATCAACCGGTTGTATGAGCTGGCGATCACAGAGAAAGACTACCCCACCCAGATCATGCTCCAGTGGTTCATCACGGAACAGGTCGAAGAAGAACATGCAGCCGGCGAGGTCGTGGATCAGCTCAAGATGATTGGGAACCAGCCGACCGCGCTCTTCTTGCTGGATCAACAGTTGGGGGCACGAGGCGGTGATTCCTAAGCGCGATGGTGTATTCGAGGCTCGAAAACGCTTGACCTCGGCGGGGGTGTCAACTAGACTGAATCTCCACCAGGTATCCTATTTCCCGAAGGGAGAAGCGCGACAATGCGGCTCCGGGGGAAGCGAATTGCGATCCTCGCCGAGAATCTCTATCAGGAGATGGAACTGTGGGTCCCCTACTATCGATTGAAGGAAGAAGGGGCGGCCGTCACCATCATCGGGACAGGGACGGCGAAGACGTATACCAGCAAACATGGCTATCCGGTCAACGTCGATGCGCCCGCCGACGAGGTGAAGGGAGCGAGCTTTGATGCTGTCGTGATCCCAGGGGGCTTTGCCCCCGATCTGATGCGACGCTCGGCCGCCATGGTGCACCTGGTCAGGGAAGCCTTCGAGGCGGGCAAGGTGGTGGCCGCCATCTGCCATGGCGGTTGGGTTCTCTGCTCGGCGGGGATGCTCAAGGATAAGAGCGCAACTGGCTTTTTCTCTATCAAGGATGATATGGTAAACGCCGGGGCCCGCTTCGTGGACCAGGAGGTGGTGGTGGATGGGAATCTCATCACCTCGCGAAAGCCGGATGACCTCCCCGCTTTCTGCCGGGAGCTAATCGGGGCGTTGGAGAAGGCGGGCTGAGGAGATAACGGGGGGACGCATGAGCGTCGAACGGGTAATCATGGCAGCCCCGCGAGGATTTTGTGCAGGCGTGGACCGGGCGATCGATATTGTAAATCTCGCCCTGGAAGTGTACGGGACACCCGTCTATGTCCGGAAGGAAATTGTGCATAACGCGCATGTGGTTGCAGAGCTGGGGGGACGCGGCGCGGTGTTTGTCGAAGACTTGGAGGAGGTCCCTGAGGGAGCCCGGGTGATCTTCAGTGCGCACGGGATTGCGCCGGAGGTTCGGGCCCAGGCCGCGGCCAAGGGACTGCGGGTCATCGACGCGACCTGCCCTCTTGTGACCAAGGTCCATCACGAGGCGCTGAAGTTTGCCCGTGATGGACGATGGATCATTTTGGTGGGGCATTCCGGCCACGACGAGGTGATCGGCACGATGGGCCATGCCCCGGGGGGCATGTCGCTGGTGGGCACGGTGGAGGAGGCAGAGCAGGTTCAGGTGCCCGACCCGGAGCAGGTCGCTGTGATTACACAGACGACGCTGAGCATCGACGACACCCGCGATATCATCGCCGTGTTGCAGCGGCGATTCCCGAGGGCGGTCTTCCCCCCCAAAGATGATATCTGTTATGCCACCCAGAACCGTCAGGTCGCGGTCAAGCAGATGGCCGGGAAGATTGATCTTCTCCTGGTCATTGGCTCGACCAACAGCTCGAACTCGATGCGCCTCGTCGAGGTGGCCCAGGCCGCCGGCGTGCGGGCCTACCTGATCGATGACATCTCCGAGATGGATCCCGCGTGGCTCGACGGGGTTCGAACCGCCGGGATCACCGCGGGCGCCTCGGCCCCGGAGCATCTGGTCCAGGAGGCCGTCAACTTTTTCCGCCGGGCAGGAGTGAGGTGCGTGGAGGAGTGGGACGGTATCCGGGAAGATGTGGTTTTTGCCCTTCCGCCAGAGATTCAGAAGGACCTTCCACCGGGGACCAAAGTCGCGCGACCCCTCAGGGTGTTAGGATCACCTTGATCGCCTCTCCCCGCATGAGGAGTTGAAACGCCTCCGGCAGAGCGGACAGCGGCATCTCATGCGTGAGGAGGAGCTTGTCATCCACCAATCCCCGATCCAGCAGACCCAAGGCCTCTCGGATGTGACGGGGCGTATGGTGGAACGCCCCGACGAGCGTGAGTTCTTCGTAGTGCATCCGCCTCGTGTCGACCTGAAAGGTCGTCCCCGGCTCGCAACCCCCGAACAGGATCACGGTTCCCGCCTTCCGGGTGACCTCGACCGCGTGTTCCCAGACCTCGGGCCTGCCCGTCGCCTCGATCGTGACGTCGGCCCCCCGGCCTTCGGGGCTTAATCGTCGCACCTCGGCGAGGGTCTTTTCCCCTTGGGCCGCATCCAGCACCTCATCCGCGCCTGCCTCGACGGCCTTCGCGAGGCGGAACGTCCCCTTCCCAACCATGATGACCCTGACCCCATGCCTTTTTGCCACCTGGGTGAGGAGCAGTCCCATAGGACCGGCGCCGAAAAGACACAGGGTCTGCCCCAGACGCACCCCGGAGCGCTCTATCCCGTACAGGGCGCACGCCAACGGCTCTACAAGGGCCGCCTCGGCAAAGCGGAGATGCGCTGGGATCGGCAGGAGATTCTGGTCGACGATGCGGGCCGGAACCAGAATGTATTCGGCGTAGGCACCATTGAGGAGCTCGAGATCTTCGCACAGGTTGACCCGCCCGATCCGGCAAGGAAAGCACTGATGGCATGGGGCAGAGTTGGCTGCCACCACCCGGTCTCCCACCTGTACACCGCTGACGCCTTCGCCCACGGCCGCGATGGTTCCAGCCCATTCGTGTCCGAACAGGGCGGGAGTCTTCCTGATAATCACGGGATGGCCCCGGCGGTACGTCTTCAGGTCTGTCCCACAGGTCAGCGCGGCACCGATGCGGACCAGAACCTCTCCGGGGGCGGGGGTCGGCGTGGCCACGTCCTCGAACCGGATGTCTCCGGGGCGATGAAACACGATAGCCTTCATGTGGTCCCCATTTCGACGAAGACCTTGAGCGCTTCCTTGGTCCGAAAGAGGCGCATCCCGCGGTCGAGTTCAGCCAGCGGTACGCGGTGGGTGACCAGCTCCTTCACCTGGATGGTGCGATCGGCCAGGAGGGCGAGCGCCTCCTGCAAGTCAACGGTGGATGGGGAGTAACTGGTCACCAGGCCGAGTTCCCGGTAAAAAAATTGGTGAATGTCGAGCTGCGCCATGGGCTGGCTGGGGTCCGAAGCGAAGAGCATGAGTACGCCACCGTCTCTGAGCAGATCAATCGTCCCCGCAAAGGCCTGCGGTCCGCCCGCCGTCAGGATGGCAGCGTCAGCCCCGCGACCTGCTGTGACTTCCCGCACGGTGTCCAGCACGTCTGGCTGTGCGGGGTTCGGGGTCAGCTCGGCCCCGAGCACCTTTGCGCGCTCGAGGCGTTCGGACAAGGGGTCGAGACCGATGACCCGGACCCGATGGAGCTTCAGAACCTGGAGAAGCAAGAGGCCGATCGAGCCGAGGCCAACCAGGACCACTGTGTCGTGGAGGAGTGGGCCAAGCCGCTTGATCCCTCGCAGACAACAGGCTAACGGTTCGGTAAAGGCAGCCTCCTCGTCCTCAAGGTGCGGGGGAATGGGGAAGGTCGCGTATTGGACATTCGGTGCCGGGACACGGATATACTCGGCGAAGCCGCCAGGATCGATGTTGGACGTCTTAAATGTACGGCACATGGAGACGTTGCCGTGCTTGCAATAGTGGCAGGCGTAGCAGGGGACATGGTGGGAGACCACGACCCGCTCGCCGACTCGGAATCCGTGTACGTGGTCCCCCTGCCCCGCCACGGTTCCTGCCACTTCGTGTCCGAGTACCGTTGGAGCCTCTACGAGCGCGTGATCGATCTTGGTCACATCGGTTGCGCAGAGTCCGCACCCCGTGACCTTGACCAGGAGCTCGCCAGGACCGACGCGCGGAATGGGAACCGTCTGCAGGCGAGTCTGCCGATTCCCCTGGTACACTGCCGCTTTCATCATTGCTGGTTCACGGTTCACGGTTCAGTGTTCACAGCTTACAGTCCGAAGTCCAACGTCCGATGTCCGATGTCGTGAAGAGCGAGGAGGGGGTTCCATCCGAGATAGGTGACATCTCGCTTGCGTCTGTCGAGGTCCGCGTCCCGAGGCCAACGGGTGGCGCCGGACTGGGCGCCCAGCCGCCCGCAGCGGAAGGGACCCACTGGGGGATGGGTGGAGCGAGGACGGCTGGGCTGTCAAGGCGACAGGACCCGTTGGCCACGAGGAACTTCCCTCCCAGTTCTTGGTCATCGGTGAACGGTCATCTTATTTTGTGCCCAGGTCAGGAGGGCGAGTTGAAGTTTCCGGGCGCGCGACGGCCCAATCCGATCCTCGAAGACCCGGTAGCCACTCTGTTCGATGGCGTCGAGCGTGTCCCGGTAGATCCTTCCCATGATCTCGGCGGCGACCATATTCTTCTGGTCCGCAGGCGGGAGACACTCGGCCGCCTGTCGGAAGTAGTTGCGGGCCCGGGCCGCGGCACAGTGCATGAGTGAGAAGAATGCAGACGTGTACCGGCAGTGCAGGAGATCCTCCTCACTGTACCCAAAGCGCTGCAGATCCTCCTGGGGGAGGTAGATCCGCCCGCGCACAGCATCCGTCTTGAGATCCCGGAGAATATTCGTCAACTGCAAGGCCAATCCGAGGTTGACCGCGTACTCTTTGGTCTTTTCCTCGCTATACCCGAAGATCTCGATGCAGATGAGGCCGATCACGGCGGCCACGCGGTAGCAATAGCGGTATAAGTCAGCGAAGGTCGGATACCGGGTGATGGTCAGATCCATCTCCACCCCCGCGATGAACTCTTCGAAGTACCGCTGGGGGATCGGGTAGCGGCTGAGACAGTCGCGGAGCTGAATGGTGATGGGATGGGTTGGCTGCCCCGCATAGCAGCGGTCAAGCTCTTCCCGCCAGGCCTTCAGGCGCTCGGCCTTTTCCGTCACGTCTCCGGGGTCGTCGGCAATATCGTCCACCGATCGGGAGAAGGCATAGACAGCGTAGATCGCCTCGCGCTTGGGCCGGGGGAGAAACAAGAAAGAGTAGTAGAAGCTCGACTGGCTTTTCTTCACAAGTGTGGCAACCGCCTCGGCCATGGGTCACGCCTTTCGCGAGACAATGTAACGGGCGATTTCCCGGAGGGGATCCGCTGCATGGTTGAACGAGGCAATGGCGTCTAACGCATCTTGGGCAAGCCGTTGCGCTTCCCGTTTCGCCTCGTCCAGTCCGACGAGCGCCGGATAGGTCGCTTTGCCCCGCGTCGCATCTTGCCCTCCCTTCTTGCCCCGCATCGCCTCTTCCCCCTCGATATCCAGGATGTCGTCGGCGATCTGAAAGGCGAGTCCGCCTGCCTTCCCGTAGCGCGTGATGGCGTCGAGCTGATCCGGAGTGGCACCCGCCAAGTGGGCTCCCGCCCGAAGCGTGCAGAGGATCAGGGCTCCCGTCTTATGGGTGTGGATATACTGGAGTACGGAGGACTCAATCGCTTTCCCTTCGGATAGGATATCGACGGCCTGTCCTCCGACCATCCCCTGGGACCCGGCGGCTAGCGCGACCTCGTGAATCACGGTGCGGAGCAGTCGTGGATCGAGGTGGCCGACGTATGCGGGATTGGTGAGGAGCGCAAAGGCTTCGGTGAGGAGAGCATCCCCGGCGAGGATGGCCATGGCCTGACCGAAGACTCTGTGACAGGTCGGCCGACCCCGTCTCAGGTCGTCATCGTCCATGGCCGGGAGATCGTCGTGGACGAGGGAGTAGGTGTGGATGTATTCGAAGGCGCAGGCCACGGGCAGCGCCTCTTCGGCTTTTCCACCGACCGCTTCGGCCGCGGCGATGGTGAGAATCGGCCGGAGACGCTTCCCTCCGGCGAAGAGGCTATAGTGCATGGCCCGGTGAAGTTCGACGGGCATCGTTGTTTCGCTCGGGACAAAGCGACGCAGGCCGGCCTCGACCAGCGCCCGCCGATCCTCGAGGTATGCCTTCAGATCCACGGTTCCTCCCGCCATGGCACTCTACCAAACCTCTTCGC
>CAZLDS010000011.1:0-56422 GCA_964558395.1 uncultured bacterium | reverse complement strand
TATGCCTTCAGATCCACGGTTCCTCCCGCCATGGCACTCTACCAAACCTCTTCGCCCAATGCTAGGCCCTCCCTCTGCGGGGGGCATATCCATGGGCCCAGTACCACTCCACCGCCTCGCGGAGCGCTTCCTCGACCGGGGTCTGGGGCAGCCCCAGTTCGCGGATCGCCTTCGTGGAATCAAAAAACATCATCTTGCCGGCCATGCGAACGGCGGTGACGGAAATCCGGGGCTCTTGGCGGGCCATGAGGGCATACAGCTCGAACCCGCAGGCAGCCAGGAGCGCAACCGGATAGGGGACCCTGAAGCGTGGCGCAGGGACGCCCGAGATCTGCTCCAGCATCGCGAAGATCTCGCGCAGGGTCACATTCCGGTTTCCCAAGATGTACTTTTCGCCGACCCGTCCTTTCTGAGCCGCCAGGATGTGGCCTCGGGCCACGTCCCGGACATGGACCAGATTCAATCCCGTGTGAAGATACCCGAACATCTTTCCTCGGAGGTAATCGAGGATCATCCGGCCGGTCGGGGTCGGCTTGACGTCCCAGGGCCCGACCGGAGCGGAAGGGTTGACGATCACCACCGGAAGCCCCAGGCCTGCCATGCGCTCCGCTTCTCGCTCGGCCAGGAACTTGGACGACTTGTAGGGGCCGACCATCTCGCTGAGGGTGACCGGCGTTTCTTCTGTGCCCGGGTGATGGTTCTTCGGGATCCCCAGCGCCCCGACCGTGCTGGTATAGACAACTCGCTCGATCCCCACGTCATGCGCAATCTCTAAGATGTTGCGGGTTCCCTCCACATTTGCCCGGTGCATCTCGGTCCAATCGCGTGAAGAAAGGCTGTACCGGGCGGCCACGTGATACAGCACCTGGGACCCGTTGAGGGCGCGTCGCAGGCTCTCTCGATCTTGGAGGTCGCCCGAGACCACTTCCACGTCGAGCCCCTCGATGGCAGTCCGCGGGGTTCCGGGCCTCACCAGGGCTCGAACGGCGACTCTGTCCTTGAGAAGTTCCCGGACGAGGTTTCCTCCGACAAAACCCGTCGCGCCGGTCACCAAGACTTTCATCACCCGATCTCCGTGTCAGGCAGGGTCCCCAGTTCGCCCCTCTCCCGGGCTACCGGACCTCTGGGGATGCCAATCCGGAGCGCGATCATTGACGAGGACATGATGGGGGGAAGAGGTTCGGGTGCCCCTTCAGGATGGCATCAATTCCTTGAGCGAGCTGACGCATGGCCAGCGGAAGCTTGAACGCGAGATGGAGCATCCGACGAAGTGAGGAGGGGTGTCGCAGAATGGAGGCTGCGACCGTCATCGGCTTGAGTCGGCCGTCGCGGTCTAGGAATGCAGCCCCCTCAACCGCCCACGGCTCAGCAGGGGTATCCGACACGGCCCTGATTCCCAGGAACGGGACACCGAGATGTCTCGCCGCATCGGCAAGGTAGGCACTCTCCATGTCGACCGCCAGGATGTGCGGGTCGTCCGGTCCCGGCGCGCTCCCGGTCGGGATCCGCACCTCATCGACCGTGCGAAGCGTGCCGACATGGAAGGGAAAACCGAGGGTCTTTAGGATGCGGGTCGCTGTTTCCAGGAGCAAGGGGTCGGCGGGAAACGATGTGTTGTTGTGGATCACCCGGGACGCCACGACGATACTGCCCAGACCAACTTCGGGTCCCACCCCTCCGCAGAAGCCAGCCGACAGGAGCACGGTCGGTTTGTCCAGGGAGGCAAGGGCCCGGGTGGCTCCATCGGGGCCCATCCCCGCCTGGAGGAGAAGGACGCGATCCCCGTCAGCCCGGTACTGGGTGACCCCGTCGTGCACGCGGTGCCCGCGGAGGCCGAGGTACTTGGCCAGGGGGGCAGCCTCCCACGGGAGGGCCACAACGATGGCCGCAGGGCCGGAAGCTGATCGGGGTGTATCCACCCTCACCCTCCTCCGTCCACCCGCGAGGCACTGTCGCACCTACAGCTCCCCGCGTGCCTCCGCCTCAGCTCGCACCCGCTCGTCTTCGGCCTTCCGTAGTGCCTCGCTCTTGGTCACCCAGGCTTCCCAGGATTTGCCAAAGGCCGTGTCTTCCCCCGAGAATTCGACGGCCACGATATCCGTGTACTGTATGACCTTCGTGCCGGGCTCGTCCTTGGGGAACAATTGGATGTAGGACTCGGCTCCTCGCGTCTCCCGGTTGAACAAGTACCCTTCGATCCGGCTTCCGTCCTTGAGTTCGAGCGTTACGTCACCACGATAATCGAAGGCCGCCTCGATCACCTCAAACAGCCCCGTCTGCCGCGTAAAACGAAAGGACCGACCCGCCCACTGTGGTCTTTCCAATTTGTGCGCCTTCTGTTCCTGTGGCATGCGTCTTTTACCTGCTTATCGCGAATTCGGAAGGAGGGTCAACTTGACGGTGCGGGCAAATCCCGACCATGAGCCGAATGTGTCATCGACGGCACTGGCCTCGTACCCGCAGTGGACCATGCAGTCGGCGCACTGCTCGTTCCTGCCCGTGCCGTATCCATCCCAGTTGGTCGTCTCGATGAGTTCCTTGAAGGTGGCCGCATAGCCGTCCTGCAACAAGTAGCAGGGTCGCTGCCAGCCGAAGATATTGTACGTGGGGTTGCCCCAGGGGGTGCACTCGTAGTCTCGCTTGCCCATGAGGAAGTCGAGGAACAACGGGGACTGATTGAAGTCCCAGTGCTTCTTTCGATTGCTGAGGATGGCCGCAAAGAGCTCCTTCGTGCGGTTGCGCCGGAGGAAGTGCTCTTGATCGGGGGCCTTCTGGTAACTGTACCCCGGAGAAATCATCATCCCCTCGACGCCCAGGTCCATCATGGCGTCGAAGAATTGCCGGACCCGTTCGGGATTCGCCCCTTCGAAGAGCGTGGTGTTGGTCGTGACCCGGAAGCCTCGGTCGAGGGCCGCCTTGATCGCCCGTACGGCAATATCGTAGACGCCCTCGCGACAGACGGCGATGTCGTGCTCTTCCTTGAGACCATCCATATGGACGCTGAACGTCAAGTACTTGGAAGGCGTGTAGTCCGGAAGCTTCCGCTCCATGAGCAGGGCGTTGGTACAAAGGTAGACGTACTTCTTCCGCGCGACCAACCCCTGAACAATCGCGGGCATCTCGGGATGGATCAGGGGCTCGCCGCCGGGAATGCTGACGATCGGTGCCCCGCACTCTTCGGCGGCCGCCCAGCACTGTTCGGGCGTCAGACGTTTCTGCAGGACATGCTCGGGGTATTGAATCTTTCCACAGCCGGCACAGGCCAGATTGCACCGAAAGAGGGGCTCGAGCATCACGACGAGGGGGTAGTGTTTGTTCCCCCGCAGCTTTTGTCGGAGGACGTACGTTGCGACGGTGAACGCCTGTGAAACGGGAATCGCCATGATATCGGGTCTGCCCTCCTTTGGCCCCCCGGGGTGAGCCCAGTGGAATCCCTCGATACCCGCTATTCGGGGTCGCCCTCCTTCCAGACGACCTCTACGGGGACCGATCCCCTGCCGTTTGCAGGGACGCCTTGCTCTTTCAAAACGCCGTGAAATGACGCGAGATGCCCAGCGGACCCTGTCTGGTCCTCCCGCCACCGCATGACGATCGTAGTCACCAGGACGATGGTCAAGGGGCCGTGAATAAGGAGACCGGCCAGAAATAGGGTCTTTTCTTCGATCATCCAGGTCACGGTCAGCGCGAACCCGAGGACGACGTAGTAAAGTATGGCCCCATACAGGGGACGCAAGGGAAGCTGCGGCGCCCAGCCGGGTACGTCGTCCTTGACCCGGCGCGCAAAGAGCGTGAAGAGAGTCATGATCGTGCACGCCACGACCCCCCATCCGACAAAGTTGGACACCGGGACGCCAAAATAGGCCCCAGGCTCGGGATAGTAAAAGATCTGGCCGAGGAACCACTGATCGCCCCGGACGGCAATGGGATCCACCACCACATCAATGAGGACCATGTAGACCACAGTGAGCAGAAGGACGGGGAAGGTGAATCGGCCACGGGGGGGAAGCGAGAATGTCCACCGTCCCTTCCCATCTTCGATCAAGGGAAGGAGCGATACAGAGGCGAGCATCCAGCTCGCATACGCCAGGAAGACGAAAGAAAGGGAATCCATGAAGGGGACGCCGGCGATCCAGAACTCTTGGTCCACGGTCGTGGGCAGGTAGTGGTAGAGGCCGAAGGGAATCCCCACCCGAATCGACAGCGACTCGGCCGCAAAGGCTACGCCCCACCCCACGAGGGTAAACAGCAGGGTCCGCCGCCATCCCAAATCCGTCACGGCCGCGAAAAGATAGAGAAGCAAGAAGGCAAAGACGTACGGCCGCAACGCGATCGTCCCGACCAAGAGCGCAAAGAAAGATTCCATCTCTGTCCTCGTGAGAAGGTGCGGGCCAAATACAAGTTTCCACGCTATAGCGATTCCACGGATTTTGCAACCGAAAAAACGCGTTTGCTCCACTCTGCGGGGTTGGGACTCCGGGGGGTCACGTGCGTGAATCGGTGAAAGGTCCCGTCATTCTTGACACTTGTGGCGTTTCTGTACTATAGAAGCCCGGATATCCGGGATCCAAAGACAACTTTTCGGGCTTGCGACCGTGTCCATCGGCGGGTAAGATATAAAGTTTATAATCGCGATCCTCAGTGTGACGAGGCCGCTAGGGATTTTGAGGAACGGGCATGAGAATTGTGGGGCTTCTCGGACGATGGGCCTTGGATTTGATTCGTGAGGGGGGCCGCATGGTGATCTTTCTGGGCTCCGCCCTCTTCTCGATCTTTCTGCCGCCGCTCAAATGGCGGCGCATGATCGCCCGGATCCACTTTATCGGGGCCAAGTCCCTCTCAGTCATCGTGCTTACCGGAGCCTTCACGGGAATGGTGCTCGGCCTCCAGGTGTTCTATGTCCTGAGAAAGTTTGGTTCAGAGGGCTTCCTGGGATCGGCGGTCGCCTTGACATTGGTCCGCGAGCTGGGACCGGTGCTGTGCGCCCTGATGGTTACCGGGCGGGCCGGCTCAGCCCTGGCCGCTGAGATCGGGATCATGCGCATCACCGAACAGATCGATGCGTTGGACGCGATGGCGCTCAACCCCATCCGATACCTGGTCGTCCCCACCATCCTTGCCGGCCTGATCACGTTCCCCCTTCTGACGGCAATCTTCGATGTCGTGGGAATCTACGGGGGCTATCTCGTCGGGGTGAAGGTCTTAGGGGTCGCGCAGGGGACGTATTTTGGCGAGATCCAAACCTATCTCGACCTCGAGGATGTCACCCAAGGTTTGGTCAAATCGCTGAGCTTCGGACTTCTCGTGACATGGGTCTGCTCTTACAAGGGGTTCTATACCCGCTATGGGGCGGAAGGGGTCAGTCGGGCTACGACAGAGGCCGTCGTCCTATCCTCGGTGCTGATCCTGGTGTGGGATTACTTTATCGGTTCGGTGACGTAAGGGGCTCCGGCGCATGGTCGACATTCGCAACTTGCACAAGTCCTTCGATGGACAGCATGTTCTCCGCGGGGTCAACCTACAGGTCGCGCGCGGAGAGATTCTGGTGATCATCGGCCGGAGCGGCGAAGGCAAGAGCGTCCTGCTCAAACACCTGATGGGGCTCCTCAAGCCGGACGACGGAGAAATTCTTATCGACGGCGTGGAGATCACTCGACTCCGAGGGCGGGAACTCGACGACCTTCGGGAGCATTTCGGCATCGTCTTTCAGGGGGGGGCGCTTTTTGATTCGTTGACCGCCTTCGAGAACGTGGCGTTTCCACTGCGGGAGAAGACCCGGCTCCCGGAAGAGGCCGTTCGGGAAAAGACACTGACCCTTTTGAAGCAAGTGGGCCTCGCGGATATGGGCCATAAGTATCCTGCCGAGGTGAGTGGGGGGATGCGGAAGCGGGTCGCGCTGGCCCGCGCCCTGACGATGGAACCTCAGATTATCCTGTTTGACGAGCCGACGACCGGTCTCGATCCGATCATGGTCAATGCGATTCATCATCTGATCCTCGACCTCCATCGGCACATTGGGTTTACGGCGGTCCTGGTGAGCCACGAGATCCCCGAGATCTTCGGCATTGCCGACCGGGTGGCCATGCTTCATGAAGGGGTGGTGGTCGAGGCGGGGACGCCGGAGACAATTCAGTTTTCGACGAACCCCGTGGTCCGACAGTTCATTACCGGCGATCCGGAGGGTCCTATCCATCCGCAGTGAGGGAGCGTCCGATGAGACGATTGGACCTGGAAGTGGTGGTTGGTCTTTTCCTGCTCGTGGGTATCGTGGCCCTGGGCTGGATTTCTGTGCGGCTCGGACAGGTGGAACTCCTGGGAGCGTCCGGATACACGGTGTACGCAGACTTCCCCACGGTTGGAGGATTGAAAGAAGGGGCTGGCGTGGAGATTGCCGGGGTGAGGATCGGTCGGGTCGAGCAGATCTCGTTGGACAACGATTACCAGGCAAGGGTCCGGATTCGCATCGACAGTGGCGTCAAGCTCCAGGAGGACACCATTGCTTCCATCAAGACGAAGGGGCTGATCGGCGAAAGGTATATGCAGCTGAGTCCCGGAGCGTCGGATGAGATCATCCCTGCAGGCGGCGAGATCCGCGAGACCGAGCCACCCGTTGATCTCGAAGAGCTTATCGGTAGCGTGGTCTTTGGGAAATTTTAGCGGGCGAGTAACCTTGTCATAGCAGAGGAGGGCTATCATGGGTGCATTTCTTGCCTCTGGCATATCGCTTGTGCTAATCCTGCTCGCGCCTCTTTCGGCAGCCGCGCAGAGTCAGCCGGCCGGTGAACACAAGACGCTGGTCCTCAGCGTGGAGGAGGCCGTCAAGCGGACGCTGGCCGTGGACAACCGGATTAAAGAGTCCCGGTCCGGCGTGGATGCAAGACGGGCTCTGCAGTTACAGGCCGATTCGGCGAGGTGGGCGCAGATTGAGGCCACGCTCTTCGCGGGTCCCTCAAACGAGTCAAAGCTCATCAGTAACACCGGGATAATCAACTCTAAAACGAGTACCGATGACATTAAGGTCAACGGCGTCTTCGGCCGGGCCCTCATCCGCGTCGTCCAGCCCCTCTACACCTTCGGGAAGATCAGCTCTTTCCGCGAAGCGGCCGCCCGGGGTGTCAAGGTGAGCAAGGCAGCCGTGGATCAGACCGCCTCGGAAGTTGCCTTGCAGGTCCAGGAGTTATACTACGGGGCGTTACTCGCCGATGATACTCGGGAATTCCTGCAGAGCTTCCGTGACGATATACAGAAAGCCCTGGAGCGGGCCGAACGGCGCGTCGAAGCGGGTTCCCCTGCAGCAACCTTGGGCGATGTCTATCAGTTGCGCTCCTTCGTCGGGAGGCTCGACAAGGGCATTGCCGATGCCGAGGAGGGGCGGAAGCTTGCCGTGTCCGCGTTGCGCACGGCGATGCAGCTGGATGAGACCGTGGGGCTCGAGTTGGCGGACAAGAAACTCACCCCTGCGAAGACGGACCACAAAAGCCTCGAGGCCTATTTACGGACGGCGGTGGAGCTTCGCCCCGAGTTCGTGCAGGTCCGGGAGGGCATCAAGGCCCGGGAGGCGCTAGCCGAGGCCAGGACTGCTGACCTATATCCGACCTTTTTTGCGGCGCTCTTCGGCGACTTCGCCGGGGCGACCAATCGGGATCATAGCAGGGTCCCGATCATTACCGATCCGATCCAGCATCTCCAGGGCGGCCTCGTCGTCGGCCTGAATTGGCAGTTCGATTTCGGGATCAAGAAAGGGAGGATCGATGAGGCCCAGGCAGAAACGATGAAGCTCGTGCACAAGAAGGCCTTCGCGAATCAATTTATCCCGCTACAGGTGGAGAAGGCGTTTCTGGAGGTCCAAACAGCCACTGCAAACATTCAGCATACGAGGGAGGCGTACCGGAATGCCCGGCGGTGGCTGGTGACCGCCGTGGCAAACATCGACCTCGGGATTGGTGACATGACGGCGCTTACCCAGGCGTTCATTCTCTATATTGAGTTTCGGGTCGAGAACTTCAAGGCCATCCACGCGCAGCGGGTTGCCCTGGCTAATTTGGCCTTTGCGACCGGAGAGGCGCTAGAGGAGTTCTCATGGCGTCGATAGGGCACCGCCGGGGGGACCTGGACGGGTAGTGGGGGGACGATGATGGGCAGAATCATTCGGAGGGTGCTGATCGTCTATATGGTAGGCGCCATGGTCTTCGCGTCCGTCTCCTTCGCCCAAGACGGGCCGACGCGACAGGTGAAGGCGACAGTCGATAAGGTCCTCGATATTTTGAAGAACCCGGCGCTCAAGGGGCCTGAGGCGGAGGCGGCCCGAACGAAACAGTTGAGGGAGGTGATCTTTGCCCGCTTCGATTTCTCGGAGATGGCGAAGCGTTGCCTAGGCATCCATTGGCGCAAGCGAACTCCGAACGAGCGGAAAGAGTTCGTTGCGGTCTTTTCCGATCTCCTCGAGCTGTCGTACCGGAGGAAGATTGAACGCTTTACGGATGAGGAGATCCTCTACACGAAGGAAGAGGTGAACGGAAAGTTCGGGGTCGTCAATACCCAGGTCGTGAACAAGAGCGAGAATGTGGATATTCCGATCGATTACAGGGTTATCCGGACTGATGGCGAGTGGAAAGTCTACGATGTCGTCATCGATGGTATCAGTCTGGTCAGCAACTATCGGAGCCAGTTCAACCGGATCATCCAGCAGTCGTCCTATGCGGACCTCGTCAAGAAAATGCGAGTGAAGCAGGAAACGGAATTGGAGGAGGAGGCCTCTTCCCCTCGCAAACGATAATAATGACTTAGGTCTTGATTTTCCGATAGGAGCAACGTCGCGCATGGCCAAACGGTGGTCTCATGTGATTCTGATGTATCCCCGTCTCATCTTGTTGATATCGAGTTTACTCGCGTTCGCCTCCCTCCTCGCGGCAACGCGGTGGCTCGAGATTCGCCCCAGTCGATCGGAATTGGTCTTCACCGGTGAACGGCTCATGCAGCTGAAGCAGGCTTACAAGCGAGAGTTCGGCGACCGAGACGGGATTGTCATTGTCGTGGATGCCTCTAATCTGCCCCGGGCAAAGCGGTTCGTTTCTGCGCTGGCCACCCGACTCCGCAGGGATCGAGAGCACATCGCTGAACTGTTCTATCGGCTGGATGCGGCTCCCTTCGAGGCCCATGCGCTCCAATATCTGTCTCAGGACGAGTTGAGAACGCTACAGCAGAAATTACAGGATCACCGGATGTTGATGCGAAGCCTTGCGACCGGCCCAGGCCTGAACACGCTTTTTCACGGCATGAACCGGGAAATGGGAGAGTCGCTCGTCGAACATCTCTTCACCGGCTTTTTGGAAGAGGGACAGCCGTCGGGGCCGGTCGATCTCGGCTTTGTGAATTCCCTCCTCCAGCAGGTGAACAGCGGGTTGAGCGGTCGACCGATTGCCTCACCCTGGGACGATTGGTTAGGCGCGGGGGACAAGCTGGTCTCTGACGGGTACCTGCTCACCAATGACAAGCGATACCTGATTCTGCTGGCCAACGTCCGTGACAGCCGCGGGCGAACGCTGGTACCCGACCTGGAGTCGATCGAACGGATCCGGACAGCCATCGCCGAGGTCAGTCGGACATACCCGGACATAGAGGCAGGGGTCACGGGATCCGATGCGCTGGGGTCAGACGAGATGGTGACCGCCCGACGGGATGCCACCAGGGCCACGATTCTGGCGCTCGCAGGAGTGGCCCTCTTGTTTCTACTGTTCTGGAAAGGCTTTGGGGCGCCCCTTCGGGCTCTCATCAGCCTGGCCGTCGGGGTCTCCTGGACCCTGGGGTTCATCGTCCTGACGATCAGCTCGCTCAATATCTTGACCGCCATGTTTATCCCGATCCTCATCGGCCTGGGGATCGATTTCAACATTCATATCCTGGAGCGCTTCGCCGAGGAACGGGGGATGGGCGCTTCCTCGCCCGAGGCCATCCAACGCACCCTGGTGAAGGTAGGGGGCAGCATCGTCACCGCCGCGATGACGACCGCTATCGCCTTTTATGCGCTCCTACTCACCGATTTCAAGGGGTTGGTGGAGCTGGGCCTCATTACCGGGAGCGGGTTGCTCCTCTGTCTGGTCGCGGCATTCACGGTGCTCCCCGCTTTGCTGGTCCTCCAGGAGGGACGGTCGGAATCTCAGGTCGTTTCCCGATCGGCGCTGTTTCTTGGTGTGTTTGAGCGGTGGAGTCACCATCCTCGGGTCGTCATCGCGGTGGCGGGCGTGCTGGTGGTGGCCTCCCTGTTCACCCTCGGCAAGATTGATCTCAAATTCAATCTCCTGGAGCTGCAGGCGGAGGGGACCGAGTCGGTGGACTGGGAGCTGCGGCTTATCGGGGCGGGTGAGACCTCCACCTGGTATGGGGTCGTGCTGGCACGATCTCCGGAAGAGGTATGGAAGAAAGCCGCGGCTCTCGAGGCCCTTCCCTCTGTGGATCGGGTCCAGACCGTCTTCTCATTTCTCCCGACGGCCCTAGTCGGCAAGATGAAAACCATCGAGGCCCTCGGGCCGTTGCTCGCCGACTTCCCCGTCTCCTTTGGCGAATTGCAACCGATCGACCTTGAGGAACTCAAGACAACCCTCGGGCGGATTCGGGTCAAGCTGGGGGACGGGGGTTCGCCCGCTTCATCGGATGGTAAGCTGGAGCACGCCAGGCACCTTGTGGAGGAGATCCAGGGGAGGCTTGCCCAGGGTGAAGCCGCCAAGGTTACACAGGCGCTGACCAGCACCCAGGCCGCACTCTTTGCCGACCTGGCGAAGTCACTCACCATCCTCCGAGAGAATCTCCAGGCAAAACCAATGGCCGTGGGGGACCTTCCAGAGGATCTCCGGAGTCGGTTTATTGGGACGGCGGGCACATATCTCCTCAAGGTATTTCCTCGCGGGAATATCTGGGGGAAGAAACGCGTCCAGGAGTTTGTGCGGGAGGTCCGGTCGGTCGATCCCGATGCCATTGGCGACCCAATACAGGCCTTGGAATACGGGCAGAGCATGGAGCGGGGGTATATCCTTGGGGGTGTGTACGCGGCGACCGCGATGCTGGTGGTCATCCTGTGGTCCTTTGGCAGCGTGGGGCACTTGCTGTTAGCCTTACTCCCGCTCGTCGTCGGGGGAGCCTGGACCGTAGGGCTGATGTACCTGGGCGGGATTAACTTCAATCTCGCCAACCTCATCATCCTCCCCCTCATCGTGGGATACGGGATTATGAATGGTCTGCATATCGTCAAGCGGTGGCAAGGGGAAGGCGGAAAAGAGCCCATCATCGCCAACAGCACGGGGCGGGCCGTCTTCCTGTCTGCAAGTACCACCATGGTAGGATTTGGCAGCCTGATGGTCGCCAGCCATCGGGGGATCTTCAGCCTGGGTTTCCTCTTGTCCGTGGGGGTCGGCACCATTCTCTTGGCTTCACTCACGGTGCTCCCGGCTGTCCTCTGGGTCCTTTCCGGTGCGCGACAGACCCGTGGGGTGGCGGAGGTTCCTCAAGCGGCCCTGCGTTCCCAAGGCCCTTGGCAACTGCCCGGAAGGAAGGAGCGGCAATGAGTACCCCCGTGTACCGAAGGCGTCTTGTCCGCATCGTCTGCCTCAGCACTCTTCTGCTCGGTTGGGTTGTGCCGGCCTCAGCACGCTCGTCGGAAGCGGTACCCACCGATCAGGTCCGGGATACCCTGGAGACCGCTCGCCGCATTCTCGACGATCCCGCCCTGCAAGGTCCGGACAAGGAAGCGGCGCGGCGGCAGAAGGTCCGGAAGTTGATTGCGGCGCGCTTCAACTATGCGGAGATGGCGGCGCGATCCCTCGATTCCCATTGGGACAAGCTGACCGCACAGCAGCGCCAAACGTTCGTGGACCTCTTCGGTGAGCTCTTTGAGCGCTCGTACAGCAGAATGGTCCTCGATTCGTTGCCGGATCGACAGGTGCTGTACAGCGGCGAAACCGTCAATGGCTCACGCGCGGTCGTTAACACGCTCATCGTGGACAAGCGGGGCGATCGCATGCCGGTTGATTATCAATTGCAGCGCCCCGAGAGCCAGTGGGAGATGTTCGATGTCGTGATTGACGGCGTCAGCATCGTCGCCACGTATCGATCACAGTTTAACAGAGTCATCGAAATATCCTCTTTTGAGGATTTGGTCAAACGAATGCGCGTGAAGCGGGATGAAGGAGAATAGCTCTCGGACGTAAGATAGAGGAGAGAGGGGGGAATGTGGCCACCGCGCCGCCTTCTGCTGTTGGGTACGGCCTCGGTGATACTTCTGCTTCCACGGGGGGGGTGGGCGGCGGACCCGAGCGCGGCACCACCCGCGACGGAGGAGACGGCACAATCGCCGGAACGGCTGTTCGGGTTTGGCAAGCAGGAGATCGGGATCGCGGTCGGATATGCGTTTCCCATCCCCGTCGGGGCGACGACCCCTGACATTGAGGACCTCCAGTATGTTGCTGTGCTCCCCCGTTGGGGGATTGGCCTCAGCGACCCGATGGGCGGGGATGCCTGGTACCGGGGCAATTTCGAGCTGCTGGTGGAAGGGACGCTGCTCGTCGAGGTGGAGCCGAGAAGTGGCGTCGCCGGCGGGGGCGTGCTGATGTTCCGGTATAACTTCCTGCCCGGCGGGAATTTCATTCCCTTCGTGGAGGCCGGGGGAGGGTTCCTCGGTCTCTCGTTCGATGTGGACGGTCAGGACAATGGCTTTAATTTCTCCGTCCAGGGCGGCTTGGGGTTTCATTATTTCGTCTCGGAACGGACCGCACTGACCGGCGAATGGCGCTGGAATCATATTTCGAACGCCAACACCCGCGAGCCGAATGCCGGTCTCGACTCGAGTCTGTTTCTCGTCGGGGTGTCGGTCTTCTTGGAGTAGCTGACGGGACCAGAGGGAAGGAAATGAGTGGATCACCTCTCATAATGGGCGAGCGTCCTGCGGTCCGGGTGCTGGGCGAGGCCGTCCGGCGGAGTCGGGAGTATCTTCTGAGCCTCCAGCATGCGGACGGGTACTGGCTCGGCGAGCTTGAGGCGGATACCACCCTGACCTCGGAGTACATCATGCTCCGCCACTTCCTGGGTCGGGTGGATCGCGATCGGGAACGGAAGGCAGTCAATTACGTCCTGGCCAAGCAGCTGCCCGATGGGGGATGGGATCTCTTCCCGGGTAGCCCCAGCGATATCAGTGCGACGGTCAAGGCCTATTTCGCGTTGAAGCTGGCGGGGCATTCGACCAATGAGCCCTTCATGCTTTTGGCGAGGGAGAACATCCTGGCGAAGGGTGGGGTCACCAAGGCCAACGTCTTTACAAAGATCACCCTGGCCCTGTTTGGGCAGTACGACTGGCAGGGGGTCCCGGCCATGCCGGTCGAGATTATGTTCCTCCCCCGCTGGTCTTACTTTAATCTGTACGAGGTCTCGTACTGGTCACGAACGGTCATCGTCCCGCTCTTGATCCTCATGGATCTGAAACCGGTCTGTCCGATTCCCGCAGAGGCGGGTATCGATGAGCTCTATATTCCCTCCCGGGCTGCGGCCGATCTGCGGTTTCCCCTCTCCGATGAGCTCCTCTCCTGGAAGAACTTCTTCATTGGGCTCGATTCGCTACTGCCCGGACTGGAGCGGTGGGCCCCGCGCCCATTCCGGGCACGGGCACGCCGGCAAGCCGTCGCCTGGACCTTGAGGCGAATGGGGCCAGGGGGGCTTGGGGGGATTTATCCGGCCATGGCCAATGCGGTGATGGCGTTGCACACGCTGGGCTACACCGCGGACCACCCAAAGATGGCCGGAGGGTTACAGGAGATCGAAGACTTGGGGATCGAGGACGGTGACACGTTCCGTGTGCAGCCCTGTCTTCCGCCCGTCTGGGATACCGCCCTCGCGGTGAACGCCTTGGTGGAGTCTGGCCTCGCCCCGGACCACCCCGGATTGGAGAAGGCCGCCACGTGGCTGCTTCGGGAACAGATCCTGCGGCGCGGCGATTGGCAAGTAAAGCGGCCGAATCTGCCCGCGGGCGGATGGCCGTTCCAATTTCGGAACGACTTCTATCCCGACACCGATGATTCCGCTGTGGTGTTGATGGCCCTCAAGAAAGTCCGGCTGCCGGATCGCGTTGAGGTGGGGCAGGCCATCGAAAGGGGCCTCACGTGGTTTCTGGGCATGCAATCCGAGAATGGTGGATGGGGCTCTTTCGATGCGGATAACGTGCGAAGCCTGTTAAATAATATTCCGTTTGCGGACCACGGGGCCCTGCTCGATCCGCCGACCGAGGATTTGGCGGGGCGCGGGCTCGAGACACTCGGAACTTTTGGGGAGGTCGCACAGCATCCTCAGGCGGCCCGGGCGTTAGCATTCATCAAAGAGACACAATGCGCGGATGGGCCGTGGTACGGCCGGTGGGGAGCCAATTACATCTATGGAACCTGGTCGGTCCTCCGGGGCCTCGGGGCTATTGGGGAGGATCCGAACGCCTCGTACATCCGTCGAGCCGTCCGGTGGCTGGAACGGTGCCAGAATGCGGACGGCGGATGGGGAGAGACCTGTCTGAGCTATACGGACCCCGCCCTTGCCGGGACCGGGGAGAGCATGCCGAGCCAGACCGCCTGGGCGCTGCTCGGGCTGCTCGCGGTGGGGGAGGCAAAAAACCCCGCCGTCGCCAAAGGAATCCAGTACCTGCTCCAAACCCAGCGGCCGGACGGCTCCTGGGATGATCCGTTCTGGAATGGGACCGGCTTCCCCCGTGTTTTTTTCCTCAAGTATCATCTCTACCCCGTCTACTTTCCTCTCTGGGCCCTCGGCGTCTACCAGAGGACGCTGTCAGCAGAGCAGGCCTAATCCTGTTGTCTCCCTCCAGGGAGGTCCCGGTCCATGGATGGATTCATCACCGAATCACCACGCATCACCGAAGGGAACGCGTGCCCTGTCAACTCTCATAATGAATGGGATCCCCTCGAGGAGATCATCGTCGGTCGGTTAGACGGTGCGACGATTCCTTCCAATCATGTCATGGTGACGTATAAGCTGCCGAAAATGGCTGCCGTCCTCTACCGTCCGTTCGCAGGACGCCGCTATCCGAAAAGGCTCGTTGAGCCTGCCCAGAAAGAACTCGATGAGTTTGTTCACATTTTGGAATCTGAGGGGGTCGTCGTGCGACGGCCGGACATTGTGGATTTCTCTGTGCGGTATAAGACACCGCACTGGACAGCCCAGGGATATACCACGGCATGTCCACGAGATTGCATTCTGATTATCGGGGATGAGATTATTGAAACCCCCTCCCCCTGGCGCTCGCGGTACTTTGAAATGGATGCCTATCGTGCATTGTTCAAAGAATACTTCGCGCAAGGTGCGCGATGGACGGCAGCGCCGAGGCCTCAGTTGCTTGATTCCCTGTACGATGATAAGTACAAATCCCCGAAAGCCGGTCCACCACGGCATTATGTGACGAACGAATCCGAACCCGTCTTTGACGCCGCAGATTTCATTCGGTGTGGCAGAGATATCTTTTGCATCAGGAGTAACGTGTCCAATCGGGCCGGGATCGAATGGCTGCGACGGCATTTGGGGGAGAAATACAGAATCCACGAGGTCGAAAGTCGGTGTCGGCACCCGATGCACATTGATTCCACGCTTCAGCCCTTGGCACCGGGGAAGCTTTTGGTGAATCCCGAGTGGACCGATACGAACAAACTCCCGAAGGTCTTTAAATCCTGGGATATCCTCGTCGCTCCTGAGCCCGATCCTGTGCCTGGATACGTCCTCTCTTTCGTGAGCAAGTGGATCAGCGTAAACGTCTTGATGCTCGATGAGAAGCGGGTGATCGTAGAAAAGTCGCAACAGTCCATGATGAGAGCACTCAAAGACTGGGGATTCAATCCCATTCCCTGCCCTTTCTCCCACTACAGACCCTTTGGTGGCGCCTTCCATTGTGCCACTCTCGATATACGGAGGAGAGGAGCATTACAGTCCTATTTTTAGTCCCTTCTCCTTTTCCAAGTGGACTCCAATCGCAATATCACATAAACTGAGCTGTTCTTGCCAGGGCTCTTGAGTGTGGGGAGTCGGGGAGCACTGTTGGTCTGGAGCAAGGAGTCATGCCACATGCGTGAGCGACACGGGCTGAGGCAACTCTGGAGGATCGGGATGGTCGTGGCCGGCATCGGCCTGATCGGGTGGATCCTCTGGGTTGTGAGGTGGCCCGCCATCGAGGCCAACCTTTCGGCGATCGGGCCGTGGTTCTTCGCCCTCTGTGCACTCTATGGCTTCGCCGAGCTTGCCTTTGCGCGCGGATGGTGGGTGCTCATTGACCCCGAGTCGCGGCACGGGAAGTTTCTGAGGCTGTTTGGGGTGTATCTCGCTGGATCCTCGGTCAATTACCTCGTCCCCTCGGCCAATTTTGCGGGGGAGCCGGTGAAGGCCGATCTCTCGCGCGACACCCTGGGACTCAGGGACGCGCTGGCCTCGATCACGGTATATAAGCACACCGAGCTGCTGGCGCAGTGGGTATTTCTTGTGGCCGGTATGGTGGTGTGTCTCACGCAATTTGACCTGTCAACGCCGGTCAAGGTCACTGCCGCGGTGTTCATGGGTGCGTTCGGGGTCGGGCTCATCCTGGCGAGTATGGGGCTCCGCAAGGGAACGTTTTCGCCGATCCTGCATCGGTTGGCCAAGTGGAGACGATTCACGACCCGTCTCAGGTCGTATCAACCCTTGGCGGAGGCGCTTGATGCCAAGATCCAACCCTTCTATAGTAGGAAGCAGAGCGGCTTGTTTGCGGCGTCGGCGGCCTGGTGCTTCGTCGGATGGTGCGGGGGGCTCCTGGAGACGTACCTGGTCCTGCGTCTCCTGGCGCCGACCGAGGGGTGGGCGACAGCCGTCGCTATCGAGACACTCGCAGCGATTCTCAACAGCCTGCTCGTGTTCGTCCCGGGACGGGTGGGGACGGCGGAAGGCGTGCGGGTAGGGGTGTTCATGGTGCTCGGTTTGCCGGCCGCAGAAGGGGTGGCCTACGGACTCGTCCGCCGCGCCCGGGAACTGGTCTGGATTGTGCCGGGGTTGGTCGTCCTCTTGAAAAGGTATGGCGCGCGATTGAGCCGGCTGGACCTGTCAGATTCTCCAAGCTCGTAGGACGTGGATGCACGCACGTCAGCATATGCCGCGTTCATGGCCGACGGGGAAGAAGCTCCCATGGACCTCCGTGCTGTTCGACTTTGGCGGTACATTAGACGCCGACGGGATTCCATGGAAGGAACGCTTCTTTCGGTTGTATCGCGACGAAGGCGTTGAGGTGTCTGCGGAAAAGTTTGACCAGGCATTCTACGCATCGGATGACGCCCTCGTAGGCGCCATTCCTGTCACCCTCCGACTTTGGGATACTGTGATGCGACTTGTGGGGGATGTGACCCACGCGCTGGACTTGCAGGACGGGATGCTTACGGAGAGAATTACCAAGCGTTTCGTGGATGGCGCACGCGAGCGACTGTCTACTAATGCCCAACTCTTGGAGGTGCTCAGCCACCGGTATCGGCTCGGGATCGTCTCAAACTTCTATGGAAACCTTGCCACGATCTGTCATGAGGTGGGGCTGAGTTCGTTTCTGACGGTGGTCGTGGACTCCGCGCATGTCGGATGTGTCAAGCCCGATCCGCGGATCTTTTTGGTGGCATTGGAGGCGTTGCGTACCGATCCGCCCCAGGCCGTCTTTGTGGGAGACTCTTTACGGCGAGACATGGCGGGCGCCCGCGGGATCGGGATGGCCCACGTCTGGCTGACACCGGGCCTCTCCCCGGGCGATGGGCCGTGCTGTCCCAAGGACCCCGTCGTCCATACCCTCGAGGGGTTACGGGAGTTGTTGTTGTGAGCAGCGAGCCGACCATCCGAGGAGGAATCATCGCAGCCGGGGCAGGCAGCCGCCTGCGGCGGGCAGGTTGGAGGATGCCGAAGCCTCTGGTCCCTGTCGCCGGCATGACGTTGATCGAGCACGTCATACGAAACTTTGTGGCTGCCGAGATTTCGTCGCTTGTGATTATCGTCAACGAGCGGGATCGCGAGTGCGAGAGCTGGATACAGACACGGTTTTCGAATCTCGAGGCGCACATCATCGTGAAGACGACCGACTCGTCGCTTGAAAGCTTCTTGGAAGTGGCGGGGCGCCTGGGTTCAGGCCGGGCCCTGATTTCCACGGTGGACGCCTGGTGCCCCGAAGAGGCGTTCCTCACCTTTGTGCGCGCTGCCCGTGCGCTCCCGCCGGACGCCACCGTCCTCGCAGTGACGCCATTCGTGGATGACGAGAGACCACTCTGGGCGGGCGTCGATGCATCGGGTCGCATCACGCGTCTCGGAGGTGACTCCGGAGAAGTCGTCACGGCAGGGATGTACCTCGTTCCGGAGCGGGTGCGGCGCGTGTCGCCTCCACCGGAGGTGAGGAATCTACGGGGCTTCCTCGGCTGGCTCCTGGATCGAGGCGAACCGATGTACGGCGTCGTCCTTCCAGTCGTCGTGGACGTGGATCGGGCTGCGGATATCATGCTGGCCGAAAGTCTGGCCCACCACGAGAGTCAAATCGGGCAGGATCGGACGGGAGGTGCGGCGTGACGGACCGGCGCTGCTGGGGCATTTTCCGGGAACGCGCCCATTCGCCTGGACGGGAATTTGATGATGCCGAAATCCTGCGGTTGGCTGCCAAGCATCTCGAAGCCAAAGGGTTTCAGATGGGCCTTCATAACCCCGAGGAGGTCAACAGGATAGTCGATCAACCCCCGCCGTTTGTCTTCCTGATGTGTGAGCGTCCTGGGGTCCTCGATCTGCTTCGCCGGTGGGAGAGTGACGGCGTGCTTCAGGTCAATAGTCCTGTGGCCGTGCTGAACACGTACCGGGACCGGATGATCTCCCTCATCGAGCAGGCCGGCATTCCGTTTCCCCCAAATCTATTCGTCTCTACGACATCGACAGACCTGAATGTGTCTAAACCGGTGTGGGTCAAACGGGGCGACGTACATAACACCCAGGAAGGCGATGTGGTGTTTGTCTCCAGCCGGGCACAGGCCCAGGAAGCCCTGCGCGATCTTGCCAACCGTGACATTCCTCGGGCAGTGATCCAAGAACATGTGCCAGGGGATCTCATTAAGTTTTATGGTGTAGGCGATCCGGATCGGCATCCGGAACAAGAGCGATGGTTTCAGTGGTTCTACCACAAGGACCAGCACGTAGCGGGTTACACCTTCGATCCAAAGAGGCTGGCCTCATTGACACAGCGGGCGGCGGCGGCATTGGGCCTGGAGGTGTACGGAGGGGATGCCATCGCGCGTCGGGACGGACAGCTGGTCCTCATTGATCTGAATGCATGGCCCAGCTTCGCGCTCTACCGGGATGAGGCGTCCGTTCAGATCGCGGCCTACCTCGAAAGCCGGTTCATCAGGGGATTGGCGTGATGAAACGGGACGTACCGGGTCCCCGATCGAAAAAGGTCGTGGCACGGGAGCAGCGCTACATAGCCCCTGGGCTCCAGTCCATTGCTCTGTATTCCGGATTGGCCATGGCTCGGGGGAGCGGCTGCACGTTGATCGATGAAGATGGGAACCAGTACATCGATTTCGTTGCGGGAATCGGCGTCGGAAGCCTCGGCCACTGTCATCCCCACTATGTGGAGGCGTTAAAGCGGCAGGTCGAACGCCTGACTTTCGGCAGCTTCACCACGGAAACCCGGACCCGGTTTCTGGAATTGCTCGCCTCGGTCACTCCGGAGGGGCTGACACGTATCCAGTTGTACTCCGGAGGCGCCGAAGGCGTAGAAGCGGCCTTGCGGCTCGCCAAGTCCGCCACTCGGAAGTTTGAGTTCATCGGATTCTGGGGCGGATTTCACGGGAAGACGGGAGGGGTGTTGGGGCTTCTCGGGGACGAATTCAAGCAACATCTGGGGCCGTTCATGCCGGGTCTCTACGTCTCTCCCTACGCCAATTGCTACCGGTGTCCCTTGAGTCTGCGGTATCCAGAATGCGGCATTGCGTGCGCGGAGCATCTGCGTGATGTGATTCGATACCAGACGCAGGGGGAAATTGCGGCGATCATCGTCGAGCCGATGCAAGGCACCGCTGGGAATGTCGTCCCCCCGGAAGGTTTTCTTACGGCGATCCAGGCGATCGCCAAGGAGCATGATGCGTTATTGATTTGTGATGAGATGCTGACCGGATTCGGGCGCACGGGGAAAATGTGGGGGTGCGATCACGATGGGGTCGTGCCCGATGTGCTCACGGTGGGCAAAGGCATCGGAGGCGGATTTCCGGTCAGTGGAATCATCTCGACGGACGCACTGACACAGGCGAAACCCTTTGCGAATCCGAGCGGGAGCTCATCGAGTTACGGCGGGAATCCACTCGCCGCCGCCGCGGGTCTCACGTCACTGGAAATCATCCTAAAGGAGGATCTGGTTACAAACGCGGAGCGCGTGGGGGCGGCAATGCTGTCCAGGCTGCAAGCCCTCAAGGAGAAGTATCGGTTCGTAGGAGACGTCCGCGGAAAAGGTCTGATGCTTGGGGTGGAGTTGGTGAAAGACCGCACCACGAAAGAGCCCCCTCAGAAGGATGTGACTCAGGGACTCTATCAGGAGTGTTTGCGGCGGGGACTCGTGGCCATGTGCTACTCCCATATCATCCGCATCAATCCCCCTCTCGTGATTAACGAAGAGACGGCATTGGAGGGGGTGGCGATCTTGGATGAAGCCATGGCGTCTGTCGCCAAAATGTACCGGCTCGGGTAGATGATGTTACGGGGAGCGATCATCGGTCTGGGGAATGTGGCGATCCATGGGCATCTCCCGGGATGGCTGGCGCGATGCGATATTGAAATCGTTGCCGGCACGGATACGAACGCGGCACGGGCGCGGGAACTGCGATTCCACGTTCCTCAGGCCCGTTGGTACGACTCTCTGGATGAGCTGTTGGCTGGGGAAGGGCTTGACTTCGTGGACATCTGCACCCCCCCGGCGACACACGCCGATCTGATCCGGAGCGTCCTTGAGCGTGGTCTTCACGTGCTGTGCGAGAAGCCGTTAGTGACTCGGCGGGGTGATCTGGATACGGTGGGCAAACTTGTGGGCGAGAAGGACCGGGTACTGTACACCGTCCACAACTGGCATCAGGCGCCGGTCGTCCGAAAGGTGTCCGCGCTGCTTCGGGAAGGGGCAATCGGCGAGATTCGGGGCTGCGGATGGCAGACGTTCCGCACCCAGCCTGCCGGAAGCGGTGAGTCTTGGACGGGAAATTGGCGAGTTGATCCGGCCATGGCGGGCGGAGGGATCCTTATGGATCATGGCTGGCATGCGTTCTATGTCCTATCCGAATGGTTGGGTCAGGTGCCGACGAGCATCAGTGCCTACCTCGAAACCCGGCGCCATGTCGAGTGGCCGGTCGAGGATACGGCCACAGTGCGACTCCAGTTTCCCTCGACGACTGCGGAGATTTTTCTCACCTGGGCCTCCGATGTAAGGAGAAACTGGGCCAGGCTGGAAGGGACACGGGGCGAGATTCGACTCGAGGACGACACAGTGGTCCTGATGCCCCGTCCCACGGGGAACGAACAGCGCTGGCCGTGTCCCCCCGCGTTATCGAGCGGGTCCTATCACCCGGATTGGTTCAGTGGTGTGGCGAGCGGCTTCGTCGCAGAAGTGACCGGTCGTTCGGCCGAGAGGGGTGTCACGGTAGTGGAGGCGTCTCTGTGTGCTACACTTGCGGCGTTGGCACAAGAGTCGAGCCGACAGGGCGGGAAATCCGTTTCCGTCCCGGAGCCTTCGGAGCTGCGTGCTGTGGAGGCTACATGGAATCTGTGATCGAGGAGCGCGCGGCCGTGGCAAGCCTGTTGTTCATCCCGCCGGATTACGCCGGTGCCCCAACTGAGGTTTCGCCCGGCACGATGCTCTTGGGTCTCCCCCTGCTGCGTCGGAGTGTCTTAGCGGCCAGTCGTGCTGGGTTCGGACGGATTGTCGTCCTGAGTCCTGAGCCCACCGGGCTTAAGGGTCTTCTCGATGGCACACCCGCCATCGTGCTTTCTCTTGGTGAGCCGATCGAGTCGCTGCCGCCTGGGCGGATTGTCCTACTGGCTGCTAACGTTCTTCCCGACCCGAAATGGTTACGGATGCTCATGGAGATGCCGATAACGCCGGAACAACTGTATCTAGATGGCACCTCGGTCGCCGTGATTGATGCCGTCGACTCGCGAGCGATCCTTTCGGTCGTGTCATCTGGCCTGCGACCTCCAGACGTGTTCGCCGCGCTGGGACAATCCCGCAAGATGGTTCACAAACCGCTTGGTCAGGAGGGGATGGTTGCGCTCGTGACACCACGCGATGTCCGCAACGCCGAGAGGTGGCTTCTGCGGGGGTTGATCAAGGAGACCGAGGGGTTCATGTCGCGCCATCTGGAACGCAGAATTTCGTTGGCCATCACCCGGTGGCTCGTCTCCACTCCAGTCACCCCTGGCGCCGTGACGACCGTCAGCATCGGGATAGGACTACTAGCCGCACCCTATTTCCTCTCGTCGAGGCCGGCATATCAATTCACGGGGGCGCTGCTCTTCCTGGCACACTCCATCCTCGATGGCTGCGACGGCGAGCTGGCACGGTTGAGATTTCAGGAATCCCGCTGGGGGGGCCTCATCGATTTCTGGGGAGATAATGTGGTCCATGTCGCCGTGTTTTCGTGTATGGCGGTCGGCTGGAGCCTTGCGACTCAGGCGACATGGCCGCTCGTGCTCGGGACCATGGCGGTGGCCGGGGCGGTGGGCTCGGCCGGGTTTGTCTATTGGCACACGATGCGAGAGAGGCATGAGGACGGCCCGCTCTTTCGGTCGGTCGTGCGCACGCCGGCACCCGGCATGTCTCGTCTGTTGGATGGCCTCGCGAACCGAGATTTTATTTATCTTATCCTTCTTCTGTCCGTGTTCGGAAAGGCCGCATGGTTTCTCGTTCCTGCGGCGGTCGGTGCCCCAATGTTCTTTCTGCTCATCCTGTGGACGGCTCGCCGCAGCTCGCATGAAAGAGAGAGGGCATCATGAGTGAGCAGAGTTCCTTTTATCCCGAGCTGGCCAGGGACATCGCTCCGGTTGAGGGGAAGCTGGGAGTCCTGTTACCCGGCCTGGGGGCCGTGTCTACCACCCTGATCGCTGGGGTCCACCTCATAAACAAGGGACTCGCCGAGCCGTATGGGTCCCTGACCCAGATGCAAAAGATTCGGCTCGGGAAGCGGACCCATCCACGTTTTATGCCGATCAAGGCCTTGGTGCCCTTTGTCCCCCTTCAGGACCTGGTCTTTGGGGGGTGGGACATCTTTCCGGAAAATGCCTACCAGTCCGCCTGTATCGCGGGTGTGTTGCCGCCCGAAATGCTGACTCCGGTCCAGCAGGAACTTGAGGCCATCGAACCATGGCCTGGGGTGTTCGAGCAGGCGTATGTTCGCAAGCTACACGGCACGCACGTCAAATCGGGCTCGACAAAGATGGAGCTGGCCGAGGCGCTCATGCGTGACATCGAGGACTTCCGCAGTACACATGGATTGCGGCAAGCGGTCATGATCTGGTGCGGGTCGACCGAGGTCTATTCTGAGCCCGGTCCCACCCACCAAACCGTGGAAGTGTTCGAGCGGGGGCTCAAAGACAATGCCCCCGAGATTTCGCCTTCGATGATCTATAGCTATGCGGCCATCCGTTCCGGCATTCCCTTCGCGAACGGGGCGCCCAACCTCTCGGTGGATATCCCGGCCTTGGTGGAATTGGCAACCGCGCGAGGGGTGCCGGTCGCGGGGAAGGACTTTAAGACCGGCCAGACACTCATGAAGACGGTAATCGCGCCGGGTCTCAAGGCCAGGATGTTGGGCCTCCAGGGCTGGTTCTCCACCAACATTCTCGGCAACAGGGATGGTGAGGTGCTTGACGATCCCGGGTCGTTTCGGGGAAAAGAGGTCACCAAGAGCGGCGTGCTGAACGCGATCCTGCAGCCGGAGCTCTACCCCGATCTCTATGGCCAGTATTATCACAAGATTCGGATCGAGTATTACCCCCCGCGCGGAGATGCAAAGGAGGGATGGGATAACATCGACATTGTCGGCTGGCTCGGTCTGCCGATGCAGATTAAAGTCAATTTCCTCTGCCGTGATTCTATTCTGGCAGCCCCTATCGTGCTGGATCTGATTCTCTTCCTCGATCTCGCGCAGCGGGCCGGACTCGGTGGCATTCAAGAGTGGTTGTCGTTTTACTTCAAATCCCCCATGGCTCGTCCGGACCTCAAACCCGAACACGATCTGTACATCCAGCACCTGAAATTGACAAATACACTCCGCATTTTGGTCGGTGAAGAGGTGCTCGATCATTCAGGTCTGGATTATTACGTGGGCGGGCAGTCTGAAAACACTTCCGCATAAGAAGACATTCGAATGCACCTGACTCTCGAGCAACAGGGGCCCCGTGCGTGGGTGCGCCTTCTGTTACGCTGTCAGATGCAGGGGACGGCCGGAGAACGGGCAATAGGGTGGCACCAATGTCGCGCGTCAAGACAATAACCTCACGGGTCATGGTTGTCGCCATCACTGCGGCCGCCGCTTTGTCCCTGGCCAGTGGGCGAGTCCGGGTGTCCAGGGCCGTCGCGGCCCGTGACGCAAACCTCTTTGATCCTGCAGCCGTCTATTTAACCTGGCAACACGACCCGACCACGACGATGACGGTCCAATGGCATAGTGATGCCGGGCGCGATAATATCGTTCAGTACCAAGAGCTCGGCGAACGGGTGTGGCACAATGCCGTGGGTGCGCACCATCTCATGCCACACTCCGACCGGATTGTCCACGTGACGGAATTGACGGATCTCGAACCTGGAACCGATTACCGGTTCCGTTTTGGCGAAAACTCTGTGGCGTTTACCTTCCGCACCATGCCGCGGGATGCGACGAAACCGATCCGCTTCGTTGTCGGTGGCGATACGATGGAGCCGCTCGATTTTCTTGACGAAGGGTTTGAAGCAACCTGCCGCCTCGCCGCGAAACAGGACCCGATGTTCGCGGTGATCGGCGGGGACATCGCCTACGCCAATGGTTCTCCGAAACGGGTGAAGCGGTGGTATCGGTGGCTGGCTGGTTGGAAGAAGTACATGGTAACATCCGATGGGCGGCTGATCCCGCTCCTGGTGACCATCGGGAATCACGAGGTCCAAGGTCGATACGATCAGACGCCGGGCCAGGCCCCGTTTTTCTATAGCTTGTTCGCGATGCCCGGCCCGCGCGGGTACAACGTTCTCGACATCGGCCGGTACATGAGTGTGGTCTTGCTGGATTCTGACCACACGCATCCGATTGACGGCGAGCAAACCGATTGGTTACGTCGAACATTAGCCGATCGGCAGGACGTCCCCCATCTCTTTGCGGTGTACCACGTGCCGGCCTACCCATCGGTGCGGAAATTTGACAACCGCGTGAGTACAAAGGTCCGGGAACACTGGGTCCCCCTGTTCGAGCGGCTTGGCGTCGACGTGGTCTTCGAACACCATGACCACGTCTACAAGCGCACATATCCGATTCGAGGCGGCATCCCCGATCCGCGAGGCGTGCTGTACCTCGGCGACGGGGGGTGGGGTGTGTTGCCCAGAAAACCCCGTGAACGGTGGTACCTCCAGAAAACCGCCAGTACACGGCACTTCATCCTCGTGAGGATCGATGGGCGAAGCCGCAGCTTTCTCGCCATTGACGGTGAGGGGCAGGTCATAGACGAAGTCGACCAAACCGCATCGATACATGTGACAGCCGCACAGTGACGGTGAATCCGCCGGAGTCGATCATGCTGAAGATTGGAATCGTCGGCGCCGGAAACATTGGGTCCGTCATTGCGGGAGCCATTGATGATGGACTGGTGAAGGCAGAACTCGTTGGGCTCGCCGACCGCAACCCGACCCGGGCCCGAGATCTGGCTGCGGCCCTGAGACAGGAGACAACCATCCTTCCGGTACCTGAACTCCTCACGGTTGCCGATCTGGTCATTGAGGCTGCCGGTTATGCGGCCGTCGAAGAGGTCGTCCCTGCGGCGCTTTCCCGGGGGAAAGATGTCTTGGTCATGAGCGTCGGGGGCCTCCTCGAGAGGGAAGAATGGTTCGCGTTAGCGGAAAAGAACGGCGCGAGGATATACTGCCCCTCAGGGGCCATCGGAAGCCTCGATGCCGTGAAGGGAGCGCGGATCGGCGACATTCAAAAAGCCAGCATTGTCACCCGGAAGCATCCGCGGAGTCTCCAGGGAGCTCCGTATCTTGTTGCCCACAACATCGATCTCGATCATCTCGCCGAGGAGAGAGTTGTCTTTCGTGGCAGTGCTCGGGAGGCCTGCAAGGGTTTCCCCGCCAACGTGAATGTCTCGGCTGCGCTCAGCCTCGCGGGGGTCGGACCGGACCGGACCGAGGTGACGATCATTGCCGATCCCTCCGTAAAGCGCAACATCCACGACGTCGAGGTGATGGGAGAATTCGGTCGACTCCATACCCGCGTCGAAAATGTCCCCACCAAGAATCCCCGGACCGCAAAGCTGGCCGCCTTTTCCGCGATCGCTTTGCTGAAAGAACTCACCGGCCCCCTCCGCATCGGCACGTGATCTCCGCCTGCGCCCCGTGATGATCGGCTGCCGGCGGTCCTTCGCCTTGTTTTCCCCATCGTTCCATGGTAGGTTTTGAGCGACTTTCTCGTGCAGATGATCGGCAGCGAGGCAGGAATGCTGGATCCACAGAAGCAGGCGGTGATCGAGGAGGTCGATCGTCTCCGCCCCGAACTTTTGGAGGTGAGCCGGTTTCTCCACGCGCACCCCGAGCTCGCCTTTGAAGAAATCCAGGCGGCGGCGTTCCTCACTCGGACCATGGAGGCGCACGACTTTTCCGTCGAGCGCGGCGTGGCGGGCCTTCCGACGGCCTTTACCGCCACCTATGCCTTGGGGAAGGGTCCCACCATTGCGTTCCTGGCCGAATACGACGCCCTGCCGGCAATCGGCCACGCCTGCGGCCATAATCTGATTGCGACCGGTTCGGTGGGGGCTGCCTTGGCCCTGAAGACTGTGTTGAGAGAGGTCCCTGGCCGCATACTCCTGGTGGGATGTCCGGCGGAGGAGAAAGGGGGAGGCAAGATCCCCCTGGTGGAGTCCGGACTGTTTCGAAGGGTGGATGCCGCGATGTTGTTCCACCCGAGCAATCGGACCGAGATGGTGAAGAAGGCCCTCGGGATGCGGGATGTCCAGGTGGAATTCTTCGGCAGGTCCTCCCACGCCGCGGCGACCCCGCATCTCGGTATCAACGCGCTCGATGCCGTCATTCTCGCGTTCAATAACATCAATGCCCTCCGGCAGCACGTGCGCCCCGATGCGCGGATCCACGGGATCATCATCCATGGAGGAAAGGCACCCAACATCATCCCGGATTATGCGGCGACCCTCTTCTATGTCCGCGCGTTAGATATCGGATATCTCGATGAACTGTACGAAAAGGTCGTCGGCTGCTTCGAGGCGGCCGCGGGCGCCACGGGGGCCAGTTACCACATCAAGCGAGCTGGATATGACTACCACCCCCACAAGATCAACTATGCGCTTGCTCAACTCTTTCGGGAGAATCTGGAAGCATTGGGGGGTGAGGTCGATCAGGGTCCGGAAGACGAAGACCTGGGATCCACAGATGTCGGGAACGTGAGCCAGGTCGTTCCCACCATCCAACCCACTATCGCCATTTGCGGTCCCAAGGTTAGTTGCCACATGCCCGAGTTCGCCGTGGCCTCTGCCTCCCCGGACGGAGAGGAGGGGATGTTACTGGCGGCCAGGGCCCTGGCCCTCACCGGCCTTGATCTCCTCAGAGACCGGGATGCCTTACACCGCGTCAAGGGGGAATTTGGAGGAGGGATGCGTCCCTGAAGGTCATTGGACTCATGTCTGGGACCTCGGCGGACGGGGTTGACGCGGCGTTAGTGGAGATCGTCAGGGAGTCCGACAATCTCCAAGTGAGCCTCCTCCATTTTGAGCATCGTCCGTATCCACCGGGGATCCGGAGTCGGATCCTCCGTCTTTCCGACCATCCCGACGCCCTCCGCGAAATCTGTCATCTCAACATGGTGCTGGGGGAGCTGTTTGCCCAGGCGACGCGTGATCTCCTGCAGGCAGCCGGCACCTCCGAAACCGACGTGGCTCTCATTGGGTCCCACGGCCAGACCATTTGCCATCTCCCGATCCCGGTCGCCGAAGGGGAATTTGCGCTACGGTCCACCCTGCAGATTGGTGAGCCTTGTGTTATCGCCGAGCGGACCGGACTCTTGACCGTGGCTGACTTCCGTCCCCGGGACGTGGCGGCCGGGGGTGAGGGGGCGCCGTTGACGCCTTATCCGCATTCTCTCCTCTTTCGGCATCCCGAGCGGTGCCGTGTGATCGTCAATCTCGGCGGCATCGCAAATCTCACCCTCCTTCCACCCGGTGGCTCGCCGGCCGAGATCGTCGCCTTCGATGCAGGGCCCGGCAACGTCTTGATCGATGGCGTGGTTCGAGGGCTCAGTGGCGGGACATTAGAATACGACGCCGATGGGGCCTGGGCCGCGTCGGGCGCAGTGAATCCAACCCTGCTCAAGCGACTGCTCAACCACCCATTCTTCCGCCGGCCTCCCCCCCGGAGTGCCGGTCAGGGGGAATTTGGTCCGCGGATGGTGGATAACATTCTGCAAGAAGCGGAGCGGGACGCAATCGTGCCGGCCGATCTCGTGGCCACGATCTCGAGTCTCTCCGTCGAGGCGGTGGTCGGAAGCCTCGAAACTACCATCTTTCCACGGCACGCGGTGGATGAGATCCTGCTGTGTGGGGGTGGGGCCCGGAACCAGTGGCTGAGAAGGGCGCTGGGGACCCGCCTGGCCCCTCGTCCCGTGCTCACGACAGATGACATCGGATTTCCGGTTGAGGCCGTCGAGGCAGCGGCGTTTGCCATATTGGGCTATCTGACCCTGGTGGGACGACCGGGGAACCTTGCCGCTGCGACCGGCGCGAGACACGGCGTGCCCCTGGGAAAGATTATCCCCGGCAAGGGCTTTGCAGGACTGATCTCGTGAGGCGCTGATGAATCATCACTCGTATACGGCTGCCGTGCTGAAGCTCATCGCGCGGATCGAGGAGACGCAGCAGGGGGTCCTGGACCAGGCGGCCAAGACGATATTTCGGTCGCTGAAGCAGGACGGGGTGCTCCACGTCTTCGGCAGTGGGCATTCTATCGCGGTCGCTCAGGAGGCGTTCCACCGGGCAGGTGGGCTCGTCCCCGTGAATCTGATTCAGGAGGCGGTGCTATCCCCGCTCAGGCCTCCAGCGGTGAGCGGGAGGATGGAGCGACTCCCTGGGGTCGCCGCGATCATCCTGGACCGACACGATCTCCGGGCCGGGGAAGTCTTGATCGTGGTGTCCAACTCGGGGATCAACGCCGTCCCGGTGGAGATGGCCCTCGAGGCCAAGCAGCGAGGCCTGTTCGTGATCGCCCTGACCTCCCTGGCCCACTCGAGGGCAGTCCCGGCCCGGCATCCCGGCGGTAAGCGCCTCTTCGAGGTTGCCGACCTCTGCCTGGATAACTGCGGGCAGGAGGGGGACGCAGCCGTCGCCTATCCCGGGTGGGGCGGCACGGTCGGTCCGACGTCGGCTGTCGCCGGAACCTTCCTGATGAACCGTCTCATCTGCGGCGTGGTGGAGCGGTATCTCACCGAGGGTCTCACCCCCCCGGTCTATATGAGCGCCAATCTTCCCGGAGGAGACGAGCATAACCGTCGCCTGGAGGAGCAATACCGTGGCAGGATCACGCTGCTCTGAGCCAAGGCGACTGGTTCCCGTTTGCGGGCTGGTCCTGCTGCTCCTCAGTCCTGTGCTGGGAGCGGGTTCTTCGAAGGTCGAGCGCGTGATCGACGGGGATACGGTCATCCTGGAGGATGGCACGCATGTTCGCTATGTCGGTATTAATGCCCCGGAGCGAGATCAACCGTACTTTGCCGAGGCGGTCGCCCTGAATCGACGCCTGACCGAAGGCAAGCACGTGCGTCTCGAAGAAGACGAAGTGCAGGAAGATGGGTACTATCGCCTCCTCGCGTATGTGTATGTTGATAGAGACATGGTGAATGCGCGCTTGATCGAAGAGGGACTCGCGCATGTCTTCGTGATTCCGCCGAACCTCAGGTACTACGACCGATTCCTTGAACTCCAGCGGCGGGCGCGGGCCGCACGCCGTGGAATGTGGCAAAGTGTGAGGGGGCCGCTGAAGATTACTTCCCTCAAGTTCAACGCCCCTGGCGATGATCGATTGAACCCGAACGGCGAGTATGTCCGGATCGCCAGTGTCGCCGACGGGGTCATCGATGTCCGGGGGTATGTGCTGCGCGACGCATATGGGCACCGATACACGTTTCCCGCACTTTCCCTGAAGCCCGGTTATTCGATGCTCGTTGTGAGCGGGCGGGGTGTCGATGTCGCCGATCCGGGCCGGATCATCCTCTACTGGCAGTCGGATGGTGCCATCTGGAATAATGATGGGGATATCGCGACCCTGCTGGCGCCCGATGGTTCTACGGTCGATAGGTTTCAGTATCAGGGCTTCAAGAGGCGCAAGAGGGAGACAAAGGAGCGGTCCGTCGTCAGCCGTCAGTAGTCCGCAACGGATGGAAGAGGGTTCTGGCTGCTTCAAAAAGTGCGGATAGCCGACCGCGGACAGCTGGCAGCTGATGTTGAGGGAGTCATGTTCGACCTGATCATTGCCGGGGCGAGCATCATCGATGGCAGTGGATCCCCGCCCTTTCCGGGTGACATCGGCGTCATCCGCGATCGGATTACGGCGGTCGGGAAGATTCCAGACACGCAGGCCCGGCGGACGATTCGGGCGGCTGGGCTTGTTGCCTGTCCCGGTTTCGTCGATGTGCACTCCCATTCTGATTACTATCTGCTGCTGAATCCCCGGGCGGAGAGCGCCGTTCGCCAGGGGGTCACGACAGAAATTGGCGGCAACTGCGGCTATGCCGCCGCACCGATCTGGGGAGAGTGGGGAGAGGAACGGGCCCAGACATATCGGAAGCTCTACGGTCTCGAGCCCCAATGGCAGAGCGTGCAAGACTATTTCGGGCAGCTCGGCGCCCAGGGACTTTCCATTAACTTTGGGCTCCTCCTCGGGCACAACACCATCCGGGGCTCTGTCATGGGGGGAGCCGCAAGACCCCCCGAGGCCCGCGAGATGGCGGAGATGGTCCAGGCGGTCCGAGAGGGGATGCGGGAGGGGGCCTTGGGCCTCTCGACCGGTCTCATCTATGCACCGGCATGCTTCGCTTCATCGAAAGAGTTAGTCGCGTTGGCTCGGATCGCGTGGGAAGAGGGGGGCGTCCTCACGTGCCACATGCGCAGCGAGGGAGACGGACTGTTAGAGGCTGTTCGCGAAATTCTTGATGTGGCGAGAAAAGCCGAAATCGCCCTGCAAATTTCCCATCTCAAGACCTCGGGCGAGCGTAACTGGGGCAAACTTCTGGAGGCGCTGCGACTCATCGAAGAAGCGCGGTCACACGGCCAGGATGTGACGGCTGATCGCTATCCCTACACGGCCTCCAATACGCAACTGCAAGCGGTCCTGCCGTCCTGGGCGCTCGAGGGGACGCGGGCGGAGCAAGTCGCGCGATTACAGGACCGTGCAGTTTGGGAACGGCTCGATCGGGAAATTGGCGACCGGCGGTGGGACCAGATCATGATCGCCGAGGTGACACGGGAAGAGAACAGGCCGTACGAGGGGTTACGGGTCGATCAGGCGGCGGCCCTGGCGGGGAAGGAACCGCTCGCGTTCGTGTGTGATCTCCTGGTGGAGAATGAGGGACGGGTCGACGCCATCCTTTTTACGATGTCTGAAGCAAATCTCCAGCAGATTCTCAGTCGTCCCTACGTCATGGTCGCGTCTGATAGCGGGACTCGGTCCCACGTCGGTCCGCTGAGCCGGGGTCGGCCTCACCCGCGTACGTTCGGGACTTTCCCGCGGGTCTTGGGCGTCTATGTCAGGGAAAAGCGACTCCTCGATCTGCCCACCGCTATCCGGAAGATGACATTTGACCCCTGCCGTCGCTTTGGGCTTGCCGAACGGGGCCAAATCGCGCCAGGCTACCATGCCGACGTGGTGGTCTTTGATCCAGAAGCGATTCTGGATCGGGCAAGCTACGAAGCCCCGATCCAATACCCGGATGGGATTCGATACGTCTTGGTAAACGGCGTGATCACGGTGGAAGAAGGGGAGCACACCGGGGCCAGAGCGGGAGGCGTGCTCAGGGCTTCCAGAGCGGCGGCACAGCGCAGAGGGCAGGAGCAAGGGTGAGCGGGCAGGATCACGGGGTCGTTCACGGAAGGCATTCCCCACGACCCCGCATCTGTATTACGAGTGGAAGGGACCCGCTCGGCGAACCACCGGAGAGGCAGTACGAGAGGATTCGTGCGGCCTACTCCTGGTGCGTGGCCGAGAGTGGCGGGATACCATATATCTTGCCCACGCCCGGATACGACCCCGATCTTATTGCGACGTATCTCGATTTTGCCGATGGCCTGATCTTTTCGGGCGGAGAGGATATTCATCCCTCTTTTTACGGCGAGATTGTCCTGGAGAAGTGCGGAACCATCGATGAGAAACGGGATCTCTTCGAAAGCGCGCTATTGCGGGGAGCCCTCGAGCGGGGGATGCCGGTCTTGGGGGTATGTCGCGGGATGCAGCTGATCGCCGTTGCATTGGGGGGAAGCCTCTACCAGGACCTCTCGTATTGTCAGACTGCCGGAGGGTTTCATGCTGGGGCGTGGCAAGAGGCGGGCGAGATGCCATCCGTGAAAGTCGCCCCCGGGACCCTTCTACACCAGATCATTGGGGAAGAGTCTCTGGCTGTCAACTGTCACCATCATCAGTTGGTCAAGGCGCTTGACGATACCTGCACGGTGGGCGCAGTCTCTTCCGATGGCATGATTGAGGAGATCGAGGTATCCGGCAAACCATTTGTCCTGGGGGTGCACTGGCATCCCGAGCGACTAGCCTTGAGTGATCCACCCCATCTGGAGTTGTTTCGGGCGCTCGTGCGAGCGGGTGCAGACTATTCCCGAAAGTCTCTCACCTAACCGGACAGCTCAACCCGGAGGGGGCGCATTGTGCCGAGTGGCGGGCTGTGGTAAAAAAAACTTGACATGACGAAGAGGGGGATGCTACTAGGTACGCAGAGTTACAGGAGCCCATCCGTGACTGAACGTGAGCAGATTCTTGTAGTAGGTGTACGCGGCGTCTGCCCCATGGCGGGCAGCCCGTAGCACCTTTACTGCGGGCTCCCTGTCGTCGCCGCGGGGCATGGCTGGATGCCCCGTGGTTTTTTTATTTGGGCCGCGGGAACCGTGCGGCGAGATCTGGTGGATTGATGATTCGATGGTCAACGAGGTTTCGGTCGATGACCGGTGAGGAGGGTTCGATGGCTCGGTTGTGCAGGTGTGGGCAAGAGTTGCGCTCGGTGATGGAAGAGTGGGGGTGTCTGCACTGTGGGGACCTGTGCTGCCCCACCTGTGGGTATACCCCCGAGGGGACTGCCTATTGTGCCGAATGTGCTCAGAGTCTCTTTCACGTGTACACTAGGCAGACGGTGGTGACCCGCCCCAAGCGCATCTCGGCCTGGTGGGAAGCAGCAGGTGTGCCGCGTGTGGCGCAACGCACAGAGGCTGCAGGCGTGGACGGTCCCCAGTCCTCCTCGTGACGCGCCTGCCCACAACTCCCCATACGTCGCACTGAACAAGGAAGGGCATCCCGATCCTCGGGTGGAGACCCACCAGGGGGCTCACTTCTTCAAGGGCCCCCCTCCTCCGCTCGTCGAACTACCTTCCATATCGAACACGATGCACGCGAGAGGCATTGACGAGACCGGGGCCTCGACCTGAACGGGACCCCCGGAGGCTATGATGTTGGCACCCTCGAGCGTCCATCCAAAAGTCGTGCGGGAAAAAATCCGGACCGGCGAATGGCAGGGCCCGACGGCCGGGTGCTCGGACGGCTATGTGCAGGCCAACCTCGTCGTCCTGCCAAAGGTGCTCGCGTACGACTTCCTGCTCTTCTGTCATCGAAATCCGAAGCCCTGTCCTCTCCTGGAGGTCACCGATCCCGGCGATCCCGAGCCCAGGACCGCTGCCCCGAATGCGGACCTCCGGACCGATCTGCCGCGGTACCGGGTGTACCGCGAGGGTAAGCTAGACTGGGAGGTGACCGATCTTCTTGAGGTTTGGCGGGAAGATCTGGTGGGCTTTCTGTTGGGTTGCAGCTTCACCTTTGATGTGGGGCTGCAGAGGGCAGGCGTTCCGGTCCGGCATCTTGAGGAGGGGAAGAATGTCTCGATGTACATCACCAGTCGGTCCTGCCGGCCGGCGGGCGCTTTCGCCGGACCCCTGGTCGTTTCCATGCGCCCGATCCCGGCCCCGCTCATCCCGCGCGCGGTAGAGGTGACGGCTCGCTTCCCACTGGCCCATGGGGCCCCGGTTCATGTCGGGGAGCCTGAGGCGATCGGCATTGCCGATCTTGACCAACCCCACTTCGGCGATCCAGTATCGATCCGTTCGGGGGAGATTCCGGTCTTCTGGGCCTGTGGCGTCACCCCGCAGGCCGTCGCCGTGCATGCGAAGCCAGAACTCATGATCACCCATGCGCCCGGCCACATGTTCATTACCGATCTCCCTGAACACGAGTTAGGCCGCTCTGTGATCTGAGCGCGTTGGCGCCGTTCACCCGCCGAGCTCCCGCGCAAAAGGCAGTATTTGGTGTCTTCATCGTGGGAAGCTTGTTCTGGACGATGTCCATGTCCGTAGGTATACTCTGACAACGCCGTAAGCAGCGCTTGGGCGTGTTTTGAGGCCGGCACCGTCGGTCCAAAGGGCGAGGACAAGGGATGACGACGATCGGCGTGGACGTGGGGGGAACCTTCACGGATTTGGTCTTCTTGGACGACGGAAGGCTCCGGACGCGCAAGGTGCTTTCGACGCCTCACGACCCTGCCCAGGGGGTCCTTGAGGGATTGTCTCAGGAGCCCCTGCTGAAAGGGGAGGGGTGGCAGGTGGTCCACGGCTCCACCGTGGCTACCAACGCGCTCCTCGAACGGAAGGGGGCGAAGGTCGCCCTGATCACGACGGCGGGATTTGAAGATGTGCTAGAGATCGGCCGCCAGGATCGAGCCCGCCTATACGATTTCTTCCTTGATCGTACACCGGTCCTGGTGCCCCGCTCTTATCGCATTGGCGTCCGGGAGCGGGTGGACTGCCGCGGCAGGGTTCTGGAATCCCTCGCCGATGAAAGCCTCGGCCCCATTTTGGATCGGCTCGTTCGGGACGGTGTTCAGTCCATTGCCATTTGCCTTCTCTTTTCCTATGCGAATCCCAGCCATGAGGCCCGCATCCTTCATCGGGCGTCACAGTTCGGAGTTCCCGTCTCGGTGTCTCACCGTATTATCCCCGAGTACCGGGAATACGAGCGGTGCATGGCCACCGTGGTGAACGCATACGTCTCGCCCCTGATGGAGCGCTATCTCAGTCGGCTGGAGGCAGAGCTCGGGGGGGGACACCTCAGGATCATGCAATCCAACGGGGGGAGTATCTCCGCAACCACGGCCCGACAGGAGGCGGTGCGGACTATTCTGTCCGGTCCGGCGGGGGGCGTGGTGGGTGCCGCGTCCATCGCCAGGGAGGCAGGGTTTGAGAAAGTGATCACGTTTGATATGGGGGGAACGTCTACCGATGTGTCCCTCGTCGACGGGCGTCTCAGCGTCACCACGGAGGCTGCGGTAGGGGACCTGCCCCTGCGGATCCCCGTACTCGACATCCATACGGTGGGGTCGGGGGGGGGATCTTTAGCCTGGGTCGATGAGGGGGGCGCGCTACGCGTAGGTCCTCAGAGTGCGGGAGCCGATCCCGGACCCGTCTGTTACGGTCGAGGCGACCGGATCACCGTTACGGATGCGCATCTCATACTGGGACGATTGGACCCAGACCGTTTCCTCGGGGGGAGAATGCGGCTCGATGTGGCGGGAGCCGAGGCGGCTGTGCAGGCCTTCGCCCGACAGGTCAACATGGACCCACTGCAACTGGCGGAAGGGATGGTGACGGTGGCGAATGCCACAATGGAGAAGGCCATTCGGGTGATCTCTGTCGAGCGTGGACATGATCCCCGGGAGTTCTGCCTGGTCTCTTTTGGTGGGGCCGGGGGACTGCACGCCTGCGCCCTGGCGCGATCGCTGTCCATCCCGTCGGTGCTGGTTCCGCCGCACGCGGGGCTGCTGTCGGCCTATGGGATGTTGGTGGCCGATGTCGTCAAGGACTATCCCAAGACGATCTTGCGTCCAACCGGCAGCACATCGTTCGAGGAGATAGAGGCAATTGTGAGCCTCCTCAAGGAGCAGGGAATGCGTGAGATGAAGGACGAGGGAATGGTGGAGGAGGCAATCACCACGGAGGCCTCCCTCGATATGCGCTACCTTGGGCAATCGTACGAGTTGCGTGTTCCTTTCGGACGAGAATTCGTCTCGGACTTCCATGAGCTGCACCAGAGGAGTTACGGCTACGCCAATCCGAGCCGGGAGGTCGAGATTGTGACGGTACGCCTTCGGGTGAGGGGGGTAGGTGAAAGGCCACCCCTCCCTGAGGCGGAGGAGGGATCGGCGGATCCTGGTGTGGCCTCCGTCGGCGAGAGGCAGGTATTTCTCGAAGACGGGTGGGTCCCGGCCCGTGTTTTCGTCCGCGAAGGATTGCGAGCAGCCAACCGGATCCTTGGGCCGGCCCTTGTGGTGGAGATGAGCGCCACGACCCTGATTGCGCCGGGCTGGGAAGGGACCGTCGACCGGCGCGGGAATCTCCTTCTTAAGATGCAGCACCCATAGGGGATCGCGGTGAAGCGGCAATACGATCCGATCAAGCTGGAGGTCTTCAAGAATCTTTTTGCCTCGGTCGCCGAAGAGATGGGCGTTGCCCTGTGCCGGACCGGACACTCTCCTAATATCAAAGAGCGTCGGGATTATTCGTGCGCCATCTTCGACGGCGCGGGCGACATGATCGCGCAAGCGGCCCATATTCCCGTGCATCTGGGGTCAATGCCTCTTGCTGTCAAGGGCGCGATGGAGGGGAGACGCGTCAGCCCGGGAGACACCCTGATCCTGAATGATCCGTACCGGGGAGGGACCCATCTCCCTGACATTACTCTCGTCTCTCCGGTCTTTGGGGATGCGACCCCCCTACCGCTCTTCTTTGTTGCGAACCGGGCCCACCATGCTGACGTCGGAGGGATGGCCCCAGGCTCTATGGCGGTGTCCACGGAAATCTTTCAGGAGGGGATTCGGATCCCTCCGGTGACCCTCGTGCAAGACGGACGGCTGAACCAGGACGTGCTCGATCTCCTGCTGGCAAATGTCCGGACCCCTGAGGAGCGGGAGGGGGATTTGGAGGCTCAACTGGCGGCCAATGCGACTGGGCGGAAGCGACTTCTGGAGATCGTCACCCGCTATGGGGCGGAGGAAACACTCCAATATATAGAGGAACTCAAGGCGTACGCCGAGCGGATGACGAGAGAAGCCATTCGGCGGATTCCGGATGGGTGTTATACCTTTAAAGATTACCTGGACGATGATGGCATGAGCGCTGAGCCCATTCGGATCGCCGTGGCCGTCACCATCGAGGGGGATCAGGCCGTTGTCGATTTTGCCGGGACATCCCCCCAAGTGCCCGGGAGCGTGAATGCTGTATACGCTGTGACCCTGTCTGCGGTCTTCTACGTCTTCCACTGTCTTGTCGACTTTGACATCCCCTCGAATGCGGGTTGTATGGTTCCGCTCACGGTCATTGCCCCGGAAGGCACGGCGGTCAACGCCAAGACACCCGCGCCCGTGGCTGGTGGCAATGTGGAGATGTCTCAGCGGATTGTGGATACGCTCCTCGGGGCACTGGCCAAAGCGATGCCGGATCGTATTCCCGCGGCGAGTGCCGGGACCATGAGCAACTTGATCATTGGCGGCTACGATTCTGAGCGCGGGCGGAATTACGCGTATTACGAAACGATCGCCGGAGGGATGGGCGCCCGCCCGACCCGAGACGGCATGGATGCGGTCCAGACCCATATGACCAATACCCGCAATACACCCATCGAGGCTTTGGAACATGCCTATCCCGTTCGGGTGCTCCGCTACGAGATCCGCCGCGGATCGGGGGGGAAGGGGAGATATCGAGGCGGCGATGGGATCCGCCGCGATATTGTGCTCCTCACGGACGCCACGGTGGGACTTCTCTCGGACCGGAGACGGTTTCGGCCCTACGGGTTGCAGGGAGGAGAAGCGGGTCAGGCGGGAGAGAGCGTCCTCGTGACTTCCGACGGAGAGAGGCAGCTCGGGTCCAAGTTTTATATCCAGGCCCGTGCCGGAGACATCATCAGCATCCGCACCCCCGGGGGAGGTGGGTACGGGAGGCCGGTGGAAACCACCGCATGAGGAGATATGGGGGGATGAAGAGACGTAAAATGATAGGCCTGGCAATCTCGGGCTGTTTCATTGCCGTAGGGCTCTGTGTTGCCTGTTCGAAGGAGTACGATCCTTCTCCGCGTGGTCCCGGCGTTCCCCGGATCAGCAATCTGCGTATCGAGCCCAGCGTGGTCCAACCGGGGGGACAGGCGATCCTCCGCTTCGACTTTCGAGACCAGGACGGAAACATCAGGGACGTCTATCTCGGTCTTTCACGGCAGGTCCAGGAGTTTACCTTGTCGAAGGGGCTTTCGCCCGAGGTGATCAGCACTGGGCGTTACTTGGGGCTGACAGAGGGGACGGTGGAAGAGACGATCACAATCAGCGCTGAACGCCCATTGACGCCCCTGGTGGTCGAAAAGAGGGAGTATACAGGACAGGGGGCGCTCCCGCCCCCTGCGCAGCAGGGGAGCACCCGGGTCTATGAAGTTTTCGTGGTCGATGAGCAAGGAAATGTGAGCAATCATCTGCGGGCTGAGGTGACCGTCCGGTGACAGGAGGCAGTTCGGCCAGCGCGCGCAGGATCGGGGAGGCGGCGGATCAGATCTGTCTACTTCCGCGGGGTATCCAGGGCGGGGATGAGCAACGGTTGTATCAGGCGGCACGGTGCCTGCAGAAGGCGCCGTTGACTTTTCTGGCTGCATCTCGGCTGGCGGCTGTCCTCGGGTCGGGGGACGCCGTCCTGCTCCTGACCGGTGCGGGGTCTGCTCCAGAACTCCCCAACGGGGAGACCGATGGCCCTCTGGGAGTCGCGGTGCTCGCGCGCGCCCTGCATCAGGGTCTGGAGGCTCGGCCCTTTGTGGTCTCGGAAGAGCGGAACCTGGGACCGATTCGCGCGGTCCTGGAGGTGGCGGGCGCCGAGTGCTCTCTCCGCGCCGTTCCGTGTAGGCAGGAGGAGGTCGGATATCGCCTGCTCGATGAGCTGCAACCAACGGCCCTTGTCAGCGTGGAGAAGTTGGGTCCCAATGCGAAGGGGGTTATTCACGACATGCGTGGTCGGGATGTCTCAGCAAGTCACGCTTCTGTCCGAGGGCTGTTTGATGGCGCCAAGGACCGGATTATCTTCACCGCGGCGGTGGGGGATCGGGGAAACGAGGTGGGCTTTGGGCTCATCGGCGATTCTCATGTGAGACCCCAGGTTCGTGTGGGGCGCTGTCGGTGTCCCTGCCGGGGCAGTATCGGCTGTGATATCCGGACCGATGTGCTCGTCGTGAGTTCGATTTCCAACTGGGGAGCCTACGGCGTCGTCACCTGCCTGCAGGCGCTGGTCGGTCGTCGTCTGCTGCACACTCCACAGGATGAAGCGGCGATGCTCGAGGCCGCCGTCAAGGCGGGGGCACGGGATGGGGTGACTCATACGGTGAGCCTTACGGTCGACGGGACCGATCTGGAAACGCAGCAGGCGGTGGTGATGCAGCTCGGCGCAGTGCGATAACGGGGGTCGCGTTCATCGATGACGGAACTCAGGAAGGATCCTTTCACCAATCGGTGGGTGATCATCTCTGCAGAGCGAGCGAAGCGTCCGTCCGACTTCGCCTTAAAACCCTCTCCCCGACGATCAGATTTCTGTCCCTTTTGCCCCGGGAATGAAGAGGCGACCCCACCAGAGATCATGGCGTATCGGAACGGCGGCGAGCCGCCCAATACGCCGAGATGGCATGTTCGGGTGGTCGCGAACAAGTTCCCTGCCCTCGTGAGGAAGGGAGATCTCGGCCCGCAGGGCGAGGGCATGTACAACAAGATCCAGGGTATCGGGGCGCACGAGGTGATCATTGAGAGCGCCAACCACGATCAGACCCTCGGCACCATGCCACGGCAACAGGCGGAAGATGTTCTATCGGCCTTTCGTGAGCGCATCCTCGACCTCAAACAGGATTCCCGATTGCAGTACGTCTTGATCTTCAAGAATCATGGGGAAGCTGCAGGAGCGTCGCTCGAGCACCCCCATTCCCAGTTGATTGCGACCCCTATTATCCCCAAGCGAGTGCGGGAGGAAGTGGATGGGGCCCGGCAGTACTATGCGTCCAAGAAGCGGTGTGTCTACTGCGACATCATCCTGGAGGAACTCACACAGACAAGGCGCGTGATCTCGATCAACGATCGTTTCGTGGCCACGACGCCTTTCGCTTCGCGATTTCCCTTTGAAACCTGGATTCTCCCGCGAACACACTTGCCGCGTTCGAGGAAACCCCAAGGGAGGAGTACCCGAGTCTTGTCCGGATGGTTCAAGAGACGCTCCAGCGCATTGAGAGGGTCCTTGCGAACCCCTCCTATAACGTGGTGATTCACAACGCACCCTTCGGGGAGGACAATCGTCTGCACTATCACTGGCGTCTGGAGATTACTCCGAGACTCATTCGGCTGGCCGGCTTTGAGTGGGGGACCGGCTTCTACATCAATCCCACCGCCTGAACAGGCGGGTCAGTATCTTCGGGACGCGGGGGCTTCGGAAGATCGGTCCGCGTCCAATCCTGCTGATGAAAAGGGCAAGGGGAACACGTATGCCTAATTGGTGGGCATGCAGAGGAGGTGAGAGCAAGGGTCGGAAAGGTGCTTCGTGCCGTAATCTTATGAACTTCCGTAGGTTGGGAGGCACGGAGAATGATGGCATAGGGTTTGCTCCAGTGCGGGGCGGCGGTTGAAGCCGCGAAGGGGAAGAGGTCCTCTGTCTGTCGACGGCAGTCCGATTTCAAAAGATTGGGGAGTGGACGATGAAGAAGATCGAAGCGATCATCAAGCCGTTTAAGCTGGACGAGGTGAAGAACGCCCTGGCGGAGATCGGCGTTCAGGGACTGACGATTAGTGAAGTGAAAGGGTTCGGTCGACAAAAGGGCCACACCGAGCTCTACCGGGGGGCGGAATATACCATAGACTTTCTTCCCAAGGTGAAGGTTGAGGTCGTCGTTGCAGATGCGAAGTCCGACCAGGTGGTGGACACAATCCAGGCGGCGGCGAAAACGGGGCGGATCGGCGACGGAAAGATCTTTGTCGTCTCGTGCCATGAAGCCGTGCGAATTCGGACGGGGGAACGAGGAGAAGAAGCACTCTAGTGCAAATTCGAATTTCGAAATTCGACATCCACGGAGGTATCGCAGGAGGTGAGGATGACAGCGAAAGAGGTCATCAAATTTGGCCGAGACAATGGGGCCAGAATGGTGGATCTGAAATTCATGGATTTTCCAGGCATGTGGCAACACTTTACTGTCCCCATCCACCACCTAGACGAGAACCTCTTTGAGGAGGGGGTCGGGTTTGATGGGTCCAGCATCCGCGGCTGGCAAGCCATCCATGCGAGTGACATGGTCGTCCTCCCGGATCCGGAGACGGCAGCGATGGACCCCTTTACCCAGTTCCCTACTCTCAGCCTCGTCTGCAACATCCTGGACCCGATCACCCGGGAGCAATACACGCGGGACCCTCGAACCGTCGCCCAAAAATCCGAAGCATACCTCAGGGCAACTGGAATTGCCGATACGGCGTACTTCGGGCCAGAGGCGGAGTTCTTCATCTTTGACGATGTCCGGTTCGACTTTCAGCCGCAGTGTGGCTATCACTACGTGGACTCTGTGGAAGGCCAGTGGAACATGGGGAAGGCGGAACAACCCAACCTCGGCTACAAGTCCCGCTACAAGGAGGGATACTTCCCTGTTGCCCCGACCGACCACTACATGGATCTCCGAACCGAGATGGTGCTTGTGTTGGAGCAGATGGGGATCAAAGTGGAAGCCCAGCACCATGAAGTCGCCTCGGGAGGGCAGGCAGAGATCGACATGCGGTATGCTCCCCTCACCCAGATGGCCGACAATCTCATGATGTACAAGTACGTCATCAAAAATGTCGCCTGGAGGCACGGCAAGACCGTGACCTTTATGCCGAAGCCGATCTTCGGCGACAACGGATCCGGCATGCACGTCCACCAGAGCCTCTGGAAGGGGGGTCAACCCCTCTTTGCGGGCCACGGTTATGCCGGTCTCTCCGACCTGGCGCTGTTCTATATCGGGGGAATCCTGCACCATGCAGCCGCCCTGTGCGCGTTCGTGGCCCCGACGACTAACTCGTATAAGCGGCTGGTCCCGGGCTACGAGGCACCCGTGAATCTGGCATATTCGAGCCGGAACCGGTCGGCGGGCATCCGGATCCCGATGTACAGTCCGAGTCCGAAGGCGAAGCGCATCGAAGTGCGATTCCCCGATAATACGTGCAATGGCTACTTCGCCTTTGCCGCAATGCTCATGGCCGGACTCGACGGGATAATGAACAAGATTGATCCCGGGTCCCCGCTCGACAAAGACATCTACGAGTTGCCGCCGGAGGAGCTGGCTACGGTGCCGGCGGTCCCTGGATCCTTGGGCGAGGCCCTCGACGCTCTTGAGCAAGATCACGAATTCCTCCTGAAGGGAGACGTCTTCACCGAGGACGTCATCGAGACCTGGATTTGGTACAAGCGAACGAAGGAAGTGGATCCGGTTCGGCTCCGGCCCCACCCGTACGAATTCGTCTTGTATTTCGATCTCTAGCCCGTTGCCATCGCCTCCGAGGGCCCCACAGTTTGCGGGGCCCTTCACTTTTTGAATCCCATTTCCATCATGGCCAGAAAGAGAGTTGACCTCCTCTGGGGCTCCCAGATAGTGTGTGAAGCATGGGAACGCGAATCCTCGATTTTCGGTTTGGGCTCATCGATCTCGAAGGAGTAATCTTCAACGCCGGGATCCTTTACCGACGGGAGTTCGGTCGGTTTCTGCAGGGAGGGTACGGTATCTCATCGAAAGAGGCCCTCCGGTTCTACCAGGCGCATGAGGGACTCCCCCTAGAAGAGAAATTTGACCGCCTCCTCGCGCAGCATGGTCGTCCACCCAAAGAGGCAGCCGAGGCGGTCGCCGAATTTCGAGCGTCTGTGGCGGCATCACGGCCGGTGGTTTCTGAGGGGGCAGGAGAGCTGTTGGGGATTCTCGTTGCCCGGGAGGCACAACTGTTTGCCCTCTCCGAGACAGAGTCCGGGATCGCCAATGGCAAGATGGAAGAGGCAGGGCTGCGGATTTTCTTTGGTCATCTCATTGGCACCGACCAGGCTTTGCAGACACCCGAACGGATTGCGCTCTGTGCGGAGGCGATAGGACTGCCGCTCGACGTCTTTGCGGCCCAGAGCTTCGTGCTCGCCAGCAACCCCGAAGATGTGGCCACGGCCGTACGGCTTGGGTTCTATAGCATTGGCGTCGCTCACGTGTTTCCGGAGGCAGCCCTAAAAGCCTCCGGAGCTCATGAGGTATACCGGCACGTGGCCCACCTGTCCTTGCGCGTCCGCCATGGCTAGAACGGCTGTTCGTCGGCAGTAAGGAAAACAGGTCCTGGCTGATTGTCGACTACTGATGGCTTCAAGATTGCGGACTGGGGACAGCTGGCTGCTGACTGCTGTGCCGAGTCGTTGTGATGCGTGAAGAAGACGCGATCAAACGATTACAGGACGGGGATGAAGTCACACGTCGTCAGGCTGCTGACCTTCTTGGCGCGGTCGGCGGCGCTCAGGCTGTGGAGCCACTCGTTGCGGCCCTGCAAGATGAGGACTGGGGAGTGCGAACCATTGCCGAGCATTCCTTGTGGCAAGTCTGGTGTCGGTCCGGCGACGCCTCGGTGGACGCCTTGCTGCAGGAAGGGATCCAAGCCATGGAGCGGAAAGCCTGGACGGACGCCGTTGCGACGTTCACGCGTGTTATTGAACGAGCTCCTGGTCTTGCCGAAGGATACAACAAGCGGGCGACCGCGTACTACCTGATGGGGGAATATGCACAGGCCATCGCCGACTGTCAAGCCACGGTCTCCAGGAATCCGTATCACTTCGGGGCGTTGAGCGGAGAAGGGCTATGTTACCTGGCGTTGGGACGGCTTCACAAGGCGCGCGATGCGTTTCGGAATGCCTTAGCAATCAACCCAAACATGCCGGAGGTGGCCGAGAACTTGACCGCCGTTGAGCGTTCCCTTCGAGGTGGCGGCAACGGATCCGATTAAAGAAAATAGGTAAAGTCACGCAGTGCGGAGGCGGGAGAATGACCGGGCGGTGAGGCCGACGAAGACACGCATGGATGGGGGAAAGGCCTCGGTGTTGGTGAGAAAACACCGGATGTAAAAGGCCGTTGCCCTTTTGTTTCCTTCAAGGATCGTGCAGGTCTTCCTGCCGGAATGCCCGATCAGGATGAGTTGGGATTGGATCTCGGTGCCTTTCAACCGGTCTCGGAGCTCTCGGACATGGGTGATCACCGCACCGGCCTCGTTCGCCCAGCGGCCCTTTGCCTTGGGGGGGACGGTTTCGCGGGCCACGACCGCCGCCGCCACTGACAAGCGCCCGGTGTCGCGGGAGAGAAGGGTCCAGGTCGGATAGTTGATGACCCGCAGTTGTCGAAATTCTTGGGGAGTGATCGCCGCTCGCCACCAATGCACACGTTCGGGAAGAATTCCCCACGTGTCTGTGCGGTAAAGGTGTAACGCCTGCTGGCGCAAGAGATTTTCCCTGCGGCTGGTGAGATTCGGCCTCTCAATTGCACGCGGGAGAAGACGGACGTGTTTGAGGGCCTTCTCGACGCGGGGACGAAACCGGGGGGATAAGAGTTCTGCTTTGAGCCAGCAGGCGACGACGAGGTCAGGACTCACCTGTTCCAGGAAAACCATGAGGTGGCTAAGGCGTCATTGCTCCATGGGGTTTGCGTTGTCCGTCATACTCACTCCCGACGAGGCCTCGCCGGTCGCATCTCGATTCGCGTGACCATCGTTCGCGGGGGGAACTTCAGCAGCGTGATCACCGTATCCGCGATGTGCTCAGGGAGAATGGCCCATCCCTTTCTCCCACTCGAAAAGTCCGTCTCGACACTCCCGGGCATGATGTGGCTCACCCGGATGTTATCGTGGCGAATCTCTTGAAACAGCGCTTCACTGAAACCGAGGAGGCCGAACTTCGACGCGTTGTAGGCGGCCATCTTCGGATGTGCGTGCGCGCCGGCGAGAGAGCCGATATTGATGATGTAGCCGCCTCCCCGTATACGCATATGCGGAATGGCTTCGTGACAGCAATAAAAGACGCCGGTCAGATTGGTCGCGATGATCTCTTCCCACTCGTCGGGTTTCATATCAGCGACGGATGCGCTATGGCCGACCCCAGCGTTATTGATCAGGAAATCGAGCCCTTCGAACTCTCGAACGGCCAAGCGGATCAACTGCTGCACCTGCCGATACTCCCCGACATTGCAGGCAATACCCGCAACCTTTCCCTTTCTTCGCCGGCGGCACTCCGTCACCATTCGATCCACATCCCGCTGGCGACGAGAACAAATGACGACCGAAACCCCCTGATCGATCAATGCCTCGGCGATGGCGCGACCAATGCCGCGCGTGCTGCCCGTGATCACCGCCACCTTTCCTTGTAGCGACACGATTCGCCCCTCCGGACGACCCTCGGTTCGTTCACGGTTCACGGTCTAGGGTATTGGTTGTTGGGTTCTCGGTATCAAATCTGAGATTTGAATTCCGAAATCTTCAAAGCGCAACCCCTAACACCCAAGACCGAATACCTATCATCGGCCATCTGTGAACAGTGAACCGTGAACACCGTGTGACACACGTGTACTATACCGGGTTTCTTTGGTGTTGCCAATGGGCCGTTTTTTGTCGTCTGGCAAGGCGGTTCCGGGTCATTTTGACAATTGGTATGACATTTTGACCTGACTACCGAGGCGGGCGGCTGAATGAGGAATAATCCGATGAAAGAAGTGTCTGGCCGGAAAACCGATCGACGACGGTCCCAATGAGAGCCGTCTGTGACGGCTTGGGGTCGAGGAACTCAACACCCATGCCTTCGGCGGCACGTGGCTCCGTCTCTTCCTTTCGCATCCACACCACTCGAGCGAGAACGGAAAAGGTATGGGACAGGTTTGGCAGGTTGAACGTCAGGGCGACCTGCGACCCCGGCGGGGCTGGCTGGGGAGTCGATATGAACATTCCCCCTCGGCTCAGGTTCAGACACGTCCCGTGGCCTCCCGTCCCCGCCTGGATGTATTCCACGGGGAATTGGACTGGGGCCCTCTCATGGGACTGCCGTTCGGCGCGATATACCCATTGGCGGACGATGTATGGATCGACCGGCTGCTGGAAGGTCAGTCCATGAGGCACCACCGTCCCCACGGCGGTCGATGTGCCGCGCTCGGCCCAAACGACATGGGCCCGCAGGGGCTCTCCCTCGTCGATCTGGATCAAAACCGGTGTTCCGATCGGGAGGTTTTCCGGGAGCAGGATTTCGAGCCCCTCGGGGCTTACGGACCGGGTCTTTCCGACGAGTCCTTTGGGGCGGCCCGCGCCAGAAGTTGTACACTGAATAGGGAGGTAGGCCTCAAAACATGGGTCGGCGTCACCCTGTGTGTGGAGCGTCATGCGTCACCTCCTGCCGAGTGTATGGATATATGGGGCAAGGAGCGTGCCAATCGACGCGCTCCTTTACAATCGGTCTCAGGTATGTTACGCATACGCTATGAAAAAGGTGGACGCGATCATCAAACCTCTGAAGTTGGACGAGGTGAGAGACGCCCTCACCGCGATCGGGATCGAGGGGATGACCGTGAGCGAGGTGCGGGGGCACGGTCGGCAGAAGGGGCATTCCGAGCTTTACCGGGGTGCGGAGTACGTCGTGGGCTATATTCCCAAGATCCGGATTGAGATCGTGGTGGACGATGCCGATGTCCCCGAGGTCGTCGAGACGCTGCAGGGGGCTGCCCGGACCGGGCAGATCGGGGACGGAAAGATCTTTGTCTACCCGGTTGAGGATGCAGTGCGGATCCGGACGGCAGAACGTGGGGTACGCGTCGTCAAGAAGTCTCCGACTGATCACAGGTGAGGGCATGGCCGCCTCGCCCCCTCACGGCTTCCTTGCTGATTTTCCCGAGCTTCCAGAACGCCTCAGACAGATCGGCTGTACCGACCTGACCAGGGCCATGAAGAACCTTGAGGCTCTGAGTGAACGGCCATTGCACCGCAAGGCCTTGGTCAGTCTCGTTCCCGGTCTCCTCGAGACCCTGGCAAATATCCCCGATCCTGATATGGCCCTCAATAACCTCGAACGTTTTGCCGGGGTGGTGATCAACCCGGGTTTCCTCTTCACCCTGCTGCGGGACCATCGCAAGAGCCTTGATCTGCTGCTCACGATATTCGGCAGTTCTCAATACCTCTCCGATGTCTTGATTCGTTATCCACAGCTCTTCGAGTGGCTCCTCGAGCCCGGCGTGCTTCGGTGGCCGGTGCGAAAGGTCGACCTCGCCCGAGCGCTCGCGGCGACGACCGATCGGGCGACGGGCGTGGAACGAAAGTGGGAGGCCCTCCGACGATTCAAGATGCGGGAGATCCTCCGGATCGGCCTTCAAGATCTCCTCGGGAACCAAGATCTCGCGGGAATCACGCAAGAACTCTCCCAACTCGCAGATGTGACCCTACAAAAGGCCTATGAGGTTTCGCATGCCGACCTCACACAGCGGTTCGGGACGCCTCAGGTTGTTGGGGCGACAGGTGAAGCGCGGGAGTGTCACTTCTGCGTGATTGGGATGGGGAAACTGGGGGGAGAAGAACTCAACTATAGCTCGGACATCGATATTCTTTTCGTCTATGAGGCGGAAGGAGAGACGACGGGGGTGCCGAGTCCGAGCAGAAGTCGAGATGCAAGGATCTCGAACCATCAATACTTCGCCAAGCTTGCCGAGACGATCGTGAAAGCCATTGGGACTGTCACACGCGATGGATCCGTTTTTCGCGTGGATACCCGTCTTCGCCCCGGGGGAAGCCAGGGGAATCTCTGCCTCTCGTTGCGCAGTTACGAGATCTATTACGAATCGTGGGGGCAGACGTGGGAACGCCAAGCGCTGATCAAAGCCCGTCCGGTGGCGGGCGACGAGGCCCTCGGACGGAAATTTCTCGAGATGATCACCCCTTTTGTCTATCGGAAGTACATGGACCAAACGGCCATCCAGGAAGTCCGGGCCATGAAGGAACGGATTGACCGGAGCCTGAAGCATGAGCGGAAGCTCCACCGGGATGTGAAGCGAGGGTATGGGGGGATCCGAGAGATCGAATTCACCGTTCAGGCGTTCCAGTTGCTCCATGCGGGGCGGGACCCTTGGATTCGAGGAGCCAATACCCTGAGGACCCTGCACCGGCTGGCGGCGCGGCGCTATCTCTCGGATGCAGATTGCGAGGCCTTGGTGAGGGCCTATGTTTTCCTCCGGACCGTAGAGCACCGCCTGCAGATCCTCCACAATCTCCAGACTCACACCCTCCCCGAGGGGGAGCGGCAGCTCTTTCACCTGGCCCGGCGCTCGGGGTATCGCCCCCAGGTCTCACCCGACCCGGTGGAACAGTTTCTCAAGGATTACCGAGCACACACCGACGCGGTCCGGCGCGTCTACGATGCCTTCTTCACTCCGGCGGAGGTGCCGGCACCCAGCGTGGAGCAGGATGAGATTACGCTCTTTTTTGAAGGGGCGATTTCCGCGAGCGAAATACGGGATCGTCTGCGGGAGATCGGCTTTGAAGATCTCGAACGGGCCTATCGAAATTTCCAACTCCTGCGGGACGGACCCCCCTTTGCTCATTACAGCAACGCGGGACGATGGGCGTTGGCACACGCCGCACCCCATCTGATGAAGGCCCTACGGGAAACCCCCGATCCCGACATGGCCTTGAATCACTTCGAACGGCAGGTCGCGACCGTGGGAGCCCAGGGGGTTTTTCTCTCCATCCTGGCTGAACAGCCCGAGACATTGAGCTTCCTCTTCAGGCTGTTTGGGATGAGTGACTTCCTTGCACGCACCCTTATCCAACATCCGGAACTCGTCGATTTGCTTCTGGGCCCAGCGGGCTTGAGCCGCCGCAGGTCCCGTGCGGAGATGATCCAAGAGCTTCGGGCGGGCTTGCAGGCGGCGCCGATGGGAAGTGGGAAGCTGGACGTGCTGCGCCGGTTCAAAAAGGTCGAGGAGCTCCGTATCGGGATCTGGGATGTCCTCGGCGAGACGGATCTGACCGACACCCAAGCAGCACTCACGCAGCTGGCAGAGGTGTGCCTCACGGGTGCGCTCGAGTTGGCGTGGGAAGAGCTGGGGCCGCGTTACGGCGTGATGGAGCCAAGGGGGTTTGCCGTTCTGGGCCTCGGGAAGCTGGGAGGGGCTGAGTTGAATTACAGCTCGGACCTCGACATTGCCTTTGTCACCGAGGACGAGATGGGAAGGATGGCCGTGCAGCCGGCGAGCCCCGTCGAGTTCTTCAGTAAGTTGGCAGATCGGGTCATCAAAAATCTCACGGTGATCACCAGAGAAGGCTCGGTCTACCGGGTAGACAGCCGGCTCCGGCCCGGGGGAACCAAAGGGCCACTCGCGCAGTCGGCAGCCGCTTTCCGTGATCATTTCGAGCGGTGGGCCGAGGTATGGGAGCGGCAGGCCTACGTCAAGGCGAGGGTGGTGGCGGGGGATGAGACATTAGGGCAGAGAGTCTCTGAGTTGGTGCAAGAATTCGTCTACGAACAGCCGCTTCCCGAGGATCTCGCCCAGCGCATTGATGCCATGCGCCACCGGATGGAGGACGAGCGCGTCAAACGGGGCACGGACCTTCACCTGAAACTCGGTTCGGGCGGCATCGTCGAGGTGGAGTTTACCGTGCAGTATCTCCAGTTGCATCACGGCAAAATGCGAGCAGCGCTTCGCGAAGCGAATACGCTTCGTGCTCTGGATGCTCTTCACCGCGGGGGGATCCTTTCTGACGAGGGGCATCACGCCTTGCGTGACTCGTATCGGTTCCTCCGCATGGTGGAGAACCGACTCAGGATACTGGCTGATCTCTCGGTGAATAATGTTCCGAAAGCTCCCGCTAAGCTGGAGAAGCTGGCGCGGCGGTTGGGATATGCACGGGAGGGGGATCGTCCTGCCCACGAGCGGTTTCTCCAGGATTTCGCTGCCCACACCTCACGCGTCCACGCGGTGTACGAAGAGACCTTTCGGCGGGCGGAGGGGTAGGGGCCGAGAGGTGGAGTGGAGGACGTTAGCTCAGCCGGCGGGCCACCATGAAAAAGCCGCTATGGGCGACCATGCGCAGCTCTGGTCGGACGCTCAATCCTTGGACGCGCCAAGGGCGGTGGACCGTTTCGAAGACCTGTTGACGCGTCAGAAGCGGCTCGTCATCGATGGCGGCGGCCATGGTCTGCAGTTGGGGGACGGTCGGGAAGAAGGCGACGAGAAGTCCTCCAGGTCTGAGTGCCCGGGCGGCATGCTTGATCGCCCGCCAGCCCTCCGGGAGATCGAGCACTATCCGATCGACCGAAGCTTCCTCGATCCCTTCGTAGATGTCCTTCAGCTTCGGCACCCAATGGGGCACCTTCCCCAGAAAAGACTCGATATTGGCCCTGGCCTGCTCCAGAAAGTCTTCGCGGATCTCGTACGTGATAACCTGTCCCTTCTCCCCCACTGCCTGGAGGAGGGCGATGGTGAGCGCGCCCGAGCCCCCGCCTCCCTCGACGACAGTCGCGCCCGGAAAGATGTCGCCCCAGATCAGGACGGTTGAAATATCTTTCGGGTAGAGGACCTGAGCCCCTCGCTTCATCTTGAGGGTATACTCGGCAAAGGTAGGACGGAAGGCGGCAAACGCCGCCCCCCCCGAGGCGCGCAAAGCGGATCCCTCTTCCCGGCCGATAATCTCGCTATGAGGGATTGTTCCCAGGTGGGAGGAAAATTTATCGTGGGGGCGAAGCCTAAGGAGGTACCTGCGTCCCTTTGGGTCGATCAAGAGGACGTGCTCACCTGCCTCAAAGGGCCCACTGCGCATGACAACCTCCGATCGGCACCAACTCTACCACGCCCAATCGAGGGGTGAGGTTATGGACTTCAGAGATTCCGCGAGGCCGCTCTCCGACGGGCCTGCTCCATCATTCGGCAAAAGGCACACGTCTCAGTCGTCGTGGCCTGGCCGCAGACTTCACACTCCTTGAGATTAATCCCGTCGCTCTGGGCGGCGAAGGCCGCGCGACCCTTTTTCAGAAAACCGGAGTAAAAACTCTGCTTTGCCCCCGGCGAGGCGTGCTCCAACTGGTTCAGGATATCCTTGTAAAGCAGGGATGTCGCGCCGACTGCGTTCGGGCACTCGTCTTCGTGGTAGTCGATCCCCCGCAGCATAGTGTAAGCCAAGGTCTCCCGCTCGGTGAGGCGGGTCAGAGGCTTGACCGTCTTTATCAACCTCGGATGGGTGGCTTCCATGGCTGGCTGCATTCGGCCAAGCTGCTCCGTCTGCCACTGAAGGAGGTTTCCGAGCAGGGTGGAGGCGGCATCGTCCAGATTGTGCCCGGTCGCCAGGACCGTGCAGCCCTCCTCGAGGGCCGTCCGGTTCATCAGATAGCGCTTGCTCAGACCGCAGGCCGAGCAGGGAACGCGGGGTGTATAGAGCGCGAGTTCTGGAATCGTGAACTCGTACTCCTCCTTGAGATCCGTGATGATGAGGGGCAGTCCCTGCCCTTTGGCGTAGGCCTCGACTTTCTCCCGTGCGAGTGGGGAATAATCGCCGATCCCAAGCATGATATGATAACCGGTCGTGGAGTACCCCAGGCGGTGCAAGACCTCCCACAAGGTCAGACTGTCCTTTCCCCCGGAGACGGCCACGAGGACTCGATTGGCCTTGGAAAGCATTTTCTCGGCGTCGATCGTCTTCTGGACCTGCCGCTCTATGTGGGTACAGAAACATCCCTTACAGAAGGCCGCATTATGCCGCCTGACGTCGATCACCGCCTTGGCCGCACAGGTTTTACACTTCATCGTTGGATCCTCCAGAGATGGCCGAGACCACCTCGACAGTCTCGTCGTCCTTGACGAGCTCGTCTGGCGTGAGAAGGTCCTGTCCTCGGACGACCAGGACCGTTTCCGGATTGATCTCAAGCTCGCGGAGTAGGTCTCGGACTCGACGGCTCCCGGGAATCTCCACCTCGCGGCGAGGGCGGCGGATGATGACCTTCATGCAAACATCCTTCTCTGTGGTGAATGCCGCTACTGTATCAATAATCCGCGTGTCTTTCAACTTGGCCTCAAGCGTACCCAGGCGCCACCGGACCCTCATTAGAATCCCCCCGCGTGCAGGGCTCTCATGATGTCCTCAATCGTGACCTTTCGTTTCCGGTAGGTGACCCGGGCGAAGTGTTGTTCCAGATCGATGCTAACCTCGAGCACGCCTCGGAATCCCTGCAAAATCCTGAGGACCTCAGTGGCCTCCTGCTTGGTTTTCATGTGGGCCATGTGAATGGTCGCTCGCCCCACGGTGAGGGGTCGCAGGAGACGGAGGCCGAGCAGAAAAAAAAACGCCACAATGGCTGCCACGACGACCCACTTCATCCGGATCCCCCCTTCGTGCGCACCCCGTTACTTTAATGAAGACCTTCTTCGAAGTCTACCTCCACGACCTTGTGCCTCTCTTGTGGTTGCGGCGGCCGGACGCATGACGTGAGGGCGGACCGAAACTCCAAAGAAACTGGGCACTTATCCTCCGGGGCCCCGAGCCGGGAGGAACGGTCGGAGACCTCGTAATTTTTCGAGTTGACATGCGGTATACGGACATGTCATTTCATTAACATGTAATAAGGGATACAGAGCTGAGCACGCCACCCGGGGATGAGTGAGGATCCCGTTCCCCATGGGGACTTGACCGGGTCATCCCCTATTGTATAATCAACAGGCCTGTCGGCAGAGACTCGGCAAGTCATCACCATCGTACGTTTTCTTAGTGATCGGGACCTTCACCAGCGTCGTCCACGCGACGCGAGACTATAGCCGGAGTAGCTTCGCTGCTCGTGAGACGGCGCGCCTCCGGAGGAGGGTTTCATGAAGCTGATGATCATCCAGCCGACCTACTACTCGAACGGGGCGGACAGTCCCCTGTACAAGACCAAGAAGAGGACGCTCGTCGGCTTGACCCTTCCCTATCTCGCCGCGCTCACCCCGAAGGAGTGGGATGTCGAACTCATCGATGAGCAAGTCACAGACATCGATTTCGGTGCCCCGGTGGATTTGGTGGCCATCACCACGTGGACGGTCAATTCCTTCCGCGCCTATGACATCGCGCGCAGGTTTCGGGAGCGGGGGGTTCCGGTGATCATGGGTGGCCCGCACACCTTCTTCCATTCCGAGGAAGCCATCGAACACTGCGATGCCGTCGGGATCGGGGAAGGGGAAGAGATCTGGCAGATGATGCTGGAGGACGCGGCGAACGCACGACTGCAAAAGATCTATGCCCCCCCCAAGCAGCATCACCTAAAGGATCTGCCCATCCCGCGATACGACCTCATGAAACTCGGGGGGTTTGCGTTCAACCGAACCTATTCGGTCCAGTCCTCGCGGGGATGTCCGTTCAAGTGCGAGTTCTGCTCCGAGCGCTTCTATATCGGCGACAGGTATCGGTACCGCCCAACCCAGGAGATTGTGGACGAAATCAAGGACATCAAGGCTAAGAATGTCTTCTTTGCCGACAGCATGTTCGCGGGGAAAAAGGAACATTCGATGGAGCTCATGGAAGGGCTGGTTCCGTTGAAAATCCGCTGGTCTACCCTCTGGACGGCCTATCTCTGCCGAGACGAGAAGTTCATGGATCTCGCCAAGCGCAGCGGGCTCCTGCATGTGAATATGGGCATGGAAAGCATCAACCAAGAGACGCTGGCCTCCATGAACAAGAACTTCAACAAGGTTCACCAGTACGACGAGATCTTGGACAACCTGCGTAAGCGGGGGATCAGCTATTCGCTGAATTTTGTCTTTGGATGGGACGGGGAGACGCCGGACGTCTTCCAATCCACCCTGGCCTTTCTCGAGCAACACAAGGTTCCGGTGGCCTACTTCTATATACTGAGTCCGCACCGCGGGACGCCGCTGTATGATCGCATGAAGCAGGAAGACCGTCTCATCGATGACAAACACATGCGCCGGACGCCAGGGATCATCTGCGATATCAAGCCGTCGTACTGCACCGCGGAAGAGATGGAAAAGAATGTCCAGGACTTGTACGATCAATTTTACAGCGCGCGGTCGATGCTCAGGCGGCTGCCCCTGCCGGTCACCAAGGCGAATATCGCTTCGTGGATTCTGAATTTCTCACAGAGACGGATGAGTTGGGCCGACCGACATGCCCAGAACTTCGACTGGGCGTGATTCTTTCCTCGCCATGCGGGCGTTACCTGCATATCGAGTCTTGCAATCGAGCAGTGGTTACTCCATGGTTCGTCGATTTCGGGAAATCCTCTCTTGGCTTGATACCCCTACCTCGACCCCGGCACCCCGATCACAGTGGAGGCGTGACGAACTAGCTCCCGAGGTAGCTTGGCACTGAAGTTGCCCCCTCCTGTCTCCGATGGATCACCGGTGATCGCGGGCATTGACGGCAGCAAAGAGGGGTGCGGTTCGCGATGGACCGCGCGGCGGGGATGAACGTCAGGTGACGACTCGTTACGGAGGTTGCAGGCGTGGCAGTACACAAAGGCACGATCGGAATTTTGACAGGCGGAGGTGACGTGCCCGGACTCAATCCGGCCATTCGCGCCATTACCATTCGGGCCTTGCATGAGGGATATCGGGTGCTGGGGATCCGGCGCGGCTGGGCCGGGCTGGTCGACCTGGTCCCGGACGCGGCGGCCGACAATAGCGCCCACGTCCAAGTCCTGACTCAAGATGTGGTGAATCGGGCTGGCCGAACGGGGGGAACCTTCATCCACACCTCGCGGACCCGGCCGAGTCGGCTTCCGAAAGTTCTCGTTCCGGACCACCTCAAGACCAAGTACGAAGCGGACGTCAACGATGTCACCCCCGACGTGCTCAAGAACCTGGAGTTCCTCGGTATCGACTTCCTCATTCCGATCGGTGGCGACGATACCCTCAGTTATGCACAGCGGCTTCACGAAGAGGGTGTCAAAATCGTCGGGGTGCCCAAGACGATGGACAATGATGTTCCCGGGACCGACTACTGCATCGGGTTCAGTACCTGTGTGACCCGGACGATCGAGTTGACCCATAGACTTCGAACATCCGCCGGGTCACACGAACGCTTCCTCGTCATTGAGGTCTTCGGGCGGTACGCCGGCTATACGGCGCTGGTGCCAACGATGGCCGGTGCGGCCGACCGGTGTGTCATTCCGGAACACCCCTTTGACATTAAACTTTTGACCAAGATCCTTGTTGACGACCGGAATCGCCATCCGAGCCATTATGCGGTCGTCTTGGTCTCCGAGGGGGCACGGATGACGGGCCACGAGCAAATGACCTTCGAGGGCGAGGCCAGGGACCAGTATGGCCACCGCAAGCTTGGTGGGATCGGCGATACGGTGGCGGCTCGCCTCAAGGAGCTCTCCCCCAAGTTCAACCGCGGGCGTCAAATCAACGTCGTAAACCAGCGGCTCGGCTACCTGGTCCGGAGTGGCGATCCCGATGCGCTCGATTCGATCGTGCCGATGGCCTTCGGCAACCTTGCCCTGGACCTGGTGCTGTCGGGCACGTCAGGGCGCCTCGTCAGCCTCCGCAAGGGGTGCTACGACGAAGTCCCGATTGAGGCAGTTACGGGGGGCAAGAAAGCCGTCGATGTCGCCAAGTTCTACAACGCCGAACGCCTCCGGCCCAGGTACGAGACGCTCTTCCGTCAGCCCCTCTTTATCATGACCAGTGACATCGAGCCCTGATGCGGTGCCTCGCGGGGGTTGCCGCCGTTTCAGGGATTCTTTCCTTGCCATACGGGCCTACGCGGGCTATATTTTTAGATAGCCGGAGTGGGCTGGGTGGTCGCTCCGATCTTCGATCGGGGAGGAAAGTCCGGACTCCACAGGGCAGGGTGGTGGGTAACGCCCACCGGGGGTAACCCCAGGGAAAGTG
>CAZLDS010000010.1:14193-76766 GCA_964558395.1 uncultured bacterium | reverse complement strand
AATTTCCAAGAATCGCAAGTTTTCTCCCGACCCGCTTGGGGGGTCGATTCCGGCGTGCTATGATCGCACGACAAGAAGGTTCTGATGCCTAGGAGGGGAAGACCCCGCGTTGGGTGTGGTTAGGTCAAAAAAAGAGCGAGGAAGCACTCCGGTTAGCCATCCGGGTGGCTAGGCGGCGACAGTCAGGATAAGCAGCCCGCTGTCAGCGTGCTCCTTCTCTCTCTATTTCGCGGAGGTGACCGGTCATGTCGATAAGGGTGGTTCGTCGAGGCCTGTGGCCATTGCTTCTGTTATGCATGATTCTTCTGCGCGTTGGCGCATCAGCCTATGCGCAAGAGAAAGACGCTTCAGGTCGCATCACGCAGGAAGAGTTGCGGCACGCGATCATGAGATTTTCCGGAAGTTCCGCGGACCGGATAGGTGAGACCTACGTTAAGCTCGAAGAGCGGTTCCGGACACCTAAAGCCCGCCTCGCTGGCATCGAAAACAGCGCCGCCTACATTTCATCCGCCCTGGACATCGCGATCGGTCCGGACCCCGAGGCGAACCTGCTGGACATGGTTGTGCTGGTGACGCTGGCGCGAATCGTAGTTGAGGAATACTGGGTTCCGGAGGTCTTTGGCGACGAGGCTAAGATATTGGTCGAGGTGTTCCGTAGGCAGGAGGCAGAGATCTGGTCCATCGCCGCCAAGGTACTCACACCACAGCAGCAAAAGGAGTTGCGCGATTCGATCCGGAAGTGGCGCGAGCGCAATCCAGACCAGATCTTCGTCGAGGCGACGCGCTTCGGAGACTTCGCCGCGATCGTGGGGGAGTCCGAGCTCGCGAAGGCGAAAGAGGGGGGCGGTTTCCTCGGTGTCAAGGGGGTGACGCGCGAGGTGAGCGAGACTCGGATGCTGGCCGAGCGGGCCATGTTCTACGCCCAAAGAGTGCCATGGATTCTGCGCCTTTCCACCAGGCTGATGTTGCTCGATGCCGTCCAAGCCCCAGAGATAAAACAGGTCATGATCGACACCAGTACGCTCGCGAAGGCGATGCATCAATTGGCCACGTTGACAGAGGAACTGCCCGAGCTGATTACCGAGCAGCGCACCGCCACGATCGCTGAGGTGTCCAAGATGTTGGGGCAAGTGACTGGCCAGATCGAAAAGGAGCGCACCGCGGCGATAAACCAGGTGCTGGAGGGGGTGGCGGCGGAGCGAAAGGCCATATTTCCTCAGGTCATCGAGGTCAGCGACCATGCCTTTCGCCGTGCGGTCGTACTGATCGTGATCTTTCTCATCGGGTCAGTCCTTGCGGGCCTCGTCCATCGATTTGTGTCCGTGAGACTTATCGGATCCGGCCAGGCGCGCGGGGGGTAAGGCGGCAATTTCGAAAAGAACTACTCTCGATGAGGGAGAGTCCGGCGACCGCCTCGACTAGGACGCAGGTTGCGGTAGGTCACCGTGGTACTGGAAGAGCTGTTTGAAGCGTTCCCACCATTCCGCACCCAGCACATAAATCGCCGCAATGAAGGCCGCCTCGCCGCCAAAGAAGAGTGCAAGGAACGTCGTGCCTTGCCGTTCGAAGTCCAATCCGAACACGATCGGAAACGGATTCTCCACGGTCGTCTGGGAGTAGGCCACGAGGACTAACGTCACCGCGGCCCAGAGGCTGAGGACGTTAAAGATCAGGAGTCCGACCCCCACGCGGTGTCGCGCTCGGCTGATTGGTCGCTCGGTCGGTTTCAAGAACTTGAAAAGCTTCTTTTTCAAGTACTTGAATCCCTCTTTCCCAAGGAAGAAGATGCTGGATGTCGCGGCGACCTCTCCGGCAACAACGACCCCGCCGACGATACCTAGATTCACGCCGAAGACGGGGAGGAGGGGAGCGCCCAAGCATAGGCCATTGCCGATGATGAACAGGGTGAGCCCAATGTGATACCGCCAGCTCGACATCATAGGGGGCGCTGGGTTTTGGCTCATACGTTGCTCCTTATGGTTCACTTGCCGAAACGGAAAAGAGTAAGGACCTTCTCATTCTCCGCGAGCTTTTGGCTGGCACTTTCACAGCCGAGCAGAGCCTATCAGGGGGGGGTGTTCTAGACAACTCATAAAATTAAAAGGTTGCTCCTCCACGCTCAGAGTGCTACAGCAGGGGGGAAAGAAGGAGGGCGGGGAACCCGCGGGCATCCCCGAAAGCACATGCAGCTTATGGAGGGGTTTTCAACTCGCGATGTGGCGGGACCAGTTTGGTGGAAACAGGAATGGATATGCGGGGATTTCCTCAGGCTCCGCTGACGCAGCGGATTGGAGCCCCCCGGCACTCGGCGTGCCCACCCGCTCAGGGACCTCAAATACGCTCTTGAGATCGGGATAACAGATCGGACAGAAGGTGGCCTCGGCGACTTGGTGTCTTTCATTCCGATAGAGAATCCAATGCTCGACGACCACGCCGCAGGTTTCGCAGCGGCGCTCGTCTGGGGTCTTCAACCACTTCATATCCCCCTCCATTTTAAAGAGATCGGGTCTGCGACATGACCGCGGAGCAGTCTGGGTCGGCTATTCGAAATCGAGCCACAGTCTTGCATCCTGGGTTACGTCGTCTGGTCCCCGATCGTGTTCACGAAACTCATGGACGATTTCCAGAATTCGGGCGGGTTCTGTGGCCTCAGGATTCCCGAGATTAATGTCCTGCGCTCTTTGAAGACCGTCGGCTGGCCGGTACCAGGCAATCTCCAAGAGCTCCCCCTGGAGATTGTATGTCTCCGAGTAGTCGACTGCATGGTGAAATCTGGGATCGCGATAGAGAAACACGATCAGCCGGCCGTCAACGCTAATCAGGCGTTGGAAGACGAAGGACTGCTTGGGCGGGACCTCCGCGGGGACGAGGACGTGATCGCCGCGCAGGTTGACCACGTTTCTATGGGGCCCTGCATGCAGGGGGACCACGCTCACGGTGAAGGTGAATACAACGGACAGGAGGAGGCCGGGCAGGCCTCTTTTGCAGGAGGGCAGGAGGGATATGTTATTCCAGGGTTTCACTCCGTTTTCCTCGATCCACGCGTGAGGAAGGCCTGCCCGGCTCCTCCATCAGGGACTGAGCGTGAGTAAGTCCCCGAAAACAAAAACGCCTCGCGGAGAAATCATCGTCCTCCTTGAGGCGTCATGGCCAAAATCGAGGGACGCGCCCTTAGGGCCCCCCAACTTCTTATACTATTTGCTGCTAAATGGTGAACGATGCCTTCCCCTCTTGTCAAGCAATTTCTTTACTCCCCCGGGGGGCACTCGAAAACAAGACGCCTTCCGGACTAAACGGTGCCCGAGGAGGCCTGGGCCATATCCGATGCGCCTAGTTGCCGGAATTGGCCTCATTGCGGTGGTCACGCCGGTTTCTTGTGTTGATCTCCTTTGGTGGTCCTATCCGCGCTTCAGCTAGTCTTTTCTCTTTCACTCGCTAGCAATTCCCACTTCTTTGGTCGGTTGGCCCCAGGGGGGACTGCCCATCAGAGGGCGCCGATTGCCCTCACGAAGGGGATCATGACACGGGCAATGAATGGAGGGTGGAACAACCAGAACGCCGGGAACCCGACCACGAGGAGGGTATACATCCATCCTGAAAGTCCATGATCCAGCCCCCGTCGCCTGCCGAGGGCTGAGTGTTCGATGAGCACCGCGATCCCTTGGAGGACAAAATAGGAGGTAGGGAGGCCGTGCCCTCCTTCCGCCGGAAGTGAAAGGAGGAGCTCGTGCGTGAGACCGGAGGCGACGAACGTGGCCATCGTCGCGCCGCGGATGCCGAGGCGGGGTACCATCGGTCGAAAGATGAACGTGTACGAGAGGTCACGGAAAGCCAAGTTCCATCGGGCACCCCAGAAGTCTGAGGGGGATCGGGAGATTGCGGGGGCGTTCATGATGGGCCGTGCATTCACTCCGGCAAGCTTCCAGAAGAGGGCGAGGAGATGGAAAACCCCGAAGAGAACCAGAACACCTAAGCCGACCAGTCCGATCCAGCCGGCAAGGAACATCTGGTGAGTTGGGACCAGGCGCGCGACGCCCCATAGCAGCGTCGCACCGATTCCTGTACTGAGGATCGCAGACGCCCATTCGGCCATCGCGGGCTTGGGCGGTTTGGCCTTGATATCGAGGAAGGTATCGGCGTCCATTCCCGGCCATGCCAGCATGTATCCTAATGACCGCCCTGTGTCTGGGCAAGCGCCGGCTCTTGCCTTCCACCATGTCAACCACTTGAAGCTTATGAAGATTGCGAACATCAGGGTGGCCATGAATCCCCAGGGCGGAAGGAATGATCGAACGGCAAGGGCACACCAGGGGAGAACGGCGAGTGGCAGCCATCCTAGCCATGAGTGAGGCGCTCCGCTCATACAGGGATGTACGATGCACGACGGGGGTGTACTAATCCAGCAGTATCTTGGGAGACAGCTTGGGACCCTCCGGAGTGTTCCCGAGGGGAACGCGCCATCCGTGAGGGATGTCAATTCACGATGGGGCGGGAGCAGCGCTCTAAAAACAGGAAGGGATATGCGGGAACTTCCTCAGGCTCCGCCAACGAATCGGTCTCAATGGCGAGATTGGATTACACCCCGTCGCTGCGAAAGATGTAGGTCTCCTTGCGCCACGTCGTCCAGGCGTGCTTGCTTGGGAAAATCCTGGGCTCTTTATCCAACCCGGCCCCGTCCCGCCGGTACCGGACCATATCGTGATGATCGGGACAGGTCTCGCAAAAACCGTAGACCCCGGCGTCATCCTCCTCTGTGACGAACATCCGGTGGCCGTCCTTCCGCGGTTTTTCCATGGTGGCCTCCGTCAGGAAGTCCGGATCTTCGTTTTTTGGCGATAACGCTGTGTGCCACTAAATCCGGCCTTCTATCGAAAACAGCCACCCCACGTCAAGCAATTTTTGGGCCCGCAGTCCTATTTCGTTGGTTTTTTGCGCAGTTACGGGATACTCACACACTCAACGGCCCATGGGTGTTCTGGGAAGGCCTTGCCTGGTCGGTGGGGACGCGTTAAGGTAAACAGGTATGGCGAAGCGGACCCTAACCATTCATGATCATCAACGGGAGCTTGACCAGAACCGGTATGTCTACGCAGTCCTCAGTCGTCGGTCCGGCGGCGTCTCCATCGGTATCAACCTCAATCCCGACAAGGTCTGCAATTTCGATTGCATCTATTGCCAGGTGGACCGGACCACGCCCGGACGATACCGCCGAGTGGATCTCAGAATCCTCGAGCAGGAACTCCGGGACATCCTGAACCGCGCCAAAAGCGGCGCGCTCTTCGACCATCCACCGTTTTCCGGCATTCCGGAGCCGCTGCGTGAGGTAAAGGACATCGCCTTCAGCGGGGACGGCGAGCCCACGACCTATCCGCGGTTCAAGGAAGCGGTCGAACTGGCCATCCGGGCGAAGGCCGACGCGGGACTCGACCGTGTAAAGATCGTGATTATCACCAACGCCACAATGTTTCATCGATCAAAGGTCAAAGAAGCGTTCGCGTTATTGGATCATCACAATGGCGAGATCTGGGCGAAACTCGATGCAGGCACGGAGGCGTATTATCACCTGGTGGATGTGACCACCATTGCCTTTCAGCGGGTACTGGACAATATATTAGACGCGGCCCGGCGTCGTCCCGTGGTGATCCAGAGCCTCTTCATGCGGGTCCATGGTGTGGGACCCGACGAGAAAGAAATTGAAGCCTTTTGCGATCGGCTGCGCGAGATCGTGGTCCGGGGCGGCAAGATCAGCCTGGTGCAGGTCTATACCGTGGCTCGCCCTCCCGCCCAACCCTACGTGACGCCGCTCTCCGATGCCGAGGTGGACCACATCGCTGGCGCGGTCCGCCACATCCCTCTCCCCGTGGCTTCATTCTATAGTGACCAAGACTGATTGGGGACCAGAGACGGGAGACCGGGGACCGACCGCAGATTGGGAAGAGGTACGTAATGATCCTAGTGGTGGGAGCGACCGGTCGCGTAGGAAGTGAGGTCGTAAGGCAACTTCGGCAGCAGGGGAGGCCTGTGCGTGCCTTGTGTCGGAGCGAGGCGAAAGCAAAAGCGCTGGCAGAGGCCGGCGTCGAGATTGCGCGTGGCGATCTGGCGAACCGTCAGGCGATCGCCATAGCCTGTCAAGGGGCGAGCGCGATCATCAGCACGATGACGTCATTAAATCCCAGATCGCTGAAGGCTGAATATCAACCAGAGATTATTGAAGGGGATGGCCATCGCAATCTGCTGAAGACCGCCCGCCAAGCCGGGGTGAAGCAGATCATCTATCTTTCTGCAATCGGCGTCGAGCATCCCGAAGCCCCTCGGCAGTTTCAGGTCAAGCGGCAAGTCGAGGAGGCCATCAGGTCCGGGGGGGTCTCCTATGCGATTCTTCGTCCCTCCGGGTTTATGGAGAACCTGCTACCGATGATTCAGGCCATCCAGCGCTCTCCGCTTGTGCCCCTACCGGGAAAGGGGACAGCCCCGATTACCTACATTGCCGTTAAGGATATTGCACATGTTGCTGTGCAGGCAATCGGGCATCCCGAGGCGCAGGCATCCACGATCGAGTACGGCGGGTCCGAACAGCTGACGAATCGGCAATGTGTCCACATTGCGGCACAGGTGTTGGGCCGGTCGGTGCGGATTATTCCGATTCCGCTGCCCTTCTTTCATGTGATGGGGACAGTCGCGCGACCGGTGTCGCCAGGTCTTCGCGAATTTTTTGCCATTCTGCATTATGTGGACCGATACGGCCTACGTGCGTCTCGGCGCCCCCCATTCTCGAATCAGCTCTGGAATCCTATCTCGTTTGAAGAGTTCGTCCGCCGCCATACGCAATGACCAGCTATGAGGGCTGAGCAATGAGGACTCAGATTCACGAACTGACTTTTCAATTCTCAGTCCTCAGTACTCACCACTCGTGCCTGGCGCTGGGGCCGTGGTAGGATACATCTATGGAACCAGACACGCACAAGGTGCTGGATGCGTTTCATCCTGCCGTCCGAGGCTGGTTTACGCATCGCTTTGCGCAGCCGACCGCGCCGCAGGTCCAGGGTTGGCCAGCGATTGGGGAGGGTGCACACACCCTCTTGACCGCCCCCACCGGCTCGGGCAAGACGCTTGCCGCCTTTCTGTGGTGCATCGATCACTTGGTTCAGTTAGGGGTCGAGGGTCGCCTGACAGATGACGTCCATATCCTGTATATCTCTCCGCTCAAGGCTTTGACGAATGACATTCAGCGCAATTTGGTCGAGCCCCTGGAGGGGGTCCGCGCCGCGGCGAAGGGGATGGGGATGGAGCTGCCCGAGTTGCGGTCTGCGGTCCGGACGGGAGACACCTTGCCCTCGGAACGGGCCAGGATGCGCCGACATCCCCCTCATATCTTGATCACCACTCCCGAATCGCTCTTTATTCTCCTGACCTCAGAGCACTTCCGCCCCGCGCTCGCAACTGTTCGATACGTCATCGTGGACGAAATCCATGCCGTGGCGGAGGATAAGCGCGGTGTACACCTCTCTCTCAGTCTGGAGCGTCTGTCACATCTCACCCACGACGAGCCTGTCCGGATCGGCCTGTCCGCCACCGTGCATCCGATTCAACAGATGGGGCATTTCCTGGTGGGATCCGAGTGGCGAGACGGATCGTGTGTGCCTCGCCCGTGTCGTGTGGTGGAAGCAGGAGGTCTCAGGGCGATGGACCTCGAGGTCATCGCGCCCCTCCCTGATCTGGGTCCCGTCGCCACCAACAAAGTCTGGGAGGCGACCTATGAACGTCTCGCAGAGTTGGTGCAGACCCATCGTAGTACGTTGATCTTCTGTAACAGCCGGCGCCTCACCGAACGGATGGCGGTGCGCCTGTCTGAGCGCCTGGGAGACGGCCAGGTGGCGGCCCATCACGGAAGCCTGTCGCGGCGGCGCCGTCTCAAGACCGAGGCCCGTCTCAAGGCCGGCGAGATCAAGGCCGTTGTCGCCACCGGGTCGCTCGAGCTGGGGATTGACATTGGCAGTATCGATCTTGTCTGCCAGATGGAATCACCGCGATCGATTGCCATCGCCGTGCAACGGATTGGTCGCTCCGGCCACCACGTCGGCACCACGCCACGGGGGAAACTCTTTGCCCTGACGCAGGATGATCTGCTCGAGTGTGCGGCGATCGTCCGGGCGATTCGCGAAGGGAGACTCGATGGCATCGAGATCCCCAGAAACTGTCTCGACGTTCTCGCCCAACACGTGGTCGCGGCGGGGGCGACCGGTGAATGGCCGGAAGAGGATCTGTATCGTCTGTGCCGCTCGTCCTTCTGCTACCAGGACCTCACCCGCGATGACTTTCAGGCCGTGCTACAGATGCTGAGCGGGCGACTTGCGACCGAGCCCCGGGGCGTCTACCCGAAACTGCATTGGGATCGCGTGCGGAATCGTGTGCGGGCCCGACGTGGTGGCCGGCTGGCCGCCATCATCTCCGGAGGGACCATCCCCGACACGACCAATTATGATGTTTTTCTGGAGCCCGAGGGTCTGAAAATCGGCGAGGTTGAAGAGGATTTCGCTCAGGAGAGTATGGTGGGCGATATCTTCAGCTTGGGCAATGCCTCGTGGCGGATCAAGAAAATCGAGCGGGGACGGATGGTGGTGGAAGATGCGCAGGGCCTGCCGCCGTCGATCCCCTTCTGGCACGGAGAGATCCCGGGTCGGACCTTCGATTTGAGCCTGGAGATCTCACGGCTTCGGCGCGATCTGGTGCAGCGCTTGGAACATGCGGCGACGGCCCGAAACTGGCTGGCTGGGGTAGGGAAACTCGATAAAGAAGCGGCAGAAACGGCCGTGGCATACGTTGAGCGACAGCGGACAGCCGTCGGGGTGGTCCCGACTGACAAGGTTCTTGTCGCCGAACGGTTCTTTGATAGCCTGGGGGGCACCCAGGTGGTGCTGCACGCCCCGTTCGGGATGCGGGTGAACCGGGCCTGGGGCCTGGCTTTAGGCAAGAGACTGTGCCGTAACTTCAACTTCGAAATCCAGTGCGCAGCGACCGACGATGCGATCCTTTTGAGCTTTGGACCCCGCCACAGCTTTCCCCTCGCGACGGTCTTCCACTTCCTGCATCCGCGAACGATACAGGACGTGTTGATTCAGGCGGTCCTGACCTCACCGCTATTCGAGACCCGCTTTCGCCAGGCCGCGGTCCGCGCGCTGCTCATCCTCCGCCATGCCCAGGGGCGCCGCGTGCCTGCCACCCTCCAGCGGTTGCGGGCCACAGATCTGCTCGCCGCGTGTTTCCCCGAACAACAGGCCTGTTTCGAAAACCGAGAGCCCGATATCGCCCTGCCGGACTATCCCCTGGTCCAAGAGACCATGCGCGAGTGCTTGTGGGACGCGCTCGATCTGGATCGGCTGACAACGATTCTTGAGGGCCTCAGGAATGGATCGATCAGGATAGTGGCCCGGGAAGTCCCCGTGCCGTCTCCCTTTGCCCACAAGATCCTCGCCGCGTGGGACTATGCCTTTATCGATGATGCCCCGCGAGAGGAACGGCGAAGTCGCACGGTGCAGACGCACCGCGGCATCCTGGGTGAGGTGTTCGGACGGGAGTCGCTTGACGGTTTCCTGGATCACGAGGCGGTGGCGCAGGTGGTTCACGAGGTGGGCCGCATCGGTCCAGCGCGTTCCCTGCGGGATGCCAGTGAGCTGGTGGAGTTCTTAAAGGATGGAGGACCGCTTTCGGCGGAGGACATCGCCACGCGAGTGGCGAAAAATCCCGAGGGGATGCTCACACGCCTCCAGCAGGAGGGGAGGGTGGTGCAAGGTGTGCTGCGGGCCGCCACCCACCCGGTCTGGATCGCGACCGAGTCGATTCCCGTGTGCCAGGCCGCATATCCAGATGTGCAACTCTGCGAGGCAATCTCGCTGCCCGCGGCGCTGGCCGCGGAGGCCTGGGAGCCGGAAGATGCCCGTCAAGAAGTGGTGCGGCGCCATCTCCGCCATGTCGGCCCTACGACGGCAGGTACCGTTTCGCAACGCACCCACCTTGCCCTTTCGGAGGTCGAGACCGCGCTGATGAGTCTGGAGGGCGAGGGGATGGTCTTCCGCGGGAACTTTGTTTCGAGCCTTCCTACGCCCCAATGGTGTGAACGAACGATTCTGGAACGCATCCATTGCCTGACCCTATCCCGGCTCAGAAAGGAAATTGAACCCGTCCCGAAGGAAAAGTGGGTCGCGTTTTTGCTGATGTGGCAGCATCTGGCCCCCCATACCCAGCTGCATGGTCTCGAAGGGCTTCAGGTTGTCATCGAACAGCTGCAGGGTGTCGAGCTCCCGGCAGCGGCCTGGGAACAAGAGGTCCTTTCTCGTCGGGTGGCTGACTACCGACCCGAGTTGTTAGATCAGCTCTGCCTCGCAGGAGAAATCGTCTGGGGACGCGTGGGGGGTGAGGCGTTGGCTCAGGAGGGTCGATCGAGCCTCGACCCCGGTTCACTGACCCTCGCGCATCGAGACATTGCGGGCCCACTCAGGGGGCACGTCTCTGCAGAGCAAAAGGCAAAGCTCTTAGACGGGATCTCGTCAGAAGCGCGCACACTCTATGGCGTCCTTGATCGTCGGGGGGCTTGCTTTACTGCGGATCTCATTTCGGTGACAGGATTGAGTCCGGAAAAGGTCCATGCGGCGCTGTGGGTGCTTGTCCGATCGGGTCTCGCCACCAATGATAGCTTTACGCCGGTCCGCTTTGCTCTGTCCTCGGGGGGGCGCTCCGTCCGCCAAAAGGAAGACGAGCGCATCAGCCGCAAGACGCTCAGGCGCCGTGTGGGGCTCCGCATGCTGCAAGGGCGGTGGTCCCTGCTCGCCTCAGGCGATGCCGAAGAGCACTTGGAGGTCTGGACACGACAGCTCCTCGACCGATACGGGGTCCTCTTTCGGGAGTTACTGGTCCTGGAAAAAGGCGCACCCGCATGGAAAGAGCTGCAAGGGATTCTGCGTCGGCTGGAGTACGCAGGGCATGTTCGGCGTGGTCTTTTTGTCGCCAAGGTCTCCGGAGAGCAGTACGCCCTTCCCGAGGCGGTCGAGCTGCTGCGGAGCTGCAGACACCAGGACACATCACACACCTGGACCGTGGTCTCTGCGGTTGACCCCTGTGCGCCAGGGGGTGCTGTCTCTCTCGGACCGAAGATCGGGCGCCTCCCCGGAAATTTGCTCATCCTTCGGGGGGGACAACCGTTCCTGGCCTTGGAGGGGAGCCGGATGCTTGTGTTAGCCGAGGCAAGCGACGGGGAATTGGCCGAGGCCGTGGCCACACTCGTTCGACAGCGGCAGGGACGGAAACTCGTGGTCGAACGATGGAACGAAGAGCCGATCCGGGGCTCGAAGGGGTGGACCGTCTTGGGAGATGCCGGCTTCCACACCGACGGGGAGCGTCTCGTGTACGATGGCCTGCCCGGCCCCAAAGCGACAACAGGTAAGCAGGACTGAGGACTGAGCACCGAGTAGTCTCAGACCTCAGTCCTCAGCACTCATCAACACTGGGCGTCGATAGGAGCGACCGGATGGGGTACAGCGATGAACTCCACCGTCAAGGCGAGCGCATCTGGAAGGCGATCTTTGATCATCCCTTTCTACAAGAGCTCCAGGCTGGGACCCTCCCGCTGGGGAAGTTTCGATACTATCTTAGCCAAGATTGGCATTATCTTGATGTTTTTGCACGGGCCGTTGGTGCCGCCATTTCGAAGTCCCGCACCACGCAGACCTTGGAGGGTCTGGCCGACCGGGTTCTCCTCCCGGTAGAGAAGCCGCTTCACCGTAAGCTCGGCGATCTCCTGCAGATCGACCCGATCCACTTGATCGCCGCACGGCCAGCCCCCACGAACCTCGCTTACATGAACCATCTGCTGGCCACGGCAGACCACGGAAACCTCGGAGAGATTGCCGCCGCGCTCCTCGCACGCCCGTGGACCTACCACGAGATCGGCCAGCAGATGGGGGAAGTCCAGCACCCGGTGTATGGCGAGTGGGTGGCGTTTTATGCGTCCGGAGTCCTCGCCGAGAGCGTGGAAGCCTGGCGACGACTTGTGGATGAGGCGGCATCCGACGCCAATGCCGGCGAACGGGCCACTATAGGGGAAACCTTTCTGCTCAGCAGTCGGTACGAGTATCTATTTTGGGAGATGGCCTATCGGCAGGAGGAGTGGCCGGTCTAACTGTGAGGACTGAGTGCTGAGGACGGAGAATTGAAAACCCAGTTTTTGAACCTCAGTCCTCAGCACTCGTCGCTTAGCGCTTCGTCACAGGAGTCCTGATGCTTCCAGGGCCTGTCGGATCTGCTGGCGCTCTTCGTCAGTCGGAGGCAACAGCGGCGCGCGAGGCCATCCCCCTTCGTATCCCACCATGTTCATGGCGACCTTCAACCCACTGATCCCAAAGCAGCGCGTGACGGCCTCAATTGTGGGGAGGAGCTTGAGCTGCCACTCCCGCGCCTCGTGAATTTTTCCCTCATGAAAGAGTGAATATAGTTCAAGACACGCCTCTGGCGCGCAGTTGGCGATTGCCAGAATGCCGCCCCGTGCGCCGAGGGACAGGGCGGGAAGAAAGACGGGAGCGGAACCGACGAAGAGGAGGAATTCGGGAGGCGTGTGCCGGATACACTGAGCGAACGTGTTCAGGTTGCCGGCGCTATCTTTCATGCCCACAATGTTACCGTGCTCGGCCAGCCGCGCGACTGTGGGAGGATCGAGCACGACTCCGGTGAATTGGGGGACGTTGTATAGAAACACAGGGATGGGGGACGCGTCTGCGACCCGCCGGTAATGTTCGATCAGGATGCGCGGCTGCATCTGCGGCGTGTAATAGCTCGGGGTGACGACCATCACGCAGTCCGCCCCAATGGCCGCCGCCCTGCGCGTCAGGGCAATGGTCGCCTCCGTGGCCTCGCATCCAGTCCCGGCGATCATCACTTTATCGGACGGAATGTGCTCTCGGGCCACCTCCAGCACGCTGATCTTTTCCTCTGCAGACAGGTACACAAATTCCGAGTTGCTTCCCAGAATCAAATATCCCGCCAAGGCGGTGGTGTTCCACTGTTTGAGGTTCGCAAGTAGGGCTTTATACGACACCTCTCCCGTCTCCGTGAACGGGGTGATGACCGGCGGGATCACTCCACGAATCTCGCGCACCCTTTGCCCTCGAAACGGCAAGCCCAACGGTAGGCACAATAGCGCGCGGAGCGGCCTCCGTCAACGTATATCCTGACGGGTCTTGAATCCACAAAGAAAAGACCACTGGCCTCAGGAGAGTTTTGAAGAGGGCTCTTCGCGGCGACCCCGTATCTTGGCACCCTTTTTGCTTTGATAGTCTCCCGTTCTGAGTTAGACTCAGTGTCCGCTGCCCACTTGGGGAGCGGTGATGACGGTTGGTTGCGGATGCGTGAGAGTCAGATTTCCGTATGCGTGAGAGTCGGACTAATCTTACGAGACCTCGTCCTGTGCCTTCCGCATGGCCAGCCGATATCAGCCTTAAACGGCCGAGAGTTGAAGGAAAGTTCCTTTACGTCGGCGACGAGAAGTTCTTTATCAAGGGCGTGACCTATGGCGCGTTCCCGCCCAACAGCCAGGGTGATCAGTTCCCGGACCCACCAGACGTCCCGAGAGACCTCGTGCTCATGCGAGGGGCCGGGATCAACACCATCCTGACCTATACCGTTCCTCCCCTTTATCTAATTGATCAAGCCGAGAAGCATGGGATCAGGGTCATCGTGACCATCCCATGGATGGAGTACGTCTGTTTTCTCGATCAGCCAGGTCTAAGGCGGGAGATCAGGCTCCAAGTCAAGAACGGTGTCGCCTCGTGTCATCGTCATCCTTCAGTGTTGATGTACTGTGTTGGAAAGGAGATTCCCTCCGAAATCGTTCGCTGGCACGGCCCGAAGAGGATTGAGGCCTTCCTCCGAGACCTCTATCATGTTGCGAAGGATGTGGCGCCTGATAGGCTTGTGACCTACACCAACTTCCCGACAACGGAATACCTGGATGTATCCTTTTTTGACGTCTGCACTTTCAATGTCTACCTCCACCGCCGGCCGGAATTCTGCGGCTACCTCTCGAGACTTCACCACCTCGCGGGTGAGCTTCCCCTAGTCCTGACGGAGTTCGGGATGTGTAGCTTTCGGCATGAGACAGAAGGCCAAGCGGATTTCCTCGACTGGCAGATTGAAGAGATCTTCGATCATGGTTTATCCGGGGCAGTGATCTTCGGGTGGACCGATCCCTTCTTCCAGGATGGATGCCTGGTTGAAGAGTGGGGTTTTGGGCTGGTCGATGGGGAGCGTCGCCCCAAGCCATCCTATGAAGTTGCCAGGCGCCGTTTTACGACCAGTGTTCCGTTTCCGCCGGACCGTCGGTGGCCAAAGGTTTCTGTCGTCATTGCGACGTATAATGAAGCTCAGACCCTCGAGAGCTGCCTACGGTCACTCCTTGAGCTGCACTATCCCGATTACGAGGTCATCGTTGTAAACGACGGGTCCGCGGATGAGAGTGATGCGATCATTCAACGATACCCCTTCCGGGCGATCACTACGCCGAATCAGGGTGTCGGTGCCGCTCGAAACGAGGGGCTCCGCACGGCCACAGGAGAGATCGTCGCTTACATCGACTCGGATGCGAGAGCAGATCCCGACTGGCTCTCCTATCTGGTCACAACCTTCCTGGAATCGGACTTCGCAGGAGTTGGAGGCCCCAATCTCGTTCCTGCAGAGGACAACTGGGTGGCCAAGTGTGTCTACCGATCGCCGGGAGGCCCGACCCAGGTGATGCTGAACGACCAAGCGGCCGAACATATCCCTGGGTGCAACATGGCCTTCCGGAAGTGTGCCTTGGAGGAGATCGGGGGGTTCGATCCGATCTTTAGATCTGCAGGGGATGATGTCGATGTCTGCTGGCGGCTTTTGGAGAGGGGCTACCGGATCGGCTTCAACGCCTCCGCGGTCGTTTGGCATCACCGACGTCCCTCGGTCAAGACCTACTGGCGGCAGCAGGTGGGCTACGGGAGGTCTGAGGCCCTTCTCGAGCGGAAACATCCCAGCAAATTCAACCCCTGGGGTCATACCTTCTGGGGTGGTCGCATCTATGCTCCTTACCCCGTCTTTCGCCTCTTCAGCCGCCCTGTAGTCTATCAGGGGCTCTGGGGCTCAGCCGGATTTCAATCGATGTACGACCCCGGTGGTGGAGGGGTGTTGAGCTATCTCCCTCGGGCCATGGAGTGGCATGTTGCCTTAGGACTTCTCGCCTTGATTGGCATGTTTTTTCCGTGGAGCCTTGTGCTCGTTGGGATCGGGATAGGATACACCGTGTTTTACTGCTTCGCCTGTGCCCACGGTGCTAACTTGAAAGGTCTGCTCGGAGTACATGGTGGGAACCCGTTAGTTCGCAGGCTCAAATGGCGTGCGATGATCGCGTGGCTCCACTTCGTTGAGCCGTTAGCCCGAGACTGGGGCCGCCTGAAGGGGGGGCTGACCCCGTGGCGAAGCGTGTTGCCCAATTCCCGATCGGAAAACCGCGCGAGCCGTTGGTGGCAACGACTGCAGCCATTCCGGCGGACCGTGAAATGGTTCTATCGAGGGGGAATAGACTTGGAGAAGTACAGCTTCCTTGACCGCTTAACCAAGAAGCTGAACGCCATTGGGTGTGCGGTAGGCTGGAACCCTGACACAGAAACCTGGGATTTGAAGGTCAGGCGCGGCGCTTTCGGCGAGGCCACACTGCAGATGGTGATTGAGCACCACGGAGGACCGAAACGGCTGGCCCGTTTCTTCACTGTGATTAGACCGCCTCAGTGGCTCTATTGGTGTCAGGGAGCGCTGGTAACCTCAGCCGTGGCAATGGGAGCGCTCGGCTTCCACATTTCCCTTGCTGTCCTCGGGGCCTTCTTAGCCATTCTTTGGATTGCCCCCATCGTCGAGGGGAACCGACTCGAAGCCGCCGTTCGATCCACGGCAGACGACGTGGTGTCGGATCTGGAGGTGGAGAGGCTGGGGGCGGCGGGATCGACGTAATCACCCAAGAGATGGGAGAGTATAATGGCCAGCGGCAAGTACGCTGACTTCAAGCTCTACCGGCGGCTGCTAAACGAGGCACGCCCCTATTGGCCTCACATAACGGGCATCTTAGTGCTCAACCTGCTGTCGACTCCCCTGGCGCTTCTCACCCCGCTGCCGCTCAAGATTGTCGTCGACAGTGCCATCGGCTCCCATCCGCTGCCCGCATTTCTCGACCCCCTGATGCCCGGAGCGGTGTCACGCTCCAACGCCGGTACACTCGCATTTGCGATTGGGCTCTTGCTAATGATTGCGTTTCTCGTGTATATGCGAGGGTTCGCGAGCTCATTGCTGGAAACGTACACGGGCGAAAAGTTGGTACTATCATTTCGGGCCCACCTCTTCCGCTACATGCAGCGCCTCTCGATTTCTTACCACGACGCAAAGGGGACGTCCGACTCCACTTACCGTATCCAGCATGATGCTCCTTCCATTCAGTGGATTGCGGTCCACGGCGTCATTCCTTTCATCACAGCAGGATTTACCCTCGTCGGGATGATCTATATCACAGCCCGGATTGACTGGGAGTTGGCCGTGGTCGCGATGACGGTTTCTCCTGTCTTGTTCCTTATCACACAAATCTTTCGCCGACGTCTTCGGAGCGAGTGGTCAAAGCTTAAAGAAATCGAGAGCTTCGCGATGGCAGTGGTGCAGGAGACGCTGGCTGCTCTCCGCGTCGTCAAGGCATTTGGTCAGGAAGATCGAGAAGAAGAGCGGTTCCTCAGCCACTCCAGAGAAGGTATGCGGGGACAAATTCGCCTTGCCTTGATGCGAGGTGAGTTCGATATCCTGACCGGACTCACCATTGCGACAGGGACAGCGGCAGTCCTTTTCATCGGGGTCCACCACGTCCAGTCGGGTGAGCTTACCTTAGGAGATTTACTAATTGTGATGGCCTATCTGGCGCAGCTCTACAGCCCTTTGCAGATTATCAGCAAGAAGATGACAGATTTGCAAGCATCGCTTGTGAGCGCTGGGCGGACTTTTACGATTCTGGACGAGGTGCAAGATGTTGTTGAAAGACCCGATGCCCGGCCGCTGGCGCGGGCGGTAGGCGCTATCGCCTTCTGTGATGTATCCTTCGCCTATCCTGGCGGACAAGGGGTCTTGCACGACATTTCATTCGACATTGCTCCCGGCACCCGCGTGGGCATTATGGGTGTGACCGGCGCGGGAAAGACCACTCTCATCAGTCTCCTCACGCGCTTCTACGATCCTACTGTCGGGCAAATTCTGCTCGATGGTATCGATATTCGCGGTTACAGGTTGGAGGACTTGCGTAAACAGTTTGCCATCGTCTTACAGGAGCCGGTGCTGTTCTCTACCACCATCGCCGAGAACATTGCCTACGCTCGCCCGAACGCCAGCGACGGCGATATCATGGCGGCAGCGAAAGCGGCCAATGCCCACGAGTTCATCGTCCGTTTGCCGCACGCCTACGAGACCCAGGTCGGTGAACGCGGTTTGACCCTCTCCGGCGGTGAACGCCAGCGAATCGCGCTCGCCCGTGCCTTTCTGAAGGACTCTCCCATCCTCATCCTCGACGAGCCCAGTAGCTCCGTCGATATCAGGACCGAAGCCGCGATCATGGGGGCAATGGAGCGGCTCATGCAGGGCCGCACGACGTTCATCATCTCACATCGGTCGAGCACGCTGAAGACTTGCAATGTCCTATTGGTGATCGGTAAAGGACGGCTCATGTCTCTGACATCGGCCATGGTAACAGCCGCTAGCGGTGTTTTTGTGTCCGGCGGACGCGACGCGGCGCTTCGTGGGAACCCAACGGGTGCCCAAGCGAGTAGCGATTGAGATCATACGTACTCGTTTTCTTGAACATATGGCCGTTATGACGTGGACTAAGCTCCAGTCACACCGTACCGGTGGTACAGGGACACTAGTCCATTCTTTGTGATGAGGAAGGCTCTATGGGTCCCACGGTGTGGCTCGCAGCCAGAACACTGAGGCATTCTAACGCCGGGGGCCATTTGTGGGTTTATCTCAACTGGGCTTTGGGTCTGCGCGTGCTCGGCTGTCGGGTGATCTGGCTGGAGTCGGTAATGCCGGCTGCTCCTCCAGAGGAAGTTCGGACCAAGGTGATTATACTCAAGAACCGATTGGCGCGATACAATCTTGGAGACTCTTTGGCACTGTGCGCATCGACTGATGACCCACTGCAGTTTACCGTGCCGGAAGGTCGCGTTCCACTCGAAGCCGCGGCCGAGGCTGACCTGCTTCTGAACCTATCGTACGAACTCCCCACAGACCTCGTGAGACGGTTCCGTCGATCAGCCATGCTGGATATTGATCCCGGCTTAACGCAGCACTGGATGAGCAGGGGACAAATCGAGGTGCCAATACACGATGCATACTTTACGATCGGTGAAGCAGTCGGTCAGCCAACGGCCCGGTTTCCGGATTGCGGGCTGAAGTGGCAGTATACCCCACCGTGTGTGGCCCTTGACTGGTGGGCTCCGTACCCCGCAGCGGAGGGTGCCCCGTTTACCACCGTGTCGAACTGGATCATGAGGGACTGGGTTGACTGTGGAAACGAGAGTTATCCGAATGACAAGCGGACCGCGTTTCTTCCATTCCTCGAATTACCGAGCAGGACGACTCAGCTTTTGGAACTGGCGTTACACTTAAGGGGATGCGATGACGAGCGGGTTGCTCTCCTCCAACGGGGTTGGCAAGTGAGAGAAGCCCACGAGATTACAGCCACCCCGTGGGACTATCAGCATTACATTCAGAGCTCCCGGGGCGAATTTAGTTGTGCGAAGCCCTCTTGCATACGCCTACAAAACGCCTGGATCAGTGACCGAACCCTGTGCTACCTGGCGAGTGGGAAGCCAGCCGTCATCCAGCACACGGGTCCAAGCCGATTTCTCCCAGATTCCGCAGGTCTGTTTCGCTTTCGCGATCTAGATGAGGCAGTGCGCTACTTAGAGACTGTGGCAGGGAATTACGACCAGCAATGCAGACTCGCTCGAGCACTAGCGGAAGAGCACTTCAATGCTACGAAGGTCGTCAAAGGGGTATTGGAGCGGGCACTAGCATAAAAGCCCGCCGTGGTGCGAGAACCAGACTATGAGTTCCCGTGTGAGCAACAAATTCCGCGGTCGGACATTGGCGATCTTAGGCTTCCACAAGATCGGCGAGCCGGCGCCCGGGGGTTGGAAGAGTTGGTTCTACATATCAGAAGAGACATTTGTCGGCTACCTAAGCTATCTGCGGAAAGATGGCTGGCAGGTCCTCGACGTTACCCGATTTTTCGGCGGTCTGGAGGCGCCGGACAGTTTACCAGAGCGGTCTGCGCTGCTGACATTCGATGACGGCTACCGATCGGTGCGGGAGGTGGCACTTCCCTGGCTGCGCCAGTTCGGATATCCAGCGGTACTCTTTGTGCCCACTGACTACATTGGAAAGCGTAACACGTTTGATCAGGGCACGGAGCCGTGGGAAGCGATTTGTGATTGGGAGGATTTACGGGAACTGGAGCGATGGGGGATCTCTATCCAGTCCCACGGGGCCTCACACCGGTGGTTTTCTAAGCTCGACCTAGCTGAGCGGGAGGAGGAACTGCTTCAATCGAAAGTTGTGCTGGAGTCCAATCTAGGTAAGCCCGTCGAGGTCTTTGCATTCCCCTATGGGGACAATGGCGGAGATCAGCAGGAAGTCACACGGGCGCTGAAAAAGGCCGGTTACCGAGCGGCGTGCTTGTACGGGGGCGGTCCGATTTCCTTGCCGATCGTGGATCGTTATCGTTTGGCCCGAGTGGCAATGGGGCCCAATACGGGTCTGGGAACGGTGCTAGAGCAAGGATGAATTCACACACGACGTGAGAGTGATCTCGAAGGGTAACCCGTGATGAGTTCCGGACTGCGCATCATTGTGACGGGCCTAATTGCTCAGTATCCTCTCGGGGGAGTCACGTGGGACTATTTGCAATACGTGGTCGGATTAGCACGTCTCGGTCACGACGTCTATTACCTGGAAGACACCGGCCAATGGCCCTATAACCCCGAGGAAGGAGGCGTGTCTAGGGGTTGTGCGTTCAACGTCGAGTACCTCGCAAAGGTTATGAAACAGTTCGGACTAGAAAAGAAGTGGGCATATCGTTTTCCGTGGAAATCGCAATGGTTCGGTCTAGAGAAAGCGAAACGAGAAGCGCTTATAGAATCCGCAGATCTTCTGATCAATATATCTTGTTCGCTTGAACGGCCTTGGGACTATCGGAAAATTCGTCGACTTGTTTGCGTGGATACCGATCCCGTCTTCACACAGGTCAAGTTGGCGAAAGGGCAAGCGGATTTTCGCAAGCAAGTCGACGCCCATGATGTCCACTTCAGTTATGGAGAGTGCCTTTCCGAGACTGTACCGGCGACGGGGCACCAGTGGCGTCCAATGAGAAAACCGATTGTGCTTTCGGAGTGGCGATATTCGAGGCCGGTACGCGACGTCTTCACGACTATTATGAACTGGACAAGCTATAGGGAGGTGACTTACCGAGGCCAATCCTATGGACAGAAAGATGTTGAATTCATGCGTTTTCTCGAACTACCCCGTATGGTAACGCCTACAGTTCTCGAACTAGCTGTAAACCCAGCTGGCAAGAGGCGCCGGACTCCTTGGACCCTCCTGACTCACAAGGGCTGGCACCTGGTCAACCCGGCCGAAGTGTGTCCCGACCTCGACAGCTATCGTCACTATATCGAGTCATCGATGGCCGAGTGGACGGTTGCCAAAAATGGCTATGTCGTAGGGCAACCTGGTTGGTTCAGTGAACGTTCAGCCTGCTACCTGGCCGTGGGACGTCCCGTGGTTGTTCAGGATACCGGATTCGCCCCAGTCCTTCCCGTAGGTGAAGGTATTTTGCCGTTTCGTACACTGGAGGAAGCGGTTGCCGCAATCCGTGAGGTTGAGCGCAACTATGCACGCCATGCGAAGGCCGCGCGTGCCATCGCCGAGGACTATTTTGACTCACACAAGGTCCTCACACGGTTGATCCAGGGGGCGATGCGCTCTGCACCGGCTCCGGCAACCGATGAGTCGCCCACAGGCGGAGGGTTGCTCCAGGCATCCAAATATTTGGAGGACTAGGCAGATAATGGGGAAAACAAGTGATGCGCGTCCATCGTAACCCCCGGGTGAGCATCGGTCTTCCTGTCTACAATGGGGAAAACTTTTTGGAGAAAGCCATTGAATCCCTTCTCGTGCAAACTTTCGATGATTTCGAACTCATCATTTCTGATAACGCGTCGACGGATCGAACCGAAGCAATATGTCAAGCCCACGCAGCTCAAGATCACCGAGTCCGTTACTTTCGGAATCACGAGAACATCGGTGCTTCCGGCAACTTCACGAGAGTGTTTAACTTGGCGTCAAGCCAATATTTCAAATGGGCTGCGCACGATGACGTTTGTCAACCCGATTACTTGGCAAGATGTGTTCGCGTGCTGGACGAGGATTCTTCTGTGGTCTTATGTCACTCAAGAACGGCAAACATTGATGAGAACGGACAGTGGATAAAAATATGGAATGCCGGAACAGACGTTGGATCGGAAGTAGCGCACAGGAGATTTCGAGAGGCTTTAGCATTGAAAGAAACCTTCTTCGTCTGGGGCGTGGTACGGGCGGATGTCCTGAGAAAAACACGACTGCTTGGCAATTTTCCAGGCAATGATCGTCCGCTATTGAGTGGATTGAGTCTCTTTGGTCGCTTTTATGAAATCCCTGAGGTTCTTTTCCTGCAACGAGAACACAAGGCAAAATCGATTCGTGCCTATAATTGGCGTAAACCCCGGGATGCCATCGTCTGCTACGACCCGAAAAGGGCGGGTAAGATTATCTTTCCGAGATGGAGGCTGCTCAGTGAACACACGCTCGGCATTGGGCGGGCACCACTGAGTTGGCGAGGACGAGTGCGGTGCTACAACGAAATGGTAAGATGGATAACACGACACAAACAGGGGCTATTAAGCGATGTGATAGTGGCCACAGAACAGGTCTCTGGCCTCGGGATAAATTGGCTTAAGCGGCTGGATCCGATATCGTATGACATCAACTCAGTGATCCCTTTGGGCGATACATTTATTCTTGTCGATGAGGAAACGCTCGAGACAGAGGTTTTCGGTGAGCGACAAACTATCCCATTCCTTGAAAAAGATGGCATCTATTGGGGGCCGCCACCAGACGACGATACTGCAATCGGCGAACTCGAACGTTTGCGTCGATCCGGAGCGAACTTTTTTGTTTTGCCATGGCCGGCCTTCTGGTGGCGTGATTACTACTCCCGATTCTACAGTCATCTTCGTGCGAAGTATTGTTGCGTATTGGAAACTGATCGGGTGGTGGTGTTCGACTTGGGGTCACTCGTTTCGCCGACAACTACCAAAGAAGATGCATAAATGGATGAGAGAGGTGTCAGATGAAAATCGCAATTCTTGCGGGCGGTTTTGGATCGCGCCTCGCCGAAGAGACTGAGATTCGGCCGAAGCTGATGGTGGCATCGAGAGGCCGTCGGTAAATCAGTTCAATTGCATTCCCCTTTGGGGATAACCGGGGAGATCAGCAGGAGGTTTCAAGGGCGCTGAAAAGAGCCGCTTACCGAGCCGCGTGCTTGCATGGGGGTAGTTCAATAGGGCCGGATTCTCGGGTCAGCGCTGGAGACGAATTCAACGGGAAGCTTCCATGTCGACTTCATCACTTCGTATTATCGTCACGGGGCTAATTGCTCAGTACCCTCTTGGGGGAGTCACGTGGGACTATTTGCAGTACGTGGTCGGATTAGCACGTCTCGGCCACGACGTATATTACCTAGAAGATACAGAACAGTGTCCCTATAACCCAGTGGAAGGTGTCGTTAGCGGCGATTGCACATACAACGTTCATTTCCTGGGCGGAGTCATGTCACGTTTCGGTCTGGGTCACAAGTGGGCCTACCATTTTGTTGACAGATCGCATAGCAAGGCGGAATGGTTTGGTCTTTCAGGCAAGGAACGCGCAAATGCCATAGAATCTGCCGACCTCCTCATCAATGTTTCGTGTACGCTTGCGCGCCCTTGGGACTATCGGAAAATTCCTCGACTTGTTTACGTGGATACCGACCCCGTCTTCACACAGGTCAAGCTGGCACGGGGGCAGGTCGATTTTCGCAAGCAAGTCGACGCCCATAATGTCTACTTCAGTTATGGAGAGTGCCTTTCCGAGACTGGGCCGGCGACGGGCCACCTGTGGCGCTCCCTGCGAAAACCGATTTTGCTTTCGGAGTGGTACCCCTCGGCGCCCCGACGTGATGTCTTCACAACCGTCATGAATTGGACAAGCTACAAGCCCATTGAGTATAACGGCCAAACCTATGGGCAGAAGGATGTTGAGTTCATGCGTTTCCTCGAACTACCCGGTATGGTCGCCCCCACAATCCTCGAACTCGCTGTAAACCCAGCTGGGAGGACACGCCGGACTCCTTGGAGCTTTCTGACTCACAAGGGCTGGCACCTGGTCAATCCGGCCGAAGTCTGTCCCGACCTCGACACCTATCGTCACTATATCGAGTCATCGATGGCCGAGTGGACGGTTGCCAAAAATGGCTACGTCGTAGGGCAGGCGGGCTGGTTCAGCGGCCGGTCCGCCTGCTACTTGGCCGCTGGGAGGCCTGTCGTCGTCCAGGACACGGGCTTCGCCGTGGTCATTCCTGTTGGGGAAGGGGTGCTCTCGTTTCGGACAGTAGAGGAAGCGGCTGTTGCAATCCGTGAGGTCGAGGGCAACTATGTCCGGCATGCCGAGGCCGCACGCACCATTGCCGAGGAGTACTTTGACTCAGACAAGGTCCTCACTCGGCTGGTCGAGGAGGCGATGAATAGAGATGGTTAATCCGCCTCTCAGTATAGCTGACTTTGCCGTGGAGGGCAGTTTTCCCCGTTTTTTCAAGTTGCGGTGGAATAAGCGTGTCAAGAGTTTTGACTGATGGGTACCATTACGACCGAACCACGAAGTGAACCGCTTGTTCTGGTATTTGGGTCAGACGACAACGATGCCATGTCTCTCGCCGTGGCTCTCTACTCTGCACTGGTTCATCTGCAGCGAAGCTGCCCTCTCTACCTGTGTATTATCGACGGCGGAATCAGCCACTTAAGCAGGCGAAGGCTCCACCGTGTAGTCGATGCAAATCATAGCAACGTAGAGTTGCAATGGCTCACGCCAAATATTTCGGCACTGAGTGACCTGAAAATTGGCGGCCATATTACGGCAGCCACGTATTATAGGTTGCTTATTCCCGACGTGATACCGGAACGGTTTAACAGAGCGATCTACTTAGACTGCGACATACAAGTGGAAGCGAACCTCGCGAAGCTTTGTGAAGAGAACTTGGACGGTCACGCACTCTTAGCCGTACGCGATTTTTTGATTCCGTACGTATCCTCACCAGGTGGGCTGACTAATTACCAAGAGTTGGGATTTAGGCCCGAAACGCCGTATTTCAATGCCGGCGTCCTAGTGATGAACCTCAAGCGATGGCGGGCGGAGGTGCTCAGCGAGAAAGTGTTTCGCTATCTGAGACAGTACAAGGGTGCTTTAAACTTTCTTTCTCAGGAAGGCCTGAACGCGGTGCTGGCCGGTGATTGGGGCATGCTCGATCCAAAATGGAATGTCGCATCTAGCATATTGTCATACGAACGTTGGGGGGAGTCAGACTTCAAAGAGGAAATTGAGGCCGTACGGGATGATCTGCTTCGGAATCCCTATATCCATCATTTTATTGGTCCAAATAAACCCTGGCAGCTCAACTGTGAACATCCGGCGAAGCTACAATGGCGTTACTATCTTGAGGAAAGTAGATGGTTCAGTCCCGTGGAGGAGAGACGCCGTATGGCAGATAGCACGCAGTGTTCACAACACATTAGGAGTGCTTCAGGGGTATCCAATAGAAAAGTTACTATTGGTATTCCAACGTGCAATCGCTCGCAGTTCCTGAAGGTCTGCCTGAAAAGCGTTCTCTCGCAGGACTATCCAGATTTCCAGGTTGTGGTGCTGGACAATGCATCTGCTGATGATACGGAAGCGGTCGTGCAGTCATTTGGTGACTCGCACCTTACCTATATACGAAACGAAATGAACATCGGACTATTTGGAAATTGGAATCGCGTACTCGAAATGAACCGAAGTCCTTATGTAACAATTCTGCCAGATGATGATGTGATGTTGCCTGGTTTTATTAGCGAATCTGTTAAGGCCTTGGATATGCATCAAAGTGCAGCTTTCTCAGCTGGGCTCGCCAGGTACATCGACGCGAACGGTGTCCCGCTGCACGTGCAAAATGCAGGAGACATGCCGGATGGGGTCATTGCCGGATTGGAGTACCTTCATCGTATTGTCGCCGGGCCCGTCTGGGTGGCACACCCTGCCACTGTTTTGATGCGGTCTTCGGCACTTGCGGCTGTCGGACCATTCGGGGCCCCGCACTCCAAGCAGTTATTAGATCTAAATCTGTACATACGCTTGGCAAGTAAGTTCGATATGGTTTTTATTCGCAGGGAACTCGCCCGAGTCCGCCTGCACGCCGGGCAGGGCAAAGAACGGGAATTGCATGCTATTGAAGGCACCCAACCTCTTGCAATGATAGCAGAGCATACGGACGCCGTCGCCCAGTTGCTGCGGTCGGATCGTGCGCGAGATACATCCTATCGTGAGTGGCTTGCTGAGCGTCTGTTGTCCCTGAACAGATCTCGAGGTGACTTAACCCGTCTGCTTGTACCAAGCCTCAACCTGAATTGGAGAGAACAACAGCAAATCGATGCTCAGAAGATAGCGGGAGTGATTCCCCCGGGGGATACGTTTATCTTGGTCGATGAAAATATTAGGATGTGCGAGCTTGTCGCGGGCCGCCGTGCCTTTCCCTTCCTCGAGCGTGATGGAGTGTACTGGGGAAATCCCTTGGATGACGAGACTGCTATCCAGGAACTTGAACGGATGCGCCAGAATGGTGCCAGTTTCATGGTCTTTGGATGGCCAGCATTCTGGTGGTTCGATTACTACTCACAATTCTATAAATATCTGCGTTCGAGGTTTCCGTGCGTATTGGAAAGTGAGAGGCTTGTCGTTCTTGATTTGAGGCCCGAAATTAATGACTCTCTCCGTATCTAGAGTATAGTCCAATGGTGATCCAAAACTCCAGAGTAAGCATTGGCCTTCCCGTTCATAACGGAGAGAACTTTGTTCGTGAAGCGATTGACTCAATTCTGGTTCAGACCTTCGAAGATTTTGAATTGATAATTTCGGACAACGGCTCGACGGACGAGACGGAAGAAATATGCCGCGAGTACGCTGCACAGGACAAAAGGGTTCGTTACTATCGTAACAAGGAAAACATGGGCGCTTCTACTAACTACACAAGGTTGTTTGAATTGGCCTCAGGCGAGTATTTCAAGTGGGCAGCCCACGATGATGTTTGCCGGCCCGATTTCCTGGCCAGATGTGTCGAAGTTCTCGATCGGGATCCCACAGTAGTGCTGTGTTATACGAGAACGATCACCATCGATGCGCGAGGGCGGTTTGGTAAAGAGTGGCCGTCGAGACCGGAGTTTGCTTCCCCGATACCATACCGGAGATTCCGAGAGGTGTTTGCGCGGAGGGAGACCTTTGCCATATGGGGTCTCATACGGTCAAATGTTTTGAAAAAGACCCGTCTTCTGGGCAATTTTGCAGCGCATGACCGTCCGCTATTGACCGAGTTAAGTCTCCACGGTCGATTTTATGAGATACCTGATTTTCTCTTTTTGGAACGGGAGCACAATCAACGATCCGTTCGTGCCTATGATTTTCGTAATCCGTATAAGGCTATTGTATGGTACGACCCGAAGAGGGCTGGCAGGCTTATTTTTCCAGCGTGGAGGCTGTTTGCCGAACATGTTGCAGGTATAAATCGAGGGCCAATTAACTGGTCCGAGCGCGCACATTGTTACATCGAGATGGTTAAATGGCTGAGACGTTGTAAGCAAGATATGGTACGCGACCTAGTAGTAGCTGGCACACACATCTCTGGTGTCGGATCGATACTCGCAAGGGGCTACCAGAGGCATCTCGAAACAAGATGGGTGAAGGAGACGAAGCGGGCAGCAGAGGACATCGAGTCGTTAATTTCCACGGAAGACATCTTTATTCTGGTGGACGAGGGGACCTTTAACCCTGAGATTTTCGCTCGGTGGCGGACGATACCGTTTCTTGAACGGGATGGGAAATATTGGGGGCCACCAGCGGATGAAGCTACTGCGATCGGCGAGCTTGAGCGTCTGCGACGTTCGGGGGCGAACTTCATCGTCTTCGGATGGCCGACCTTCTGGTGGCTCGATCACTATGTTGAGTTTCACCGCTACCTAAGGTCTCTTTTTTGCTGCGTGAAAGACAATGATCGGGTCATCGTGTTCGACATGCGGCGTCAGTCGAGAAGCGCTGGCATGGGGGAGTAACAGAAGTGCACGGAATTCCGTTTAACCAGAAGGTCATTGGCGTGGGCCTCGGTCGTACAGGAACTGCTAGCCTGTCAACGGCTCTAAATCTACTTGGAATAAGGACTCGCCACTTCCTAGATTACAAGTTGCATCTTCTAGATTACAAAGTGGATGAGGAAGTTTTTTGTGGAGACCGTCTCTTTGCCATGCTAAACCACTTCCAAGGCATCGCCAACGGGACCGGCTTGCCTTATAGCGAGATTGATCAGAAGTATCCAGGAAGCAAATTTATCCTGACGACCCGAGTTAAGAATGCGTGGCTCCAATCCAAACGCCGCTACGCGGCAGTCGAATTGGAAAATTCGTCAAGGCTGGACCCGGAAACCAAGAACTCCAAAGGGTTTATACGAGAAAAAATTTATGGTTCGTTTGAGTTCGATGAGCGACGCTGGCTCGATGCATATGAACGCTGTGTAAAAGCCGTGCTCGAGTATTTTAAACATCGTCCGGCAGATTTGCTCCTGATGGACATCCCTGGAGGTGACGGCTGGGAGAAATTGTGTCCCTTCCTCGGACTACCCGTTCCGCCAGTACCGTTCCCCCATGAAAACTCTTCTCAGGCCGTGTCGGAATGGCACAACAAAGTTGGCGCAGTGGAGGCAGACATTGAGGAGGTCATCCCCTCTGACCACAATTTTATTCTCGTTGATGATGGTGAACTAGGTTTTCGCAAGCGCAATGCGTTGCCGTTTCTGGAGCGGGATGGATGCTACTGGGGACGTCCGGAGGACGATGTGACAGCCATTTCCGAACTCGACCGGATGCGCCGCGCGGGAGCCAACTTCATTGTGTTTGTGTGGGGGACGTTTTGGTGGCTCGATCACTATATTGAATTTCACCGCTATCTGAGATCTCGTTCTCGGTGCTTGAAAAGCGATGATCGTATTGTGGTGTTCGACTTGCGGTCTGAGACAGAATAACGATCTATGACTGACGCACTACAATGGGGGAGGGAGGATGTAAAATGAAAGTCATCATTCTTGCAGGTGGTTTTGGGACTCGTCTTGCTGAAGCGACCGAGAAAGTGCCGAAGCCAATGGTAGAGATTGGCGCTAAACCGATTATTTGGCACATCATGATGCACTATTCACATTACGGCTTCGATCACTTTGTAATTGCTTTGGGGTATAAGGGTGAAATGATCAAGAAATACGTGGTGGATTATTGCTCATTGATCAGCAATTTGACTGTGAAGGTACAAAGGGCCGAGGTGCATGTTCATGATGGACACAAACCGGATTGGACTGTGGAGCTGATCGACACTGGTTTGGCAACACTTACGGGCGGACGTATAAAGCGTCTTGCCCCCTACTTGGGCAGTGAAAGGTTCATGCTCACCTGGGGAGATGGGGTGTCGGATGTCAATTTGCGCGATCTCCTGGCTTTCCATCGATCTCATGGAAAGTTGGCCACGTTAACGGCCGTGCGTCCGCCAGCCCGTTTTGGTCACATAGAAATAAGCGGTGATCAGATAGTTGAGTTCTCTGAGAAACCGCAGGCACGAGAGGGGTGGATCAACGGCGCCTTTTTTGTGCTGGAGCCGGGGGTCTTTGATTACATCGCTGGCGATGAGACACAATGGGAAAAGGAACCACTGGAGCAACTGGCGAAAGATGGGCAACTGATGGCTTATAAGCATACGTCGTTCTGGCATTGCATGGATACATTGCGGGACAAGCGAACGTTGGACAGGCTTTGGGAGAGTGGCAAGGCGCCATGGAAGATTTGGGAATAAACACATGCGGATATTAGTCACGGGCCACAAAGGCTACGTCGGTTCAGTTATGGTGCCCATGCTTCTAACCGAAGGGCATGAAGTGATGGGCTTGGACAGTGATCTCTATGAGCGATGTACATTTGGGGGCCTTTTTGCCGACGTCCCTCATCTAAGAAAGGATGTTCGTGATATCGGTGCCTCCGACTTAGAGGGATGTGACGCCGTGGTGCATTTGGCCGGGCTATCAAACGATCCCCTTGGAGACCTAGATCCAAAGTTAACGTATGAGATCAATTATGTCGCTTCGGTCGGGTTGGCCCGATTGGCTAAACAGGTGGGCATCTCGCGCTTTGTTTTCTCCTCTTCATGTAGCAACTATGGTGCAGCGGGCGAGGATATTGTGGATGAGAAAGCCCCACTTCGACCTGTTACACCCTATGGTGAGTCGAAAGTGCTCGTGGAACGAGATGTGACGAGGCTGGCCAACTCGGACTTCAGTCCTACATTTCTCCGGAGTGCGACTGCCTATGGCGTATCTCCACGCCTGCGCTTTGATCTTGTGCTCAACAACTTGGTGGCCTGGGCGTTTACCACGGGCCATGTGCATCTCAAAAGCGACGGGACGCCTTGGCGACCTGTGGTCCACATTGAGGATATTTCCCGCGCCTTCATCGCGGTGCTGCAAGCGCCACGAGAGTTGGTTCATAATCAGGCTTTCAATGTGGGGGTTAGCGAGGAGAATTATCAAATGAGGGATTTAGCCGCGATTGTGAGGGAAATCGTGCCCGCCTCTCGCATCGAATATGCCCAAGATGCCGGGCCGGATAAACGCTGCTATCGGGTCGACTGTAGCAAATTGGCGCATATGCTGCCCGAATTTAAACCGCAGTGGAATGCACGGCGGGGAGCGATGCAATTGCACGAAGCGTATCAACAATTCGGTTTGTGTTTGGATGATTTTGAGGGGCCTCGATACAAGCGAATCGATCATCTCAAAAAACTGTTAAATGCCGGGTTTTTAGATTCCAGCTTTCGCTGGAAAAACTAGAAGTAACCCTACGCAAGCAATGACTGGCGGGAAAGTCAATGCTCAAAGCATTGCAGCTAACCTGTCGCGCGTGTGGAGATACGAATCTTGAACCAATTCTGTCCTTAGGTTCGACACCTCTGGCCGATCGGCTGTTGACGGTAGAACAGCTGAGGGAACCGGAGTTGATTGTCCCCCTAGATCTCGTTTTTTGTACCAATTGCACTTTGGTCCAGATCACGGAGACAGTGCTGCCAGAAATTCTCTTTGCCGAAGATTACCCGTATTTCTCGTCCGTCTCCAAGACACTCTTAGATCATTCACGAGGGAACGCCGAGGAACTGATTCAGTCGAGAAAGCTGGATGTCAACAGCTTGGTAATTGAACCTGCGAGCAATGACGGTTACATGCTGAAAAACTTTGTCGCAAGGGGGATTCCTGTTCTTGGCATCGATCCGGCTAAGGCCCCTGCGCAGGCGGCCCAGAAGGCAGGCATTCCCACGATTTGCGCGTTCTTCGGCGCGGATCTTGCCAGGGCACTTCGAAACGAGGGACAGCTCGCGGATGTCGTTATTGCGAACAATGTTTTGGCCCACGTTGCCGATTTGAACGGCTTTGTGGAGGGCATTTCCATTATCTTGAAAGACACGGGAGTCGGGGTCATCGAGGTACCCTATGTGCTGGATCTCATTGAGAAATGCGAATTTGACACTATTTACCATCAGCATCTGTGTTACTTTTCCGTGACCGCCTTGGACCGGTTATTTAGAGGCCATGAGCTCTTTCTCAATGACATAAAGCGTGTGCCTATCCATGGTGGTTCGTTGCGCCTATTTCTCGGCCATCGAGAGGAGGTCAGAGAGTCTGTTCTGTGTCTATTCGAGGAAGAGGCATCTATAGGAATTGGCCGGCTCGCCTATTATCGATATTTTGCAGATCGTGTGCGTCAATTACGAGACTCTTTGCGTGATTTGCTGTGGGATCTGAAAAGGCAGGGGAACAATATTGCCGCATATGGAGCTGCGGCGAAAGCAACAACTCTATTGAGTTTCTGCGGAATAGATAAGCAACTGGTTGAGTATGTAGTTGACCTCAATCCGTTCAAACACGGCCGCTACATGGGGGGAAATCACCTACCCATCTATCCCCCCACAAAGCTTCTCGAAAAAAATCCAGCGTATGTGTTACTCCTGGCGTGGAATTTTGCCGATGAAATTTTGCAGCAGCAGAGGGCGTATCGGCAGCAAGGTGGGAGGTTTATCATCCCAATACCCCATCCCGCTATCGTCTAAGGTCCTATATGTGCAGCATGTTCCTGTTGTGTCTTGTAGTCATGGGTAAGCTGAACATCCCAGGTTTTCAAGTCTCAATGACACGGTAAACGGTTGTTGGGCGCAGAACTAGGGAAGCTGATTAAGATGACGGATCATGTATGCCCAAGTTGTGGGTCAACTGGTATGTCAGTTTGTTACGAAGTCAAGAGTGTCCCGGTGCATAGCGTTTTGCTGATGCCAACGCGGGAAGCAGCGCTAAATTATACGAAAGGGGACATTACCCTGGGATTTTGTCATACCTGTGGACTTATCTCTAACGTAGTCTTTGATTCGGATTTGCATGAATACTCGTCTCGATGTGAGGAAACTCAGGGATTCTCGACCACATTCAACAGGTTTCATCGGCGCCTGGCTACCCGTTTAATCGAACGTTATGACTTACATGGGAAAGATATTATTGAGATTGGCTGTGGAAAGGGTGAATTTCTGACATTGCTCTGCGAACTCGGTGGTAATCGCGGCCTCGGGTTTGATCCGGCATATGTAGAAGGACGTGTCGGGAAAGATGTCGAAAATAAAATTGAATTCATCAAGGACTTTTACTCGGAAAATTATTCAAGTTACCGTGCAGACTTCGTCTGTTGCAAGATGACGCTGGAACATATACAGGATACGGCCGAATTCGTTACCATGGTCCGACGTTCGACCGGGGGTCGTTCGGACACCATAGTGTTCTTTCAGGTTCCTGATGTCAGGCGAATTCTGCGGGAACTGGCTTTTTGGGATATCTACTACGAGCATTGTTCTTACTTCAGTGCGGGGTCGCTGGAGCGGCTTTTCCGGAATTGTGGATTTGCTGTGATTGATGTTTGGAAGGACTACGATGGGCAATACCTCATGATAGAGGCCAAAGCAGGTGAAGGCAGAGGCACGGCTGGGCGTCCCGGGGAAGAGAATCTGGAGGATTTGGCGCGTGATATGAGGTATTTTTCGAAAAACTACCGAAGGAAAGTGGATAACTGGAAGAGTTATTTGAAGTGGATGAGGGAAGGTGGGAAACGAGTCGTGATTTGGGGGTCTGGTTCGAAGGGGGTCTCTTTCTTGACGACGCTCAACGTTCGGGACGAAATTGAATATATCACGGATATTAACCCATATAAGCAGGGGACATACATGGCAGGAACTGGACAACGAATTGTCGGGCCGGATTTCTTACGGGAGTATAGGCCAGATGTTGTTATCGCAATGAATCCGGTCTACCGTTGGGAGATACAACAAGATCTTGAGCGGATGAATCTGAGTGCAGAGCTGGTGGCAGTTTAGGGTCTAATCATGAGGGTTAGGCGTATACTCGCAGATCTTCTGAAAATCATTGGCGCAACCATACCCAACTAGGTTTCTATGTATGACAATGGGGCGCACGAGGATGAAAGGGCAGATGACGACGTCTGGTCATTTACAGCGACGTTTTCATCAGGAAAGAGGCTCTGTTACGTCTACACAAATAGTGGGAAAGAGGGCCACTGGGAAGGTCTAGATGTCCCATGGATTAGGAGTTCCACAGTCGAAGCCAAAAATAACCAGGACAAAGTCTACAGGCCCATTGAATCCTTCGGTCAAATCTACATGAAACAAATATTAGCTTGGCCAATCCTCCACTGGAAATGTATGGATATGTTTCGCCTCTTTCAGACGGAGGAGGATAGCGAAGCCCTCGAAATGCACTTCACGAGGCAGTTTGCCTATTTCCTGGAACACCAGACCAACCCATAACGGTCGAAGATAACTGAAATGTTACCGGTTCCCCAAATAAACTCCGCGGGAAGCAAACTAACTGAAAGTCATCGACTACATTCGACCTGGGTAGGGCTCTTAGTTATACTGGTGCTCCCACTGGGCTTGTTTTTTCGATTTACCAATCTTGATAAGAAATTCTATTCGCATGATGAAGCTTTCTCCTCCCTACGAACCTCCGGCTACAGTGCGGGAGAAGTCATCCACCAAATCTTTGACGGTCACGAGATTAGCATAAATGAATTACAGAGATATCAACGGCCTAACGCGGAAAAAGGCCTGATCGATACAATAACTTCTCTCGCAACAGAAGAACCTCATCAACCACCTCTCTATTTTTTGCTGGCTCGATTCTGGATGCAATTGTGGTTGCAATGGTCTGGCAATTCAGTGGCAGTGATGAGAAGTTTGACAGCCTTGATTAGTCTTTTAGTCTTTCCATGCTTCTACTGGCTATGCGTAGAGCTATTTCAATCGCGCATGACAGGGTTAATTGGGCTCGCACTAATAAGTGTATCACCTTTCCATGTACTGTACGCGCAGGACGCGCGCACGTATGCTCTGTGGACAGTGGTGATCCTCTTGTCGAGTGCGGCCCTCCTGAGAGCAATACGGCTGAACACAGCGCGCAGCTGGGGAATATATGGGGGGGCCGCGGCACTAGGATTTTATTCACATCTATTGTTCGGATTGGTCGCCATCGCACATGGGTTCTATACCATGGCCATCCAAAGTTTCCGTTTGACCAAAGTGTTTGCTGCTTACCTTTTTGTGTCTGTTCTGGCAGTAGTGGCCTTCAGTCCGTGGATCTCAGTGATTGTTACCCAGTTTCCTCAAATTTTGGCCTCGACAGCATGGGCGTCTTTTCCCTTAGGCGGATTCCGTTTGGTTCGTCAATGGATTTGGAACTTTACCTCTCCTTTTGTGGATGTCGAGGTTGGGTCTCATAATATCGTGGGCTACCTGATACGGCTACCTGTGCTCATTCTCATAGGGTGTTCACTTTATTACATCTGCAAGAGAAGCCCAAAACGGATTGGGATGTTTGTGTGGACATTGATCGGAGTCCCGGTAATGGTGCTGATGCTGCCAGATTTGGTGTTGGGCGGAAGTCGCTCAATGAGCGCTCAATATTTGCTTCCATGTTATGTAGGCATCCAGCTAGCAGTTGCTCACTTTCTTGCGACTCAACTCGCTTCCATTGAATTCTCGCGCGGCAGGATATGGCAGGTGGTGACGTCGATGCTGATTATAGGCGGAGTACTGTCATGTGCGATCAGTTCGCGTGCAGAGTATTGGTGGAACAAGCGTCGTGGCGTTGCCACTCCGGAGGTAGCGCACGCAATTAACCAGGCGAGCCATCCACTCTTGATTGTCGGTTACCCCTGGCCGAACAACCTGGGGGATGTGTTCTCTTTGAGCTATCTGCTTGATCCAAAAGTGCGGCTCAGGCTGGCAGTCGATCCAAAGGCGATCAATATTCCGGATGATTTCAGCGACGTATTTGTGTTCGATTCGTCCTACTCGCTATGGGCAAAGTTTGAGAAAGAGAAGGACTATAGGCTTGAAGGCGTTATCCCTGGCAGGCTCTATCGAGTAGTACGAGGTAGTTAGGGAGTTTCGGTACTGAGATTTGACTTGTTCCTATATCTCCCGTGAAGAGCAAACAGAGCCTTTCAGGAATGAGGGAATGGCATTGCGCATCGGCTTGAGAGGAGAATCGGGTAGATTAAGGTACTGGGGCGGTTACGGCTATTTTGGCAAGGAAGTTAGAGACCAAGGGGGTCCGAGTCCTCAAGATCAAGCAGGTGGGAACCTCGGAGTAGAGTTGGAGCTGGGCATCGTGAATCCGAAAATCGAGCTGGCGCGCCCTTATGACAACGTTGCAGCGATTCCGACAAATCTCGAACGATTACGTCCGCGGGAAAGCTATCCGTTCACGGTTCGCAATTCAGGGCTCGGGGATTTGCAGTAGCGAGTCATGGGAGTTGGTGAAAGATCACCATCTGCTCGGCACGAACCACTAATCACCGACCACTAGTCCCCAATCATCAATCTCTACCCACCAGTCACTGAGCACCTGCCACCAACCACCGGGGATCTTGCGCTCTTGGCCGTCATTCCGTATAATAAGCGGTCGCGATGGGTGTAAGCGGGGGCATGGTGGCTTCAGTCTTTGCAGTGAGTGATTTCCGTGTCTTTGAGATCACGGGTTTTGGCGGTCGGATGCACGCCATCGCCCAAAAAATCCGGCCGAAGCTGACGCTTCTGGGGGAGGTCTTGTCCCCGGGGATCGGACGTCTCGTAGGGGCCGAGGCCTTTGCGCACGTCGCCAAACACGCCAGGCGCACGGTGAACCCCCCTGAGGATACCTGGGTCGCATTCGGCCCCGACCCTCGAGGCTACAAGAAGCATATCCACTTCAAGGTGGCGATTTCCGGAAATTGTGTCCGTTGCCTTTTCGAGGTTGGGCCGGAGCATCAAGACAAGCGGGGTTGGGCCGCGGCGTGGGACCGCCGGATCGGTCATTTGGTCGCGGATCTGAGTCGGGCGAAGGGGATCAGCTGGTTCAAAGACGAGCACGACGAGGATCCAGCAACGGGGGTAAAGGATTTCGGGCCAGAGCGGTTTCGGGCCATCCTCCAGGACCTGAGTCGGCGCAGGGACGGTCAGCTCGTCCTGGGCCGTCGGCTGTCGCGAGCGGAGGTGACCCGGATGACGGCCCATGCGTTTCAGAAAACGGCATTAGACACGTTTCGTCTCTTGGCTCCGCTCTACCGTCGCGGGTAACGGAATTGTATTAAGGGCAAGGTCAGCGGAAGGAGAAGCAGGATGAGTGAAACGCCGCACACGTCAACGGAAATCGTTTGTCCGTGCTGCGAGGCGCGCCTCACGATTGACCTCTCGCTAGGCGTGGTCCTCCATCACGAACCGCCGCCCAAGGCGAGGACCGTCGCGGATCTGAAAGAAGCGGTCGAGTCCCTCAAGACGCAAACGGCCCAACGCGACGCGCGCTTTAAGGAACGCATGCAGGCGGAGAAGGATAAGGGAAAGGTGCTTGATCGGAAGTTCCAGGAGTTGCTGAAGAAGGCCAAGGAGGACCCCGATACACCGCCGCCCATGCGGGACGTCGACCTGGACTGAACATGCAACCGGCAGGGCCATCGTGATGGAAAGATCGCAACGACAATCCGGCCTGATCACCCGCCGTCGCTTCCTGCTTGGGGCGACGGCAGCGGTCGCGATGGCGGGATGTGGTCGTCTCAATCGAATGCTGTCCGCGCCGGACTTGCCGCCGGAAGCGGCAGGGCGCTATGTGTGGCCAAAGCGACCCAATCCTGCTGAGTGGTCGAGTGCCGGGCTGACGGTGTCCTGGATCGGCCATGCCACCTTCCTGCTCCGACTGAACGGGTCGACCATCCTGACTGATCCGGCCTTCTCGAGCCGCGTCGGCCTTCGCCCCTTGGGCCTGTTTACCCTCGGGCCGCGGCGGATCATCCCTCCGGCACTCACGCTCCAAGATCTTCCGGAGTTAGATCTCGTGCTGTTATCCCACGCGCACATGGATCACACAGACAGACCCTCACTGCATCGGCTTCCGTCGAGGCCGCCGGTCATCTTGGCGTACGATACCAGCGAATTTGTCGACGATCTTGGATTTGATCAGAGGGAAGAACTGCACTGGGAGGAGACGGCCGGGGTCGACGGACTGCGGGTAGAAGCCCTCCAAGTGAATCACTACGGGCGCCGGTATCCGTGGGATCGGAACCGTGGTTACAATGCATACCTCGTCTCCAAGGAGGGACTCACTGTGCTGTTCGCCGGAGATTCCGCCTATACGGACCTCATCGCACGGGCTCTACAAGGGCGCCGCGTTGACGTGGCGATACTCGGCATCGGTGCGTACAACCCGTGGATTCGGAACCATGCCAATCCGGAACAAGCCTGGCGGATGTTCCAGGATACGGGCGCGCGATATCTGATCCCGATGCACTGGCGAACCTTTGTCGTGTCGGATGAGCCCGTTTTCGAGCCGATCGAACGTCTCAAGAGAGCCGCCGGCCCTGCGGCGGGACGGATCGTCCTCGATTCCATTGGACAGACCTGGAGTCTCCCCGGGTAAACGCGAATCCGCCTACAAGGCGCCTACCGCTCGAAGCGCATTTCGTACCTCTTCCCGCGCATCTCCGGCCAGTGGAGCCTGCGGAGACAGCGGATTACCCACCGGAAATCCCTGCAGCTCGAGCCCGGCCTTGATGCAGGCTGCCAGCGAATACTTCGTGAAAATCTCGTTCACGCCCCACAGGTCACGCTGCAACGTCATCGCCTCATCCCATTTTTTGGCGACCGCGAGCTCGTACAGCCGGACGCTCTGGGATGGAATGAGACAGGCAGGTCCCGCCATCCACCCGACGCCCCCGATCAGCATCACGCTGAGCGGAATGTGAGACGAGGCACTGAAAATCTTGATGCGGCCGCCGACCCGGTTCATGATCGACAGAAGCCGGCCGGTGTTGCTCGAGACGTCTTTGAGGTAACGAATGTTCGGTACCTCCGCCAATCGTTCAATGGCCGCGAGGGTGAGGTCACCACGTAGCACATTTGGGTTTGTATACAGCACGACCGGACAGGATACGGCCTGCGCGACCCGCGTGAAAAAGTCTACGACGCCCGACTCTGGGATGGGAAAGTATGTCTCCATGATGGCCACGATCCCATCGACGCCCATGGCTTCGAACTCGCGTGCCTGTGTAACGGCCTCTGCGGTCGCGGTCGCAGCGACCGCCGGCACGACGGGGACCCGGCCGGCGTTTGCGTCCAAGACCTCCCCGACGACCTTGCGGCGTTGCGGCCAGCTCAGGTAGGCGAACTCTCCCGTACTCCCCAAAGGGGTCAGTCCGTGAATGCCTGTGCGCACGAGGTGGTCGACCAGGCGACGCAAGACCTCGGCCGCGATGTTCCCCTCGCTGTCAACCGGCGAGACGAGGTATGGAAAGACCCCATGAAAGGAGACTCCTGACATGTGTGCCCTCACCTGTTAATTGCGCATCGCGAGGACGCGCGCCGTAAACTTTGGGTCCTCTTCGACCCGAAATATCTCTCCGCATTTGCTGCACTGGCCGGCCCAGGAGTCATCGGCTTCCCGATGCAGGATGACAACCCCGCAGAATGCCTTGAGGGGGAGTTTGTGTACGGAAATGGCGATGAGTGGCTTTTCCATAACGTCACGCCAGCGCGATGCGCTCACGGAGTCCCTCGTAATACCCGTTCAGTGAGCGATCGGATCTGATCAGGGTCAGTGAGCGGAGGACGATTTGGTACACCGCGGGCCGGGAAATCTTCACCACGAACGCCGGGTCGAGCAGATTTTGTGATTGCGCCACGAGCGCGAGGGTCTTCAGACCAATGAGGAGCGGCCAGGCACAGGCAAGCCGCATGCGGCTCTCCTGCCTCGGGATGGCCAGCGTGTAGTCCCATCCTTCCCGGTAATGGGTCAGGGTGACCTCCAGCAGATCTCGAAGGAGAGGTTTGAGGCGAGGGGTCACCTGGGGATCGAGCAAGTCCGCCGGGGTGAGCCCGAGGGTCTCCAGGTCCTCCTGGGGCAGATAGCACCGTCCAATCCGCAGGTCGCGGCTGAGGTCCCGAAGGACGTTGGTCATCTGCAGTCCCTTCCCAAAGCGTACGCCCCGTCGTTTCATCTCGCCCATATCCCAGTCCTGGAGTGAGGGACGGTAGGCCGTATGAATCTCGGTCCAGAATTCCCCCACGCATCCTGCAACAAAATAGGTATAGGCATCGAGTTCGTCGCGCGTCTTCAATGCGATGAGGCGGCCTTCCGCCTCTCCGGGGAACGTGGTGAGGTCTATCTGCATTCCCTGGGTGAGGGTGAGGATGAGATGTCGGATCCGTTGCTGATCTGACGAATCCAGCGCCCGATATATCGCGAAGCATTCCTCGAGTCGAGTTAGCAGTTCTCGCTCTGCGGGAACCTTCTGGGGACCGGTGAGTCCCTCCGTGATTTCTCCGAGACGACCCGACCCGTTGCCCCGCACCTCGGCCCGGAACAGTTCGAGGTGGTCGAGTCGCTTCTCTCGGCTAATCAGCCGGGTATCGGCAATGGTGTCTGCCACCCGGGCAAAGAGGTAGGCCAGACCCACCGGACGCCTCAGGTCTTTTGGGAGGACGTTCAGGCTCAGATAAAAAGTCCGGCTGACCCTCTTTAAAATGTCTGTAAAAAGATCTGTCTGCACCCCCCGTCGCCTCAACTCTTAACTCTCAACTCTCAACCCTGAGCCATAAAAGCATACCGGCAGGACACACTTTCGGCAAGCCTCTGTTGTTGCCTTCTCTGCGTGGCTTCCGTACAATAGCCCGAATTGGGCCAATCGGCCCGCATCATGGGGGAAAAGGCCGTGCATTCAACCACATCAAGCGCCACAGGAGTTGTCTGGGACCTCAGCGATCTCTTTGCGGCCCACGATGACCCCCGTATCGGCTGCACACTGGAGTCCATTCAGGAGCAGGCCGAGGCCTTTGCTCAGCGGTATCGGGGCACCTTCCACGTCCCCGGGGGACCAACGACCGCGCACCTGTTGGAGGCCCTCCGGGTTCTTGAGTCAATCGAAGATGCGATGGGCCGCGTCGCGACATACGCCAACCTCCTCTACGCAGCAGATAGCCTGAGGCCGGAGTACCAGGATCTACAGCAGCGGGTCGAACAGTCCGTGACCGCCATCCGGAACGCCCTCGTCTTCTTTGATCTGGAGTGGCTTGAGGTGGAGGAGGCGGCGGCGACGCGGCTGATTGCCGACCCCCTTTTGGCCAATTACGCTCATTACCTCACCCATGGACGACGGTACCGGCCGCACGTGCTGAGCGAGGCCGAGGAACGGATCATTAATGAGAAGAATAATACGGGTCGCCGGGCGTTTGGACGCCTGTTCACCGAGCTCACCTCCTCCCTCAGTTTCCCGATCGAGCGGGAGGGCACCGTCCACGAACTGACGCTGTCCGAAGTCCTGGCGATGCTGCACAGACGCGACCGTGTCCTGCGTGCCCGGGCGATGGGGACCCTTTTTGACGTCCTGGCGCGGAACGAGCTCGTGCTCACCCTGACGTACAACACCTTGATTCAAGACCACCTCACGATGGACCGACTGCGACGTTATCCCCACCCGATGGCGGAGCGACATCTGTCGAACGAGATCGACCAACAGGCGGTCGAGCAGATGATGGAGGTTACCGAGGCTAATTACGGCATCGCCCAGGACTACTTCCGGCTCAAGGCACAACTGCTGGGGCTGAACCGGCTTGCCCTCTACGACCAATACGCCCCAGTCGGCGGGGAACTCCCCGCCTGTACCTTCGACGAGGCGCGGACGACCATCGTGACATCGTTTGAGGGGTTTTCACCGCGATTCCGTCAGATCGCTCAGGACTTCTTCAGCCGGGGCTGGATCGATGCGGAGATTCGAAAAGGGAAGCGGAGCGGGGCCTTTTGTGCGTCCCCCTCGCCCGCGGTACATCCCTATATCCTCTGCAACTATACCGACACGCTCCGGGATGTGATGACAGTCGCACATGAGCTCGGCCACGGGCTGCACGGCGTCCTGGCCACCAAGCAGACCCCATTCAATTATGACCCCCCGCTGATTACCTGTGAGACTGCCTCGGTCTTCGCGGAATTTCTCGTGTTTGACCAGATGCTGTCACGCAGCCCGGACCCACGGATCAAGCTGGCTCTTTTATGCGGCAAGATCGAAGATGCGTGCGCCACTGTCTTCCGGCAAAATGTTTTGACGCGGTTCGAACAGGCCGTGTTTGCGGAGGGGGCGAGGTCGCGCCTCACGGCGGAAGCACTGGCGGAGGCCTGGCTCGGGGCCAATGGGCGGTACTACGGCGATGCGGTCGAGATGGTCCCGGGATACCGCCTCGGATGGTCCTATATCCCGCATTTCATTCACACCCGTTTCTACTGTTATAGTTATGTGTTTGGCCAGTTACTCGTCATTGCGCTCTATCGGATGTACAAGGAGGAAGGGACTTCCTTTATACCACGGTACATCGAGTTCCTGGAGGCAGGGGACTCGGACGCTCCCGAAGTCCTCTTGAAGCCGTTAGGTGTCGATGTCCACGACCGCGGCTTCTGGCAGAAGGGGTTCGATGAGATCAGGGGACTGGTCGAGCAAGCTAGGGCTCTCGCCGACATCCGATGACGGGTAGAGTTCGGAGGGATCTTCCTCGTGGCCAACGGGTCTGTCGCCTGGCAGCCCCACCGTCCTCGCTCCCCCCATCCCCCGGGGGGTCCCTTCCGCTGCGGGCGGTGGGGCGCCCCGCCTGGCGCCACCCGTTGGCCTCAGGATGCGAACCCTGGGTCGGTCCAAAAGCCTTCGGACTTCCGGCATGTCGCTCGGGACCTCCACGTGCTGCCCAAGAGCAAGATAAATCCCGAGGCGAACCAATGGGGCCTGCAAGTGTTGTGCTATGAGCTCTAGACCCTCAACTCTCAACTCTCGACGCTGAACGGAGTTCGACTGTGGTGTTGATTGATGCGCACGCCCACATGGCTGATAAGGCCTTCGGTGATGATCTGGAGGCAGTGCTCCAGGCGGCCATTGAGGTGGGCGTGGGGGGGATAATGACGGTCAGTGAGAATCTGAAGGATGCGCACAGGGTCTTGGAGCTTGCGAAAAAATTTCCGCTGCTGAAGCCGTGCGCAGGACTGTATCCCGATACCCTTGATCTTGCGATGGCCGAAGCCATGTCGGCTTTTGTTCGGGGCAACCGTGACCGGTTGGTGGGCATCGGGGAAGTGGGGCTCGACCATTGGGTCGTCAAGGAAGCGGAGGGATGGGCCATTCAGGAAAAGACGTTGGCGAAGTTTGTCGCCCTGGCTGAGGAATGCGATTTGCCTCTGAACGTGCACTCCCGCTCTGCAGGGAGACACACGATTCGATTTCTCCGTGAGAAAGGCGCACGCAAGGTGCTGATGCATGCCTTTGATGGCAAGGGCTCTGCAGCCCTCGAGGGGATCGAGGCCGGGTATTACTTCTCCATTCCCCCCTCGGTGATCCGCTCGCAGCAGAAGCAGAAACTGCTCCGACACCTCCCCCTGGACCGTCTCCTCCTCGAGAGTGATTCGCCGGTGCTCGGTCCAGATCCGGCCGCGCGGAACGAGCCGAAGAACATTGTGCTTGCGTGTCAGGCCATTGCCGCGGCGAAGGGCGTCTCAATGGAAGAGGTGGCTCGCGTCACGACCGAGAATGCGGTCCGGCTTTTTCCAAAGGCATTTCCGTCATCCGGTTAGGCGGGGTTCCCGGGAGCGTTGACGTGCAAGAAGCCTTGGTGGCGTTTGTGGCGTTGTTCGTGGCGGTCGACGTCGTGGGAGTGCTTCCCGTTTATCTCAGCCTGACAGCGGGTGTGGGAGCCGAGGAGCGGCGGCGGCTTCCCTGGCAGTCGACGCTCACAGCGACGGCAGTGGGGCTCGGCTTTCTGTTGGTGGGGGAACCTATATTTCGCGTCCTGGGGGTGACCGTGGGGGATTTCCAGGTCGCGGGAGGGATTCTGTTGCTGGTCCTCGCGCTGCATGATTTGCTCAACCCGAGCAAGGTCGTGCGACGGCCGTTACCGGGACTCGGCGTGGTTCCGCTAGGGACACCGTTGATTGTTGGCCCGGCGGTCCTGGCGACGCTCCTTATCCTGGTCCACAGCCACGGCTACCCGATCACGCTGCTTGCCTTTGCCGTGAACATGGCCCTCGCCTTTGTGGTCCTCCGGTACGCGGGAGCCTTGGAACGACTGATCGGAGAGGCTGGGTCCCGGGCGATTGGGCGGGTCGCGAGCCTCTTTCTCGCGGCCTTTGGAGTGAGCTTGGTGCGTCGAGGATTGCCCGGCTTCTTCCCACAGTAACTGTGGACCGCACTGCGCCTACGCATCCGTGATGAGCAATAGGCCCACCGCCACGAGGTGATGGTTCTCTTGGCGAAGAACGATCCGTACGCAATGGGGTGACCAACGAGAGCAGAAAGGAAGGGCGCGATGTCATTCGGCGAACTGTTTTGGTTGTTCCTGATTATCATGGCGCTTCAGCCGATGCTGCGGCAGAAGTGGCTGGAGGCCAGCCGCATTCGGCTGCTCCAAACGCTTGAACGCCAGCGGGGGAGTCGGGTTATCGCGCTTGTTCACCGGCAGGAGACGATGAGCTTCCTGGGCTTTCCACTCTTCCGGTACATTGACATTCACGACTCCGAAGAAATTCTGCGAGCCGTCAAGTTGACGGCGCCGGACCTCCCGATTGATCTGATCATCCATACCCCCGGCGGCCTGGTCCTGGCCGCTTCACAGATTGCCCACGCGTTGAAGAAGCATCCGGGCAAGGTGACCGTGTTTGTCCCTCATTACGCGATGTCGGGCGGGACACTGGTTGCATTGGCTGCCGATGAGATTGTGATGGACGAGAATGCGGTCTTGGGCCCGGTGGACCCGCAGCTTGGGCAGGAGCCGGCGGCGTCGATCCTGCGAGTCCTTGAACTGAAGGACAAAAACGAGATTGACGACGCGACATTGATCCACGCGGACATGGCCGAGAAGTCACTGCGCCAGGTCCGGCAGTGCGTCACCTGGATCCTGAAAGATCGAGTGGGTGCCGAACGTGCCGGGACGCTGGCCGACGTTCTGAGCCAGGGGACATGGACGCACGATCACCCGATCACCTTCGAGGAGGCAGCGGAAATGGGCCTACCCGTCAGCGCGGCCGTGCCCCTCGAGGTCCACCAGTTCATGGCGCTGTTCCCTCAGCCCACCCGCCAGCTCCCCTCGGTACAGTACATTCCAGTGCCATATGGGACCCGTCCGGGCGCCCCACCCCGGTCCCATACTTCTTGACATCGAGGAGAAAGGTGTTAGCGTGAAATACACATTTTGTCGGTGTCGGGAGCATTGCCGGAAACACGTTCCTGAGGAGGTGCGATGGCGACTGCATTAGATAAGAGCATCGTTTCTCGACTGAAGACCGGCCTCAAGGCGACTCCAGCGGTAAGCCAAGAGACGGTGGAGGCATTCGCGAAACTGTTGGACGGGCTACAGAAGCCTCAGGTGAACGAAGCGGAGGCCGAAAAACAGCTCCGTCAATGGCTAAAGTCGGTTCCGGAACACGTGTCGGCCGTGTTGCAGTCGGTCATCTTTGGCTCCGTGTATCTTCGCATCGTCTCGGAAGATTCCTGGGTCTATAAGGTGTTTAGTACGCTCCCGACTCCTACCAAAAAATAAAGATGGAGTTGCTGACACAATTAGATGTGGTGTCGGGCGATGTGTATTCCCGGGGGGGCTACAGATGCGACAGGGGGAAAGGTGGACAGTTTTTTGGCGGCAGGGATGCCGCTACCGACAGCGCTGACGCTGGCGCAACAAATCGAGGGGGATGGCGGCCATGTTCTGGCGATCTATACCGAGCCGGTCGGTGAGCAATGGCAGCTCTTCAGCTTGTTGCCGCTTCAGAAGGTGGAAACCACGCCGTATCAACGCGATCTCTCTAAGCCTCACGTCAAGCGCCTGCATGATGTGATCAAGAAGCTGGACCGATTCATCGATCCCATCGTCGCTGTCGCACACGCTCCAGGACAGTAGTGGACCCCGAACGGCCACCATCGCCTGGCCGCCCTGCGGAAGATCAAGGCGAAATGGATCCCCGCGATCCTCATTCCAGAGGCAGAGGTTGCTTTTCAGATCCTCGCCCTGAATACCGAGAAGGCTCATAATCTGCGGGAGAAATCCCTCGAGGTCATTCGGATGTATCGGGCCCTGCAAGTCCGCGCAGGGCACCGCTCAGAGGAAGCCTTCGCGTTTCAATTCGAGGAGCCCTATTATATTACCCTCGGCGTACTCTATGAACGCCGTCCCCGTTTTGCTGGCGGTGCCTTTTCCCCTATCCTTCGCCCTGTAGACAACTTTCTCCAGCCCCGCTTTCCAAGGCGTATGCAGAGCGGCAGGCCCGGGCGGATCAGGTCGAAGCGGCCGATGCCCTCTTGAACGGTGTGGTCGCTCGGATCAAGAAACGGGGAATCACCCACCCCTATGTCAAGAACTTCGTCCTTGCTCGGTGTAACCCGTTGACACGCGCCCGCAAGAGTGTCTCGAGCTTTCAGAAGCTCCACCGCGCGTTGGAGCGATTCGATGTGGGGCAGGTCAGAATGGAAGAGATTGCCCGCGCTGCCGTGCTGCCAGCGGGCTAGCCGTTTTTCTTGGGCTCCGGAGGCTTTTTGACCAGGTGCAACCGAATTGTGGAGGGATTGACCCCGGCGAGTTTCAGGCCAGGGGGGAGCTTGATGTCTTCATCCGCGATATTGTACTGCTGCGACCCCTCGTGAGCCTTCTTGAGATCGACGGCGACTTGCATTTGGTTTGGATCCAGAAAGTTCAGCATCTCGCGTGACCCGCGCACGCGGACATACACCTTTTGTACCTGCCTTCCGTCAATGGTGAGTTCTTTTGGGACATTCAGGTAAACCACCGGAATCGATACGCCCACCTCGGCGTTTTGTTGGCCCGTCAGAAGGATAAAGAGGAGACTGACCCCGAGCACCGTGGCGAGCTTCGGGCGCCAGTTGGCGGTGATGAGGGCCCGAGGGGACCATCGCCTTGTCGCCGGTTCCTCCCTGGCTCTCATCCGGTCGGTCAGCCAAATCAGCAGGTCGGCGGGCGTATCGATGTATGTCATTATGCCCTTCTCAATAGCCGAAACCTTCCCCCGTTCTTCGGAGACCACCACGGCCAAAGCGTCCGCCTGTTCGGTAATGCCCAGGGCTGCCCGGTGCCGGGTGCCGTGAAGCTGCGTGAGACGTTGGTTATCGGAGAGGGGAAGGATACACCCGGCGCGATACGCGCGTCCCCGTCGGATGTACAGTGCCCCGTCATGGAGCGGCGCCGGATAAGTGAACAGCGTTTCAACGAGCTCGGGGGTGATCTCGGCATCCATCAAGACTCCCGGACTTTTCAGCAGCGGCTCGACGAAGTCGTGCCGTTCAAACACAAGCAGCGCGCCCCATCTCCTGGACGCGAGGGAAAAGGCAGTTCGGGCCATCGTGGCCAACGTTTCCTCGGGGAGTCGCGCCTGTCGCCCCCACCGTAACAGAGTCCTGAAGGGGGCCTCGAGGTTGACCTGCTCCAGCATCTGGCGGATCTCGGCCTGAAAGATCACGATGACGAGGATTAATGCGGCGGCCCAGATACCCCCCAACACCCATGATGTCAGGAACAATCCAACAGACTGGGCGACCAGATACCCGAGTCCTAAAAGAACGATGCCGGCGAGGATCCGTATTGCCCTCGTGCCGCGAATGCGGATGTAGACTTGATAGACGATGAAGCTCATGAGGAGAACGTCAATGGACTCGCGCCAGGGAAAAGGCCAGAGGCGATCCCCGAGTTCTCTCAGGAAGGTTCCCATAACGTCCAACATTTCTAGTTCCACTGCGTTCTCTAGGAGCCGTCACAATAGGTCACGGAAAGAACGCTAGAAGAAGAATATGATACGTTCTGCGCTGTGTCAACGTAATGCAATTTGCGGGCCGAAGGACTTCCATTCCTGGCTGCGCGATTTCGAGCATATGCAGCGACAGTTGAGACTGCGTGTTGTGCCCAAATGGATACAGCATGTCGATATTACTGAGGTAGTTTTAAGGGAATCTATTCCGGCAGCAGACGAGAAATCGGGGGTGTGGGTTATTGGTAGAAGTTCCGGGGCCAGGCGTGGGCCTGAAGAGCGTCGAGCTCCTCCGCGGTCAGCCGGGGTGCCTCCGAGACAGCACAATTCTCCTCGACATGTTTCGAGCGGCGCATTCCTGGAATGACCGTTGAGACGGCGGGGTGGCTCAGGCAGAAATGTAAGGCTAGTTTGGGGAGCGTCTCAGCACCATCGCGGAGAAAACGCTTGAGCCGATCGGTCCGTGCGTACGTCTCTTTCAAGCGGTCGCCCCGAAAGTAGTAGCCCTGGAACGTATCGGGATCAAGCGGTATATGCGGGCGGAACTTTCCGGTCAGACCCCCCTCGTCCAACGGGACGCGCGCGATCACACCCACGTCTGTCTGCTGACACCGGGGAAAGAGTTCTTGGGCAGGGGACGGATCAAAGATGTTGTAGATGACCTGAATGGTGTCGACGAGTCCGGAACGGACAACCTCGAGCCCGGTTTCGGGTGCATGATCGATCAAAGACACCCCGAAAAACTGAATCTTCCCCTGGCGCTTGAGTTGCTCAATCGCAGCGCGCCACTCTGGTTCCTGAACCCACTCATCCCGCCAAATGTGGAGTTGTTGAATATCGATACAATCCGTTTGCAGATGCCCAAGGCTCTTTTCGGTGTGTTCGATAATCCAGGCCCTGGGAAAGGCCTCTTTCGCCGGCGTATCTGGTTTGGGAGGCCAGTCGCGGGTTTTTAGGGGGATTTTGGTTGCGACGATAACGCGCTCGCGGTACGCCTTCATGGCCTCGGCGATCAGCCGCTCGCTGTGGCCGTTGCCGTAGCCGTGCGCTGTATCAACGAAATTGACGCCAAGCTCGAACGCCCGCAGTAAGGCGTGGATGGACAGCGTATCCTCCGTATGCCCCCACCATCCTTTCCCGATACCCCACGCGCCGAAGCCGATCTCTGACACCTCCAGATTGGTTCGGCCTAATCTGCGGAATCGCATGTCTCCTCCATTCCCCTAGGCTTTCGTGTCCGATTCGTCAGAATAGTTGCAGTCGATGGATCCTGCGACAAAGAGATGCTCAGGATCGCCGATGATCGTCTCCTTCATGATTGACTTCGTCTTCCCACGGTGGTGGGAGCACCGTTCGCATTCATCGACGGTGACCTTGAGCTTTACCATCGGGCAGTCAACCAGGAGAAAACTACCCGTATCCTCGATAAGGATTGATCGCATCATTTTTCTCGTACGCGTCGATGTCCGCTAACGACCTGGCATGAGAAGTTTCAGGGTCGTGACCTCGCCGGAAGTGAGTTCGGCAACCCGGATCCTGTGGTTGTTCGTATCCGCGATGTAGAGCCGGTCATCGGCGGCACTGAGCCCTCCGGGTTCGGAAAACTCTGCGGCTGGCCCATCCTGGTTTCCTGGCCGCCCCGTCCCGAACAGGGTCTTCACCGCCCTCATGGTGGGGTAGAGGACCTTGATTTTGTGGTTGTAACTATCGGCCACGTAGATCTGGCCACCCTTCCACGCGACGGCGAGGGGATGTTGCAAGCGAACCTCTTCCGCGATGCCGTCTTGATCTCCGAAGACAAACAACCCCTCGCCGACCAGGGTTTGGAGATAGCCTCGGCTCCCCAGGTCGATGGCCCGAACGGCGCTCACCTCGCTATCCGCGACGTAGAGGATCTGCCCGTCGGTGGCAAGTCCGCTTGGCTGGGCCAGGGCGCCGTCTAAGCGTGGGCCATCGGCGATCGTTTCGCGGCCTGTCCCTGCAAAGAGCTCGAGTCGCACTTTGGGGAGATCCATCACCCAGATCTGATGGCATCCCGCCATGGCCACAAACAGTCTGTCATCGATGAGACACAGGTCCCAGGGAGAATTCAGTGACAGTTCTCGAGCCGGCGCCCATTGCCGGATGGCAGTGCCCTGCTGGCCGGTCCCTGCAATCGTCTCAACTGTTCGTTTGTCGAGATCGAGGCGGCGAATCAGATGATTTTCCGTATCGGCGACATACAGAAACATTCCGGCCGCCGCTAGGCCGTGCGGTGAGCGAAAGGTGGCCTCCCCGAAGGATCCATCGGTGGCTCCCGGTTTGCCCGTGCCCGCACACTCGACAATTGTGCCGTGCAGATCGCTGATCACAATCCGATGGTGGCCGGTATCCGAGATCATGAGGCGCTTGTCGCCGCCGTCGGCCAGAATCTTCGCTGGAAAGGCGAGGGCGGTTTCGGGCATCTGGTCGCGGTGGAAAACGATGGCGTCTTCCTTGAAGGTTCCCTGTGAGCGATGCTCGTGGATTAACTCGGCGACGAGATGGCGCAGACGACTGCCGTGTCCCTCACCGGCGACCATCGTGACAATGTACCCCTGAGGGTCAATCAGGACGAGGGTTGGCCAGGCACGAACCGCATAGCTGCGCCAGATGACGAACTGGTCATCGTTGACGACCGGATGCGTCAGTCCGTGGCGGAGGATGGCCTGTCGGATATTCCGCGCCTCCCGTTCGTTCGGGAACTTGGCAGAATGCACCCCGATGACCACTAGTTCGGTGGGAAACGCTTTTTCCAGAGCCTCCAGCTCTGGTAGCACGTGCATGCAGTTGATTCAGGCGTAGGTCCAGAAGTCGAGAAGGACGACTTTCCCCCGGAGTTCCATCAAGCTGAAGGGCCGATCGGTGTTTAGCCACTCGACGCTCGCAGGAAACTCGGGTGCCCGAATCGTATGGCGTGGAACCTCGTTGGGCATGATCATCTCCTGGGACTGTAAAGCTTTACTATCAGTAGGTTATAACGATTACATAAAGTAGCTCATCAGTGTATTTGTGGAGGGAGCTTCACAACTTCCCAGTATCTCTCACGGCATCAGAGGTGTCAAGCGTGGGAACATGGGCTGTGCCCCGGAAATCGACGAAGCGATGGGTAAACATGTCAACGAGGAGGGCGAGGAAATTGGCTTGACCCCGGTGGCGGGCGCGGCAACAATAAGGCGCATTGTTTTGGTTTGGTCTGAAACCTGAGCGATCGTACAGGGTTTTCTCATCCAAGCATCGTTGTGGTGGAGAGTATGTCCGTTGAATTGTCGGTCATCGTTCCCACGGTGAACGAGCGCGACAATATCGTTGCGCTCATCGGCAAGCTCGGGAGTGCTCTCTCCGGGGTCGAGTGGGAGGTCATCTTCGTCGACGACGATTCCGTTGATGGTACCGCGGACCTCGTGAGGAATATTGGCGCGACGAACCGGCGGGTGCGCTGCGTGCAGCGCATTGGTCGGCGCGGACTTTCGAGTGCCTGCATCGAAGGGATGCTTGCGAGCTCGGCACCGTATCTGGCCGTGATGGACGCTGACATGCAGCACGACGAGGCGTTGTTACCTCGGATGCTGGAGGCGTTGAAGCATGGCGAAGCGGACCTCGTCATTGGCAGTCGGTATGTCGAGGGCGCCGGCGTCGGTGAGTGGGAAACGTCGCGACAGACTATTAGCCGCCTTGCGGTCCGAATGAGCCGGTGGGTGATGAAGACCGAAGTTAGCGACCCGATGAGTGGATTTTTCATGCTCGATCGTGATGTCTTTCAGGGTGCGGTGCGCAAGCTGTCGGGCATTGGTTTTAAGATCTTGTTTGACATCCTGGCTTCCTCGCCGAGGGGCCTCCGGGTCAAGGAACTGCCATACGAGTTTGGAACCCGGCGGGCGGGTATCAGCAAGCTTGATCCCACTGTCGCTTGGGAATACCTCATCTTGCTTCTTGACAAGATGATAGGACGTATGGTCCCGGTCCGTTTCATCTTGTTCTCGGCGGTGGGCCTACTTGGTCTCGCGGTGCACGTGGGTATCCTGGCCATCGCCTTTCAGTTACTCAAGATCAACTTCGAGATATCACAGGCGCTGGCGACACTGGTCGCCATGACCAACAACTATCTGTTGAACAATCTCTTCACCTATCGCGATATCCGGCTTCGGGGGTCGGCGCTTTTCCTGGGATTGTTGTCATTTTACGCGGTGTGTTCCGTTGGAGCCCTTGCCAATATTGGTGTGGCGTCATACATATATGGGACGGGAGAGCAGTGGTGGGTGGCCGGACTCGCCGGGGCCCTTGTCGGCGCCGTCTGGAATTACGCTGTGTCGGCAGTGTACACATGGCGAGTGCCTCGGAAGGCATGACCACTGACCTTCAGCCTCTGGAGTCAATTCTCCGTGTATGATCTCGTCCGATGGATGCGGAAAGCCTTTGAGCCGGGAGAGATCACGCTCCGCAACTTCTTGCTTTTGGCGTTCCTCGCTCGTCTGCCCGCCATTTTCTTCAGCCGGGGCTACCACTTCATTGATCATCAGTTCCAGTACGTCGATCCAGCCTACCATATTGCGTTTGACGCTAGCTGGTTCCGACCCTACGAATACGTCGATGGCTTACGATCCTGGGTATATCCCGGGATACTTGCCAGCATATTCAAGGCCATCACATGGATCGGAATCACGGACCCAAACAGTATGATGGTTGCCACCCGCTTCATACATGGTGTGATATCCCTGCTTCCGCTCGCCGCGCTGTGGATGCTCATCGTTCGCTGGAAGGGTTGGAGCATGCAGCGCGCACTCCTTTTGTTCATCGCCTGCAATCCGTTGGTTGTCTATGCTGGAGTCCAACCGACCGGTCCCACGTTCGCGGTGGGACTGTCGCTCGCCGCGGTCTTCCTCTTCTATGGTCCCGCTCCTCTCTGGCCGCTGTTTTCCGGTCTCCTCCTTGGACTGGCGTTTTCATGCCGTTTCCAGGACGCGCTGTTTGGTCCGGTGCTTCTCGTCTTTGGCTTGCTGGAAAAGCGCTGGCGCGCCTGCGTTTTCCTGTCCCTTGGGGTGGCGGTCATGGTTACGATGCAAGGCCTCGTGGACGTCTTTACGTGGGGGGGATTTCTCCACAGCCCTTTCCAGTACCTTGATTACAATTTTTTCCAAGGCCGCGCGAGCCAGTTCGGTGTGCAGCCGGTGTGGCTGTATGTGGCATACCTGTGTGGCGCCCTGATTCTCGTGCCCCCGTTTCTTCGGAGTGGGTTCCGTGCGCTGGTGAAAGGCAGTCGACGGCTGCCGCTCGTTTTCGCCGCCGCGGTTTTCTATATCTTTGTGCACAATCTCGTGGCGCGGAAGCAATTCCGTTTCATCATCCCGGGCCTGATTCTGCTGCTCGTCGTGTATGCGTCCGTTCTCCTATACCGAGAGCTGTCGGAGCCGAGGCTGCGGAGCGTCCATCGACATCTTTTCGTGGCCGCATATCTGGTCGCCTTCGTGCTCGTGAGCTTCTGGTATCCCCAACGCGGTCCGGTCGAGGCGGCACTCGCACTCGGTCGACAGGAGGATTTCACAGACCAACTCGTGATTGTCGACGGTGGGCTGGATACGCTGGGGGGACACTTTTACTTACATCGTGAAAAGCTTGCGGTCCACTCAGTCGATCACGAGAAGCTTGCCAGTTGGCTACGCGAGGAGCAACCCGATACACCGCTCTACGTATTGGTGCTCCGGGAGCCACTTCCGAAAGGTGCGGTGCCAGACGAGTACGTGCTTGACGAGATCGGGGCGTACCACAACTCGCCCGATTTCGTGCGAAGCGCGCGCCGCTTTGTCTACCGTATCCGTAAGACAGGGACAACGAACCCCCCGTCTCCTCCCGGCGACCGATGATACCCCCCAGGTATTTTCCGGATGGTGCCACCCCTACAGGTAGTATTTTTTGCTTGCTCCCCGTCCTATATATGGTATAAGACCCCTAAGAGGTGATGGGGCTCTTGACCACCAACACGAAGGAGGGGTGAATGGCGAAGAAGAAGAGGGCGAAGGCGAAGAAGAGAACCAAACCGAAGGCGAGGAAGAAGACCAGGCCGAAAGCGAGGAAGAGGACCAGAGCGAAGGCCAGGAAGAAGACCAAGGGGACCAAGACGAAAAAGGCGTTCGGAGGCTATTCGATCAGCTTCAAGGGGCGCAAGGAGACGTTGGAGTCGGTCTTTGGGAGCGCGCCCATCGGACCCTCTGTGATGACGAAGAAGCTCTGGGCGTTGGTCAAGCGGAAGAGGCTCGGCAAGCGTCGCTAGGACGCCCACGTCTGTCCCATCACTCTGTGGCGGCCCGCTTCTGGCGGGTCGCTGCTTTTTTAGAAAAGAACAGTCTCCTTTTTCTTGACTCGGGTAGCGCGTGGGATCACAATAGGGCAATATCCTCAGGGTGTATACCGCGAGTGACTCGTATGGCTGCCCGTGGACGCCGACTACAATGCAAGTTAGAGCGGATCGTCATCTCAGCGGTCTGTCTGGACGATGGAACAATGAGGCGATGAAGGTACCTGAGATCGCCATCTCACGGAGACGTTTCTTGAAAGCCACGTGTGCGCTGTCAGTACTCGTGGCATTCCGCCCGCATGAGTTGTTGGCTGCACAAACGGGTGTGATCAAGCGCCCAATCCCATCATCCGGCGAGCAATTGTCTGTCATCGGCATGGGGACATCCCGGACGTTCAGCAATGATGTCCTGAAGCAGCAACTGGGCGAGGTCATGCAAGCCTTCTTCGATCATGGCGGCCAATTGATCGATTCGTCCCCGATGTACGGTCCGGCCGAGAGCCTGGTGGGCGATTTACTCAAAACGACCAAGAACACCGAGGGGTTGTTCGTTGCGACAAAAGTCTGGACAAACGGAAAAGAATCTGGGATCGCACAAATGCAGGAATCGATGCGACGGATGGGCGTCAAGGTGATCGACCTCATGCAGATCCATAATCTCCACGATTGGCAAACCCATATTCACACTCTACGAGAGTGGAAAGCACAAGGAAAGATCCGCTATCTGGGGATCACCACCTCACATGGCAGTCGACATACAGAGTTCGAAAAGGTCATGCAAGCGACACCGTTGGATTTCGTCCAGTTCAGTTATAACCTGGTCAACCGTGTCGCCGAACAACGGATTTTCCCTCTTGCGGCCGACAAGGGGATCGCTACGGTGATCAACCGTCCCTTCCAACGTAGCCAAATGTTTGACACCGTCAAAGGGAAACAACTGCCACTGTGGGCAGCCGAGTTCGATTGCACAAGTTGGGCACAATTTTTCCTCAAGTTTGTGGTGTCACACCCGCACGTAACCAACGTGATCCCAGCGACATCAAAGCCCGAGCACATGGTCGATAATATGACGGCCGGGTACGGGCGCTTACCGGATGCCAAAATCCGCGAGCGCATGATTAAATATTTTGAGTCACTCTAAACGATTGAAAGCCGATAGAAGATCAGTCGTAAGTTGCAATGTTACCGTTACTGCGCTAGAGTACGGTATGCCGACATGGGCCGGCAAGAGAGGGAAGTACGATCAATAATCCACGCGAGAGGAGGCCGTCATCAGCGCCAAAGTGTTCGTGGGTAACTTGAGCTTTGATACGACAGAGAGCGAGCTGGAAAGTCTGTTCTCTGAACTGGGCGAGGTGGCAGGAGTGTTTCTGCCAACCGACCGCAATACCGGTCGTCCACGAGGATTCGCCTTCATCGAATTCAATGAGGAGGCGGCTGCCGCAAAGGCCATCGAGAAGTTTGACGGCTACGAGTTCAAGGGGAGGAGTATTCGTGTCAACGAAGCGGAGGAGCGGCGACGACGCCCACCCGTCTTTGCTGACACCGGGTCATTCGGAATGTCTCGCGGCTTGGGGGGATTTAAGTCAAAGGGCAGTCGCCGCAACATTCGCGCCAGGAAGCGTAGCCTCTAGAAGGGGCTGTGGGGTGGATACTGATGCGCAAAAAGGTCGTCGGTCAGGTCCCTGAAACCGGCTCAGCCGGAGGTCAAGAGTGGTTGGATCTGGAACGCCTGACACGCGTCGAGGTCACATCCGAAAGTGCGGAACGCCCCATCGAATCAGCACTGATACCCGGCATTGGACCTGGTTGGCAGGCAGCACACCCCGGAGAGCAGACGATCCGGATCATTTTTGACCACCCGCACGCACTTACGCGTATTCTTCTCGTGTTCCACGAGGAGGATCAAGCGCGCACACAAGAGTTCGTGTTGCGCTGGTTACCGAGTGGCGGGGGAGGTCTCCGAGAGATTCTACGTCAGCAGTATACCTTTAGTCCGCCTGACACGACCCGACAAACTGAGGACTATGGCGTCGAACTCAACGGGGTCAGGGCACTCGAATTACAAATTCTGCCGGACATCAGTAAGAGTGGTGCTCGCGCAACACTCGCTCAGCTGCGCCTCGCCTGAGCCTTAGAACTCCTTACGCCGTTTCGTCCTCGCGCCAGTTTACTCTCTTCCAGCAAATTGAATGGAAAGAGGATGGAGGGTGTTGCACTAGACGACGGTTGGTCTTTGGGGGTAAAGGAGGATCATCATGGCGGGGAAAAAGGTCATCGCGGTGGTGGGTGCCACCGGTGCCCAGGGTGGCGGCTTGGTTCGCGCCATCGTGGGCGATGTGAAGAGCGATTTCAACGCACGGGCACTGACGAGAAACCTCAACTCGAACAAAGCGAGGGAGATGGCAAAACTGGGCGCTGAGGTTGTCGCGGCCGACGTCGACGACATCGAGAGCCTCAAAAAGGCGTTCGCCGGCGCCTACGGGGCGTTCTGCGTCACATTTTTCTGGGAGCACATGTCACCCGAGAAGGAGTTTGCACAGGGCAAGGCCATGGCCGAGGCGGCGAAGCACGCCAGCCTGCAACACGTCATTTGGTCCACGTTCGAGGACCCCCGCAAGTGGGTGCCGCTCAGCGACGACCGCATGCCGACCCTGATGGGCAAGCACAAGGTGCCGCACTTCGAAGGGAAGAGCGAAGCCGATCAGGTATTTCGGGAGCTGGGAGTGCCGACCACGTTTCTGTTGACCTCTTTTTACTGGGAGAACATGATCTACTTCGGCACTGGCCCCAAGAAGGGCCCCGACGGCAAGCTTGTGATCACCCTGCCCATGGGCGACAAGAAGCTTCCGGGCATTGCCACCGAGGACATCGGCAAGTGTGCCCTCGGCATCTTCAAGAAGGGCCGCGAGTTCATCGGCAAGACCATTGGCGTGGCGGGCGAGCACTTGACCGGAGCGCAGATGGCGGCCGCCCTCACCAGGGCGCTGGGGCGAGAGGTCCGCTATAACGACGTGGCCCCCGAGGTGTACCGCGGCTTCGGTTTTCCGGGGGCCGAAGATCTCGGCAACATGTTCCAGTTCAAGTGCGACTTCGAGCACGTCTATTGCGGCGCGCGCAACGTCGAGGTCGCTCGTGTCCTCAACCCTTCACTCCAAACCTTCAACATGTGGCTCAGGACAAACAAGGGCCGCATCCCGCTCGAGTAATCGAATAGCGTGAGGCTCTCACTTCCGTGAGGAGGAGGTCTTCCTATGCGGTGCGTAATTACCTTTGTAGTTCTCATGATGGCAGTCATCGCTCCAACTCTGCTCAACGCGGCTGAAAAAAAAGATCCAACCCTTTTACCGAATGATTACATTCTGCTCACGGTCTTCCTCAAGCACGATCAATCCAAGACGCTTAGTGAGATCAGTAAAAAGTTGACGGAGACGAAGTTCTGGACCACGTTTCCATCGGAAGGGGTAGAGGTCGTCGGCTGGTACGTGATGATGGGAATCGGGCAGGTGATCATTCTCCGCGTTCCGCCCGAGCGTGTTCGCCAGCTGAATCGTGCGATCGAGCTCACGGCGTGGCGCTCCTTCCGCACCGAATTCTATCTGACCTACGATCTTCACGAGTTCGCGAAGAAAAAGCGCGCGGAGGTACAATTAGGCAAGTAACGGGGATGCGCGTCGGGGAGGCGGCTGCTGCGGTTTGGGAAGCAAGCTGTGAGGGGTTTTGCCGATATGTATCGCCAGAAGGCACCCTCCGTGCTTCCGAAGAGCGGCCTTGCTCTGTTCCATCTGAGTGCGGTATGTGCTGCCGCATGGTTGCTCTTTGCAGGGGGAATCCGCACTGTCTCAGGATGGCTAAACCTCGGAGCCGACCTCGCCTCGCCACTCCGCCGGATACTACTGCTCGGTGCGGCAGCCATGTACTTCTTGCGCGTGCTGGTAACCCTTTTCGTCTTCCTCAAGCGACGCACGGGCTGGGCCGAGGTGGGGACGGTCGCGGCGTGGATCGGAGCGCTCCACATGTGCTTTGCCTTTTTCGGCGGGCGGCAGACCGCGCCGGTTGGACTTATTGAGGTCGTCGGCGTTCTTCTCTACCTGGTTCATGCCTCAATAGCGGCGCCGAATATCAGCGGCATGTCTGGAGACGACAGCCGCAGCATCAGGGACGGCTCTATACGGAGGGCCTCTTCCGGTACGCGATGCATATTAACTATTTCGGCGATTTGGTTCTCTTTACTGGATGGGCGCTTCTGACGGCCCGTGCAGTGTTGTTGTTTATTCCGGTCGTGATGCTGTGGGGCTTTGTGGTTCTGAACATCCCGGCGCTGGATCACTATTTGGCTGAGCGCCATGGAGAAACTTTCCAGATGTATGCGGCACGCACCAAGAAATTGGTGCCGTTCGTCTACTGAGGTAGAGTCCGGGGGGGGTTACCTGTAGAGCAAGATTGTGTTTGGGGAGCGATTCAACGCGAACCCACGGCGGAGGGAACCCGACGATGAGTCGTAAACGTTCTCGGGCCGCGTCAGACGACACGCGAACCCTCTCGGTCGATATTGGCGGGACTGGTATAAAGGCCATCATTTTGAATGCGAAAGGGGAAGCATTGACCGAACGCGGACGGATCGAAACGCCGCGACCCGCGATACCGACGGCGATTCTGCGCGTCATCAAACGACTGGCAGGTGCGCAGGGGCCATTCGACCGTGTGTCCGTGGGGTTTCCGGGCGTCGTCCGAAACGGTGTCACGGAGACGGCACCGAACTTGGACGGCGGTTGGGAGAATTTCACTCTGGCGAAAGAACTGGGAAAGCGGCTCAAGCGACCCGTCCGGGTCGCCAATGACGCCGATGTACAGGGGTTCGGTGCCATCAACGGGCACGGCGTCGAGCTGGTTCTCACTTTGGGAACCGGTCTTGGATCGGCATTGTTCGTCGATGGCACACTGGTGCCCAACTTGGAACTCGCCCACCATGCCTTCCGGCGCGGCAAAACCTACGAAGAACAGCTTGGAAACGTTGCGTTGAAGAAGGTCGGGAAACGTCGCTGGAATAAGCGGCTACGGAAAGCCGTCGGTGCGCTCGAGGACCTGTTTAGCTACGACCGCGTCTACCTCGGCGGGGGGAACGCCAAGAAAATCACTGGCCCGCTGCCCCCGAGAACCAAGACCGTTCCCAATATCGCGGGCCTCCTCGGCGGGATCGCCTTGTGGCGCAGCAACGCTGGCGGCAATACGGTTATTGGCGCATCAGACAAATCTTGATGCCCTCGACAAGCAAAGCACGGGCGTTTTGCTTTTGACGGGCAGCTACCGCCTCACGTGTGGACATGGGAGGTTGCTTGCATGGCGACCATCGTTGTGCGCGGAGCGCTCATCACCGAACAAGAATGGTGGTGGTGGAATTCGTGGTCAACCGAAACGGGAGTGATAGAGATCTTTAATAGTTGCGCCGACGGGGCGTGGACCCACGGGAACGGAAGGGAGGACACATGAAACCCGCTATCCGTTCGGCAGCATGTATGCTTCTGGTTGTGGTAGGGACCTTTAGTGTGGGGGATGTGCGGGCCCAAAATGAGTCCTTGGGCATCGTGCAGCTCACTCCCGATGAAATACAGTGGCATGCCAATCCGACCTCGCCGAGTGGCCTGCAGGTGGTGGTGCTCGCCGGCGACCCCAGGAAAGCTGTACTCTATACGGTACGCATCAAGATTTCGGCCAATCTCAAGGTGCAACCGCATTGGCATCATAAAGACCGAATGGTCTCGGTCATTTCGGGAACCTTGCATTATGGTTACGGCGATACCTTTGACGAGGCAAAATTGAGGGCGCTGCCGCCCGGCAGCTTTTTCACGGAGCCAGCCAAGCAGCCACATTTTGCCTGGGCGAAATCCGGCGACGTGATCGTCCAGGTGACCGCCGTGGGAGCGACCGGTACAACCTATCTTCCACCGCCCACCAAACACAAGTAGTCACCATACGGGTCAGGAGTGTTTTGGAAGGACGCTGATCCTAAGGAAAGAGGTTAGCCCAAGGGGATTCGGGTTAACGGGGGCCGTCCAGGCGTCCAAGGGTGAGGGCTGCCGGCGTTGCCAACTCGGCAACGCCGGCAGCCCTCATGGCGGTGAGGTGATTTGTCGTGTTTGCGTCTTCGCTGCACCTACCGCACCATGGCGTTGTGGACGGCGTGACTTGGAGCGGCCTGAAAGGACGACGACGGGACTGTGACGTCCGCTGCCGCCCAGGCCTTCTGGAATCGTCTGCGAATGCTTAACGCCTCGTCGTCCCGGCCCTGCGCCTCGAGCGCCTGGGCAAGGCCGTACAGCGCGAAGCCGTTCTCCCGGTTCTTGGCCAGATCCTGCCAGTAGACCGCCTCGGCCTCGAGGGGACGGCTGGCGCGGAGCAACGCCGCGCCGAGGTAGTGCCGCGTGGGCGTGAACCAGACCGGGGGCTCGCTATAGGGCAGGCTGTCCTCGAGGCGCACCGCCCGCTCGAGGTGTGAGAGCGCCATGTCGACCTCGCCGTGCATTGAGCGGACCTCGCCGGCCAGCACCTCCCGTGCGATCGTCAGTAGGGTGCCGGCGTTGCTGAAGTTGACCAGAGTTTGGGGCGTGGTCGGGTCCTCCAGAATCCGCGCCAGGACGGCTAGCTCGTCGCGTGCCTCCGCGATCCGGTCTGTGTGCGCGTAGGCCATGCCCCGGGCGTAGTGCCACATGCCGGTCCAGAAACGCGCGTTCTCGGGCGGCCGAGGCTCGGTCAGGATTGTGTCCCACATCCCGAAACGGACCATGACGTCGAGCGGCATGCTGAGGAACGTCTGGTAGAGCGCCCAGTCGTCGCCGTGCATGTCTTTGGGCACACGCGAGGCCACTTTGCGCGCCGCGGCCAGCGCCTCGGCGCTGCGGCCTTGCATGGTCGCGGCCCAGGCCAAGAAATGCACATTGTGGGGGTAGTAGTTCAGGGGGTAGATCCCCTGGGCACGGCACTGCGTGATGTAGCCCTCGTCGGCCTTGGCGGCGTTCGCATTCAACTCGAAGGACTCGGCGTAACGGCCGAGCTGGATGTAGATGTGGGAGGGCATGTGCACGAGATGCCCCGCGCCGGGCGCGAGGCCGCGCAGCAGATCCGCAGCGCGCTCGCCCCGGTCGGGCTGCACGGCCTCGACGATGTGGATGTAGTAGTGCAGCGCACCCATGTGGCGAGGATTTCGCGCGATCACCGATTCCAGTACCTCGAGGACCGTTTGCGTGGTCTCGTGCTTCGGACGGCCGTCCTTGCTCCAGTAGTCCCACGGCATGAGGTTCATCAGCGACGCCGCATAGAGCGTTGCGGCATCGCCGTCCTCGGGATACTTGGCGTAGAGCGCGGCCATAGCGTCCGCGTAGGCCTTATCCAGCGGCCCGCGGTCGGCCTTCGGATCGTTCGTGTAGCGCCTGGCAAGGGCGTCGATGTAGTCTCGCTCCTTCTGGGAAACCTTATCCTTGCGTGCCACGGCCATCCGGATCGCCTCGTACGCCTGTCCGACGACCTCAGGCCGCATGGGCAGGTTGAGATTGGGGCCAAGAACGAGCGCCCAGCCCCAGTAAGCCATGGCGCAATCGGGATCGAGCCGCGCGGCCTCCTTGAAGGCGCGCAGCGCCTCCTTGTGGTTAAAGGCGAACGTGAGCTTCAGTCCCTGGTCGAAGAAGAGTTGTGCTCGCTCGGACGTCGTGGTCACTTTGTGGTGATGGTCGCCCAGTCCCTCGAGCAGCGGGGCGATCTGCCCCGGCGCCAGACGGGGGTCCTCCGCCAGGGCCCGTGAGTCGTGCGTGTTCTCCTTGTGTGCCTCGACCGGCCCGCCGGGTGCCAGGGCCAGCACGGCGAGCAGTAGGGGAATCAGGAAGTGGTTCCGATGCTGTTTGTGAATGCTCATGTCGTTACCCTCCTTTTGGTTTTTCAGCGTCCTCGACCGGAGAATAATGGTTGCGCCAGCCCGATGTAAGAGCTAGAATTGCCATAATCGGTTCATTTATGCCAGAGGAGATTGGAATGAGCGGGGGGGGACGGCGTTTCCACGTCAGCCTGGTGTCGATTCCAGAGGCGATCGTCTCGTCGCTGAGCGGCGTCTACGACGTGTTAAACTGCTTTGGCCTGGTCGGCACCTTCGACGACGCGGTGCCCGGTGAAAACCCCTTCCACGTGGAAATCGTTGCGCCGACCCGCGCGCACACGGGCACGGCAAGCGGGCTGCCGGTCGCCCCCCATCGCACGGTCGACGAGCTCGACCGGACGGACATCGTTATCATCCCGTCAATGATGGTCGAGGGGAGTGAGTGGATTCCGGGGCGCTATCCAGCCATGGTGGAGTGGCTCACGGATATGCATGCCCGGGGCGCGATGTTGTGTTCCGCGTGTTCCGGGGTTCTCGTGCTGGCCGAAACAGGTCTTCTCGACGGCCGCGAAGCCACGATCCACTGGGCCTATGCCCGGACCTTCAACCGACACTTCCCGAAGGTCCGCCTGCGCCTCGAGAAGGTACTGGTCGCCACGGGTGACCGCCAGCAATTCGTCATGTCGGGTGCGTCGGCGTCGTGGCACGACCTGGTTCTCTACCTCATTGCCCGGCATGTCGGACCGGCGGCGGCGCAGGCGATCGCCAAGTTCATGCTGTTACAGTGGCATGTGGACGGCCAGGGACCCTACGTGGTGTTCGAGGCACCCACCGATCACGGTGATGCGGTTGTGCTGGACGCCCAACAATGGTTGGGCGGCCATTTCTCTGTGGCCGCGCCGGTCGAAGAGGTGGTGCGGCGGTCCGGCCTGCCCGAAAGAAGCTTCAAGCGTCGCTTTACGAAAGCCGCGGGGTATGCCCCCATTGCCTACGTCCAGCACCTCCGGATCGCGGAGGCAAAGCGTCAACTGGAGAGAACCGACACGCCGATTGACGAGATCAGCTGGAAAGTCGGCTACGAGGATCCTGCCTTTTTCCGGCGTCTGTTCAAGCGCACGACGCGGATCACGCCGGGCGCCTACCGGCGGAAATTCCAGTTGCCGGAGTTCGCCGCGACGAGAAGCCAGGCTCAGACTGAACGGAAAAAAGGGGTCGGCGGTCCTTGACCCTGGGGGGTCTTTCCTGTCCCTCGAAAGGAGACGCAGCTCAATGATGGCTGAGAAATTCATCCGCGATACCCTGATGCTCTGGACGACGATTGATCCGATCGGAACCCTGTCGGTTTTTGCAGCGGTGACGACCCGACTCACGGTCGAACAGCGAAGGAAGACGGCCCTCAAGGCAACACTGTACTCGTCAGTCATCCTCATTGGTTCAATAGTCATTGGAGAGATTCTGTTGTCGGGCATGGGGGTCCAGCTGATCTCACTATGGTAGCGATCCTTGCGGTGACCTGCGTATTCATGCTGGCTGCGAATCAGATT
>CAZLDS010000010.1:12453-14093 GCA_964558395.1 uncultured bacterium | reverse complement strand
TATGGTAGCGATCCTTGCGGTGACCTGCGTATTCATGCTGGCTGCGAATCAGATTCTTCGCGTCATCGGTCACACTGGTGCCGCGATACTCATTCGTGTCATGGGGATGATTCTCGCTGCGCTATCGGTGCAGTTAGTCCTGGAAGCGCTCGGGCTGGAGCGGTGGACGAGCACTGCAACAGCGATGTGGTTGGCAGCCATTGGAGTGTAAGCCTCCTATAACGGCGGACCAATGTTCATGAAACCCTTCATGGCCTTTGCTGTCATTTTGTCCCTCACCGTTTTCCTCTTGGAGACCTCTGATCTCACCCAGGCGCAGGAGATGCCATTTTTTGATGCACACATCCACTACAGCCAGAGCGACTGGGGCAGTCTCAGCCCGGAGCAGGCCATTGCCATTCTGGAACAGGCCGGGATCCGGAAGACGCTGGTGTCGAGTACGCCGGACCAGGGGAGGTTAAAGGTGTACCAGGCGGATCCGAAGCGGATCGTTCCCTTCTTGCGGCCCTATCGGACGGGGGGCGATATGGGGAGCTGGCACAGCGATCCGGCGGTGCAGGCGTATCTCGAGGAAAGACTAGGTCGAGGGATTTACAAGGGAATCGGCGAGTTTCACCTCGCGGCGGTGCAAACAGACGTCCGGGTCGTCAAGCGCTTGGCCGAGCTGGCGGCAAAGGATGGCCTCTTTTTGCATGCTCACGTGGACGAGGCTGCGGTCGAAAGGATGCTGACGCTTTACCCTCAGGTCAAGATCCTCTGGGCCCACGCCGGGATGTCGTCGCCGGCCAAAGAGGTGAGTCGCCTGCTTGACCTATATCCACAGCTCTGGGTGGAACTCTCCCTCCGCTTTGATGTCGCGCCGAATGGCACGCTCGACCCCCAGTGGCGCACCCTCTTCCTTCGCCATCCGGATCGCTTCATGGTTGGGACTGATACGCGGATCCCCTCGCGCTGGCACTCGCTGGCCGCGGAAGCCAAGGCGACCCGTGTCTGGCTGGGGCAACTTCCCCGCGAGGTGGCCGAGCAGATCGCCTATCTGAATGGCGAGCGCCTCTTTGGCAGCCCACAGAAGGAATAACGACCATGGAACAGATTATGTCGTCTAGCCTCGTGGTCCTGCTCTTCTGGGCCGCCGTAGGGGTGATAGCCCTCGTCGCGGTCGTGTGGCTCCTGCGGTGGGTATTCGGCGTGGATGAAATCTTGAAAGCGCTTCAAGCCATCCGTGACGAACTACAAATCATTCGCAGACAGCAGATTACTGCCAGACCGTCCTCCGCGACCAAACCTGACGCGACGAAAGCCGATGCACCGCACACCGAACCGTCCCACCTCGATATTCCGGAGGACTGGCACCTCGGCCGATCTGACAAACCGTAGCAGTATTTCCCTTCGGACCAATGATGTGTGCTCTCACCCTTAATTCTTGGTCGATCGTCGCGGGATACGACATCAACCTCGGGATGGACTGGCTGCCCTACCCGACCCTTTCTTCGGATTTCGCGGTCGATGCTGACCGCATTATACGGCGTGTGAGGATGCTGAAAATCTTGTTGTTAGTCTTTGGTGCGTTGGCCGTGGTGCTCCTGAGCGCCGTCCACGCCGCAGAGTTCCGAACTCGACATCCCTTAAAAGCATTCGTG
>CAZLDS010000010.1:0-12353 GCA_964558395.1 uncultured bacterium | reverse complement strand
GAGCGCCGTCCACGCCGCAGAGTTCCGAACTCGACATCCCTTAAAAGCATTCGTGCACGGCGAGTATCCGCTAGAAAGCGACTACTTCAGGGACACCTCCATTTTTCGGTGTGTTCTTACCGAGGTGATTGGGGCGTTCGAAGGGATCGCGCTGTCAGAAATCTCTATATGGGGTAATCGTACGGGTCCTTGGGACATTTTCCGGAAGGAATCAAAAGGCGACTTTGTGTACATCGAGACGAAAGCCTTAGCTGACACGTCCTGTCTCGAAACGTGCCGTTCACAGGAATGTTTGGCATCCGGCTACTGTACGTGGCAGCGTGGATGGCCACGACCATAGAAACGGGAGTAGGGAAGCGATCGGGTCGCGGCACTGAGGACACGCCTGGAAGGGGCGATGAGACCACAACTATGGATTATAAAGCCCAGTGGGAAACCATTTACGCGACGAAAGCTCCAACGACGGTGGGCTGGTACGAGCCACACCTCCGTCTGTCGCTCGAATTCATTGGGCACACCGGCGTCGGTCCCGAGGGACAAATCATCGATGTCGGTGGCGGGGCTTCCACGCTCGTCGACGACCTCCTCGCCATCGGTTTCAGACACATCACGGTGCTCGATATTTCCCCGGCAGCCCTCGCCATTGCCAAGGCACGGCTGGGAAAAAGGGCGGAAGACATTACATGGGTAGAGGGTGATATTACCCAAGTGATCCTGCCATCGTCTGGCTACGATGTGTGGCACGACCGTGCTGTGTTTCACTTTCTCACCTCTCCTGCGGACCGGAAAAAGTATGTCGAGACACTCGATGAGTCCCTTAAGCCGGGTGGGCACTGTATCATGGCCACCTTTGCCTCAGAGGCCCCGCCCCAATGCAGCGGGCTCGATGTCGTCCGGTACAGTCCTGAGCGGTTGCACGGCGAGGTGCGAAAACGCTTTGAGTTACTTGAAAGTTGCAAGCACATCCATCTCACCCCCGCCGGGATCTCACAACTATACCTCTATTGCCATTTTCGGAAGAAGTAAAGCAAGAACGCTGTGCCACGGCATTTTGCTGGACAGGATATTGCGTCACACGTGGAGTGGGGTAGGGAAGCGGGAGGGTGGCGACAAGGATCGACTGACTAGAAATTGGCTAGGAAGGGGCGATGAGACGACGGTGCCCGACAGATAGATCTATACCTGATAAAGGTCTCTGACACCTCTTACTTGGGGTGTTAGTGCGTTCGATCAGCATCAAGCGGAGCATAGTCATGCTCTTGCTCGAGCCGCAAGAGCGGGATGAGCAGCCAACAGACGGCGGTCAGGGCGGTCCCAATCAGCACGAGGGTGGCGAAGGACCACCCCCGCTCCCATAGCATTCCGCCCACAATCGTTCCCGGCCGGGCGCACAGATTATAGACGGACATCAAGAGTGCGTACGCGGTCCCTTCGATGCCCGGAGGGCACGCGCGCGCCGCAATCTCGAGAATTCCTAGCGTGCCCATCATATCGGTGAAGCCGATGAACACATAGACCATCATGGCGCTTCGCTCGTCGTACATGAAAATCAGCCCGAGCGTCGCCAGCACATTGAGGCCGATGGTGACATTCAAGAGTCGTTTTCTCGAGATCTTCCTCGCAAACAGCCCGAAGACAACCGCGCCAACACCCATCGCCAGGTACAGGACAGCGTTCAAGGCGCCGATAAAGACTTTATCGAACAGCAACACGTCGCGCTGGTAATAGATGATCGGTGGGTAGACATGCAATCGCAGCGCTGCGATAAATACGGCGATGGTGAAGAATTGTCGCGTCCGAAGTGCTCCCCAGAGGGAATACGCGGTGCCGCGAAACGAGATCTTCCCTCGCTGAGTCTTTTCCTCCCGGATGAAGAAAAGGGTTGCTCCAAGGCCAGCCAACGGAACGAGCGCGGTCAACCCAAATGCGGTGGGGAGGGAGCTGTACTCGGCGATCCATCCTCCGGCGTACATCATTGCCGCTCCGCCGAAACTGAAAGCCGACCATTGGGCCGCTTGTAGTACCGCCGTTTTGCCCTCCGGCCTTCCCTCGACCACCATCAGCTTATCGGTCAGGACGTCGGAAAAGGCAATACCGGTCGAAACGATGACCACGGTCACGAGGAGTAAGAATCCCCCGTAGGCGTCGAACAATCCCAACGCACCGAGGATCGCAAACACCACACCGTAACAGAGAACGAAATAGCTGCGGATGGAGTAGCCAAACAGTGGATAGCTATCAGCAATCATACCCCATAGCGGCTTGATCGTCCATGGCAGGGTGACCGCCGTGCCGAACCACGCCAGCTGGTCGGCGGAAAAACCCAGCGTTTCCTTCAGATAAAGCTGCAACGGAATATCGAAGAGCCCGGGATTGGCCCCGTAGATCTGAATCAGATAAAAGAGGGCCATCAGAAAGATCAGTCGTCTCATGATGACAATCCTTGCATGGGAGTCGGTCGCCCCTCTTCTCCAGGCCTATAATGATCTTTCCTGCTGCCAAAGTGCAAGTCCTTCCGCTTCCGCGGGCGTCCTTTTCACTTTCTTCTCGATTCTCTTGACACTTCTGGGGCCGTCAGTGATACTGAGACCACTTGTGGAGGCGCAGGGTGGAGGGAAGTACGCATAGTAGCAGCCGAGCCCACCTCCGGCTGCATCATCGGCGCATCAGACAATTCTGACGCCCGCGCGGGCGGAGTATGCCCCGCAAGGGCGTTTCTTTTTCCCCATCCAGCGCAACGCTCGTTGCGCGCCGGGCAGCTGACCGCAGCTTCACTGAAGAGGACACATGGTGGGCTGGAAAGATGCCATTCGCTCAATCGGAGCAGCGGTCCGGGCTCCCGAGAGGGAGGCAAAGCAGAAACACCAAGAACTTGAGCGTCTACAGAAAGATTATGAACGTATGCAGGCAGTAGAGCAGGCGGCATATGAGGTAGAAGCTTATCAGAACTACATCGATAGATTACTTTCCATTCACAAAGAATCTGGTGAGCACGTTGACTGGCGTTCTGTTGTCGCAGCTGAGCCTCCCGAGAAACCTGTTCGTTCTTCTGCCCACGAGGCCCACGCACGGCAGGATTTAATCAATTATGAGCCCAGCCTATGGGAGAGGCTATCGGGTCGAGGAAAAGACAACCGCCACTTATTGGCCCAGGCTATCGAAAGAGCGAAGGAGGTTGACGAGAAAGCGTATCGTCAAGGAGTGGAACAATACGAGTGTCAGTATCCCCAATGGGAGGAAAGCCGAGCCCTTGCACAGAGAATCATCGATGGGGACGCCAGTGCATACATTGAGGCAATCAGGGAGTTTGATCCATTCAGTGAAATTAGCGCCCTAGGCTCAAAAGTGCGCTTTGCAATATACGACGACAAACTCATCGGCGCCGTTCTGCATGTACACGGCCAAGATGTCATTCCTAATGTGTCCAAAAGCCTCCTCGACAGCGGCAGGGTCTCAACAAAAGAGATGTCGAAGGATGAATTTAACCAAGTCTTGCACGATTATGTCTGTGGCTGCACACTGCGTGTCGCGAGAGAACTGTTTGCCTTGCTGCCAGTCGATGAGGTGATCGTCACAGCGATGGATACCTTGCCAAATCTCCAAACAGGTCACGTGGCGGAGCAACCCATTCTTTCTGTGGGGATTTCCCGAAATACCTTGAAGCGTTTAAATCTAGATGAAATAAACCCTTCTGATTCAATAGGGAACTTCATTCATCGCATGACTTTTAGGAAAATGAGCGGGTTCAGCGCGATAGAGCCAATAAAGGCCTCTGAGATCATTTTGGACTAGGATCCATCATTACGCGTGGGGGTGGGCAAGGAAGCAATAGCATGGCAACATGGCTGGGGGCGCCCACTCGGGGCCGTCTGGGAGGTGCGCTGAGGCCGCGCGCGCCTAGTCCGATTTCATGAACTGGCGGACGGCGACGTTGAGCTGGGACGGCGCTTCGAGGGGGAGCATATGGCCGGCCTTCTCGATGAGTGTGAGCGTGGATCGCGGAATTTCCTGTTGTAAGCGCTTCGAGTGCCGGACGGGAGTGATCCGATCTTCGGTCCCACACACGATCAGCGCTGGCAGCTTCAGGCCAGTGAGCCGGCCGCGAAAGTCGAAGTGACGACACGCCGCGAAATCGCCCAGGACCGTCTCCAGGCTACAGCGTCGCACATCGGCCCGCGCAATGGCGAGGGCCTCGGGTGTGACGAGACTCGAGAAGAACATCCCCTTGAACTTGTGCGGCACGGTGGCGGCCGCCCACAGGATGATGTCGGGCGTTAGCGCCAGGGCGTCGAGGTAGGACGACGTCGCCACGAGGATCAGACCCTTCAGCAGCTCCGGGTGTTCCAGGGCGACCTGCAGCACCACCGCCCCGCCCATTGAGTGCCCCCCGAGGTAAACCTTACGGCTCTCAACCCGCTCCAGCAATCCGCTCACCGCGTTGGCATATCCCTCGATGGAGGGCTCGTCCACAGCCATGGAGCCGCCGTGCCCAGGTAGGTCCACGGCCACGACGTCGCAATACCGGGAGAGCCCGATCACCTGGTACCGCCAGGAGTCGGCGCTACACCCGCTGCCGTGGATCAGGACGATCCGCTCGCGCCACGGCGTCCATCCCTGGCCTGCGCGCGCGTATGAAGCCACGAGGCCATCGATCAAGACGGAGTCGCGCAGAAGTCGTTGGAACGGGGCAATGGGCATCAGATGACATTATTGGGGACGTTGTGGGGAAAGTCAATCGTGACCGGTTCCAGTCCGATCGGGAGTGTTTATTTTCGATCGCCTTGACAGTCCCGGAGTGGTCGGCGATACTGAGCCCACTTTTGGGAGATGCAGAGTGCACAGGATACGCATAGCAGGACCGAGCCCACGTCCGGCAAACATCATCGGCGCACCACACGATTCCGACGCCCTCGGGTTGAACCTCGCTCCGCAGGGCATTTTGCTTTAGCCGCTACTGGTCCAATCCGTGAGTGTTTCGTGATGACGGCGAGAAAATCAAATTACCAATGTCCGACCGCGAAATACTTCTGTCCGAGGCGGGGATACGATCATGGGCGATGACAGCGCTCTCGACCGATTGGCGGCCGACCTCTTGCAGGCTCGCGATGCCGCCCGGCTAACCACGTTACCGTCCCGGCGTGAGGTTGGCTTTGACCTTGACAAGGGCTACGAGGTAGGTCATCTGCTCCACGAGCGCCTCCTGCAACGCGGATACCGGTCAGTAGGCCGCAAGCTTGCCTTCACCAATCCGGTCACCTGGGAGGAGTTCAACGTTGATACCCCGGTCTGGGCGCACATGTATGCGCAGACTGTCCATTTTGCGGATGAGGGAAGCTTCCGCCTCTCTCTCAGCGGGATGGTGGCCCCACGGATCGAGCCAGAGGTGGTTCTCAACCTCCGTCGTCCGGTGCCGGTCGGTGATCCGTCGGCCGAAGAATTGGCAGACTGTCTCGACTGGGTGGCGATCGGGTTCGAGATCGTGGATTGTCATTATCCAGAGTGGCGGTTTACAGCCGCTGATACGGTGGCGGACTTCGGCGTGCACGCCGCGCTGGTCGTCGCCCCCCCATGGCGACTGAACCGGGAGGATTCACGGCAAGTAGCCGCCCAGCTTCAGACGCTCAAGGTCTCGCTGTGCCGAGGTCCAGAGATTGTGGCAGTGGGAGAAGGACGAAACGCCTTGGGCAGTCCCCTGCTCGCCCTTGGCCATCTGGCGCGGGTGATTACTGGCCAATCATGGGCGCCCCCCCTGACGTCTGGTGAAATCATCACAACGGGCACACTCACCCCACTCCCGCCTGCCTCGAGCGGTGAACGCTGGAGTGTGGATGTCGCCGGAACGCCGATCGCGCCGTTGCAACTTGAGCTGTGCGATTAGATGATCTCAATGAACGGATACGTATTCGATGCAAACTAGATGGAAACGTCGATTCAAGTGCGCTCGAAGCCGTCAAAGCATGTTACACGACGCACATACAGAATGACGAGCTTCAGGCCACGAGAGACGCAGACCGGAGATCACGGCTTCTAACTTTATTCAAGATGATTCCTCAGAACCGCATGCCTACCGAGTCTTTTATTCTTGACCACTCCAGGTTGGGAATGGCGAGGCTGGGCGACGGCGGCCTGTATAGTGATCTTAAGGCTAAACTGGACAAATCAAACGGTGGGCGATCTTCTAACATCAAGGACGCACTCATTGCCGAAACCGCAATCATGAACGGCCTTACGCTGGTCACGGATGATAGAGACCTATACAAGATCGTTATGGAATATCAAAGTCCTTGCGTAAGGTTGGACGAGATCCTCAAGAGGGCCTAAAGGGCTAAGAGCCACCTCTTAATCTGACGGCCCTACTTCTTTTCGACCTCTCTCAATTTTCTGCTTGGTAAGGGATGGTGGTCCATGGGGTCCCACCAGCAGAACTACTATGAAGAAGAGCCTTCTTCCTGCGCTTTACCTACGCTGAGGGCTTGATGTTTTGGTTCATGCGGAAAAGGTTCTTGGGGTCGTACTTTTTTTTCACCTGAACCAGCCGGTCGTGGTTTGGGCCGTACACCGCCGCGACGCGGTCGCCCTCTTCTTCCGTCATGAAGTTCACATAGGCGCTGCCCGTGGCATGGGGCGCGGACTTATCAAAGAACTCGCGCGCCCACGCAATGCACCGCTTATCATCTCTTGGCTCGTCCCACCGACCATGCACATTCAGGACGAACTTCGTGTCTCGGGCGACGTATGCTGTGGCGTCTGGTGCCACGCGGTTGGCTTGCCCACTGATGAGGCCGATGAAGATCTCACACTGCGGGGAAGGGAGCTTGCTCGCGTATTCGATCATCGCGTCGAGAGCACCATCGCTCAGCTCCGAGAAGTTGTGCGATTTCCAATAATTCCGCGCACCGGGCGTGAGCAGGGGATCGAAGGCCTTCTCCCATACGGTAAACGGCTGGGGACCGATGTGCTCGCCATGCGGCTTTTCAAAGCTCCGCAGCGGTTCGATCGCGCGTTTTCCGTCCTCGATCTTTCCGGCGTAGAAGAGGGGCATGACGACAACCTCCTTCCCGTGTACCTCTTGGGGGAGGAACGGGAGCGGCGGTGCCTGACGCAGCACGACCCACACGTTCAAGTCTTCGGGGATCTTGTCCACGAACTCCCGGTACTTCGTGAGCACCGCCTTGGCCTGCTCGAACGGGAAAACCATCAACCCCGCCAGCACCTCAGGGCCGACCGGATGGAGTTGGAACTCGAACACCGTCACGACGCCAAAGTTGCCGCCGCCGCCACGAATGGCCCAGAACAGGTCGGGATTTTCTTGTGCGCTGGCCTGGACACGCTTGGCGTCTGCGGTGATGACCTCTGCCGAAATCAGGTTATCCACCGTCATCCCGTACTTGCGGGTCAACCAGCCGAATCCGCCGCCTAGGGTCAGGCCGGCAACACCCGTGGTTGAGTTGATCCCCAAGGGCGTGGCGAGCCCGAAGGCTTGGGCCTCGTGGTCGAAATCCGCAAGGGTGGCGCCGGGCTCAACGTACGCCCGTCGCGTCTCCGGATTCACCCTGACCGACTTCATCGCAGAGAGATCTATCTTCAGCCCCTTGTCGCAGACGGCATTCCCAGCGATATTGTGACCAGCGCCGCGCACCGCCACCAGTACCTGATGCTGGCGGGCGAATGCGACGGCACGCATGACGTCCGCGACCCCTGCACATCGGATAATCATGGCAGGCCGTCGGTCGATCATGGCGTTCCAGATCGTCCGGGCCTCGTCGTAGCCCGGAGCGTCGGCTGTTAAAAGATCACCGCGGAGACTGGCCGCGAGCGCTCGAATCGCCTCCTGTCCGATTTTGGTAGTGTCGCCATCCAAAGTCGCCATTGTGAGATCAGCCATTGTTGCCTCCTCACTGGAATAGGCCGTGTCAATTGAGAGGTGCCGCCTGGATTTCGGCGGGTTTCATGTCTGGACCACCTCAGGAGGGCCGAAGAATATCCAAGCGTGCAAGGAGAGTCAAGTGACATTTAGGCTACATTGTTAGAGCGCTTTGTAGAAACAGGACGGGAAAATCGATGTGTCTAACAGGGGAGCTGCGGCTTATGCCGATGCTTGGGATGCGACCTGCCTCTTCCGGAATTGCCCCTTGCTCTCGTCCCATGCCACGTCGGCGACTAGGCGGTCGCCGAGCGCTGTCACGAGGACCTCGAAGGCCCGATTCGCCTCTCCCGCATCCTCGAAGACGAAGTCCCACTTCCGCCCGTCCCGCACGCCTAACTTCCATCGTGCGGCATAGGCGCCGTGAAGGCTGATCTGGCGGCCCGGTTCGAAATCGGCCGTGGTGATGTCATTCAGGCCTACCCGGAAGTTGTGCGCATGCTCGTGCAGCCGGACCTGGGGCTGGACCCGATCTGCTTCGTCTGCTCGATGCTGGAGGATGCCGTCGCGCCGCTCGTTCAGCTTGCGGCCCAGCCAGTATCCCAGGACCCCGAGCTGGGCAAAAGCGGCCACCCAGTTCACCGATTGGCCGGCAAGGCGGATGAAGAAGATGTCCTGATCGGAGGCGTACACCCGAAAGACGCGGTCCGGGCGCATCCACGACACTGCACGCACGTTGAACGGTTTCATCAATCGACCTCCAGGGTTCGGGGCGACATGCGTCAAGCGCGTAGTGCAATTCCTGTGCCCCAGGTTGGGGTAGTGCCGGGTAAAGATTTGACGGGAGTTCCTCATCTTGACACGAGGCGCCTGCCTCGTTACCCTGCTGCCATCCAACAGGGAGTTTTGATCACTCATGCTTTCCACTGACGCCGACGCCCGCTACCGCCCCGTGGTTATGGGAACCCACGGCATGGTGTCGAGCGGCCATCCGCTCGTCTCGTTGATCGCCACAGAGATCCTGAAGAAAGGTGGGAACGCCGCGGACGCCGGAATCACGGGTCTCTTTGCGGCCATGGTGGTGGAGCACACCCACCACAGCCTGGGCGGGGAGTCGGCGATCCTCTGCTACGCTGCCAAGGACAAGAAGGTTTACGCCGTCAACGGGGCGGGGCCGGCGCCAAAGCTCGCCACGCGTGACTACTTCGAGAAGCTGGGCTATATCCCCAACGAGGATAGTTTCCTCATCGCCCCCGTCCCGGGAACGCTGGACGGTGCGGTTGTGACCCTGGAGAAGTTCGGGACCCTGAAGCTGGCCGATGCCATGCAGCCGGCGATCGACCTAGCAGAGAAGGGCCATCCCATTGACCACATCATGGTGAAGGCGATCACCAACGCGAAGGCCATTCTCTCGAAATGGCCGGGGTCGGTGCAGGCGTTCCTGCCGGGAGAAAATCCGCCCAAGCCCGGCGAGATCTTCGTGCAGCCCGAGTACGCCGCAATCCTAAGGAAGATCCGGGATGGAGAGACTCAGAACCTATCGCAGGGGCGGACCGCGGCCATGCAGGCGGCTCGGGACGTCTTCTACAAGGGAGAGATCGCCCGTGCCCTGGACAAGTTTTCTCGCGAGAACGGCGGCCTCATCCGCTACGACGACTTGGCCGGCTACCGGGCGAAGATCGAAGAGCCCTGGAAAACGACCTACAAGGGCACCGAGGTCTATAGCTGCGGTTCCTGGACCCAGGGCCCCATGATGCTCCAGGTGATGAACTTGCTGGAACCTTTCGACATGGGGCGCTTCACGCACAATAGCCCGGAGTATATCCACGTGATCATCGAGGCCTTCAAGCTCGCCTACATGGACCGCCACACCTTCTACGGCGACCCCACCATGGTCAAAGTGCCGGCCAAGGGCTTGGTGTCCAAAGCCTACGCCGAGGAGCGGCGTAAGCTCATCGATCGAACCAAGGCAGCGGTGGATATGCCCGTCGGCGACCCCTGGAAACACGAGGGAAGCGCGAGTCGGCCGGGCAATCCGGGCTCGGTCTTGGCGCGTGCATCAACGGCCACCGAGGAGCGAGAGCCGCGGGGCGACACTACCTCCCTGGTAGTTGCAGACAAAGACGGGAATATGTTCTCGACCACCTCCAGCAACAACATGGGTGTCCGGCGGAGTGGCGTGACCCCCACGGGCCTCGGCTTCGTGCTGAGCGCTCGGCTGCGCCAGTTCTCCCTGGATCCGCAGAACCCCAACGTCATCGCTCCGGGCAAGATTCCCCGAATCACCCCGACGCCGCACTTGGCCTTGAAAGACGGCAAGCCCTTCATGGCGTGGACCACGCCGGGTGAGGATGTGCAAACGCAAGCCAACCTCCAGGTCTTCTTCAACGTCGTGCACTTTGGAATGGACGTGCAGACGGCGGTTGAGACGCCGCGATTCCGCTCGCTCCACGGCCCGGCCCCCCAGTTCCCGCAGGAGATGCTACAGGGCCAGGTCCGGGCAGAGCCCCGGATCGCGCCGGAGACCATCAAGGCCCTCGAGGGAATGGGCCACAAGATCCGCACCGAGCCTGACTGGGCCGAGTCGGGCGGAGGCATGGTCATCATCGTACGGGACGACAAGACCGGCGTCCTCTCGGCCGGAGCGGACCCACGCCGGAGTTGCTACGCGATCGGCTGGTAGTCCTTTCTCTTTTTCTGGTATCTTCGAGCCTGTCCCTGCTTCCACGCCTACTTTTAGAACTCCATTTTCCTATTTTCCTACGAAGCCAGTAAGGTATTCCGACAGACAGGCGTTTTACACAACTTATTAACATTGCTGCATTCTTGCAACATAGCTGGAAAATGGGAGTCAACCCCATTTACAGTTTCGGAGATATCTGCTGGCTTCGATACTGGCGCTCGCTCTGGTTCACTCGTAAAATTCCTAAGAAAATATGACAAGGATCGCAATCCTTACAGCATCCGTGGCTATGGTGGCGTTGATGCCACTCGCCGCCAACGCCGCTGAACTGAGCTTGACCGGAAGCAGCGGGATCCTGGATACGCTGTACAGCTTGGGCAACATGGAACGGATCAGTGACCAGTTCTGGGAACTTACCACTAGCGGGGCAACGGTAATGGCAGTTGCGAAGTTCTCCGGTTTCTCCCAAGAATTCGGGGTGATCTCGGGTTCCACTGGTGGGACGTTCACGTCGCTCCTCACCCAAGCCACGGATATTAATCCTCTCGACCCTCTTTACTCGCCTGGTTTGTCCGTTCCCCTTCCGGCCTTGACAGGAGAATTCCGGTTTGGGAACGATCCAAGTGGAGCGCCTCTGTGGAGCTCGCGCCAGAGTGACAACTCGGATGGCGCCTTGGACCACATGGTCGCGTGGCGGATCACCACGACGGGAAACTTCGTCCGGGCTTGGGAGGACCTGCCCGGCCTGGGCGACAGAGATTATAACGACCTGGTTGTAAAAGTGCGGGGCGCGGCTCCTGCATCACCCGAACCAGGGTTGGTGCTGCTCATCGGCGCTGGGTTGGTGGGCATCGGCGCGGCAGCCAGGAGACCGGGTCAAAGAAAGTAGCCACCGCACAGGGAAGAGGCACATCTGCCGAACGCCGAGAGAAACCTCGGCGCTCGTGGTGTGTATGGAGCGCGCCGGTGAGGCACCAAGGCTTGCTGAGGCGACCGGGCCTGTAAACGAAAGCGCCCTCCGGGGGGGTCATGACCCGACCCGAGAGGGCGTCTTGCGTGTTGCACCGCGGTTTCTGTTCAGTCTCTTGTCGCCTCGTCCCACAGGCGCTGGAAGTCCTGGAGGCGCTCGTTCATCTGTTCCGTCCATGTGTTGAACACCTTCCGTCCTTCTTCCTGGAAGGCGAGAAGTTGACCGATCGTCTGCTCGACGCCCTTGCGCCATTCTTCTTGAAGCTGCACGGTCGTCTCGACCGCGACCTTGATCGCGTCGAGCTGCGCCTGCATGGCGGACACGTGTTCGGCGATCCGGCGCAGGTCTTCGGTCGTGGGCAGGTTCATCGCCCGAAGGCCGGCCTGGACGTTCTTTTGAATCTGCTCTTGGAGGGCTGTCGAGTTTTGAAGGGCCTTCTCCAATCCGGCGGAAAAGGAGGGGGCCTTCATCATTGCCTCGAAGCTCTCCCACATCATTTTTTGCCAGTTGCTCCAGAAGCCCAGCATGTCTGACAATGGTGTCTTCGCCTTTTCCTCGTCCGTCACGGCATCCACCTTTCTTTTCTCGCGCCGCGCCTCTTCGGCTCTTACGTATCACTCTGGCGTTCGGCCTGTCAACTGTCCAGCTCTCGGTGCTGGGTGCTGGCGAAAAGGCTTGACCCTGGCGGCAGGGGAGGTGACAATGTCCAGCAATGCTCAGCCGCAGAGGATGTGAACCCGTGAATAAAGTTCCCGCAGCGCTGGAACGCGCGCAGTCACTCGGCGAGGAAATCGCGAACAGCGTCAGCCATGGTGTTGGCTTGCTGGCGGCCCTGG
>CAZLDS010000009.1:0-79483 GCA_964558395.1 uncultured bacterium | reverse complement strand
CTGATCCCGTCGAATGGGTCCCCTCGACAATGGTTCGACGCGGCTCACCACAAGCTCGGGACAGGCTTTGTCGAATGGAGCATGGCGTGTTACTTGGATCTCGGTATCTCAGTTGGGTCCACCCCGGCCTCGGCAAGGTACCGTCGCAAGAGGGCTTCTGCCTCGGTTAACGCCGAAGGGTCCAGCTGGACCAGTCCCGCCTCATGCAAGCACCTCAAATCGAGGTTGCCGACGACTTGGCCGGCGAACGGGCTCCCCCCTAGACCCAGCAGGGCGGCGTCAAAGGCATCCGCCCCGGCGTCCCGGACGGCCCGGGCATTTTCCAGCCCGACACCCCCCTCGTGCAGGTGGACTCTCAGAACAAAGTGGGAAAAGCGATCCCGCACCCCCCGCACCCTGCGATACACTTCCTCCGGACGCGCGGCCCCGGTTGTGTCGGCCAAGCCGAGCTCTGCGATGCCCAGCTCAGCGACCTCCGCCGCCCAATGGAAAAGGGAGTCGATCGGCGTCTCCCCTTCGAAGTGGCAGTGCCACGCGTTCGCGAGCACGACGGCGAGGCGGACACCTTCCGTCCTCGCTTCGGCGGCCATCTTGGTAATCTCGGCCCACGTCTCTTCCTGCGACCGCCCACTGTTGTTCTGGTGATAGGTGGCGCTGAGCGCCAGGACCATCTCTAGATGGTCCACCCCCACCGCCCGGGCACGCTGGTAGCCCCGGTGATTGACGATCAGTGCACCCTTGATCCCCGGAAGAGGCCGCAAGGCCTCCCAGAGGACTTCGGCGTCGGCCATTTGTGGAAGGAGTGTAGGCGAGACGAATGACGCGACCTGGGCCTCCGTGATTCCGGCCGCGACGAGCTGCTGATACACCGCCGCCTTGGCGGCCGTCGGAACGACCACCGGCAGGCTTTGCAACCCGTCACGCAGGGTCACGTCGCGGACGCGAGCCACGCGTTGCACTCCCCGTTAGTTACGCGGAAAAGGTGGAACCTAGCCGACGAAGATGCGGAGGATCGTGCCGATGAGGAAGAGCTCTTTTCCCAGGTCGTCCTTGAGGACCCGTAAGCCGTGCAGGGTTCCCTGCCTTTCGGGCCCGCCCCGCGTCCAGATTACCTCGGTTTCCACCGGTGGCAGGATGAGCCACTCAGGAACTGAGACGCGCACACGCGTGTGGGGAGGCACCACCCGAGGAAGCGTGACACACATGCCGGCATCACTGAGGTTCTCGACCCGGCCCTGCAGCGTGGTCTCGGTGGAGACGACACAAGTGACCTCAAGATCGATGGGGATGCGCAGCGAGGCGCGGGGGGTCGGCCCCGCCTGGAAGGTCAGGAGCTCTTCCCACGCGCGGGTGTGGGTCTCATGCATCTTGGTGAACTGCAGGCCCATCCCACCGGGGGAGGTCTCGGACGTCCAAACCACCACCGCCTCGGCGTGGGCGATCCCTTCCCCCGTGAGCAGACGGAGACTCGTGGCACTGCCCCGGGGCACGACCCGCGGGACTTCAAGCAAGAGCCCACCCCGGCTCACATTCTGGGTGAGGCCGAGGCTGCGGTACCCCGGGACCGCCTCACTCTCGCAGCGTACCGGCACCCGAACCGGTAGCCGAGGATTCTGGCGGTTCTCGACCTGGTTCATGGTCGCGGCAGCATACCATATTTTTAAGACAATGCTTAATAAATTTTCCTGCCCGGGTCACTTCCCCTCTAGGCTTCTGTACCCCCCCACTTTCCACCAGTTGCATGCCTCCCGCGTCACGCGGGGCCGCGGAGGAGCTCGACCAGCAGAATGACGGCGGCTAAAACGCAACGATAGACCACAAAGACCGTTAGCGTCCGCACTTGAAGGTAGCGCATGAGGAACGCGATGGCAGCGAACCCCACCATGGCCGAGACCACAAAACCCACGACAAAGTCGGTCCCGGTGAGTCCAGCGGGAAGACCGAGCGCCCAGATCTCGACACCCTTCTTGAGTGTGGCACCGGCGATGATCGGTGTGGCCAGCAGAAAAGAAAACCGCGCCGCCGACTCGCGCGTCAAGTCGCGGAACAGCCCTGCGGCAATGGTGATGCCCGATCGGGACGTCCCTGGGACGATCGCGACGGCCTGCGCCGCGCCGATGATCAGAGCGTCCGTGAATCCAACCGTCTCCATGACGCGGGTCAACGTCACGCGTCGGTCGGCCACCCACATGATCGCGGCGACCCCGATTAACATCCCGGCAATCAGGACTGGGCTCCGGAACGTGGTCTCGGCAAAGTGTTCGAGGAAGTAGCCGGCGCAGGCGGCCGGTACCGTGGCCACCACCAACACACGCACCAGGGTCAGATTTCGGTGCACCTCGTTGAAGGCGGCGTGTGGGTCGGCAGGCCGACGCGTCGACAGAAGGTCCCTTGGGCGAGAGAGGAGTGCGGTGAGCAACGCCCACCAGGTACGGGCAAAGTAGGCGAGGACGGCCAGGAGGGTCCCCGCGTGCAAGGCCACGTTGTATGTCAAGCCGGGGTCCTGCCAGCCGAAAATCCACGGGACCAGGATCAGATGGGCGGTCGAGCTGATTGGCAGGAACTCGGTCAGCCCCTGTACGGCCGCCAGGACAATGGCGTGAAGGAGGGTCATGCCTCCCTAGACTCCCCAGGCCCCGCTGAGATGAATGTTGGCGCCGTTCACATACGCGGCCTCATCCGAAATGAGAAAGACCACGGCAGCGACGGCGTCATCCAGCGAGCCGACGTGTCCGGCGGGAATCTTCTTTGCCATCGTTTTCAGCTCCTCGTCCGGGGCGCTCCCGGAGGCGATAAACCCGGGCGAGATCGCATTGACCGTGATGCCGTGGGGGGCGAGCACCCGGGCCAGCGTCCGGGTCAGGATCAGGACCCCGGCCTTGGCAATGTAGTGGGCCGTGATCTGCGGCTGCGCCACACACTGATCGGCATTCGCCATGCCGAAGGTAATGATGCGCCCCCAGTTCCGCTCGATCATGCCCCGCGCCACCAGCCGACTGAGGTAAAAGACCGGATGCAGGTTATTGTTGAACATCGTATGCCACCCGTCGAGCGTCTCTTCGAGTAGAGGGATGCGATGGTACGGCCCCGCGCAGTTGATCAAAGCATCAATGCGTCCCCAGGTTGCTTCCACCTGGCGGACCAGTCCCAAGGCGGCCTCGGGATCCGAGACATCGGCTTTGACCGCCAGACCCGTGCCCCCCTTGTTCTGGATTGCCTCGACCGTGGCCTGTGCTTCTTGCTCGCTCGCGCGATAGCAAATGGCGACCAACCACCCGGACTGCGCCAGGTGCAGCGCGATGGCCCGCCCGATTCCGCGGGCGCCCCCCGTGATCACGGCGACCCGTTTCGTGTGCGACATCCCGGCTCCCTCAATGGTTCACAAGTGCAGCCCGACTATAGCCGAGAAAACGCTGGAATGCTAGGACGCGAGGATGCTAGTAGGCTTGACGCCTCTTAGCTTTCAAGCTTCCTGGCGTCCAGCCTTCTCGCTTTCTAGCCTCCGAGCCTCCAAGCCTCCTAGCTTCCTAGCCTTGGAGGAGGCTGGGGACTTTGAAGAGATCCTTAATCTTCACGCAGTCGAGCGGCGGCCAGGCCCCCAGCGGATCCAGGAGGACGGCATCGAGCCCGGCGTGACGGGCTGCCACGATATCGAGGCTGTAGAAGTCGCCCACATAGAGTGCCTGCGCCGGGCGGACATCGATCATGCCCAGGGCTAATTGAAAGATGCGCGGATCAGGCTTCTCGATGCCGACGACGTGGGAATCGACGATCGCGCTCAGGGGCTCCGCCAGGCCCTTTTCCGTCAGGATCGCCTCGAGCCGCCCATCGGAATTCGAGATCACCCCCAGTAGATACCCCTGTTCCCCGAGCGCCGCCAGGACTTCCTTGGCCCCCGGCACCACGCCACCCCGCCAGAGGTTGTCGCGCCGGTTGATCTCTCGGAGCTCCGCCAGGACTCGCTCTGTCTTTTCCCCCCACGGAAGCCCCATTCCTTCGCAACTCAGACGCATATAGAGGGCAAAGATCTCGGGCGATTCGCGGACCTCGGCCCGAGCGAGAAAGGGGTCGAGCTTGACCCGGGCCCGGCATTCGGCCTGCCAGACCTCGTCCTGACTGACTACAAAGTCCTCCCGCCTCAGCGCCTCGACGATCGCGCCATAATTCAGGCTGAGGAGGGTGTTGCCGGCATCAAAGAAGACGGCCTTGAGCGTCACTGTGGTCTCTCCGTTGCGCTTGCGTGTACAGGTCGCGGGCAAGGGCCACGACCTCCTCGCGCCCTTCGACTCCTGCCTGCCAGGACTCGGGTATCCCCTGGAGTCCCACGACCGCTCCGCCCCATGCCCCCGTAATCGCTCCCGCCGTATCGGTATCGCCTCCCCCGCCGACCGCGGCCATCACCGCGGTCGCGAAGTCACCGGGTGCGTAAAAGAAGCAGTACGCGGATCGCGCCACAGTCTCCACCACATAGCCTCCAACGCCCAACGTCTGGCTCGCCTGCAGCGGATCGGTCCCGCGTGCGAAGAGCTCCTGGCATCGGCGGAGGTTCTCGGCGACCTGACTGCCGTCCACATATCGGACCATCTCGCGCAGCAGATCTTTTCCCGGATTCGCCCCGGCCACCAGGCGGGCCACGAGAAAGGCCACCGCGCGGCTGCCGGCAACGGCCTCGGCATTCTTGTGCGTGATTGTGGCATCCACCGCACAGGCGTCCCGGAGGCCGTCCACATCCCTGTAATAGCAAAGTCCGAGGGGAGCGGCCCGCATCGCGGTGCCGTTTCCCGCCGCTTGCTCTCCATCAGTGCCACTCTCGCGGTGGTCGACGCCGGCCTCGAGGCGGTTCAGGGCACTCCACGTCGCCGCACCAATTCCGCGGACGTCTCCCCCGACAAACCATTCGAGATATGCGCGGGCGATATCCTCCCCGTCAGCATGACCCCGGTGGACGAGACTTCGTGCGAGACACAGAGTCATCTGGGTGTCGTCGGTCCACTGCCCGGCACCGAGCGCGCGGTTCGTGCTCTCGTGAAATCCCCGAATCTGATCCAAGAATGGGGCGACCGCCCACGCCGAATGGCCCTCAAAGGGCATCCCCAGCGCATCACCGATGGCGACACCCAGCAGGCAGCCCTGGAAGCGGTCCTCGATGGACGGGGGGCTCGGCACGGGATGATCTTTCTCCCGGATGCTATGCCTCGGGTAGGCGGGTCAGTGCGGCCAGGACCTGCGGGAAAATCTCCTCAGTGCGTTTTCGCAGATCCTCAGGCCGCAGGTTGGCGATAGGGTGCGCAATGGTCACGATGGGGTACGTCGGCATCCCAAAGTTTATGGCGTGATGATGGGCCGGCTCCTTGAATAGCTCGGTGACGACGGTGGCCGTGACCACCCCCCGTTTCTCTAACTCGATGGCGTCGTGCAAACTGCCCGACGTGCACGAGCCTCACCCGCCGACGGCACCGACCACCAAGTCGCACCGCTCGGCGAGCTCATCGATCAGCTCGGGCGGGGCGTTCTTCGTGTATTGCTCCTTCCGGCGCCGGAGGACCGCCGTATACTCGAACCGCGCAGTGAGCAGCTCTTCGATCACCGCCAGGATTTCATCGGCCCGCTCTTTGCCGTTATCGAGGAACCCAATACGCTGTCCGCTGAGCTCCAGGACCCGAGCGGCCAGGGAGAAAATCTCGGGCTCTGCCTCTGCGACCGGTTCGAGCAGGATCACCCCGGCCTCGGCTTTTTCAGGCGCCATCATCACCCTCCGCGCGTCCCTCAAACGGAATGACCTTCGCCACGGCTTGGATCCCGTGCGCGCCCCAACCGGGAATGACCAGCGAGAAACGCCCCGCCGCCCCCCCGGCGACGATCACCAAGAGGTCTTCCGGCCTGTTGACAACGGGGATCCGGGCGGCGGGATCGTTCCGGTCTATCCCGCGCGGCCAGTATTTTTCCCAGGTCACGTCCCCGTAGTACTCCCCTGCTCTCGTCAGCTCGCCGACCGGCCGACGGGCCTCTTGAAAGAGGAACGATTTCACCTCCTGTTTGCTCCACCCCTCGGCCGCGATGGTGGCGGCATGCTCGGGGCCGATGACCACCAACATCTCTCCTCGCTTGTACATGGTGTTGTTTCCCATGGTCGCCATGGTGTCCGCGACCGTGGTGAGGATCCCGTGCGCACTGTGGCTCGTATGGTCACTGACGTTGTGCGGTGCCTCCGCGGCAAAAACCGTGACGGTGCTCTGGTCCGGCCGGAACCCTCGCTCGACATGGAGCGGCTCCCACGGAGAGGCCTCTTGGTTCTCGGCGACGCAATAGGTGTACTTGCCGGGATGCCCAAAGGTCGCCTTGTCGGTCACTCCGGGCAGTCCGCCGCCGATATTGATCATGCACAGCCGCACCGCTCGGCCGATGGTCGCGTTGGCCCGAAAACCCTGCCCGAAGCAATTCGCCCCACCATTGATCCCCAGCACCTGGCGGATCGGACCGTTAATAATGCAGAGCGGAGCGGCGACGTGGGTCGTGGCCTGCACGCCGTTCAGATTAAACGCCTCATCCGCGATCGCCGCGATCGCCGCGACCACGACGGGAAAATACGCAGGGAGGCACCCCGCCATGACCGCGTTGATGGCGATCTTCTCCAGTGTCGCTTTGCCATATCGCGGGGCCAGGGTGCCGACGACCTCACCGGGATCCCGGTCGAGGGCTTGCAGCATCGCCTCAACGCGCTGCTCGGAGGGTGGCACGATGGGCAGGCCATCGGTCCATCCTCTGGCAAAGAAGAGCTCGATTGCCGCGTCGTGGTCGGCCGTTTCGAGGCGTCTCGACCTCAGGGCCACCGTCTGCATGGGAACCTCCCATCGCTATTCAGGGTTGAGGGTTGAGAGTTCAAAGTTTACGGTAAGTTAACTGGCCCTTTCGGCTCGGGACAGGGGGACTGGTCTTAGGGTATCTGCGGAACCGAAGCGTGTCAAGGCCCTCCCCCAATTCCTGCTTGACCGGCCGATGGAACGGCGTTATCATTATTGTAACGTTATTTCAGTATGTGCGATGAGGGTTTAGATTTGGCCGATTGACTCACCGCAGACCTGTTTGTCCTAGCTTTTCATTACCGAATTTCCACAGATTGGTTTCCGTCTAACACGAAAACAATTAGAGGGTTTATTCTCTCGGAGGGAGGTGAAATACCGCTACAAACAAGATTGTCAGCACTGCCCAGGATGTTTGCGCCTCGAGATACGCTCACAGACTCGATAAACTAGCTATGTAAGGAGAGGGGGTATGGTCACAAGACTCAGGAACGTAACCTGGTGGATAGTTGGGGCCGTCGCGCTCGCGCTGGTCACCGCGGTGCCCTCCAGCGCCAAGGTCGTCGGCGACACCATCGTTTTTGGGGCCGCCTTGTCGGAAACCGGCAAGTACTCCACCAACGGGCAACACACCAAGAACGGGTACGAACTCGCCAAAAAGCGAATTAACGAGATGGGGGGTGTCAAGGTCGGCGGAAAGACCTACAAAATCGACATCGTCTACTATGACGACGAGTCGACCCCGGCGCGTGGCGCGCAGGTCGCGGAACGCTTGATTGTACAGGACGGCATCAAGTTCATGTTGGGACCGTACAGCTCGGGTCTGACCAAGGCGATCGCACCCGTGACCGAGAAATACGGGATTCCCATGGTTGAGGGGAACGGGGCGTCCCGTAGCCTGTTTAACAAGGGGTACAGGTACCTCTTTGCCACGCTTTCAACCTCAGACTACTACCTCAAGGAGGCCGTCAACCTGGCCGCGGAGGTGGCGCAGCTCAATAAAAGGGATCCAAGAACCGTGAAGGTGGCGGTCGCCATCGAAAACGATCCGTTCTCGCAGGATATCCGCGCCGGCGTGCTGGAGGATGCCAAACGCTGGAAGATGAAGGTCGTCGTCGACGACAAGCTGCCGCCCGAGCTGAACGACATGTCGGCAACCCTGACTAAGGTGAAGGTCCTGCGGCCCGACCTCCTTGTGGTTTCTGGCCATTCCAAGGGCGCGACGTTAGCCATTAAACAAGTTTCGGAGAAGAAAATCGACGTGCCGATGCTCGCCATCACCCACTGCGAGGCGGCAAAAGTGATCGAGAATTTCGGTCCGCTTGCCGATTATACCTTGTGTGCGGCCCAGTGGGCCCCACAACTGACGTATAAGGACAAATGGTTCGGCTCGGCCAGCGACTACGCTAAGACCTTCGAAAAGGAATACGGCTACGTGCCCCCGTATCAGGCCGCCGAGTCCACGGCGGCAGTCCTGGTTTACGTCGAGGCCTTGCGGCGCGCGAACACCTTCAACACCGAGAAGGTCCGCGACGCGATTGCTGCCACCGAGATGGAGACCTTCTATGGCAACGTGAAATTCGACGAAACCGGCAAGAATGTCGTCAAGCCCATGGTACTTCGCCAGATTCAGAACGGTGAGTACACGGTCGTGGCCCCGACCAGGTGGGCATCGGGGAAGCTGATCCATCCGCGACCCAAGTGGAGTGAACGGTAACCATTCAGCCCGGCACCCGTCCCTTTACTGACCACCGCGTGAAGGGACGGGTGCCATTTTTGCGGTCATGATAGACAATTTCTTCCTCTTGTACGAGGCGCCGATTCTCTCGGTGCAACTGCTGATCGATGGCATCCTCATCGGCGCCATCTTCGCCCTGGCGGCTTATGGCATGGCCCTGGTGTGGGGCGTAATGGACATTATCAACATCGCCCAGGGCGAATTCGTCATGCTGGGGGGCTACGTGACCTTTGTGCTGGCCCGTGCCGGGGTGCATCCCCTCCTCACTGTGCCGGCGGCAGCAGCCGCATTGTTCATTCTCGGCTGGGTCCTGTACCGGCTGGTGATCTTTCGGGTCGTCGACCAAGACATGTTCATCTCAATCCTGGCCACCTTCGGCATGAGTATCGTGCTCCAGCAGGTCGCCAACGAGCTGTTCGGGGCCGACGTCCGGACGGCAGAATCCGGCCTCGGCACGCGGTTCTTTGCTGACGGGATGATCACCGTAGCCGAGATCAAGGTGGTCGGGTTCGTCGCCGCCTTGATTATCGGCGCGGCCTTGTTTCTTTTTCTCAAGAAGTCCCGTCTTGGGCAAGCGATCCGAGCTACCGCACAAAACGCCCGCGCCGCCCGGATCATGGGCGTCAACACCGACCGCGTCTATGCCATGACCTTTGCGGTGAACGCAGCCATCTGCGGTGCGGCTGGCAGCCTGGTGGTCATGACCTGGGTCATCCACCCGTACCTGGGGCTGGCTTATACCCTACGCTCGTTTATGATCGTGATCGTCGCCGGGCTGGGCAGCATCGTGGGCGTGATCTTTGCCAGCCTCGGGTTGGGCGCGGCCGAGAATTTTGCCGGCTTTATCCTGGGCACTGAATATCAGGCCGCCTTCGTCTTTTCTCTCCTGGTTGTCATTCTTTTGGTGCGGAATTTCCAGTTGAGCCGCCAGCGGAAGTACCTCAAATGACGGATCGCACCCGGAATCTGCTGCCCTACGCCCTGATCGGCCTGGCCGGATTGGCCGCCCCTCTTATCGCCCCGGGATACATGGTCCAGCTTTCGCTCCTCTGGATGATGATCCTCTTTTCCCTCACGTGGGATCTTTGCGGCGGGCAGATGGGCTATAACTCGTTCGGCAACATCCTATTTTTCGGGATCGGGTGCTACGTTCCCGCCGTGGTGCAGCGCGGGCTGTACCGCCACATCGCAGAGTATGCCACAGTCACTAAGGAGGTGCAGACGCTGACAAAGTCACAGTATTTCACCGGATTCACCCTCGGTTTGGTACTCGCCGTGATCGTGGCGGTGGCCGTCGCGGCGGTGCTCGGATCAGGTATCCTCGGGCTCCGGGGCCACTACTTCGCCATCGCCACTCTTGGTCTCGGGGTCGCCGCGGGCGAGATTGCCAGCGGATGGGAATATATCGGCGCAGGTTCCGGCATGCTCGCCCCAATATTTCCGGGCGAAGCGAACATGCGCGGAGTCTTCTTTTATTATTTCCTGTTCCTGCTGGCTGTAATCTGCTTTTTCGCGCTGAAGTGGCTTTACGCGGGCCGTTTCGGCCTGGCCATCAACGCCATCCGCGACGACGAGGACAAGGCCGAGGCGATGGGGATCCATACTACCCGGTACAAGACCGTGGCGTGGTGCGTCGCGGCGTTCTTCCTCGCTCTGGCGGGCGGCGCGTTTGGGCATCTCAACAACTTTATCGACCGGGACGTGGCGTTTCCCGGTGCCACCTTTGGCGTCTGGATGGTGCTCATGGCGATCCTCGGAGGCAAGGGGACGATTTGGGGCCCGGTGATTGGGGCGACGGTCTTTCATATCACACAAGAGGTCTTCTGGACCTACCTGTTTGGCTGGCAGCGGGTGGCCCTGGGGCTGTTGATTGTCATTATTGTCGTTTTCTTCCCGCTCGGCATCATGGGGTGGCTGCGCGCGAAGTGGCCAGAGAAATTCGGCGAGACGGTGGATGTTGAGGCCCGGACGGCACCCGTGTCTCTGGGGGACAGCTGATGACCGCGATCCTCGAAGTCAACGCCGTGACCAAATCGTTCGGGGGCGTCATCGCCAACAACAACATCACCCTGAATGTCCCTCGGGGGAGTATCACCGGCCTCATCGGGCCCAACGGGTCGGGGAAGACCACGCTATTCAACTCGATTGTCGGCTTCCATCCGATCGACAGCGGCTCCGTGACGTTCGAGGGGCGCGAGGTTTCGCGACTGCGGGTGGCCGACATCGCGCGTATGGGGCTGTTGCGCACCTTCCAGCAGACGCGCATCTATGGGAAAATGAGCTGCATGGAAAACATGGAGATTAGCATCCCTCATACCCATGAGGGGCTGCGCACCATGTTTGCGAAACACTCGCTGGCGGTGACCGAACGGGCGGAAGGGCTCCTCGACTTTGTCGGGCTCTACTCGAAACGCTTCTTGTGGGCGGGCGAGCTGTCGTTCGGCCAGCAGAAGCTCCTGGAACTCGCGATGGCGTTAATGAACCAACCGAAAGTGCTCCTGCTCGACGAGCCAACGGCGGGGATCAATCCGGTCCTGATCAACAGCCTGATGGATCGGCTCAAGCACATCAATTCCGAGATCGGAATTACCTTGTTCGTCATCGAGCACAACATGCGGGTGATCATGGATCTGGCCGCGCATATCTACTGCCTGGCCCACGGCCAGCTGTTGGCCGAGGGCCCGCCCGACCAGATCCGCACCGATCAGCGCGTGATCGACGCGTATCTCGGAGCCGGGTGATGGACGGAAAGGGCCCAGCCGATAAAGACACACAAAGGCGCGGCCGCGGCGGCGCTCGCGGCGAGACCGCGTCCCTTCCCGAGGATATGCCTGCCGACACGGACCGTATCGTCGAGGAGGGACCCACGCGGGAACAGATCACGGAACTCGCCGCGCCCGACCCCATATTGAGGATCGACGGCCTCGTCGCCGGTTACGGGAAGATGGAGATCCTCCACGGGATCGACCTGCAGGTCGGCGCAAACCAGTCCTTGTGCCTGATCGGCCCCAATGGCGCCGGCAAATCAACGGTCCTCCACTCGATCTACGGATTCACGAATCTCATGGGCGGGACCATCACAGTCAGGGGACAGGATATCACCCGGCTCAGTTCCAACGAAAAGCTCAAGACCGCCGGGATCGCCTATGTGCTGCAGCACAATTCCGTGTTTCCCGACATGACGGTCGAGGAGAACGTGTGGATGGGCGGATATCTGATGGACACTCCCCGCCACGCGCGAGAGGCGGCGGAAAACATCTTTGAAAAGTATCCCCAGCTGGCGGAGCGGCGCCGCCTGCGGGCAGGGGTCCTCTCGGGCGGCGAGCGGCGGCTGCTCGAAATCGCCCGGGCCCTGGTCATGGATCCTCAGATCCTCCTGGTGGATGAACCCTCGATCGGCCTCGAGCCACGGTACATCGAGATGGTCTTCCAGGCGCTCGACGACCTGGAGCACAGACACGGCAAGACCATCGTCATGGTCGAACAGAACGCCAAGAAGGGGCTCGAGTTCGCCGATATCGGCTATGTGCTCGTCTCGGGCGAAATCGCCATGGCCGGCAAAGGCAGCGACCTACTCAGAGATCCCGAGGTCGGCCGCCTCTTCCTCGGGGGATAACGTCCAGGGTCCGAGATACGATGTCCGAAGTCCGATGTCCGAAGTTCAAAAAACCGAAATCCGCAATTCGCTGTAACGTCCCAGGTCCGACGTCGGAAGTCCGGTGACCTACCAAATTCGAAATTCGAATTTCAAAATTTTGGTCGCCCTCTCGACTATTTACTGGTTCGACAGCCCTTCGACGCGCTCAGGGCAGAGGCTCACCACCAGCGATTCGGCACGCTCATCGCTAGCCTCCCCTGATCCTTTTTGTGAGGGCGGGCTCGATCCCCATGAGTCGCTGATACACGGTCAATTGCCCCGTGTGATACATTTCGTGGGCAATCCCATGGTGCAGCCACGCCAGCCGCGTCCCGAGTTCTCCATCAAATCGCTCAATCAACTGCAACATGTGCAGCTCACCGGCCTTGCGAAACTGCTTCTCGGCCTGCGTGAACTGTGATTTGAGCAGTTTCACCACATCGGCCTTGGTCTTGACCCGATGGGCCGGCCGCGCATACATGCCGAGCAGCTTTGGCCAGGGCGCCCGGTGAAAGTTTGTGTCCACGCGCGTCAGCTCACCCGTCATCATCATGGCCACTTCAAGAATGTGGACGATGACTTCTCTGACGCTGCGGACGGTGGGTGTGGGGCGAAATTCGAACTGTCTGGCTGGCATATTCTCGGCTTCCGCACTCAAGCCCTGGCGGGCGTCGCTCCAGCCCTCGAGCGCCTCTTCTAACAGAGAGGTGAATGTCTTCATGGTTTCCCTCCAACGACGATAACCCATGTGTGCACAAACATCAGCGCATTATCCCGGTAAAACGGGCGCATGCCCGAGGTGGGTGCACCTTCGAGCTCTTGGGTCAGTGCCTCAACAATGGCCCGGCGGACGTCGGGTGCCGTCTGCGTCAATTCGCACCAGCGATCGACACGGACTTCGACGTCACGGGAGACGGTATACACGAGGTCCAACCCTGCATTCCCGACCAGTGTGCGCAACTCCTCGAACGAGAGCGCCCGCGAATGCGCGGGATCGCGCATGCGTTCCACGCGGTTATATGCCCGCGCCACGATCTCGTTCTGAGGGGCAACCAAATCCATCACGGCGACGGTTCCGCCGGGGCGACAGACGCGCACCATCTGGGCCATCGGCAGGCGTGGATCCTCAAAGTGATGCATTGCAAAGCGACTGACGACTAGATCAAACGCATCGTTCGGATACGGTAATGCCTCGGCACGCCCCGGCTCAAAGACAATGTTGGCGAGGCCGTCGTGTTCCGCCTGACGTCTCCCCTCGCGCAACATTTCGGAGGTCGCGTCCACTGCGATCACGTGTTTCACGTAGGGAGCAATCGCCCGGCCGAGCAGCCCGGTGCCGGCCGCTACATCCAGCACGGCCCAGTGTGACTCCAGGTCGAGATTCTCCACCATCCAGCCCAGGTGCACCGGGCTCGCCACGGTATGATCGGGGTCTCCAATGCGGTGCGCCTGCTTGCCAAATTCTCTGGCGACGATCTCTCTGTGGTTCTCTCTCATCCGGAAGACTCTCGTCCTTCGATCGGACTCCTCAATCGCCATCGATCGGACTGGGGGCGATCGGAACGATCTCTGCGTGTTTTCTCTCCCACTGCGTGGAACGACAACGCCGCTGCAGGACGACCATGCGGACCAGCCAGTCTAGGAGGAAAGCCCACCAGACATAGGCGACACTGAGGCCCATCCACGCCGCGGCCGCGGCGACAGGGACCCGAACCCCCCAGATGCCGAGAGTCGTCACCCGCAGGATATACGGAGTATCTCCTGCCCCCCGGAGCGCTCCCTGAAGCACGAGCGTCACTGCGAGGGGGATCTGACTCACGGCAGCAATCCGCAGAAAGATGCCGCCAAGGCGGATCAATGCCGGGTCTGTCGTAAACAGACGGATCAGGGGCTCTGCACAGAGGAAAAAGAGGACACCCATGGCGCCCATGAACATCATCCCCAACCGGTTGGTCTCCGCCATCCCCATGCGGGCGCGGAGGAAATCCCCGGCCCCCACGCTTTGCCCGACGAAGGTCGCGGCCCCCACGCCCAGCGCCAACCCCGGCATAAAGGAGAGCGATTCGATGTTCACTCCCAAATGGTGTGTGGCGAACGCCGCGGTCCCGTAGATGAGGAGGATCTTGGAATAGACCACCTGCCCCGCCTGCCATACCATCCGATCAATCGCAACGGGCCAGCCCACCCTGACGATAGGGCGCATACAGGTCGTATCCCACCTCCCTTTGGCCAGATACCCTTTGGCCCATCCCTGCCACCACAGGAGCCCGACCCCCACGATCTCGGCGCATGCGACCGCGATCGCGGCCCCTTGAACCCCAAGGCTGGGGAGACCCAGATATCCGTAGATCAAGGGAACGGCCAGGCCGATGTGCACCAGGTTCAGGATCAGGACAATCCACATCGGCGTTCGTGTATCACCGGCCGCTTGCATCGTGGCGATGAGGACATACGCGAAGCCGGTGACGGGGAACGCCAGAAAGACCCATTGGCAGTACTCGGTCACCAGGATCTGTACCGCGGCCGACGCCCCCAGGAATCGCGCGGCGTCCGCGGCGAAGATTATGCCGATCAGCGCCAGTGGGATCGTGAAGACGAGCGTTGCGAGGAGGCCGTGCACGGCTATGCGTCCAGCGTCCACCCGCCGGGCCGCTCCCCAATGCTGAGCGACGGTGACCATGGTTCCCGTGCTGATCCCCCACACGATGGTCAAGCTGATGAAGATTAGCAGCTGGCCGAGCCCGACCGCCGCCAGGGCCGGCGCGCCGAGTCCGCCGACCAGAAAGACATCCACCGCAGTCACCATTCGGTGGAGGAGGTTGGCAACGGCGACGGGCAGTGCCAGGCGGAGGACCTCTCTTCGGATCTCTGTTTCCGCGAGGACCTTCTCCTGGGTCAATGCATCCCCCTATCCGATGAACGGGGATATTTCGAATTTGGGATTGCGGATTTCGGATTTTCCAAACATACGCTTGCCTTTCAATCCGAAATTCGAAATTCGCAATCCGAAATCTGGCGATAGTTGACAGCCTATATCCCTCAGCGCCTGCCCTGTCAAGGCAAACCGGCTAAATTGCTTATGCCGTAAGCAGCCCGCGCCCAGAGGCCAACTTTCTGCCCTCTTTTTAAGCGATGAACCTCCCATCGTGCTCCCCCCCTTTGGTCAACTTTCCCTGCATTGTCAGCGGGTTACGATTCCGTACCTCGACTGGCATGCTGCATGCTCATCCATTTACAAATCCTTGGTAAAACGCGACAGCTGGAGACCTGTATTTTCCCCCAAAGACGTCTCGGAAGGGAGGGACAAAACGTGACTTGGAGGAAAGGGGCACGCACCGTTGGACTGGTAGCATGCAAGATGATTCTTCTCCCAGGGGTCGCCTTTGCCGCCGAAGAGGCCGCATCCAAGGTGGCCATTGACACCGTGTGGACCCTGCTCACCGCTTTTCTCGTCATGTTCATGGCCGCGGGGTTCGCCCTGCTCGAGTCGGGTTTTTCCCGCGCCAAGAACACCGTCAATATTCTCGCGAAGAATTTTGTGGTGTACGCCATCACAGCCATCGGCTTTCTGGTCGTGGGCTGGGGCATCATGTTTGGAGACGGCTCGTGGTTTATGGGCCTGAAAGGACTGTGGTTTCTGAGCGGCGCGGACAACAGCCCGGCCACCGGAGATGCCTACCAAGGCGTCTATAGCGCCATTAGCTGGACCGGCGTGCCCTTGGAAGCGAAATTCCTTTTCCAGATGGTCTTTGCCGGTACCGCGGCGACGATCGTCTCGGGAGCCGTCGCCGAGCGGATCAAGTTCAGTAGCTTCTTCCTCTTTTCCTTTCTCATGGCAGGCCTGCTCTATCCGATCACGGGCCACTGGATCTGGGGGGGCGGTTGGCTTGCCGAACGCGGGATGTGGGACTTTGCCGGCTCGACCGTGGTCCACTCGGTCGGCGGGTGGGCGGCACTTGCTGGGGCCATCATGCTGGGGCCCCGCATCGGCAAATTTACAAAGGATGGGCGCATCAACCCGATTCCCGGCCACAGCCTCACCTCGGCCACACTGGGCGTCTTTATACTGTGGTTCGGGTGGTTCGGGTTTAACCCGGGCAGTACCATGGCGGCGGATGCGGGGGCTATCGGCCACATCGCCGCCACCACAAACACCGCCGCGGCCGCGGGGGTGATTGCCGCCACCTTCACAGCGTGGGTCCTCTTGGGCAAGCCGGATCTGACGATGGGGCTGAACGGCGGCGTGGCCGGCCTGGTCGCCATCACGGCCCCCTGTGCCTTTGTCAGCCTGGGGAGCTCGCTGGCGATTGGCCTTGTGGCTGGGATCCTCGTGGTCCTCTCGGTGCTGTTTTTCGATCGCATCAGGCTGGACGACCCGGTTGGGGCGGTTTCCGCTCACCTGACCTGCGGCGCCTGGGGCACCATCGCGGTCGGCCTGTTCGCCCAGGACGTATTTAGCCCCGGTACCACCGGCAACGGACTCTTCTTTGGCGGCGGGTCGGGGCTCTTCCAAGCACAGTTGATCGGGGTGCTCGCAGTGGGCGCGTTCATCTTCCCGGCTTCTCTTGTCGGCTGGGGACTCCTCAAGGGCCTCCTGGGCATTCGGGTTCCCGCCGAGGAGGAGATGGAGGGTCTGGACATTAACGAGCACGGATTGTTAGCGTATCCCGACTTCCAGATCGCGTCCTCAGGCCGCATGCGACTGGGCGCCACTGCGCCTGGGATGGCCGCAGCTCCCGGGGGAAGGAAGCCCGAGCCCGCACCGGAAGAGGTCACGCGCCGTCCTGCCGCGGCTTTCATCCCCGCCGGAGGAGGGACGCGGATCCCACCCCGTCCTGGCGTGTCCCGCACGCCACCTGGTGCCGGCCGGGCCGAGCCGTTCCGGGCGGCTGCCGCTCCCGTCGCTACGGCGGGGCCGGCCACCAAGGAACAGCCGTTCCGCATCGTGGTGCGGGGCGTGGACAGGCGAGTTTTGCGGGACATGTGGCAGCGCCTCTGTCACGACTATCCCAACACGCCTCGGGACTTTAATGAGATGTATGAACACACCCCACGTTTTAGCGACGATTCCTTCTCTTTCAAGAAGGGGAACCCGGACCAGTTCCGGGAAACGGTGGAGAACCTGCTGTACATGTACGGCATCGAAGAGGCCGTGGTCACGGCGGAGCGCTGATCCCGAGGGGGAAAGCGAGGAGGAGCGACAATGGGATGGATTATTTTACTTTTAATCCTAGCAGGGATTGCCATCGCGGCGTTCACCGCCTGGTACGTGAAGACGCCGGTCAATATGGCCTTCATCCGGACCGGCTTGGGCGGCAAGAAGGTGGTCATCGACGGCGGTGCCGTGGTGCTCCCCTGGGTCCAAAGCATTCAGTGGATCTCCCTCGAGACGTTCAAGCTTCAAGTCTTCAAGGCGAAGAAGGAGGCCTTTATCACCAAGGACCGGCTGCGGGTCGACATCGGGACCGAGTTCTACGTGAAGATCACCGCCGACGCCGAGAGCATCGAACGGGCCTCCCGCAGCTTGGGGGATAAGTCCTTCAGCGCCGAGGGGATCCAGTCACTGGTGGAGGAGAAGTTGGTGTCGGCACTGCGATCGGCGGCAGCGCGGATGGAGATGGAACAGATGCACGAGAACCGCCGTGGGTTCGCCCTGGCCGTCATGGGGGACCTGCAGGAACCGTTGATGCTCAACGGGCTCGGCCTCGAGGATGTCTCGCTCTTTCACCTCGACCAGACCGACCGCGCTCAGCTCGATCCCAACAACATCTTTGACGCGGAGGGCCTCCGCCAGATTTCCGCCCAGGTCTCGCAACGCAACCGGGAGCGGAACGAGATTGAACGGAACACCGAGGTGGCCATCAAGCGGAAAGACGTGGAGGCGGTCAAGCTCAAGCTGTCGCTCGACCAGGACCGGGAATTCGCCGAGGCCGAGCAGATTCGCCAGGTGGAGACGAACCGGGCTCTGCAAAAAGCCGATACGGAAGAGTACCGGTACGAGCAGGAGCGACGGTCTCGAGAGGCGGAGATCGCCAAGCAGCGGGCAGTCCGCGAGGCAGAGATCGCCCAGGAAAAAACGATCCGCGAGGCAGAGATCCGCCGTGAGGCCTATCTGATGCAACAGACGGAGCTTCGAGAGACCGCCGAGATCGACAAGGAGCGCGTGGTCGAGGAGACCAAGCGCGCCAAAGAAATCGCGATTCTGGTTAAGGAGCGGCAGCGGATCGAAGAGGAAAAGCGCCGCTTGGAGGCCGACGCCAGCAAGGAGCAGGCGGCCCAGGAGGTGATCACGGTGGCGGAGCGAGCGGCGGCCGAGCGACAGAAGGCGATCGCCCTCATCCAGGCCCTCCGGGAACACGAGGTCGCCGAGCAAAAGGCACGCGCCATTGAACGGCTGGCCCTCTCCAAGCAGCGGGAGGGAGAGGCGGACGCAGCCGCCCGCCTCAAAATGGTGCAGAGCGAGAACAACCTGGAAGAGAAAGTCATTCAGCGGGATGTCCTGCTGCGCTTTATCGACCAGGCTCCGCAGATGCTAGGCGAGATGATGGCGCCGGCCCGACAGATCGACAGCATCAAGGTGTTGGACGTGCACGGCTGGGGTGGAGGGAACGGCGAGGGACCAGGCCAGGATGGATCCGGCATCGGTCGGGTGGTGAATGCCTTCCTCAGTGCCGGGGCAGCGCTCCCCCTCCTCAGAGAGTTCCTCGACTTCGCCAAGATGGATCCGGAAGGAATCCTCAAGAAGGTGGCGGGTCAGATCCCTGGGGCCCAGGAAGCGACCCACCCCCCCCCGGCGCCAGCCAAGGGTTCGGGGAAGTAAGACCGTGTCCTATCGCCTGCTGCTCATCGAGGACAGCGCGTATGCGCGGACCTTCCTCAAGGAGACGCTGAGGGAGCTGGGTTACGCGGTGGTTGGGGAGGCGAGGGATATCGACGAGGGATTGCAGCTCGTCCAGACGCTCCAACCGGACTTGCTCTTTCTGGCGGCGGACTTGGAGGGAGCGAACGGAATGGCCGCGGCAACGCATATCTTGAAGCAGGCCCCGACCCCCGTCATCCTCCTGGCCCGCCAGCTCGACGCCACGATGATCCGCCAGGCCACCCAGGCAGGCGTGATGGCCTGCCTGGTCAAGCCGGTGCGTGGACAAGAGCTGCAGCCAGCCATCGAGTTGGCCATCGCCAGGTTCCGGGAGTTCATGGCGCTCTGGAAGGATAACCAGCATATGCGAACAGCCCTCGAGGCCCGCAAGAAGATCGAACGGGCCAAAGGGCTGCTCATGGCCCGGCAGGGGATCACCGAAGCGGAGGCCTTTCACTCCATCCAACGGCAAAGCATGAAGACCCGGACCCCCATGCAGCAGATTGCCGAGGCCATTCTGGTTGCCGAAGCCGTCGCGGACGTTTCGACGGCTGCGAAGCCCGCGCGAGCGGAGCGTTGACCGCAGAGTAAGGCACCGCCCCTGCAACGGCGCAGGGGGAAGGGGAGGCAAGGGCGCCTCAGATACGAGGCGCCCTTTTCTTTTTCTCTACGTAGAACGTCGCCACCCGTAAGAAAAGGAGGTAGCCAGATGGGACAAGAAACGCGGGGACGGATAGCTCTCGTGGCCAGCGCGCTGGCGATGGCCACTCTCTTATGCGGCACGCCGGCAATCGCAGCCGAGGAACCCAACACGGGCAAGGTCTCGTTCGACGCCGGGATGGATTTCACCAGCGCGTATTTCTTCCGCGGGCTCCTGCAGTCGAAAAACGGCTTCATTGGCCAGCCGTGGGCCGATGTCAACTTTAACCTGTATGAAGGCTCGAGTGGACTCACGAGCGCGGGTGCGACGCTGGGGATCTGGAACAGCATCCAGTCGGTATCACCCGGGACGGCCGATCCGACGGCGTGGTACGAGTTCGACTTTATCGCCGGGCTGAATTTCGGGTTGTTTGAAGATTTTAGCCTAGATACGGTCTATACCCTCTACACCAGCCCCAACGATTCCTTCGGCTCAACACAGGAGATCGCGTTTGGGCTCAGCTATGATGATAGCGACCTGCTGGGGCCCTTTGCCATGTCACCTCACATCCTGGTCGCGTTCGAGATCCAGGGTGCCGGGGCGACTGGACCCGACCTCGGGACGTACTTTCAGCTGGACCTCGAGCCGAGCTACACCGTGTTTGAGGGCGAGAAATACCCGGTGACACTCTCTCTCCCACTGACACTGGGTTTAAGCCTCGGGGATTACTATGAAAACCCCAACACCGGTGAGGATTCCACGTTCGGCTACTTTGACCTCGGCATCAAGGCGAGCGTGCCTCTGGCTTTTATCCCGGCCGACTACGGCTCGTGGGAGGCCTATGTGAAGGGGGACTTCTTTTTCCTCGGGAACAGCACGAAAGCGATCAACGCGGGTGACAACTTTACAGGCGTCGTCACCGCCGGCTTCGCCATGTCGTACTAATTTGAAAGTCCGAGCTCCGAGAATTCCGATTGCGGATTGGGGATTTCGGATTGAAAGACAGGTGGTAACCCAGGTGTCAGGCGTTGGGTGGCGGGGCCGACGGGACTTGAACCCGCGATCTCCGGCTTGACAGGCCGGCGTGTTAACCAGGCTACACTACGGCCCCGCAGCAAGAGTCAGTCTATATCGTACCTAGCGAGGGAAGTCAACTAAAGGGAAGGAAGTCCAAATTCTCTTAGTAGCCATTTAGGGAGCCGTCACAAGGTGTTGAAATTGTGGCGGCTCTCGTCTTTTCAGACACACGGCGATGTCGCTTGGGGTATGATCTTTGAAACTTAATAAGTGCCTTTTGAACGGGGGGCCGATGCCTTACACAGGCTGTTGGCCCCCCGTTCTCTTTTGGGGGGAGGTGAGGAAGCATGGTCAAAAGGGAAAATTATGAGGTTCCTTGGAGGTGGGAATACTTGGACTTTCGCCAAGCAATGGATTTCCTCAAGTGTAGCGAGGTCACCCTGCGCCGCCTGACGCGAGACAAAAAAATTCCCTATGGCAAGGTCGGCGGCACATTACGGTTCAGACTGCAAGACTTGCGAGACTATATCGAAAAATCGGCTTAACAGAGCCGGGATTATGATGGATGAACTTCCAAAAGGTTAAGGACAGATTATCTCCACAACAAGTCCTTGAACACTATCGGAAATTCTCGCTTACTATAATGGGGATGATTCAGTGTCAGCCCGTGAACTATTTGAAGCGTTTCGACAAATGAAAGGTTTATCCTATCAGAAAATTTAGCGTATGAAATGGGCCGACTGGGGCCTCAAGGAACTGACGAATGAATTCACCATTACGGAGTGCACTACTTGAGAAGGAATACGCAAACCCTGCCGAACTGCTTCACCGAATGCACCAACTTCTCAGGCGGTTTGTCGCGGTACCTCCATGAAGCAGGGCCGTCTGCGAAACCCGTAACACCGGCAACAACCAAAGGAGGCTATCCCGAGAGTTGGGATGAGGTATAATCGGGTGTGGTACTGTAGTTACACACATCGACCGGCAACGGGTACCTTTCTTTTCAGGCCTACCGAGTGGCTGATGCGCACGAAGTTACGCAGTAAGCGAAACCCTGGGATCGGGCCAAGTCTACTGCTCGTGGGGTCCATCGCTTGCTGGCTTTTGAGTGCGGGCTGTTACAGCTCGGTGCGTGCGACCACGACCGCACGGTCCAGCCTTGAACAGCAGTTACTGGTCCGGTCGCTGCAGCGGGCAGTCGCCCAGCTCGAGGTTCAGCGATTCATTGGACGCCGCGTTACCCTCGAGCTGTTTGCACTCACGGATGATCGGGCCTTTGCAAAGGCATTCGTGATGACCTGGCTCGAAGAACATGGAGTTAAAGTTGTCTCCGATCAGACGGAGTCAGACCTGAAGCTAAAGGTCTTCGCGTACGTCCTCGGCGTTGACCAATCATCGACGCTGTTCGGCATCCCCGCCTTTCCGATTCCCGTATTCGGGGTTCCATTCCCCGAGATCGCCCTGTATAAATCGGTGCGCAACCGGGGCCGCGTCGAAGTAGAGATCTATGCCTTTGAAGGCCGGATCGGTACGTTTGTAGGCAAGGTCCCTATAGGTGTCGGAAAGGCCAGATACGATGAGTACACGATTCTGATTCTCATTAGCTTTAGTTCGTCCGATCTCGATGAGCCAGTGGAGTCCCAACGGAATCGGGAGGACCCGTGAGATATAGGATTCGAGTGAGAAGCGATGGTATCGCTATCATGGCCGAAAGGGACAAATTGGTACAGTCCTTTGAACGTCAATTATTGCTTTTATCCAATATCTCTCTGCGGAGGATTCCAAAGGCGTTGAGTCTAAACCCATCAAGGACATTTACAAAGCGTGGGACCGCGCATGTAAGAGAGCGGGAATTGTGAACCTCCACCCGCACGACTTGCGCCGTACCTTTGCTACACGGGCGTTGGAACATGGCGCGGACTTAGTAACCATCCGTAAGCTATTAGGGCACAGTGATCTCAGTGTCACCGAACGCTATCTGTTCCCTGAAGCCAAGCAAGAGCGGGACGCCGTCACCCATGTTTCAAACTGGATAGATGCGACAGTGACTTGCCAGCAACCCACCACGGAAGCCGTGCAACTCACTGAAAATGTGGGGGTTTCTAGCTAAAGGGAAGGAAGTCCAAATTCTCCGCCCCGTCGGTGAGGGCAGCCATGAGCGTCAGATAATCGGTCAGATGGCGGGTGATGAGGAAATTCCGCCGGACGTGTTCCTTGGCGTCCGTGCCCATCTTCCGGGCGATCTGCGGGTTGTTCAGGAGATACCGGATCCGGAAGGCCGCCCCCTCCACCGAGCTGACGGTATAGCCGGTGAGATAGTAGAGGATCTGGACTGTAATCCCCCCGGTGTCACCCCCGATGACCGGTTTCCCCTTCCACATGGCCTCGGACACGGTCAAGCCAAAGCCTTCTTTGATTGATTTTTGAAGGACGATCGTGGCCGCCCGTTGTAGGGCATTGATCTCGATGTTTGAGTCCGGGGGAAGCTCGAGGATAAGGATATCCGGGTCCTGGCCGGCGGCTTCTTTCACTTCATCCACGACCATCTTGCCCTCCGGATCATCGGCCGCCGGACCCCCCGCCAGTATGAGGCGGCAATCGTTGTGCCTCTTGACAATCCGATAGGCCTGGATTACCCCCACGAAATCCTTGAATCGGTCAAAACGGGAGACCTGCAAAAGGATCGACTTGTCCCGCGGAACACCCAACCGGTCTAGGATTTTGTTGACCTCCCTTCGGCTGAGCTCTCGATTCTTGTCGCTCAACGGATCGATAGAGGGGTAAACCAAGAACTGAGGAATCGGGAGCTTCTGCGCAAAGGTGGGCAGGGAGAAGATGGCTGCATCATATTTCACCACGTAGTTTCGCAGGAACCGCCACACGCGCCGTGCCGGATCAGAGATGTCGAGATGACACCGCCAGACCCACTTTCCGACTCGTGGGCCGAAGTCAACGAGGGCGGCCGGCTGAGGATCGTGGATCAGGATCATGTCTGCATCAAAAAGCATCCGTTTGGCGTTTTCGCGATTACACTCGACATACGCCTCGTACATCCGTTCACTGATTTCTTGTCCGTTCCCCTGCAGGGCGTTGTGAAACCCTTTGGTCACTGCGAAGAATTCATCACTACCTTGGATGACGTCCCACGTCGCCTTCACCCCTAGTTCGTCGAGCAAAGGGACGAGGCGGTTCAGAATCTCCGCCACCCCGCCCCCGGACCGGGTTGAGTTGACGTTGAGGAGGCTCTTCCCCTTGACCTTTTCGCTCAAGCGATAGAGCAAATCCACTGTCCCCGGAGGGGCCACATCCCGATAATCTTCAAGACAGATCGGCATCGGTCTGCCCTCCTGGGGTCAGGAACGTATCACAAATCTCCAAAAGACGATCGCGAAGCTGCTCGAGGCTGAAAATGTACGGGTCAACGGTCCACAGCTGTTGGGCCAGCTCTGGCATCTCTAATCCCCGTTCGACCCAGACCGTGAAATCTCCTGCCGGCTGCCCGTTCCCCCGGATCCGAGCCGCGTAGAAGTGGTAGTAGATGGCGCTCGCATCCACCTTGGCGAGTCCGTCCCGGAACTCCTGAAGCGTCTGAGCGACGATCCCGGTGGAGACCTCTACCAGGCGGGACTGCATGAAGTAAAATGGCTTTCCGTCTTCAACCCGGGGGACACCATGCAACCGGGAGAGGTGGTCGTCGATCACAACGATGAGCGCCTCACGCAGATCCTCCAGGGTTTCAAACTCGTATGGGTCGATGACGCCGAGCCGTTCCCCCAGCACGCGATCTCGGACCTGGGTGGCGGTCCAGGTGGCAAAATCGTTCGGGTACGGGCCCATGAGATATTGATGGCGCAGGAAGTACTGGTGCGTGTGGTGGTAGATGGATTCGATGGGAACTTCCTCCAAGAGATCCATAAGCTGAAGCTCGTCCTCGGCCTTGCTCCCCAGGACCTCCCGGAGTTGTGTGCATCCGACGAACTGAAATGGGGTCTTCGCAACCCTATGCATGACAGGTGCTCACGTGTGCTGTCTCTCTTCCACCTGTCAAGGCATCCAGCCTCACCGGGATGAGACTAAATCGCACCAACAAGCCTTGTCGACCCCCTTTGGGTACCATGAAGAAGTCTCCCACATACCATACATGAATCGTGCCAAAGTCCAGACCACACCCCCTTCAAGGGACGAAAAGGGGCCAAGGAGTATTCATGGTCCCCCTTGCAATGGGTTCGGGCTCCTCCCATCCCGGCCTTCAATTGAAAGACACACATCACAGTCGGGTTCGATGCAATGGGGGAGACGCACGCGGACCCACGCCGCGCGTGTGCTGCAGCATCGCTCGAGAGGTGCTCTTCTTCACTTGTCTACTTTGATTTGCTTCCAGGGAGCGGGCCTTCTTCCAGCTCCTTCGCCAGGGTGGCGATCTCTTCCCGAACCTTGACGTCAAGATTCTTGAGGCCCGTCAGGATGGTGTCCAGCCTGGCCATGATGGCCTTCTGGACAGATTCGTCGGTGTTGGGCGCAGCCGAGAGGGCCCCTTTCGCCGCCTCGATCTTTTGGCTGGCCCTGCCAAAATTTCGCTGCTCGACTTCGGTCAATGCACCCGTGAGAGAGGCCAAAACTTCCTCGAGACCGGCCTTCAACTTCGCACGCGCGAGCGCTCGCTCGAGCTGTGACTTTTCGGCCTCCAAGACCTGCTTCTCCAGCGAAGCGATCTGCTTCTGCATTTCCGCCTTCTCTTCTGCAGAGAACTGTTCAAGGTCTCGCGCCTCTTTGTCCCTCAGAAAATACCCCGTCCCGAATCCTACCCCCGCCGCCACGATGACGACCACCAGCCAAATGACAATCGAACGAATCGCCCTGCCCAGCCCGCCGCGATGTTCGCGCTCTTCGTTGGTCATCTTTCCACCTCCGGCATCAAGGGCTATCGGCCTCGCCGGGGACCAGGCCGATCAGCCGGTCTTTTCGCCTTTGTTGACCTTACGCCTCTTTTTTTTTATCCTCCACGTCCGGTTTCTTTTGCTCCGCGACGGGTCTCTCCACCGGTGGCACAGGTCTGCTTTCCTCCCGAACAGGGGGTGGTGGGCCCTCTCCGGGTCCCCTGACGGCCCTCTCAAGACGTTCCAAGGTGTCCGCCGTCTTCCCCCGGAGGGTGTCCAGGGTGTCCGTGGTTTTCACGCGCAGCGACTCGGTGGTAGAGCCCAGGGCACTCACCTGACTCCGCAGCTCTTGGATACCCCCTGTTCTGGCATACGCCAGGACCGCGACCACGAGCGCCACAATGGCAACAATGAGTGAGACAATCTCCATGGCTTATCCTCCCTGCTGGACGATTTAATCAGCTTGACGACGGTTATGGTCCATCAAGCCGCATACGCGTCTGTGGTTCTTAAGTCGCCTGAGAGGGCTCCGCCCAGAACTTCTTTCCTTGGCTGAGGTTACGGGAAGACTTCTCCATGACCTCAAAGACGAGTCCGTAACCTGGTGGGCGAAACAGGGTTTGAACCTGTGACCCCCTGCTTGTAAGGCAGGTGCTCTCCCGCTGAGCTATTCGCCCCGGAGGCCTAATTTTCTACACTTAGCACGGGGGTGTCAAGAACTTTTCCACGAACTATGGCTAAATTATGACCGAGACGCCTGGACGCATCCTGGAGGTCTTGGTCTGAGACTATTGCGTAGCGGCGGTAAACCGCTTCGCTCCGATGTCCCGTGATTTTGGTAGCGACGGAGCGGGATATGCCGGACCGTTCCATGTTGCGGACCGCCGTCCGTCTAAAATCGTGTCGGAGAAACCAAGGGGTCCCCGCCTTCTTGCACGCCGTCTGCCACGCCCGGCGAAACTCCTTGATACGCTGCCCGCGAAAGCGGCCCGTCAGATGGGGGAACACCCGTGGGATGATACTCCCGGTCTCTTTGCAGAGCCGATCCACGCAGGCGAGTCGCTCTCGGAGCACGGCCTGTAGCTCGGGGTTCAAATAGACTACCCTGCCATCTTTGTTTTTCGTTTCGCCTGGATTCAATCTCAGCGTCCCTTGTTTCAGGTCCAACTGACAACGGCTCAGCGTAAGGATTTCGCTCCTAACGCGCCACCCGCAAAAATACCCTAGGTCACAGATGGTCTGAAGGTCGGGCGGAAGGTGAGGCCGGACCGCCTGGTACTGGTCGGATTCAAAAAAAGCCGGACCGGGCAGGGCTTTCCTGCAATAACTCGAATCGGGGAACGCGGACTGGCTTCTTGTTATAGTATGCTAGGCGCAGCATTTTTCGCAAGACACTCAATTCTCTGTTTATGGTCGCATTACTCACACCCTCCTCTTGCCTTTGGGCAGCATACGCGCTCAATTGCGGCGGACCGATATTGACGGCCCTGTACCCTCCGAAAAATTCCTCGAGCGGCTTGAGCCGTCCATACACGTCGCTCAATTCCTGTTTTCGGGTTACCTCGTAATGCTGGACTAAATCTTTCTGGAGTTCCGCGTGCGTTACCCGGTCAAAGCTGACGGGGAGCGGTCGCCCTTCGGCCTTCGCTCCCTCCCGAATGTCCAAGAATTTTTTCGCCTCACCCTTCTTTCGCGTGTGTATGCTCTGCCGAATCGCCCTGCCGTTGACATAGCATTTGACCCACTACACCTTGCAGCCCTTCGGTCGATATATGTGGCTCATCGCTCATTTCCCCTCCTCTCGCGGAAGGCTCTTAGCGAGTCTCTCAAGGTCATCCGCTACCATGCCCATTCCAATTGGGTTGGTTGGGTGCTCGTATGTGCTGTACTCGCGCTCATTTTTCGCGTAGGGTGGCAGACGGGAAAGCAGCTCGTCCCGAAGAAGAATCGATTCGACCTTGAAGCGACTGTCGTACTCCGCATTTGTTTGTAAGCTCTGCTGCATCATTGCGTTCGTTTCAGCTACCCATGCCTGCTGGCGCTCCTCCTCAGAGAGTTCTTGATAACGAGAATGCCACCGGCGGAATAGGGTCGACGTGGACTCACAGTCTCTCTCAACCAAGAAGCTGAGGATATTCGCAACCAACTGGAGTGCCCGCTGCTGTAACTCGGCGTTGGAGAGCCGGGAGTAGGCAGTTCCAGTGGCTGGCGTGAGACGAAGGCGTTCCCTGTAATGAGCCAGCTGCTTGTCTTTGGCGTCGAGCTGTTCGTCTTTGGCGTTGAGACGGTCCTGTAATGCTTCCAGCTGCTCCCCACGAGTTTGGACGATGCCCTCATAGCGCCACCGAACGACAAGAAGAGCCACTAAAAAGGACAACACCACGAGAGACACAAACACCCACGGTGTTGCACCGAGGGCTGCCCAGTTTTGCGGGAGAAAATCCAGAATATCCATCGGCATTTCCTCGGGTAAATGCCCGCAGCCTCGTTCTGCGGCGGAACCAAGCCTCGTCGGCTGGTGACTCACCCGGCGGGGCCGCTTACTTCATTCCTTCAATGCACGGCGCCTCGCCTTCTGAGTTCCTCCCATATGAGGTCGATGAATGCCGGAGTCAAGTTAGTGAGCTCCATTCTCCGTACGCAATCTATGCCTCCGATCAATATAAATCCCTTGGCCTTCAGTTCGTCGGGTACGCCACGATAACTCTCAAAACCACCCATCTGCCTCATCATCGTTAAGACGTGGCTCTGCGCTACAGCGTTTGTCGTACCACGAGAAAGCGCCATCATCACTTCAAGGCAGCGCCAATGTTCATCCGTGAAATCAGAGGTCAACTTTCGGAAGAGAGCTTCTCGTGTAGTGGCGATTGGATCCTCGGCAGCTCTCTCTCCCCTACCGCTTGTGTTCCGCTGCGTGGTAGTCCTTCGCAAACCGATCTACCATTTCCCATACATGGAAGCGGATGTCACGGAGACTTTGTGTGCCCACAAGGCCAACGGCTCCCATGCTCCATGTCGCCCCACGACCGACTAATTTCGTGTCGCGTAGGAGGACGACATCTTGGACGAGGGCCAGTTCAATGCCGAAGGCATAGAAGAAATGCTCGGGGTCTTCGTGGGTCGTGACCTTGAGCGTCAGATGCGGAGTACCGGGTACTTGGAGAATGTCTTCGGGATTCATGACACGGATCCCCGCCTTCTGGAGTCGCATCTCCACATCGGTTTGGAGGGTATCCTCAGTCACGTCCTGTTGCGCGGATTGCGGCATGACACCCGAGACCTCCACATGGACTCCCGAAAGCCCGGCGAGGCTGTAGCTATCAGACTCTGAGGTTCTGGCGGTCGCAATGGTTTCGACCTTGCTCACGGGTTCGACTCCGCTCACCATTCCGGGTTCGACCCCGCTCACCGTTCCCGTCAGGGTCAGACTTATCCAGACCATGCATCCCACCATGATCAGTGAATGTGTGATGGATCGATCGCCGTTCATCGCTCATCCCTCTCCACGGATTTCGCGTGGCCCCCCGGCCACACGGCAATTTGCTGAAACTCGTATCGCTGTCGCTCCACATCGGGGCGCCCCAAAACCAGGGTCTGTATTTCCCCCGTGGATGTATTCAGGCGATGGACGAAAAAAGCGTCGCTGGGCGAGACAATCTGATAGTGACCGGTTCCGCCCGGGCCGAACAACGCCCAAGCCACGACCGCGGCAAAAACCACGGCGAGTACCCATTTCATGTATTGCTGCTCTCGCTGGAGTCGGTTCAGACGCTCCTCCATCATTTTCTCCTTTCACTGGGGGAGTCTTGCTCTTGATTATGCTCCCGCTGCGATGTATCGCACTCTTCCTGCTCCAGCTCTCCACCACCGATCCCTATCCCACACCCTTCGCATTGTACCGGCACCTCCACACAAACCCAAGCCGAACTATCACTCACCCCTGTTACCCCGAAGGGGCTCCCCCCTCAAGCCCCTCGACTGAGCTCGGGGTAGACCTATCGCAAGGCCTGCCTTGAGCGCCCCGACTGAGCTCGGGACAGGCGAAGAGCGCGCAGTACTTTGCGTCGAAGGGCCTGCCCTGAGCGAGTCCTGAGTCGAACGGTTGACAACACCCCACCAGGGGTGCATACTTAAAATGAGGATGACCGGTTGGTCGGTCATTCAAGTTTGTGGGGCGTAAATGGCTATCATCGTTGATAAAGATAGAAAGAGGAGAGAAATTCTCCAGGCGGCCATGCGCGTCTTCGCACGCGACGGATACCATCGCGCGAAGATGGAGGCGGTGGCAGAAGAGGCCGGCATCGGGAAGGGGACCGTCTACGAGTACTTCAAGAGTAAGACCGAACTCTTCCTCGTCCTTCACGATCACATGCTGGGCGAGCTGAAGGACTTTTACACGAAAGAGCTCGCGGGCATTCAACAGCCGGCCGCGATGCTGGCACGATTCATCGCGGTGGCGTTTCAGACTTTCCGCCGCTGGGAGCCGTTCTTTCTGGTGTTCTTCGACTTCTGGGCCGAGGGGGGGCGGGGGGAGCAACAGGCACTCCTCCAGACGCGTCTGCGGGAGGCGTACAGGGTCGCCAGGGCCGACGTCGCGGCCATCATCGCGGCCGGCGTGCGGGACGGATCCTTTCATTGCGACAGCCCCTCCCTGGTCGCCGCAAGTATCCTCGCCACCCTCGATGGCCTCGTCCTCCAATGGCTGTGCGACCGCCATGCCTTTGATCTGGACGCCATGAGCGAAACCCTGACTCAGACAGTCCTCAGGAGCCTCCAGCCATGAAGCTACAGAACCCATCGGTCCGGTTGATCCTCGCCATGATCCTGGTGACCGCTGTGGGCGTCTTGATCATCCGGGGGGTGCATGAGCCGGAAAACGCGCAATCAGGCCCGGTGCCGGTCTCAGTCGAGGTCGCCCGCGTGGCCCCGCATGAGTTCACCCACCGGCTGGAAGCCCTGGGGACCGTCCAAGCTGTCCGCGAGGCGGCGGTGGGCGCCAAGGTGGCGGGTCCCGTGGTCCGCATCCCCCCGGAGATCGAGTTGGGTGCCACGGTCGAGGAAGGGACCTTGCTCGCCGAGATTGATCCCGTCCCCTTTCGCATCGACGTCACCAAACAGGAGGCACTGGTGACTCGCGCCCGTGCCCAGGTCCATACCCGACAGACGGAGATCGCGCGGCAAAAGGCCCTCATCGGCATTAACCGAGACAAAGTGGGGCTGGCGCAGGCCGAATACACCAGGCTGAAATCGCTGTTCGACGAGGGGGGAATCGCCTGGGTGGAGGTGAAGCGGGTTGAGCTGGCTTTCCGCCAGACCCAGGAGGAGCTCGAGCGGGTCGCGAGCGGCCTCCGTGAGGCCGAGGCGCAACTGGCCTGGGCGCAGGCGGATCTCGCGTCGGCGGAGGCCGAGTTGTCCCAGGCGCGAGACGCCCTCGCGGACACGCAGGTGCGGGCTCCCTTTGCGGGAATCATATCCGAGAAAGATGTCACGCTCGGGGAACAGGTCACTTCCGGGACGGTCCTCTTCCGTCTGGCCGACGTGGCGGCCGTGAAGGTCCTCGTACGGGTTCCTGCAGACGATGTCAGCTTTCTCCGTCCCGGGGCGGAGGCGACCGTCACCGTGAAGGCTCTCCCCGAGCCGGTACAAGGTCGGATCGAACACATCGGCCCCCGGGCGGATACCGAGACCCGGACGTTTCCCGTCGAGATCATCATCGACAACCGCCGCGAGAAGCGATTGCTGCCCGGAATGTTTGCTCGGGCCAGCATCCCTCTGCGGTCCTACCCCGACGCCATTCTCATTCCGCGCGCGAGTGTCCTGATCGAGAACGGAGACACGGCCGTGTTCGTGGCTGACCCCGAGCAGCAGACCGCCCATCGTCGTCTACTGACGATCGCTCGGACCTTTGGGTCTCGGCATCTGATCGCGCAAGGGCTCGAGCCTGGCGATCTCTTGGTCGTGAACGGCCACCGCCTCCTCCGGGACGGGGCGCCGATTCGGGTCGTGGAGACGCGCGAGCTGACGCCATGAGACGCCTGATCGAATTCTCCGTCGGCAACCGCGTGCTGGTGAACCTGCTTACCCTTTTCGTCCTGGGGACGGGCCTGGTGACCTATTTCAACATGCACCGGGAGCTGTTCCCAGAATTCTCCCGCAAGGCCATTCAGATTGTCACCACGTTCCAGGGGGCCTCCCCGGAGGAAGTGGAGAAGCTCATCACGGCCCCGATCGAGGAGGAGGTCGCGGACCTCGACGATTTGGACGAACTCTTGTCGGTCTCACAGGAGGGGCGGTCCGAGATCACGCTCAAATTTCAACCGGAGGCCGACATGAACCGGGCTCTCAGCGACGTCCGCGCCGCCCTGGACAACGTCACCAACCTGCCGGTCGGGGCCGAAGACCCCGAGGTCCGCGAAGTCAAGTCGACGTTCCCGGTGATCACCGTCTCACTCGCGGGTGATATTGACGAGGCGACGCTCCGGGACATGGCCAAAGATCTCAAGGACGACCTGCGCCGCATCCCAGGGGTCGCCGCGGTTCAGATACTGGGGACGCGCGAGCGGCAGATCTGGGTCGAGGTGGACCCCGCGCGACTCGACCAATACCGATTGAGCCTGGACGATGTTCGGGCGGCCATCGCCGCTCATAATCGGAACGTGCCTGGGGGGACCATGAAGACCGCCCGCGGCGAGATCCTCGTCCGCACGCTGGGCGAGGTGGCGGGAGCCCCGGAGGTCGAGCAGATCATTCTGCGGAGTGTCGCCACCGGAACCCCCCTCACTGTGGGGGACGTGGCGACGGTCCGGGAGACCTTCGAAGAGCCCGTCACGATCGGCCGCTGGGGAGGGCGTCCGGGTATCAACCTGGTGGTCACCAAGGAGCGCACCGGAGACGCCATCGACATCGCGGCCTCGGTGCGTGCCCTGGTCGACGCCGTCCGGAAACAGTTACCCGAGACGGTGACCATCGGCGTCTTCAACGACTTCTCAGTCTTCATCCGCAACCGCCTCAACACGCTCCGCCTGAGCGGCGCCATCGGGCTGACCATCGTCCTCATGACCCTCTGGATCTTCGTGCGGCCTCGGCTCGCCTTTCTGACGGGGCTGGGCATCCCCTTCGCGATGCTCGGTGGCCTCGTCTTCATGTCGATATACGGGATCAGCCTCAATATGGTCTCACTCTTTAGCCTGATTCTCGTACTCGGGCTGCTCGTCGACGACGCGATCGTGGTGACCGAAAACGTCTACCGCCACGTTGAAGAGGGCATGGACCCCCAGCAAGCAGCGGTTCAAGGGACGACGGAGGTCGCCTGGCCGGTCGTGGCCACCGTGACGACGACGGTTGCCGCCTTTCTTCCCCTCCTCCTCATCCCGGGAACCATGGGCGTTTTTATGTCTCACATCCCGATCGTAGTCAGCTTCGCCCTCCTCGCGTCCCTCCTCGAGGCGCTGGTGGTCCTCCCCTCTCACCTCTCGGACGTCATCACCCCTACCTATGCCCAAGGCGTTCGCCGCCGTGAACTCCCCTGGTTGACAGAGCTCCGCGACGTCTACCACCGCCTGCTCCAGACGACACTCCGGTGGCGTGCTGTGACCACGGTATTCCTCCTGTGCGCCACCATTCTCCTCGCGGCCACGGCCTGGTACCGAATCCCCTTCGTCCTCTTCCGGCAGTTCGAATCCTCGCAGTTCCTCGTCAACTTTGAAACCTGGTCGGGGGCGAAGATTGAGGATACGCTGGAGGTGGCCAAGCGGGCGGAGCAGGTTGTGTTGAATCTGCCCCCGGGAGAGTTGCGATCGGTCGCGACCAACGTGGGCGTCGCTTTTCTGGACGTCAACCGGGCGGAGCGGGGTCCGAATCTGGGGCAATTGCTAGTCGAGCTCGAGGAGGATCGCGAACGGAGCACCGATGACGTGATTGTCGATCTCCGTGCGGGTATGGCGGGGATTCCTGGGATGACGAAAATTCAGTTCCTCAAGACACAGGCCGGCCCGGGGGGCCCGGCCATCGAGGCCCGGGTCGTAGGCAACGATATCCCCGTCCTCCGTCAATTAGCCGCTGACGTTAAGGCGTTCCTCGGGGGCATTCCAGGCGTCGAAGACGTACGTGACGATTTCACGGAAGGGAAAGAGGAACTCCAGATCACCCTCTTGCCTGAAGCCCGCGCGCTCGGCCTGGACTTGGGGCAGATTGCGCGCCAGGTCCAGCAGGCGTTGCTCGGGGTGGAGGCCTCCACGATCCAGCGGCGGGACGAGGACGTGCCGATCGTTGTTCGCTTCCCGCAAGCATCGCGCCGTAGCCTGGAGACGGTGGCGGGGATGAAACTCACCCTGCCCTCCGGGGAGAAGGTATTCCTGCGCGACGTCGCCCGCTTGGAAACAGGGATCGGCACCAGCAAGATCCGGCGTGACGACCAAAAGAGAACCATTACCGTCTTGGCCGACGTGGACACCCGGAAGGCAAATGCCTTCCAGGTCACCCAACAGCTGAAGAAAAAGTTCGCCGATGTGGGGAGCCAGTTCCCGGGCTACCGTGTCGTGATCAAGGGCGAGCGGCAGGAAGCGGAAGAGTCCCTCGCTGCGCTGCCGAAGGTTTCTCTCATCGCCTTTATGCTGATTTACTTCATCCTGGGGTCGCTCTTTCGATCGTTCATCCAGCCCTTGATGGTGATGGCCGCTATTCCGTTCGCCTTGGACGGGGTCGTGATCGGCCATCTGCTCATGAACGAGCCGTTGAGCTTCCTCTCGGTGATGGGTTTGGTGGCGCTGGTCGGCGTAGTCGTGAACGACTCCCTGATCCTGGTCGACTTTATTAACCGATCACGAGAAGCCGGGATGTCCCGAGACGAAGCAATCCTCGCGTCCGGAACGGCCCGCTTGCGCCCGGTGCTGCTGACCACGCTCACCACGGTGGGAGGCTTGATCCCACTCGCCTTCTTCTCGACCGGCCAGGCCAAGTTCCTCTCGCCCATGGCCATCTCAGTTGTCTGGGGGCTCAGCTTTGCCACCATTCTAACGCTCATACTGATCCCCTGTCTCTACGCCATGCTCGACGATCTGAAGATGTTCACTCGCCGCAGGCTTGGCCTCCCTGTTGCCCCTGAGCCGCCCCTCAAAAGGCCCGAGAAACTCCTCTAGTCCCCGTGCCCTCCTAGCCTACGGAGAAGTCATTCACCATGCACCATAATCCATTGAAAAAAAAGGTTTTGTATGATATCTTAGTCTATACTACTAAGATTATCTTCACACAACTTGACAAAATTTGAAATTCGACTATACTATTAGGTGAAAGAAGCGGACGGCCGCGCGGAGGTGTACGCGGTCGAAATGAGACAGAGGAGGTGATGAGGCGATGTTACCCGTTCGTCGATGGTATCCGTTTGAGGGGATGACCACGCTTCACCGGGATCTCGATCGGCTCTTCGATCGCTTTTTCACTGGGCGCGATTGGTGGCCGCGGCCGGAGATCAATGAAAGGTTTGTCCCGGCCATTGAGGCTTATGCTGAAGACGGCCAGTTCCATGTCCGCGCCGAGCTGCCCGGGATCGATCCGAAGGACGTCGACGTGTCCGTGGTTGAGAATCGGCTGACGATCAAGGGCGAGCGAAAGACCACTGAAGAGAAGAAGGAAGCAGGCTACTATCTGCGTGAGATCGCCCATGGCCGGTTCGAACGGACCGTGATGCTCCCCGAGGGGGCCGACACCGAGAAGATCAATGCCCGGTATGACAAGGGCTTCCTGGAGGTCACGGTGCCTCTGAAAAAGGCCCTCGCCGCGAAGAAGGTCGCGATCGACGTCAAGGCCGGTGAGGCAAAGTAAGCGAGTCCCTTTGATACTTGCCGCAAGCGCCGCTTGACCACGCGTCAGGCGGCGCTTGCTTTTTCGGGGGGGACACTTTCCGACCGGCTGGACCTCAACAGCAGACAGACCCACTCGCCATCCGATTGGGTCGCCGTGACGTCAAGCCGGCAGGCTCGGGCCGTGGCGGCGACTGCCTCCTCCTCCTCTGCCAGGAGTCCTGAAGCGATCAGCCGACCCTGGGGGCGAAGAAGGGTCGAGAGGGGCGTCAAAAGTGCACTGAGGGTCTTCGCATCGAGGTTCGCAACGGCCAAGTCGAACCGCGTCTCAGGATCGATACTCTCAACCCCTGCATGGGAGATCCGGAGCCGGTCCTGCACCTTGTTGAGGGACACGTTGCGTGCTGCCGCCTCGCACGCCTCGGGGTCGGTATCGATGGCGACGACGGACTCCGCCCCGAGCACTGCTCCAGCAATCGCCAGGATCCCGGCCCCCGTCCCCACGTCTAGCACTTCGGGTCCCCTGGTCTCCGCCCACTGCGCGATGAAGGCCTCGAGTGCTTCGAGACACATCCGCGTTGTGGCGTGATGGCCCGTACCGAAACTCATCCCAGGGTTGATCCGGATCAGCAATCGATCCTCCGGAAACGGGCCGCCATCCCAGGGCGGAGCAATGATCAGGCGTTTGCCGACGGCAAGAGGCTTGAAGTGCGCCTTCCAACTTTGCGCCCAGTCGGCGGGAGGTATCTCGCGGACCTCAATCCGCCCCACTGCACCGGGAAAGTCGAGCGCCGCGAGAGCCTGCTGATATGCCGTCAGTCGATTGAGGATTGGATCAATGGGCGAGCGTCCAGGGAAGCTCGCGCGGATGAGGATTTCCGCTGCGCCGTCGGAGGGATCCTCCAAGACGAGGCCAAGGGCCCCCTCGCCAAAGAGGAAATCAGCGCACGCCTCCACCGTCTCGGGCGTGGCGGTCACGATCAGTTCGACGTACCGTTTCCCCACAGTCCCCCGCCCGCGCCACGACACCAGTTACATTTCGCCGGGGATGACTTGCACGTGGAGACGATCGCCGTTTCGGAGAATCGTCAGGCCGAGGGGCGAGCCGGCTGGCCAGCCCGTCAGAAGACGATGGACGTCGTCCACGCTGCCGACACTCTTTCCGTTCACACTGAGGATCAGGTCCCCCTCGCGGACTCCGGCCTGATTCGCCGGGCCCCGGTCCTCCACCAAAACGACTTCAACACCCATGGAAATCTGCAAGTCCAAATGGCGCTGGACCCGGCGACCAATCGGTCGGACCTGTCCGGCAATCCCCAGATAGGCGCGCCGGACTTTCCCGCGTCTAACCAACTCGCCTACCACCCACTTCACTGTATTTACCGGGACTGCGAAACTGATGCCCTGGGCCATGAAGATCATCGCCGTATTGATGCCGATCACATGTCCCCGGCTGTCCACCAGCGGCCCCCCGGAGTTCCCCGGATTCAGTGCTACATCCGTCTGAATCACATTCTCGATCAGCCGGCCGGACTGGCTGCGGAGGGCCCGACCAAGGGCGGAAATGACCCCGGTCGAGACCGTGCTTTGGAATCCGAGCGGATTGCCGATCGCGATGACCAACTGACCCACCCGCAGCGAATCAGAACTCCCCAACTCTGCCGCCGGCAGGTTGCTCGCCTCGGCGCGGACGACAGCCAGGTCGGTTGCCGGATCGCTCCCCACCAGGTGGGCCGAGAAGCTCCGCCCGTCCGTGAGGTGCACCTGGACATCTTCCGCCCCCTCGACCACGTGGTGGTTTGTGAGCACGAAGCCGTCCGAGGCGAGGATGACACCCGACCCCGCCCCCTCCTGACCGAAGCGCGGCGAGCGGACGCGCTTCTTCACCCCGATACTGACCACCGCAGGACCGACCTTCTCCACCACCCCGACGACGGCACGGGAATACGCGTCGAGCGGATCTTCGTCCCTGTCCGGACGAACAGGCCGACCCAAGTCTCCATTGCCGCCGGGCTGCACCTGCCCGCCCGCCAAAAGTCTCACTAAACGCTCCGTCGCTTCAGTCATTAAGGTTCAGCCTCCTTTGGTGGACTCCATTGCTGAGGGCATCCCGAGCAGTCACTATAGTATATCAATACCCTCCGCTCGACCGGTCGGGGTGTCCCGCCAATGACCAGGGATCGATGCTTGGCATGAGAAAAGGCCACGCCTTCGAAAGCCGATAGATCACGGCCCCATTTGCAGAATATCTATCCTGCTCCATGCTTTACGCTGGGCGCAGGAGGCCATCAAGCTTGTCAGCCAGCACCCGCTTTGGCACCACGCCGATGACCTGATCCACCACCTGACCATCCTTGAAGAGGAGCAGCGACGGGATCGACCAAATGCCATACTGGGCGGCTAGGGGCGCATTGTCGTCTACATTCAGCTTGCCCACTTTGGCGCGGCCTTCGAACTCCGCCGCCAGTTCTTCAATGGTCGCGGCAATCTGATGACACGGGCCGCACCACTCTGCCCAAAAATCCACCAACACTGGCTCGGTACTCTTCAGTACTTCGCTATCGAAGCTATCTTTCGTCAGCGTCACATACGTGGTGTCACTTGCCATGATTCTCTCCTCCTGATTTTAGAGCGCGTCCTTTCCGTTAGCTCTCGCCGACCCATGAGGCGATCAGCAGCACCGCGAGTAGCCACAGCACTATGGTCATCCCCATAGGATGTTCCTCCCTCTATTCACAAAAAAGAGATCGGTTCGCCTATATGATCTTCAACATGCACATGGGCCGGGCGTGCCTCTCCCGAGCGGTTTTGGACGATGGTTGTCCCTCGAGGTCCTGACCTTCTCGTACACCACGCTCCCCAAGACCAAGAGGCCCAAGGTCCCGTATATTGTGATGAAACTGAGGATAAACATCACGTACCAGAGTTTCACGGTTTCCTCCCGTCTTGCTCGATGTCTGTGATTCCCTCTACCTGGTTCTGTGTCTTCCCGCATCCCGTTAGATGCAGAATGGCCCACAAAGGTTACAGCGGGAGCCCTTGCGGGAGTCATCAACCGCGAAACTGGGGCCGGCGCTTTTCCAGGAAGGCCTTTGTGCCCTCAACGAAGTCCTCGGTGTCCCGCAAGACCCCAAAGTTCTTGGCTTCAAAATCCATCCCTTGCTCCAGGGTCACGTCGCCAGCCTGCCGGACGCACTCCATGATGACTTTCATGGCTATCGGCGCCTTGGTTGCCAGGTCGGTGGCCACCGACCGCACTGCAGACATCAACTCTTTGCCCGACACCACGCCGTTGACGATCCCCAGTTGCAGGGCCTCGGCGGCATCGAACATCTCCCCGAAGAGCAACAGTTCCATGGCCTTCTTTTTTCCTACGAGGGATGGCAGCTGCTGGGTGGCGCCCCATAAGGGGTTGAGGCCCAGGTTAACCTCGGGCTGCGCGAACTTGGCCCCTTCGGCCGCGTAGGCCGGGGTGCAAGCATAGACCAGCTCGAAGCCGCCGCCGAAGCAGTAGCCATTCACGGCGGCGATCACGGGCTTGCCGAGGCCCAGAATCAACGTGGGAAGGGCGTGCCGCCCCCACAAAGCCCCGCTTGCGGGCAACTCGTGAAGCTCGCTGACATCAGCCCCGGCGATAAACGCTTTGTCGCCCGCACCGGTGAGGATCACGACCCGGACGCTGGCGTCGTCCCGCGCCGCCGTCAAGGCCGCTTCCAGCTCCCTTATGGTGGCACGGTTCAGGGCATTCAACACCTTGGGCCGATTCACAGTAATCGTGGCAACCCCATCAGCAATCTCATAGAGCAGATTGTCGTATGTCATGTTCGCGCTCCTCCCTTTTCCGACTCTTTGCCCGTTCGCTCGAGCCCCGGCAAATACTACCCCTCATGACCAAATTGTCTTTGGTCGAGGCAACATTTTGCCATCCTCGTACATGTCAATCTTTTCGTTGAGGAAGCCAACCAGTCCTTGGATTTTTGCACACTCCACCGTCGGATAGCGGTAAATCCATGCGAGGCCCTCGTGCCGTGTTTCGCCGATCTTGATCGAGTAGAGATTCGCCTCGCCTTTATACGGGCAACGCGACACTGTTCCTGATCGTTCCAGCAAGTCCATGCGCACGTCGTGTTTCGGCATGTAGTACCGCGTCGGCAAACCCGTCTCGAACAACAGCGAGGGCCGTTTGGTCTCTCCTATGGTGATGTCGTCGACCGCAACCTTGATATGACGAGAGCTCTGTACTACATCGACCCGTTTATACGGATCGCGCGCGTAAAAAAAGACCTCCTCGTTCTCTTCGAACCAGGCATCCATCTTGTCCCATGCGAACGCAACAAAGTCTACCAGCTTCGGGCCGTTACTCGGCGAGTTCCGAAAGGTGAAGGCGGCATCCTGCGCGATCTTGCTGCCGACCTGTACGTGCCAAAAGACGCCGTCGCCCTTGTGATCAGAATGCGTCCTATGGTCACTCGGTTGCAGACAGTCCATCCGCACATCTTGTTTCGGGAAATAGTAGATTGGCAGATGGTTGGTTTCACGGAGCAACATCATGTTTTTGCTATCAGCAATGAGCTGGTTGTTGAAATAGACGCGCACCCACCGCGGACTCGGCTCAAACTCCCTGCTGTGAGGGGAAATAGTGTACGTCGGCTCCGACATGATTGTTCCTCCTTATCTCATGAAGGGATCACAGGATTCCGCGGAAACGAGACTGCCAAATCGGTTGACGCGCCCTGAACCGATCATATGTGTGGATTGTTCTCCTGCACCCGGTGCCTTCCCTCCCCAACGTCCACCGACTTCAGACTACGAGGGGAAGCAGCGACCGAAGGCCCTCAACAAGCGGATGGGGCCCTTGACGCGGATCTTTCCCAGGAGAAGAGCCCATACAATGTTTTTCTCCTTCGCCAGAAATTGGAGCCAGGTGCGGCTATCGGCGGTGATATGGATATCCGCCGTTCCGACGTGACCATTGTGCACTTGGAGCGTCTTATTGCGGATGACCACGCTCCCCTTTGCTTCCTCCTCACCCGTGAACGTGAAATGGTAAGTGGCATCGAGACCCTCGGACTCGTGGCGCTGGAATACCAGGGAGAATCCGTCGAGGAATCCGCGAATTGACTGCGGCCGGAGCCCGTTCCCAACCTGCTTGGGATTCTTGTGGGGAAACCGACGGGTCACATGGGCTTCCGCATCGGATCCCGGAACGACATAGACCGTTTCCGTCTTGTTCTGTAGCGGTCGGACAACGTCCTCCAAATGGCGTTTCCTATCCGTGAGGAACGGACCGATGACATCCTCTCCGGCGGGGCACACGGCCATGCAGTACGCGGCTTTATAGTTGGCGCCGTACGAGAGGCTCTGCCACATGGACACCGATTCGGGCCCGCTCACCTTCTTTCGGTAATCCCACGCATCCCGGCTGTCGGCAACGTTTTCCACCCAGTCCGTAAATCCCCCCATGAACTCGCGATAGTTATGTGTGTAACACGACGAAAAATTGAAGTAGCCATCGGCACCTATGGCCCCAACGGGACAGGCGGACACGCACAACTTGCACTCCAGGCACGGATTGTAGTCGATGGGGTGATCGTACCGAGTAACCTCTGCTTCCATCAGAACCGTACCCAGCAGGATGAAATTTCCAAACCTTGGATGGATCACGTTCCGGTGAATCCCCATGTGACCCAGTCCGGCTGCAACCGCCACGGGCTTATGCGAGACGACCCAGATCTTGCCGGGGAACCGGTCCATCTCCATGGGAAACCCCATGGCCGGGTTGATGGCGCGAACCCCTTGCCGTTCAAGCATGGCAACGATTGTATGGGCCACCTCGTTGACGTGGTCCCCGGTATGGTGGAACTCGACGTTGGCCACGGAGCGGCCCGGACTGCGAATGGGCTCGCGAGTCAGCCGGCAGACGAAACTGATCAGGGTCTTGGTGTGGGGAAAGTACCTCAGGATATCGTCGCGCTGGTCGGCGATCTCCGGTCGCTCGATCTCGACAAAGCCAACGTCGTCCGCGCCCGCCTTCCGGCAGATCCTCCGGAGCTGGTCCGCATCGAGTCTTGCAGCGGGCGTCGAAGGCATCCGCGAGGCGCCGTTCTCGTAGAACTGTCTCACGGTCGGGTGCTCGCTGAGCTGTACCATCACCGTCTCCTTTCCACACTCGGAGAATTTATATGTATATGCACGTATATCTGCCAAAAAAATTAGCCCGCCTGTGTCAGGGTTACGGTATCCCTCAGATCCGACAACAGGCGACGCAACCTCGCAGGCCCTAGACCTCGGGCCACCTGGGACTGAACCTCCCTCCACAACGGGTACGCTCGAGCCAGCGCGGTGCGGCCGCGGTCCGTCAGGGTGACCTCGCGCTCACGCCGGTCGTTCCCTGGCTCGATCCGGATGAGGCCCCGCTTCTGGAGCAGCTTGAGGTTTCGTGTCAATGTGGTGCGGTCCGTCACTGTCACCTCCGCCAGTCGAGTCACGGTGATGGGTCCCAGCCGATTCGTGACCGTCAACATGGAGAGCTGCGTGGCTCGTAGTCCAGTCGGCCGGAATACCTCGTCATACAATTGGGTAACCGCGCGCGCCGCCTTGCGAATGTTGAAGCAGACACATTCCGGCCCCTCCTCTGCCAACTTTCCCATTTGCCCCTCTCTTCTATCGCGCCTCGGCTTTGCCACCTTCGCCCTCGTGCTCAACATTCGTTCCATCCTTCACAGATCCCTTGATTCGTTATTGCGAGTATATACACCTATTCGCCTTTGTCAAGTATTTTTTGTCCTGAGCCCGCCCCACCCCGATGGCAGGCTCAGGGGCCGGTGCCGCCGGGCAAGCGCAGGAAGATCGCCGTTGTTTTTTCGTGATGGGCAGTATAGCCGGTCGGGGATTGTGGTTGACGAAGTCGATGGATTTATCGATGAGTCCCAGGGATGCTTCGGAGGGAGTTAGAAACTCCAGGCCTGTCCGATACAGGATGTCTCGCCCTCCCGTCGGACAAACTTCGTATCGGTGCCCCACCGATCGGATAACTCGGCACTTCAAGACTCCCCGTTGCCCCTGCAGAGAGAGGGTCACAAACGAGATCGTCCCGGGCCGTATCGTCTCCGCATGTTCGACCAGGACCCCGGCCAGGCTGATGTCGACGACGGACGCCTTCGGGATCCCTCTAACATGTGCTCCAAGACTCCCTCGTGCTTCCCAGCGGCGCTGGCGCCGCCTATTTCCATCGAGAAACTGTGGCATCGGACTTATCCGTCCCTGTTACGTTGCAACACGCTCCTGCGCAAGCCTGTCAAATACCTCATTCACATCGGGGTAGCACGCCGATTCCGCACGTTCCGCAGCGGCGTCGCGTGAATTTGGCCTGCGTCGGGATACACGCGACGATGAGACAGACCAATAGGACGCCCAGGATAAACGCGACAAAGTTAGTCATTATTTTCCCCCCGTCTGCTCTCTAATCACTTTCGCGACGCTTGGGACAAGGGTTTTCAGAATTCTGGCTGGCCCTTTGGCGTCCTGGTTACCCAGATTGACGTCCCGAACTCTTTTCAGACCTGAAGTGGGGTCGTACCACGCGATCTCCAGCAGTTCGCCATTCAAGTTGTACGTTTCCACATAGGCAACGCGCGTCTGGAATCTGGGATCGCTATACAGAAAGACGATCAATTGATCGTCTACGCTCATGAGCCGTTGTAAGATGAAGCGGTCCTTCGGAGGCACGTTTCCTGGGATGATGACCTGATCCCCCCGCAGATTGACGATAGCTCTTTGCGACTCTGCATCATGCACGGAGACCAGACCGACGCTCGTTGTCCGGATCCCTCGTGGAGCTTCTTCCGCCAGAGCCGGTGCCACCGAGATAGCCACGAAGCCAGACACGGCCACTGGAAGGATTCTGTGTAATAAGCTCTGTCTCATGGCACCTCCCTCCTCACTCTCGGGTCCCACTTTTTTCGGCCTCCCCCTCCTGTGATGCGTCGTTCATCCCTTTCCTATCGCAAGGGCCATGCCAGCAAGAGTGTTGCCGATAACTAATTGAAAATGCTGACCAAACCTGATGCGAGCGAGAACGACCTGCCAGCAATCGGATGTACAGAATTGAACAAGCGGTTCGCCTGAGGCTTGGAGGGCCTTAAATTTTAGCAATCTTTAGGGGTTGTTCACTTCTGAACACTGTGGTTAAATCTGAGCACCCTGACCGGCTGCCCGAGCGCATGAATGAGGGTGCCGAGGTGTCACATGAAAAAAGATAAGGAGATAAGGGAGCCAGGGCATAGGTTTCGGCAGGTCTTCGAGTCCGCGCCGGACGCCGTCGTCGTCGTCGACCAGTATGGGAATATCGTCCTGGTTAACGAGCAAACGGAGAGGCTTTTTGGCTACTCCAGGGAGGAATTGCTCGGAGAGACAGTCGAGATCCTGGTACCCGAACGCGTCCGGGGAGAACACACGCACCAGCGCGTGGCCTACACCACCCATCCTCGTGTCCGCCCTATGGGTTCTGGGCTGGATCTCTTCGCTCGGCGTAAGGATGGGAGCGAGTTTCCAGCTGAGATCAGCCTGAGTCCCCTCGAGACCGAGGAGGGAGTCCTCATCTCGAGCGCTATACGTGACGTCGCCGAGCGCAGACGGTCGGAGGCGGCCCTACATCAGAAGGCCGCGTTCGTGGAATTGCTCCAAAGAGTCGCGGTGGCGGCGAATGAGGCATCGACCCCCGAGAAGGTTCTCCAGTACACCCTCGATCAGGTCTGTGCTCATACAGGATGGCCAGTCGGCGACGTGTATATCCGCGCTGACGGAGAACTCGTTCCCGCAGGCATCTGGCATCTTGAGAACCCGGAACAATTTGAGACGTTCCGCAGGGTGACAGAGGTGACCCACTTCGCCCCGGGAGTGGGCCTGCCGGGGCGGGTCTTGGCCACTGGAAGGCCCGCGTGGATTATCGATGTGACCAAGGACCCGAACTTTCCGCGGGCCGAGTTGGCCAAGGATATTGGCGTCAAGGCCGGTTTCGGCTTCCCGGTGTTGGTGGGAACCGAAGTGGTGGCGGTCCTCGAGTTCTTCTCGGCCGAGGCCCTCGAGCCTGACGAGCCATTATTGAACGTCATGGGTCACATCGGCACGCAACTCGGGCGGGTGATTGAGCGCACCCGGTCCAAGGCGGCACTCCAACAGGCGCACGACTCACTAGAGATCCGCGTCGATGAACGGACGGCCGAACTCACGGTCGCCAACCAGACTCTGAGAAGGGAAATCGTGGAACGCACCCGGGCGGAAGCCGCGCTGCGGCAAGCCGAAGAGAAGTATCGCAGCATTTTCGAGCATGCCGTCGAGGGGATCTTCCAAACCACGCCAGATGGGCGGTACATCAGCGCCAATTCTGCACTGGCGCGCATCTATGGGTACGAGTCTCCCGAGGAACTCGTCGAGAATCTCACTGATATCGGACCACAACTCTATGTAGAACCCACCCGCCGTGCCGATTTCATCCGTCTGTTGCAGGAACAGAACGCTGTGTTGGGACTAGAGTCGCAGGTTTATCGCAGAGACGGCAGTGCGATATGGATCTCGGAAAGTGCGCGCGCTGTCCGCGATCCAAGCGGCGCGGTGCTTTACTACGAGGGGACCGTCCAAGATATCACCGACCGGAAGCGGGCCGAGGAGGCGTTGCGAGAGAGTGAGGAACGGCTCGCTCGCATCCTAGAGTCCGCTATGGACGCCGTTGTCACTATCAACGTCGACCAGCGCATCAGACTATTCAACAGAGCTGCGGAACATGTCTTCCGCTGCCCCACCGCAGCGGCGATCGATCAGCCATTGAGCCGGTTCCTGTCCGACCCGCTCCGCCGCGTCCTCACCGAGCATGTCACGGCGCTCGAACAGGGCGATCAGGCCAAGCCCTACCGGTGGATCCCCGCCAGCCTCACTGCCTTACGCGCCGATGGCCATGAGTTTCCCATCGAAGGGACCATCTCGCAAGTAGAAGCGGCTGGGCAAAAATTCTACACCGTCATTCTGCGGGACATCAATGAACGGAAGCAGGCCGAGGCCGAACTCAACAAATTGCAGCTCGAGAATGTGTATTTGCAGGAAGAACTTAAAACTGAACACAATTTTGAAGAAATCATCGGGATGTCTCCGGCGATAAAGAAAGTCCTACAAAAAGTCGAGCAGGTTGCTGCGACCGGGGCAACCGTGCTGTTGACCGGCGAAACGGGGACGGGTAAGGAACTGATCGCCCGGGCCATTCACAATCTGAGCAAGCGCAAAGACAGGCCGCTGATTAAGGTGAACTGCGCCGCGCTGCCCACCGGTCTCATCGAGAGTGAATTATTCGGCCATGAGAAAGGAGCCTTCACGGGCGCGATCGCCAGGAAAATCGGACGTTTCGAGCTCGCGAACGGTGGCACGATCTTTCTCGATGAGATCGGCGATCTGCCGCTCCAGGTCCAGGTCAAGCTTCTGCGGGTTTTGCAAGAACAGGAATTTGAGCGAGTGGGCGGGACCCAAACCCTAAAAGTCGATGTGCGGCTGATTACGGCCACACACCGCGACTTGGTTAACGCAGTGGCAGACCGCAGTTTCAGGCCGGACCTTTACTATCGCCTGAATGTCTACCCGATCTCCGTGCCACCATTACGCGAGCGGAAAGAGGACCTCCTCCCCTTGGCGATCCACTTCCTCCAAAAGTTCAGCCGAGAGCTTGGGAAGGAGGTAACCAGGCTATCCACAGAAGCCAGGGAACTGCTCAACGACTACCATTGGCCGGGCAACGTTCGCGAGTTGGAGAATGTTATGGAACGGGCGGTGATCCTCTGTCGGGGAGCGGTCGTGATCCTGCAGGAGCTATCGCTCTTGCTCCGGGAGCAGCCCGGGGCACAACCCCTAAGCGGCGAGGCGTTCAAACTCCCTGCTGGCGGAATTGCTCTGGCAGATCTGGAGAAGACCCTCATCCTCCAAGCTCTCGAGCAGGCGAAGTACAACAAGTCGAAGGCAAGCAAACTTCTCGGACTCAGCCGGACGCAGCTTCGAACGCGGATGAAGAATTACGGGCTCGAGGTCTAAGAGGGGGTGGTCTTACAAGACGCGTCTTTTGTATCTCTCTATCGACTCCGCTATGACTTTAAGAGCTGCCTGGCGGTCCTCCCACCCTTCGACCCCAACTTTTTTCTGCTCCAGGTCTTTGTAAATGGCGAAAAAGTGCTCGATCTCCTTGAGGAGATGTGGCGGCACATCAGCCAGGCGTTCGATGTAATTCCATAAGGGATCCGAAACAGGCACACATAGGATTTTCTCGTCCGGGCCCTTCTCATCCCACATTTTGAACAATCCCACGGGTCTCGCCTCAATCAGACAGCCGGGGAAGGTCGGTTCCCACACCAGCACAAGGGCGTCCAGTGGATCTCCATCCTCGGCCAACGTCTCTGGAATAAAGCCATAGTCACTGGGATAATGCACGGCAGAAAACAACATCCGATCGAACCGGAGCACCCTTTTCTCTTTGTCGTATTCGTATTTATTCCGACTCCCTTTCGGGATTTCAATCATCACGGTGACCGTTGTTTGCTCCTTCTCGGCAGCCACTCCGCTACCTCACTGCCCCCGTGAGACGTCGACAAGCAACGCGGCGAATCGCGCCGCGCCATAGAGGGCAGTCTTCGGGTTAAGAATGACTCGAACCGGAATGGCTTCAAGTAACGGAGAAAGTCGACCCTTGTCGGTGAACGCCTTCATAAAGGTCCCATCACGGAGTTTATCGATGATCTTTGGCGCAATACCGCCACCGATGTACACCCCACCGACGGCTTTGACTTTAAGCGCCAGATTGCCCGCTTCCGCTCCGTATATCGACACGAAAATATCCAGTGCCTTAACGCAGAGCTCATTTTGGTTGGCCAATGCGGCCTTCCCGATAACAGCGCTTGGGTCGCCGTATTGCAACTGTTCAGTGAGCCAGGCTGGCTCTTCCCCGTGGCCGGCGTCCTTCAGAAAGCTGTAAATGTTAAATAGGCCGGGACCCGAAAGCACCCTTTCGTAGCTGACACGGCCGAGGCGAGCCAGCAGATAGCGCAGCATCTCGATCTCGAGGGGAGTGCGGGGGGCAAAGTCAGCGTGCCCGCCCTCTGATGCGATCGGGATGAAGTCCTGTCTGTCCCAGTACAGCATCGCCTCCCCGAGTCCGGTCCCAGCGGCGATGAGGGCGGCATTCCCCTTCTCGCTGAGCGATCCTTCGTTGAGGGTGATGAACTCATTCCGTCCCAGCGACGGGATGCCATACCCCGTCGCCTCTAAATCGTTGACCAACGTGACGACCTGGAATCCGAGCGCCTGTCGAAGTGTCTGCACCCTAATCGTCCAAGGCAGGTTGGGGGTCTCGCAGCGTTCGCCGACCACGGGGCCCGCCACGCCAAAACACACAGCTGAGATCTGATCAATGGGGACGGATGGCGATTGACTGGTGACCTGACGGAGAAATTCACGGGTCAGGTCTTCAAGTCCTGCGTAGTCGTGGCTGGGTAGCGTCTGCTCGACGATCGGCGAGAGCCGACCACCCTCGATGGCAAAGAGGGCGAGGTTGCTCTTGGTCCCGCCGACATCACCTGCCAGGATCATGTCCCCAGCTCTCCTTGATCATGCCTTATTTGGGAATCGCGGCGAAGAACGCAAGCGCTTGCTCAAACATCACGTCATGATCCAGAATCTCAAGCTCCTTGCTGATGAGCGGCGCCTCGTGTCGATCGCCCAGGGGGAATGCCTTCGCGGCCAACTTTGTGCCCGCCAGTTGCCCATCGGTCTGCAAGTACAAGTCATCCTCACTTCTCGAGACCACGAATCGTGCCGACGGTTCACCCTTGGCGAACAGCCTGACCGAACCGACCTCGCCAGGATTTCCCTTCGCGGAGCCGCTCGTCTCGATCTGGAGCTCAATGGGGCGATTCTCTGACGCCAATTCCAACTGATACGAATGATCTCCACTCCACCGGGGTTTCGACGCCCAGCGCCATCGCAAACGACTGCCCAACCAACACGCCAAGAGCAGAGCCTGGCTGGGAATCGACCGATGAGTGTCCTGACCCCGTGTACACTCGATCTCCACGCGGTTGAGTCGGCCCAGGCAGGCACGACAATCCGGGGTGTCGAAGAACCCGGCAACCGCAACACGCCACGGAGTCAGTCGCGACCAACTGAGGTCGATGAATGCAGTCCATTGTTGTCTTTCCTTGATGAGTGCTCCGAGCGCAGCCGTTGCTTGCTCAGAATCCTGCACCATGGCTGAATCAATAATGACCCGGTCGGAGGCCTGCGCTAACTCACCAAACAGATGACTCTCGAAGTCGGGCATATCGCGCCACCACAGGACGACAGGGAGGTCTGGCTCCAGCAGCGATCTGACGAGACTCGGCAGCCGGTCTACGGCGTCTTCTTGGGCTGTGATCATGATTTGCTCACAACACACCTGCTTATGACCGCCGGCGGAAAGGTGACAGACAGCTGTCACCCAGGCACCGAGCGGGGACTCGGACGCTCCAGATGTGGGATGGATCACGAAAATGCGGCTGGGATGTTGGGTTGTCACCTCCGCCATGACCTGACTGACTTCGCCTGCGGCATGTTGGCCAGGCGTATACACCACCATATTCAAAGCACACACCCGCATGACCGGTTGCTGGCCTTCTGCCCGGGAGGTTTCGGCCATCTGTTCCCAGAGGTGGCGCAACTCGCCCTCGATCGCGTGAACGTTTACGCCTCCCGAGATTTGTAATTCGGTTTGGGGTTTTATCATCGTACCCTGTCTCGCTTTGCGGTGTTCCGTCCTTCTCTTATGGCCGTCTCCACCGACGACCGTCTCGCTCGATGAACTCATCCACTTCCTTCGGCCCCCAGCTTCCTGCCTCATAGTTGGGGAAATGGCTAGCCGGCTGCCGCCAGGCCTCCAGAATGGGCGTTGTCAGCTCCCAGGCGATCTCTACGGTGTCACCCCTGGCAAACAGGGTGGAGTCGCCCAACATCGCATCTAGCAATAGTCGCTCGTAGGCCTCGGGGGATCGCTTCCCGAACGACGTTCCATATTTAAAATCCATCCTGACTGGCCGAATATTTACGGCCTGACCCGGCATCTTGGCGTTGAAGTTCAGCGAGATGCCCTCATCCGGCTGAAGGTGAAGGATCAGGGCATTGGGTTCCAACGGTCCGCTCGTCGCGTGTTTGAACAAGAGATGGGGGGCGCGCCGAAATTGGATGGCCACCTCGGTGACCCGCTTAGGCAACCGCTTACCCGACCGCAGATAGAATGGCACTTCCGCCCACCGCCAGTTGTCAATCAAGAACTTGACGGCGGCATAGGTCTCGGTACTCGATTCCGGGTTCACGTTCTTTTCCTGCCGGTACCCCTTGACCGGCGCCCCCCCGACCAAGCCTTCCCCATACTGGCCTCGGACGGCAAATTGGTCGATCTCTTCGGGAGGGATCGGGCGGATCGCGCGCACGACCTTCGTCTTTTCATCTCGAACGGCATTCGCCTCCATTGTCGCGACGGGCTCCATCGCCACGTGTGCCAGGACCTGGACCAAGTGGTTCTCGATCATGTCCCGAAATGCCCCCGCATGATCGTAGTATCCGCCGCGATCCTCAACTCCGAGGTTCTCGGCCGCCGTGATCTGCACATGGTCGATGTAGCGCCGATTCCAGATCGGCTCGAAAATCCCGTTGGCGAATCGCAGGACCATAATATTTTGTACCGTTTCCTTCCCCAGGTAGTGATCGATGCGGTAGACCTGGTCTTCTGTAAAAACTTGCAAGACCTCCCGATTCAGCGCCCGGGCACTCTGCAAATCTTCCCCAAATGGTTTTTCTATAATGATGCGGGTCCAGCCTCCATCTGGAGCGCGATTCAACCCCGTGGCGCCAAGGAGCCGGATGATATCGCTGTAGAGGGTAGGAGGCGTTGAGATGTAAAACAATCGATTGCCCGCCGTCCCTCGTTCACGGTCGACTTTGCCCAATAGCTCTTTCAGATTGCCATAAGTCTCCGCCTTCTTGGTGTCAGTCGGCGTGTAGAACAGGCCGGCGGCGAAAGTGTCCCAGAGAGCATTATCAGGGGGCCCGGCGTCGGAATACCGGTTGACCGCATCCCGCATGGCCGCGCGAAAGGCGTCATGATTCATCGGCGTCCGCCCAGTACCGACGACCGAAAACCCTCTCGCCAACAGGTGCTGTGTCGCCAAACTGTAGAGAGCGGGAACGAGCTTGCGCTTGGTCAAGTCTCCCGATGCCCCAAAGATGACAGCCACGCAGGGCTCGGCCGCGCGTTCCAAGCGCAAGCCCTCGCGCAACGGATTCTCAAAAACGGCCGGGTCCATCATTTATCCCCCCCGTGTCATTATCCATCCATATCGACCGGCCCATCTGAATCTATGGGTCATCTGTCTATCACAGCTTACCCCTCCGGACTATCTCCTCGAGCGCCACCCGGGGGCAGACATTGGTACGAATGTAGTCAATCAAGTTCTGGGCGACGCCGCGGATCCGCTTCTCAATCGCCGCGTTGATGCACCGGCCATCCCCATCAAATACTTTATGGACTTCGGCGACAGAAACGGGGCCCGGCAGGACGATCGCCCCGACGTGGGAGCAAACGCTGCGCAAGTGTTCCAGCGCTTTGATCGCCCCGATCGTTCCCGCAGCGACCCCGAGCAGCGCCACCGGTTTGCCCCCCAGGACCGAAGGAAATCCGAGATTCTCGATGACCAACTTGATCACGCTGCTATAACTGCCGTGGTATTCCGGTGTGGCCAGGACGACTCCAGTCGCCTGCGCCACGGCGGCCTTCACCCGCTGCGCTGCGGGGGATTCCTTTCCGGTGCCAGGTAAAGGCAGCTTCACCGTAGCCGGATCGATGACTTCAAGTCCGACATCGGAATGTTGCCGGAATTCGTCGACGACCAGGTTTAAGGCATGTGAGGTGAAATTCCCCGGACGTACACTCCCGGAAATCGCTACGACCCGAATGCCCTGTTTTCCATGTTTCATCACCAAGCCTCTGATGCGAAGATTTCTTAGGTCGTAACAAGATAGATCGCGGTTAAGGCGAAAAGAATCCCCATCCCCTGTTTTACGGTAATGGGTTCTTTCAAGATAGACATGGCCAACAGGATACTGATTACCGGATACAGCGCCGTTACAGTGACGATAAGAGACACGGGTCCCTCTGACACCGCAAAGAGGAAGCACAGTGCTCCAAGAAAGCCGAGGAATCCAGTTGTGATGGCAAGGGCCACGCCCTTTGGGTGCAAGTCCGGTCGAAAATTCAGCGAATAGAGAACGAGCGTGGCGACACAGATGCCGCCGACGACCTCGTACACGATCGCACTTTTTGGACTGATGTACCTGATGGTAATTTTCGGAATAAAGCTCCATAACCCCCAGAGGACGAAAGCGCCGACACTTGGCAGTATCCACTCCTTCACGTTGACCTCCAGTCAGATGAATCCCCGAAACCCAACTCGGGAGTTCCCCCCGCCTGTCTTGCTCCGAACATTTTTGCGAATGTAAATCGATAGGTGAGCATCGCCATGACAGATCCACCCAGGAAATCAGGAGGACTGCGGACGAGGTTCTCGCTGTTGGGCCATCCGGATGGCTAACCGGAGTGCTTCCAGAAGACTCTGGGGGTTGGCTGTCCCCTTGCCGGCAATGTCAAAGGCGGTTCCATGAGCGACCGAGGTCCGGATGATCGGAAGGCCGACGGTCACATTCACGCCGCGATCGAAATTCTGGAGCTTGACTGGGATATGTCCCTGATCGTGGTACATCGCGACGACGAAATCGAACTCGCCTCGAGGCGCACGATGAAACAGGGTGTCCGGAGGCCAGGGACCTGCAACATTGATCCCCTCGGCCCGAGCCGCCTGCACCGCCGGCTCAATCTCCGCTTGTTCTTCGCGCCCAAAGAGCCCCTGCTCTCCCGCGTGCGGGTTCAAGCCGACCACCGCTATCCGCGGCCGGTGAAGATTCCATGCCCCCCCAACGTCGTGTGCCAAGCGGATCACTTGCAATACACGCTCTTTTTTGACCCGATCACACGCCTCCCGAAGGGAGACGTGGGAGGAGACATGCAGCACACGGAACCTTCCCGCCACAAGCATCAGTGCGTACGTTCGGGTTCCTGTCCGCTCCGCAAAGATTTCGGTATGACCGGGCAAGGAATAGCCGGCGAGGTGCATCGCCTCTTTATTCAGTGGGGCCGTGACTACTGCATCCAGTTCGCCGGCTTGAGCCAGCTCGATCCCCTTCCAGACGTACTCGACCGCGGCGCGTCCGGCTGCGGCCGACAGGACCCCCGGAGGACACTTCTCGAGGTCAACATTTTTCAGGTCCAGGACCTCGATGTGCCCAAAGCGACCATTGACCCCGCCTGGCGATTCGATCCGCCGGATGGCCACCTTTATCCCCACATAGCCTTTAGCCCGATCGAGAGTGGCACCATCACCAATGACCAGCGGAATGGCCTGCCGATAGAGGGTCTTCGTGGCCAGCGCCTTCACGATGATCTCCGGCCCGATCCCTGCAGGATCACCCATGGTAATGCCGATGCGGGGTCTTGCCCTCTTCCTAGGCATCAGAACCTCCCTGTCGTCCGATCATAACACACCGCTATGACGCGCCCAAACCGGTTCATGGTCGTCGTGCAAGGTTCAGGGTAGACGGTTCGATTCTTATGGGCTCCGGACTATTTGCCATGAACCCTGAACTCTTGACTCTGAACCGAACGAAGGCTTGCGATTCTTAGAAATTCTCGATAATGTGGTCGGGACACGAAGCTTTATGAAGCGAATCGGTATCCGCGAGCGGCATGGAGATGTCGGTCCACTCCGACGTGTACCGCTGTGACATATGCGGGACCCCGATGCGGGATATCCACTGCAAGCTCATCTGCCCGCAATGTGGTTACACGCGTGACTGCTCCGACCCCTAATTCGGTGATTGGTGGTTGGTGGTCAGTCATTAGTGATCAGCAGCGAGTGACCGGTGCCGTTACCTTCTTCTGACTTACCCTCAATCACCAACCACTAGCCACCAGCCACTGGTCACTGGAGAGGGCGATGGCAAAGACGATCTCGGAACGACTGGCACAGTTTATCACCGGCATCACGATTGAGAAGCTCCCCACCGACGTGGTCGAGCTCGCCAGGCTCTCTTTCCTCGATTGGCTGGGTTCCGCCATCGCAGGGGGGACGACTCGACCGACCTCCATGTTTGTCCAAGTCGCTCAGGGGCTGGGGGGAAAGCCGCAGGCGACGGTGATCCCCGATGGGTCCAAGACCTCATGCCACCTCGCCGCCCTCGTCAATGCCGCCTCGACCCATGTCCTGGAGATGGACGACCTGCACAAGCCCTCCGTGCTCCATCCGGCGGCACCCGTCATCCCGGCGGCGCTCGCCGTGGCCGAGCGGGACGGCATCTCAGGAGGCGAACTCGTGTCCGCGATCGTGGCCGGATACGAGGTGGCAATCCGGGCGGGTGAAGCGGTGGGACCGAGCCACTATCACTTCTGGCACACCACCTCAACCTGTGGGGTTTTGGGGGCCGCGGCCGCCGTAGGCAGGCTTCTTCACCTGACGCCGGAGCAGATCGTGTGGGCCCTCGGCAACGCGGGAACACAATCTGCGGGACTGTGGCAATTTCTCAGCGAGGGGGCTATGTCCAAGCATCTCCACCCCGCCAAAGCGGCAGCCGATGGCCTGCTGGCGGCCCTCCTCGCCCAGCAGGGACTCACGGGCGCTTCGCAGATCTTCGAGGGGGAGAAGGGATTAGGTCGGGCCACGTCCACGACCCCAGACCTCGCCCGCCTGACCAAGGATCTGGGGGACGGACCCCTCCGGATCCTGGAAAACTCCTTCAAGGCCCACGCGGCCTGCTACCACATCCATTCCACGATTGACGCCGCCTTGAATTTGAAAACCCGGTTCAACCTCACGCCATCCGAGATCAGAAAGGTCACGGTCCGCCTTTACTCGACCGCGCTCGATCTCCTCGAGAAAGTGGACCCCATCAGTCCACATGCGGCGAAGTTCAGCGTTCCCTATTGTATTGCCGCCGCACTCCTCAAAGGCAGAGTCGGGCTGGACGACTTCACCGAAGAGGACATCAAAGACCGGACCGTCCGCCAGCTCATGTCTGCGGTCGAGCTCCAATATGACCCCCACCTCGATCAGGTCTATCCCGACAGGTGGCCAGCGATCGTCACCATCGAGATGTCGTCCGGAAAGCGACACGAGACCCGAGTGGATTACCCCAAAGGGGACCCCAAGAATCCCATCACACGGGAAGAGCTGATCCAGAAGTTCCACGGGCTCACCGGTCGCATCCTCCCCGAGGTGTCGCGGCTGTTACTCATGGAGCGGTGCCTCACGCTGGACACGCTGGCGAACATTCAGAACCTCTGGACCGACATCGACCTCTCCCCCAAATCATAATCCTTCACCTTGGAACTAGGGGCTCGAGGAGTGGGGATGGCGCACGTTCGGTCCCTCGCTCGAGGCCTCCCGCGGCGACCCTGTTCGGCGGCTTACAGCCTGGGTCCCTCCGTGTTCACGCTCCGTGCAGAGAGACGAAGCACGGATCGCGCCTCGGTTTCCCAGGCCGCCGCTCGCCGAGGGGCCCCGCCGCTCCCGGCATGTCGCTCGGGGCCTTCACGTGCTGCCCGGGGGTTATGGCGAGGAGGAGTTGAGGTTGGCTGCCGAGACCTGCGGGGTGCGGCCAACGGGTGGCGCCAGGCGGGGCGCCCCACCGCCCGCAGCGGAAGGGCCCCACCGGGGGATGGGTGGAGCGAGGACGGTGGGGCTGCCAGGCGACAGGACCCGTTGGCCACAGGCCTCGAGCGAGGGACCGAACGTGCGCCATCCCCACTCCTCGAGCCCCCGAGCCCTTCCAGGCCCGATAATTGTGGGGCGGACAGCGAGGGGCGCGCAGGTGCCGCTTCTTTGGGGGTTGTAATTGGCGGAGAGGGCATTATAATTTTGGAGACGCCATGATAGAGGTACAGGAGCTCACCAAGGTTTACGGCAACAAGGCCGCCATCGATAACCTCACCTTCACCGTTGAGCAGGGTGAGGTCGTTGGGTTTCTCGGTCCCAACGGGGCCGGGAAGACCACGACCATGCGTGTCCTCTCCTGCTTCATGCCCCCCACTTCCGGCACGGCAAAGGTCGGCGGGTACGACATCCACGCTCAGGCCCTGGAGGTCCGGAGACGGATCGGCTACCTGCCAGAACATGTCCCCCTATACACGGACCTCACTGTGACCCAGTATTTGAACTTCGTTGCCGAGGCCAAAGGGCTTTCCCGCCTCACCCGACGACAGAAGGTGGGCGACGTGATCGAACGCTGCCTGCTGCAGGATGCCCGAGACCGGATCATCGGCAAGCTCTCGAAGGGTTTTCGCCAACGCGTGGGGCTCGCCCAGGCCCTGGTGAGTGATCCGCCGATCCTCATTTTGGATGAGCCAACCATCGGGCTCGACCCCAGACAGATCATCGAGATCCGTAGTCTGATCCGCGACATGCAAGGAGAACGGACCGTGATCCTGTCCACGCACATTCTCCCCGAGGTCAGCATGGTCTGTCAGCGGGTGATCATTATCAACGGAGGCCGAATTGTTGCGGTGGACACCCCGGAAAGCTTGACCCGTCGCCTCCAGCGTTCCACCCAGGTGCTTCTCCAGATCGAGGGGCCGCCAGACCAGATCGCTGACCGGCTCCACGAGACGACGGGGGTTCTCCGGGTCGAGATGACGGACGGGGCCGGAGGGCTCTGCCGCTACCTCGTCGAAACCGAAAAGGACCGGGACCTCCGGCAAGAGCTGGCCCGGGTTGTCTGCAGCAGCGGCTGGGGGCTCCTGGAGCTGCGACCGGTGGACATGACCCTGGAGGACATCTTTATCTATCTGGTCACTGAGGAAACAGATTCGACGATCGTTGACCGATGACTGGGTATTTGGAATTTCGTATTTGGAATTTCGAATTTCTCTGAACCATGAACTATGAACCCTGAACTGGGGGCAAGGCATTAGCCCAGGACCTCGGACCTCGGACTGGAGAGACGATGAAAGGGATACTGGCCATCTTTAAGCGAGAGATGCGTGCCTACTTCGCATCTCCGATTGCGTATGCCGTCTTTACGATCTTTCTCGTCATCTGCGGGTATTTCTTCTACACGATCCTGACCTATTTCAGCTTCGTCAGCCTGCAAGCCTCGATGAATCCGGGGGTCGCCGCTGGCCTCAACGTCACCGACGGCATCCTCCGACCTCTCTTCATCAATATGAGTGTGATCCTACTCTTCGTGATGCCCCTTATCACCATGCGCCTCTTCGCCGAAGAGCGGAAGCAGGGCACATTGGAACTGTTACTCACCTATCCAGTACGGGATGGGGAGGTTTTGTTGGGAAAGTTTTTGGCCGCCACGGCCCTCTGTGGGCTGCTCCTTTTGGTCACAGCCATCTACCCATTTCTCCTTGCCCTGTGGAGTGAGCCCGAGTTGTATCCCATCCTGACCGGATACTTGGGGCTCCTTTTGTTGGCCATGGCCTTTATCGCCCTGGGGCTTCTCTGCTCTTCCCTCACGGAGAACCAGATTGTGGCGGCGTCACTGGCCTTCGGTGCGCTCCTCCTGTTCTGGGTCATCGGCTGGGCGGCGCAGCTTGCCGAGGGCGACTGGGCGCTCTTCTTCAGGTATCTCTCGATGGTTGAACACCAGGGGAGTTTTTCGCGCGGAGTGTTCGAAACGAGAGATCTCGTTTACTACGTGGCGGTGACGAGCTTCTTCCTCTTTGCCACACTCAAATCCATGGAGATGCGACGGTGGAAAGGATAAAGCATCTGCTCAGTCACCGGGGGACAAGATACGGCCTAAACACCGCGGCCGCCCTGTTCTTATTCCTCGCGGTCGTGGTCGTGGTCGAAGCTCTCGCCATTCGCCACAACGTCCGGGTGGACTTGACCCAAGGGAGACGCCACAGCCTCTCCAGTCAGTCTATTAACCTCCTGAGGTCGCTGGAAAAAGACGTCAACGCCGTCGCCTTTTATCAAACCGATGAACCGCAAAAGGAAGCCGCCCAGGACCTCTTGGATCAGTATGCCCACGTCTCCCCGAAGTTCCGCTTCGAGTTCGTGGACCCAGACCGGCATCCCGCGTTGGCCAAACGGTATGGGATTACGACCTATGGGACCATAGTGCTCGAGGCCGGCGGCCGAGAAGAGAAGGTACAGGGAGCGAACGAAGAGAAGATGACCAACGCCTTGGTCAAGCTCCGCCGGCAGAAGAAGCGGGTGGTCTACTTCCTCACGGGCCATGGCGAGGCCGATCTAGAGAACACAGAGCGCCAGGGCCTCTCCCAGGCAAAGCAGGCGCTGACCGATGTCGATTACGAGGTCAAGCCCCTCTTGCTGCTTCGAGAAAAAGAGGTTTCCGAGGATGCGGCGGTAATGATTATTGCCGGTCCGCAGTCGGACCTTCTGCCGACGGAGCTTCAGGCGATCGAGGCGTATACCAAACGGGGCGGGAAGCTGCTCGTCCTTCTCGATCCTTTCACCGCACCTGAACTGGCGACGGTCCTCAAACAGTACGGTATTCTCATGGGAGATGATGTGATCGTGGACCGCCTCAGCCGGGCCTTTGGGGGTGACTACCTGCTCCCAGTCATCACCGAGTACGAGCCGCACCCCATTACGAAGGATTTCACCATGGCGGCCTTCTTCCCCTTTGCACGGACCGTAGACGCGGCCAAGGCACCGCCCCCAGGGGTCACCGTGCAGGTGCTGGGACGGACCAGCGCCGGAAGCTGGGCTGAAGCCGATAGGAAAGCCCTTGAGCGCGGCGAGGCCTCGCTGGACCCAAAGAAAGACCGGCCGGGTCCGGTGCCGGTAGGCGCGGTGGCAACGATCAAAGTGACGACCGACGACGGACGACCGACGACCGAGGGCGCGAAAGCCGAAAAGGCCGCGAACCGTGAAGCGGCAACTGCGAACCGAAAGAAGGGACGGATTGTGGCCTACGGGACCTCCGGGTTTATCACGAATTCCCATCTAAACCTGTCAGGGAATCGGGATATCTTTCTCAATTCCGTGAGCTGGCTGGCCGAAGAGGAAGAGCTGATCGCCATCCGGCCCCGGCAGGCCAAGTTTACTCCACTGGTCCTCACCGCGAACCAGGGCTGGCTCGCCTTCTGGACGACAGTTATTATCCCACCATTCGCGATCCTCGGGGCCTGGATCACTGTCTTCCTTCGCCGGAGGCGGTCCCCGTGAGGTTTCGCACCACCCTCGTCCTCGCCGGCACCCTCGCGTTGTTGAGCCTCGCCTACTATTTTCTGGAGCTGCGGGAGGCCGAGAAAGAGGCCAAAACCAAGCTTGCCTCCTTTACCCCAGACGAGATTACCGCATTCAGTATCCGGCGCGGCGACACGGTCATCACCGTGCGCAAAGGGGAAGGGCAATGGCGGATGACTCAGCCGGTGGAGGACCGCGGGGATGAAAAGGAAATCACCGCGCTGTTGGGCAATATCACCCGGGCCAAGATTGAGAGAACCCTGGACGTCAAAGAGGAGACCCTCGGCGATTTTGGGTTGCAGGACCCCGCCATTGTCCTCACCGTTCATCTCACAAAGCAAGACAAGCCTTTCACCCTGGAGGTCGGCAATACGACCCCTGCCGGCTCCTCCGTGTACACGCACCGACCAGGAGAGCGTACGGTCCTCCTTGCCCCCGCTACGGTAAAGACATCCTTGGAAAAGAAACCTTTCGCCTTCCGAAGCAAGATCCCGCTCTTCTTCGACCAGGAGAAGGTCAGGGCCGTCAGTCTTAGGACGGATGCCCTCCGTCTTCGCCTCGAGCGGCAGGCGGAAAAGGAGTGGCGGATCACGTCACCCATCGAAGTGAAGGCGGATTCGGGAAAGGTCGCGGACCTCATCCGGTCCCTCACAGAAGAGCAGATCGAGGCTTTTTTGGAAGAACCCCCCGCCAATGTGAATCTGAAGAAGATAGGACTGCAGCCACCCCGGGGAGAGATCAGACTCACCCTGGAAGGGGGAGCTGAAACGACCCTCCTCCTCGGGTCGAAGAAAAAAGGGGGAGCGGTGTATGCCCGCCGACACGGGGACGCAGGGGTGCTCGAGCTCAAGGAGGCCTTTGGGAAGGCCCTCCCCTCACACGTGGCAGATCTCAGAGACCGAACCCTCCTGGCCCTCAACCAGGAAAAGGTCGAGCAGTTTGAACTTCAGAGCCCGAAGGGGCACGCAGTGCTCAAGAAAGTCGACGGACGCTGGAAGATCGTGAAACCGGAGGAAGCGTTGGCGGACCAGCGGATGGTCGAGGATTTGCTGTGGGAGCTCGATCGCGCCCGGATCAAAGAGTTCGTGGCTGATGCCCCCAAGACCCTGAAACTCTATGGCCTTGACACGCCCCCGGTGACAATCCGTTTCTCGGACCAGGCCGGCACACCCCTCACCAGCTTGGCCCTGAACAGCGCATCGAAGACAGAGGGGGCATACGCCCGTGTGGGCGACCGTCCATCCGTGTATTTGGTGGATGCGAAGCTCTACGAACAACTCGACCAGGGGCCTTTTGACCTCCGCTTTCGGGGACTCTTGAGCTTCGAGACATGGGATGTGGGAAAGATGATACTCGACAGAGATGGCCAAGAGATCCAGTTGGAGAAAAGGAAAGAGCAGTGGGAACTCACGAAGCCCAGACAAGGAAAGGCGAAATATGCGGCCGTGACCGATCTTTTAAACGATATTAAGAATCTCAAATGGGAGAAACTGGTGACGAAGGCCTCGACCGACCTTACCCGCTACGGTCTCGATAGGCCCGAGGTCGCCTTCACGCTCGCAAAGACCGACGGAGAATCTCTGGGCACCGTGCTCCTCGGAAAGACGGAAGGCAACCTCGTCTACGCCAAAATCCAGGCGAAGCCGGAGATTTATGAAATCCGTTCGAGCTTTCTCCAATCCCTGCCCCAGGAGCCTGCCGCCCTCGCCGAGTAAACCGGCGGGCCATATTTGCCCCAAGTCGCTGGAAAAGGCACGTCGTCACAGGCTTCTCCCAGCGTCCTTAAGAGCATAGAGAGTGAACCGACCCGGCCTGAGGGAAAGTGAATGAAGACCTTCAGCGGAGTGAAAATACTGGATCTCACGCGCATCATTTCCGGTCCGTACGGGACCATGCTCCTCGCCTTCTTGGGGGCCGAGGTCATCAAAATCGAGGAGCCGCAAGAAGGGGATGTGGCTCGGCGGACCAGCCTCCATCACCAGGAAGGCCTGAGCGCCGTCTTCATCGCGGAAAATGTCGGCAAAAAGAGCGTGACCCTCAATCTCAAGACGGAGAAGGGACGCGCGCTCTTCCTGCGTCTGGTCGAGTCCGCCGATGTCGTCGTCGAGAATTTCCGCCCCGGGATTATGCAGCGGCTTGGCCTCGAGTACGCAACCCTCAAGCGTGTGAATCCCCGCATCATCGCGTGCTCGATCTCTGGCTACGGCGCGTGGGGGCCACTGAAAGACGCGCCGGCTTTCGACCTGACCGCCCAAGCCATGGCCGGTACCATGAGCATCACCGGAGAGCCAGGACGGCCTCCGGTCAAGATGGGCGTGCCGATCGGCGACCTGGCCGCGGGCATGGCCGGCGCGTTCGGCGTCGCCGCGGCGCTTTACCGGCGCGAGAAGACCGGGTACGGGCAGCAGATCGACATCGCGATGTTCGATGTCCAGTTGAGTCTCTTGAATTACCACGCCCAGTACTATCTCGCCTCGCGAGAGCGACCCGAACCGGTCGGGTCCGCGCATCCCAACGTGGTCCCGTATCAGGCCTTTGAAACCCGCAATGGCTATCTCGTCGTGGCCCTGTGGGGAGTGAACCATCTGTGGCCCCCCTTTTGCGAGGCGATCGAGCGCCCGGATCTCATACGGGATGATCGCTTTGGCACCAATGAGAACCGGGTGACGCATCGCGATCTGCTCGTTCCCATGCTCGAAGAGGTGCTGAAGGGACGAACGGTCGAGGAGTGGATGGCTCTCTTTGAGCCGCGCCAGATTCCCGCCGCCCCGGTGAACAGCATCGACCAGGTCCTGAGCCTCCCGCAGGTGGCCGTCCGAGACATGCTGCTGACCCTGAAACACCCCGGAACCGGCAGCCCACTCACCGTCCTCGGAAACCCGGTAAAGCTGGCCAGTGACCAGGAGCACGAGATGCTTCCTCCCCCGCTCTTGGGGCAGCATACCGAGGAGATCCTGAAAGAATGGCTTGGGCTGAGCGAGGCCGAACTCCTCGCCCTCAGGCGGGAAAGGGTGATTTAAGCCAGGGGGACCCCGAATGAGTGGACGGTATTTCGAGGACCTGGAACAGGGGCGCACCTACAAGCACTTCCCGGGGCGGACGATCACCGAGGCCGACGACATGTGGTTTTCCTGGCTGACCCTCAATCAAAACCCGTTGCATATCGACGCCCATTACGCGGCCCAGACGCAGCACGGCCAACGGCTGGTCAACGGGTTGTTGGTCTTCTCGGTCGCGGTGGGGTTAAGTGTCAGGGACGTGAGCCTCCGCGCCGTCGCCAACCTAGACTATGAAGCGATCACCCACCACGCACCGGTCTTTCACGGGGACACGCTGTACGCAGAAACCACGGTTCTCGACAAGTCGGAGTCGAAAACCAAGCCGGACCGGGGGGTCATCTCTGTCGAGACCCGGGCCACGAACCAGCGGGGGGAGACGGTCCTCGCGTTCCGGCGCAAGATCCTCCTCTACAAGCGCGGCGCCGGTCCCTCCGTCCCATAAACCGCTTTCCCTTCAGAGCACCTCGACCCGCTGCCCCTCGCACCCACTCTGCCGCCCGAATGCGCGGCCGGGAATCCTGTTGAGGTTTCAAGGGAGGCCCCGTATAATTTTCCAGGGTTCTGTGTATTTGCTGCCAAGCCATTGAGCGTTGGAAGCCTTCCATGAAGCACATCACCATTGGAACTGCCGGCCACATTGACCACGGCAAGACGGCCCTGGTCACGGCGCTGACCGGTATCGACACCGACCGGCTCAAAGAGGAGAAAGAACGCGGCATCTCCATCGAGCTCGGCTTTGCCTTTCTGCGCCTCGCCGAAGGAACCACGCTCGGGATTGTGGATGTCCCCGGTCACGAACGGTTCGTCAAAACCATGCTCGCGGGTGTCGGAGGGATCGATCTGGTCATCCTGGTCATCGCGGCCGACGAAGGGGTGATGCCCCAGACCCGGGAACACCTCCACATCTGCGAGCTCTTGGGCATCCGGCGGGGCCTCGTCGCCCTCACCAAGAAGGATCTGGTGGACCCGGAGTGGCTCGATCTTGTTCAAGAGGAGATCCGCACCTTTCTCAGAGGAACGTTCCTTGAGGAGGCACCGATCCTCCCGGTCTCTGCCATCAATGGCGAGGGCCTCGGTGAATTGCGCGACGCGCTTGCCCACCTCAGTGCCGAATCTCATCCGAGGCGGGGGGACGGGGTCGCCCGCCTCCCGATCGACCGGGTCTTCACGATCCGGGGCTTCGGCACCGTCGTGACCGGAACCCTCTGGACAGGGTCTCTCGCCGTCGGCGACGAAGTCGCGGTTCTCCCGAAGGACCTGCACTCCCGGGTCCGGAGGCTCCAAGTCCATAACGAGAACGTGGAACGCGCGTCGGGCGGCCAGCGCGTAGCCGTCAACCTTCCCGGACTCGAGACCGAGCAGATCGAGCGCGGCGATCTCTTGTGCCTACCCGATTCCCTCCGGGTCAGCACGTCGCTGGAGGCCACCCTCGCGCTGCTGCCGGACGCTCCAAAGTCTCTGGTCAACCGCACCCGAGTCCGCTTCCATCTGGGGACGACTGAGATCCTGGCCCGCGTGATTGTCTTGGACCGCGAAAAGGTGAACCCGGGGGAAGAGGCGTATGTTCATCTCCGTCTTGAGCGGCCCACGGCTGCTCTGTTGCACGATCGGTATGTCCTCCGCAGCTACTCCCCTGCCACCACAATAGGGGGAGGGATCATTCTCGACCCTTGTCCTCCCCCGAAGCGACGGAGGCGGCCGGAAGTGGTGGCTCACCTCAAGATCCTGAAGCAAGGGTCCACTCGAGACCGTCTCCTGGAATTGCTGAAGAGTAGCGGCACCTCTCCCCTTACTCCCTCTACCCTCCGGTCCTTGGCCAGCTTGGATGCGGAGAGCCTCGAGGAGCACATGCACCAACTCCTGGGCGAGGGAAAGGTCATCACACACAAGGGGCGGGAAGGAGAAACTTATCTCCATCGGGAGGTGTATGAGGATCTGCGGGAGACAATCGTGAGCCTCCTCAGGCAGTTCCACGTCCAGCAGCCCCTGCGGGAAGGGATCTCAAAGGAAGAGCTTCGGAGTCGCCTGGGCAGGGGAGTTTCCCCATCCTTGTTCGCCCAAATCTTAGGCGACCTGACAGAGGCGGGCGAGGTCACCCCAGACCGAGACCGAGTGCGCCTGACCACACACCAGCCCCAACTCTCGCCGACAGAGGCTGCCCTCACCCAGCGCCTCGAGAACCTCTACCGCAAGGCGGCACTTCAGCCTCCGACGATGGAGGCCGCCTTTAAGGGGGTGGGTGCAGACCGGCGAAGCGCCCAGGGGGTGTTCTTCCGGCTGGTTGAGCAGGGAACTCTCGTTAAGATCACGAATGACCTCTATCTCCATCGCGAGACGTACGAACACGTCAAGGGTCAGGTCCTCGCCTACCTGGCACAGCACGCCTCCATCTCGGTTCCCACCTTTAAGGATCTGCTCGGCCTCACGCGGAAGCATGCCATTCCGTACTTAGAACATTTCGACCAGATCAAGCTGACCAGGCGCGCCGGGGACGAACGGGTGCTGTACGGAAAGTAAACGCGCAAAGCACATTTACTTTTCGCCCGCTGGGCGGAATGGGACACCCTGGCCCCGTTTCCTGCCGCGCATAGCGTTGATGTAGAGCCCATGAATCCAGTTTCGGGTTGACAGAAATGCGGGGATATATGATGCTTAGGTCAGGACAGGCTCGAGCGGCGCGGCAGGCCTGACGGAGGAACAATGTTCGGACTTGGCGTTCCAGAGCTGCTGGTTATTCTTTTCATCGTCTTGATCGTCTTCGGGGCGAACCGTCTCCCCGAGATCGGTAGTGGTCTCGGCAAGGCCATTCGAGGCTTCAAAGACGCCACGACGGGGAAGGAGCCCATCGACGTCACGCCGAAGGAGACGAAAGGGCCCGAGGAAAGAACCGAGGAGAAGAAGGCTTAGCTGGCACGATAGATCCGTTGACGCTAGTGTACAAGCCATGTCAACGGTGTACATCTCGATAGGCAGGTACCCCCCCAAGACTTGTCGCGCTCTCGATGGCCCGCAGGACAGCGGCACCTACCATTTCAGCCCCGGCTTGCCCCACGAGATTGACGTCTCCCTCCACCTCTCCGGTTGCTAACGCAAAGATGACATCGCCGTCAAAAGCGGTGTGAACAGGGGAGATGGTTCGGGCGAGTCCTCCCTGCCCCATGCGGGCCACCAGGATGGCCTCACCCTTGCCCAGGCGGGCATTTGTCACAATCACCCCTAGCGTCGTGCTCTGGCTATGGAAGGCTCGCCGGAGGTGTCCCTGTTTCATTTGCAGGAACGTATCTGCAGGCTTCCCCGTCGCCGGATCCCGCACGCCTGCGATAATGGCGCCCGTCGCAGGATCGCGCACATCACCAAAAGCGTTTACGGCAGCCAACCCCCACACCCGAAGTCCCCCGGACAACTCCACACTCGCGGTCCCCACCCCCCCCTTCATGGCATGTCGGATCCCGAAAAGCTTTCCCACGGTCGCCCCCGTTCCGACCCCAACGCTTCCCTCCTCGACCCCTTCATGGACAGCCGCCTCGCACGCCCTATAGCCCATGGCCGCATCGGGACGCGTGCGGAAGTCGCCAATCCCCAGATCAAAGAGGATCGCACCGGGAACAATGGGAACCTTGGTGATGCCCACATCAAAGCCGATGTCTCGTTCCTCCAGGTAGCGCATAACGCCAGCGGCCGCCTCGAGCCCAAAGGCCGATCCCCCCGCCAGGAGCACGCCGTGGATCTTGTCGACGAGATGATGGGGAGCCAGGGGATCAAGCTCCCTAGTCCCAGAGGCCAAGCCCCTGACGTCCACGCCTCCAACAGCCCCTTCTTCACAGAGGACGACGGTGCACCCCGTGCACGCCTTAAAATCGCTGGCATGCCCAACCCGGATCCCCTTGACCACCGTGTGGCCGCGCTCCATTCCGCCCTCCTTGGCACGGGCCTCCCCACATTCTACCCTTCCCGTCCTCCTGCCACAAGACAGCGGAGTTGGTTGATCCCGCGCCCGCCTTTTGCTATCGTAGGCACGGAGACAACGAACACTTCGTGAGGTACATGGTGGTGCGATTCCCGAAAGAAGAGGGAGATTTCGAGGAGCTCCGCTCCTCCATGGTTGAATTGATGAAGGCTCTCGTCGAGCGGGGACGCCCCGCCCTTGCCCGCGGCTCGCGGTTCGAGCCAGCGATGGACGTCTACGAGACGAACGCGTCAATCCTCATCGTTATGGAAATTGCCGGCACGCAGCGGAAGGACATCGAGATTCACGTCGAAGGACGCCGGCTGCGGATCGCCGGGAGCCGACGCGTCACCGCTCCCCTTGATGCGCAACGCTGCCATCAAATGGAGATTGAATTCGGGCACTTCGAGCGATGGGTGGCCCTCGACTTTTCCCCAACCCGGGACGCGGTCGAGGCTGTGTATCAAGACGGGTTACTCCGCATCACGATCCCCAAGGGAGGAGATCCCAAGGCGACGACTGTCCAGATCGTCACCGAGTGATCGGCCCACGCCGGGAGGCGTATTCATGGCAGCACAAGAAGCCGCAGAGAGCCGCCCCACGGGTACTGGTCCCCAGATCCCAGGGGAGCTACCCATCCTTCCCCTCCGCGGGAGTGTGCTCTTCCCTTACGTGATTCTTCCCGTCTTGGTCGGCCAGGAGAAGACGATCCGCCTCGTTGAAGAGGCGGTGATCGGCAACCGGATCATCGGGGTTGTCGCCCTGAAGACCAAAGAGATCGAAGATCCACGTCCGGAGGATTTCTTTTCGGTGGGGACCGCGGCGGTCATCGCCAAGATGATCAAGCTCCCCGATGGGACCATCAGCATCATGGCCCAAGGCCTCGAGCGGATCCGCCTGGCCCAGATCACCCAGACCGATCCGTACTTCCGCGCGACAGTCGAACCCCAGCCCGACGAGGGAGAGCGAGATAAGGAGGTCGAGGCGCTGATGGTCAATCTGCGCCGGCTCTTCCAGCAGGTGGTAGAGCTTTCCCCCAACCTCCCCGCCGAGCTCGGCATCCTCGCCCTGAACATCGAAGAAGGGGGGGCGCTGGCGGATATGATCGCCTCGAACCTCAACCTGAGCGTAGAGGAAAAACAAGAAGTCCTCGAGATCACGGAGATCAAGCCTCGCCTCAGGCGCATCACCGAAATCATGACGCGACAGCTCGAAGCGCTTGAGCTCAGCCATAAAATCCAGACCCAGGTCAAGGCAGGGATGGATAAAGCTCAGCGGGAGTATTACCTTCGAGAACAACTCAGAGCCATCCAAGAGGAGTTGGGGGAGGGCGACGAGCGGACCCAGGAGGCGGAGGAAATTCGCCGACGGATCGATGAAACACCCCTTCCCGATGAGGTTCGAGAGGTGGCGCTCCGGGAACTCGGTCGGTTCTCCCGGATGCCACCTGCCGCGGCAGAATACAGCGTGGTTCGGACCTATCTCGACTGGCTCCTCGAGCTGCCCTGGCTCAAGAGCACGGAGGACCGCCTGGACATCGCTGCGGCGGAGCAGATTCTGAACCAGGATCACTACGACCTGGAAAAGGTGAAAAAGCGGATCTTGGAGTACCTGGCGGTTCGCAAGCTGAAGAAGGACATGAAGGGACCGATCCTGTGTTTCGTCGGGCCACCGGGGGTCGGCAAGACCTCCCTGGGCCACTCGATCGCGTCAGCGTTGGGCCGAAAGTTCATCCGGATGTCCCTCGGGGGGATCCGAGACGAGGCAGAAATCCGGGGCCACCGCCGGACCTACGTCGGCGCCCTCCCCGGCCGGATTATCCAGGGTATCCGAAAGGCTGGCAGTAATAATCCCGTCTTCATGTTGGATGAGGTGGACAAGATCGGGGCCGATTTTCGTGGCGACCCGTCCTCCGCGTTGCTCGAGGTCCTGGACCCGGAACAAAACGCGAGCTTTTCGGACCACTATTTGGAGATTCCATTCGACCTGTCCCGGGTGATGTTCATTGCGACGGCCAATATCCTCGATCCTGTTCCTCCGGCGCTGCGGGACCGGATGGAGGTCCTCGAGCTTCCAGGGTACACCGAGTCGGAAAAGCTCCACATTGCGAAGCGCTATCTGATCCCAAAGGAGCTCGATGCCCATGGCCTCACGGCGTCGCAGCTCACCATCACCGACGACGCCCTCCGAACCATCATCAGGTCCTACACACGCGAGGCCGGAGTGCGAAACGTGGAGAGGGAGATTGCCGCCATCTGTCGCGCAGTGGCGAAGGAGGTATCGGAGGGGCGGACCGATCCGGCGAACATCACGGCGGAAGATCTGCACCCCCTTCTCGGCCCTGTCAAGTTCTTCTCGGAGGTGGCAGAACGCACCGCTCAACCGGGGGTGGCTATTGGACTCGCCTGGACAGCCGCCGGGGGTGACATCATCTTTGTCGAGGCGACGCGGATGCCCGGGAAGGGGAACCTCATCCTGACCGGCCACTTGGGTGAGGTGATGAAGGAATCAGCAGAGGCGGCCTTGAGCGCCGTCCGGAGCCGGTCCCAGGCGCTGGGCCTTCCCGAGGATTTCTTCCTGAAACAGGACGTTCACGTGCATGTCCCTGCCGCGGCGATCCCAAAAGACGGACCCTCGGCCGGGATTACGATGTATACTGCCCTTCTTTCCCTCGTGCAGGGACGACCTGTTCAGAGCGGAGTCGGGATGACCGGAGAGATCACTCTTCGGGGGCAGGTCCTCCAAGTGGGCGGCATCAAGGAAAAGGCGTTGGCGGCCAAGCGAGCTGGGTTGAAGACTGTGATTCTCCCCGATCGGAATGCCAAAGACCTCGAGGATCTTCCCGACGAGGTTCGGCGGGACCTCGAGTTTAAATTTATCAGCAACGTCGATGAAATCTCGGGGATTGCCCTTACCCCGGAGGAAGCCCTGCTACCCCACGAGGGGCGCTGACCCCCCCTTCAAAGATCCCCCATCCGCGCTGAGAAGGGTAATAAATTCGGCCAGCAGCTTTGGGTCGTACTACCTTGGTGGTTTCTTCCCGGAGGACCTTCGCGGCCTCGGCAGTGGCGAGACCGGCCCGATAGGGTCGATCCGTGATGAGGGCATCAAAGACATCCACCATCTGGAGGATTCTGGCGGTGAGACGCCTTTGAGGCCGTCGGGATAGCCAGTGCCATCCCCCCGCTCGTGGTGGTGGCGAATGATAGGAAGGACGAGCTGCATCGACCGCAGGGGTTGGCAGATCCGCTCACCGACCTCGGGGTGCGTACGCATGATCAACAGCCAGGGCGAGACTGATGAGGACCGTCTCGGAATTCTCGAGCTCATCGGTGAATTGCTTCAGTTTGAGGAGGGACCGAACGCGGGCATCCAGCTCCACCCGGTGGACCGGCTTCGTGAGAGGTCATCCGCCCCGGCCTCGATCCCTCGAGTCCGGCTCTCCAGTTCTCCGGAGGCTGTCACGATGATGATCGGGATCAGGCGGGTCTCCTCGTTTTGTTTGAGTTGCTTGCAGACCTGAAAGCCGTCAGGCGGCGGCATATGGGTATCGAGGAGGATCAGGTCCGGAGGGCCCTGGGCGACCTGCGTAAAGGCTTCCTGTCCATTCCGGGCCCGAACCACCTCGTAGTCGTGCACGCTCAGGAAGGCCTCTCAGAGGTCCAAGTTCTCCTCTTGGTCGTCCACCACCAAAATACGCAGCTGGCACTCCTCGGGTAAGCCAGTCACTGACACGTTCCCTCAGCATGAGATATGACAAATGCTATTCCTTGCACAGCCGCTCTCAAGAGACTTGCGGAAGGGGGGGGTGACTGCTACACTTTTATGCTGCTTTCTTTTATCCCGGAGGCGGATTGGGTCTGGTGGCTCTCCCGGTCTTCAAAACCGGTGGGCCTGCCAAAAGTGGGCCGGTGGGTTCGATTCCCACACGCCTCCGCCATTGCCCTGCATCTCTTTTATTTCGGCCACTTCCGGAATCTCTGAAATGGCGGTGCTAGTACCGGTGCCACTTCCCTCGGGAATCAAACGCTCGATAGCCTGCCTCGTATGATCCTCGGAGAGGTGGGCGTAGCGGAGCGTCATTCGGATCTCCTTGTGTCTTGCCAATACCTGGACCGTGCGAATATCTACTCCGGCCATGACCAGCCGGGAGCAGAACGTATGGCGCAGATCGTGAAACCGGAAATCCTTGACGCCTGCTTTCTCCGCCAGCTCCCTAAACCGCTCGCTCAGGTGCGAGGGAAGGCCAGGCAACACGTAAGGGCTGTTTCGGGGCAGCATTTCTAAGGTTCGTCTCGCTACCCCATTCATCGGGACCCGTTGAATCCCTCCCCCCTTGGCTTCGACCACCGTAATTACGCCCGCCTCAAAATCCACGTCCGCCACCGGAGGCCCCGCAACTCGCCCATCCTCAGGCCCGTGTGCAAGGCCAGTACCACCACAGGCTTATATTTATCGGGGAGCACCGCAAACAGTCTGGCTTCCTCGTCGTGGGTGAGATAGCGTATCCTCTCGTTGTTCTCTCGGAAGAGCTTGACTCCCTTGACCGGATTGCTCTGTGTCTTGCCCCAAGCGATGGCTTGGGCGTTACCTATTCTCTACTTCTATATCCCACCATCCTTGTAGAGAATTTCCCCCTACACCCCTACTGGCCCCCAAGTAGTAGGGCACGTGAAGACGTATATAATTTGATATTGATTCAATTACATCTTTTCGAGACTTTTCCGGAAGTTTCTGTAGCAGGGCCTTTATTTCTTTGTCAGCTGCTATTTCATTAGCATAACCTATGCTACGGAGAGCATCTTCATACGAGCTTGGAAGTTTTATGCGCCGATATCTTGCCCTAGCGACAACAACAGGCGAAGTACTTGTTGTAAGTGGCGTTGAAATGTTACGGAAGAAAGTTAGCGCTGTGAAGATTGCAATCGCCAACGTTGCTAATGCAGCAATCGGAGTCCACCATTTCCACCCAACATGTTTTCTGAATGTGTCCTTCAGATTCAAACTGATTATCGGCCCCAATAGGTACCTCCGTCTGAGATTGTGGTTATGATGCTGTAACGTCCCAACCGTTGAGTATGCTGGTCAGCATATATCGTTCCTGAAACCCCCAACGACTGCGGCGGTTCTTTTGTCCAACAACTTCTCAAGGGTTTCCAATAGCAGTCCCCGGTGCCGACAAACACTGGTCAGCATAATCCCATTATGGCTGCCATAAGCTCGCCCCCTTCCAGTGCATCTGCTGGACTGGCCGCTTCCTACGAAATAAAAAAAGCCCTCCCGGGCCATGCTCCGCCCGAGAAGGCGTCAGGATTTTCGGATACGCCATCAATTGTGCCGGAGGTGGGCTAAGCGCTATGCCTACCCCGGGTCCATCGCTCACTCCTTTGAAGTGGGCCTAACCATACCTCGCTTCCTCCGGGGCCGTCAAGGAGTGTTGGTCATATCGCTGGACCGCGTAGCAGGACGGAGACGGCTGCTGACGGACCGCCAATACCCCTAATAGTGCGTGCGGAACGTGACTCCTGTGGTGGATTGCCGGGGGGTACAGATGTGTGGATGTTCGATCTCGAGAAAGAAAAGTGAGGATTACTGGTTGTAATCTTCACCTGGGATGGTCGCTCAGCTGCCGGGCTGGGGGAACGACCCGCTGACGGCAGTCAATGCCCTGAGCCAAAGCTTCCACACTCAATTGGAGCAGGCTGGCCGCGAGGGCAGCTACCGAGACACGTCGAGAACGCACGTTCCGAGTCCGAGGCTTCGAAACTAGAAGTCCCTGGCGTCAAGAAGCGGTTCCCAGGCGAAGTCAGGATCGTCCGGCCATGCCGGAGAACACTGAAGCCAGTAGGTTGACCCGGGTGGATCCACCCCCATGCATTCGCCCCCCGTGTAAGCTCTCGACCCGATTGTCACCCCGATTGTTAGGGCGGCTTCGACCTCTGCTGGAGTGGGGGGGGTCCCGGTGTCGTTGATCACGGCTTCAATAAGCAGGGCGGCCGCCCCAGTCACATGGGGAGCGGCCATGCTGGTCCCGGTGAGGATAGCGTAATTCTCGCCGCTTAAGGTCACCGAGGAGGTGGGGAAAGTGGACAAGATCTTCACGCCGGGTGCCATGAGGTTTACCATAAGCGAATCCGCGTTTGTGCATATACTGTCCCCATCACGGTCCCAACAGTAGTTGCTCCAGTTGCTGAAGCTTTCAGCAAAGGTGTCATCGTATTCCTTAATCCCCTTCCCGATTCTGAGAATGCTGCCATTACCTCCCCGCTCGCCATCCGAGTCTGCACTGGCCGACACGGTGGTGCTATACGGGCAGTGAGCCGGCGTGTAATAGAGCGTCTCATCGGCGGAGTTCCCGGCGGCTACGACGATTGTTACCCCGGCATTCACGGCATTGGCCACAGCAGTGCACTCGGGACCAATCCCGCAAAGACCGAATAAGACGCAGAACAAGTCTCCCAGCGCCCCCAGGCTCAAATTGGCAACTTGCATTCCATTTGCGACCGCCCAGTCAATGCCCGCGATGACGTCGGCCAAAGCTCCCGCTCCATTCTTGTCGAGCACCTTCACGGCATAAAGATTTACCGCCGGTGCAACGCCGACCACGCCAAAGGCGTTGTCCTTGGCCCCGATGATGCCGGCCACATGGGTCCCGTGCCCATGGGTGTCCCTGTAATCTGGTTCCGTTTCCACAAAGGACACTCCCCCTTGCACGTTCAAGTCTGGATGGCAGGGGTCGATGCCCGTGTCGATGACAGCCACGTGGACTCCCACTCCTGTTGCCGCGGTGGGGTCAGCTGGATCCGGAGCAGCCCCAATGCGGCTGACACCTGTTGGAACCTCTTGAGCAGGCATGCCGTCCGACGAGGCTGGACAGCTCCCGCTATCTCCTCCGCCCCCACTGTCGCCTCCGTTCTTGCACTCGGGCCAGGGTTGGCAGGCCCCGGGAGGGCCAGCCGCTCTGGGGAAGGCATGGACGACAAGGTCCGGAGTTACCAAGCGGACCTGAGCGTTAGCCGCGAGGCGGTCTGCCGCGTGCTGGGACATCCGGGCGGCAAACCCGTTAATGATGCTATAGCGGCGGAACGCGGCCACACGATGCTCGTTGATGAAGGCATCCCGCCCTACACCCTTCTTGAGTTCCACGATGTACTGGCCGGGGATCACCTCGAGCTTGCCTGGTGGTGGCGGCAAAGGCGTGGGCCCTAGAAGCTCTTGGGCGTTGGCCGGGCTCACTGCGCTCGCAATCACGAGCAAAACAGCAGCTACGCCCCCCAAAAGAATTCTACCCGCCTTCATATTGTCCTCCTGTTCAACGTTTCTTGATCCCTTTACGTCGGTAAAGACAAAAACGTCCCCCTGGCCATACTATCCCGGCAGGGCGTCAGAATGCTTGGTGCGTCCTTGATTGTGCCTGTGGTGGGCGGGGGACTATGGTCACCCCCGGTTCCATACTTTCAGAACTCCTCATTGTAGGTCAGCGCGCTTCTTCGTCGTCTTACTCTCGTGAACAAGAGAGTGCATCCCCCGTGCCAGCAGAAACCGGAGGGCCAGGCCCAATCGGACCGAGGCCTTTGTTTACCCAGAGATGTCGTAGTTCAGTCCGAATTGCAGTGAGCCTGATAGGACGCTTGAGGGAGCCCGTTCCCGGACGCAAACCTTGCACGGCCGTGAAATGCTTTCATGATGAGGGACTCACCTGACGGTCGGATTCTCTGAAGCAGATAATTCCACTAGAGACGGGGGGATCCGTAGGGTATCGGCCTCTCCTCGGATGCGAGCTGGCGCTTGGAGGATTCCTCCTGGTCCTTTGTTAACTCCTCACCGCCCTACCCATGTGAACCGTCTCTCTCAATAATTTTCCCAAACGCTCTGCGGACTTGACACCCCCTGGCAAAGGGGCAATGCTTTAGCCCTCCACAGGGGAATCCACAATACTAAGGGGCTAGCCAGGGGGTGATTGATAGCGATCAGGAATGAGCGACCTATTGTTTAGTGAAAGGCTCCGAGCTGGTGATCAAACGCGAAGGTGAGGAGATCAGGAGAGGGGTATCCCTCAGGCAAGGGAGGTAGAGAAATGTTTCGCCACAACATCGCTTTGGGGCGAATCTTAGGCATTCCCATCGGATTGGATTACTCGTGGTTTCTGATTTTCGCATTGCTCACCTGGATGCTGGCTGTTGACTACTATCCCGCGGAATTCAAAGACTGGCCCACCGTCCTCTATTGGTTTTTAGGCGCAGTAACAGCAATCATGCTCTTTGTGAGCGTGCTCCTCCATGAGCTCGGGCATTCGGTCGTCGCCCTCCGCTACAAAGTTCCCGTGCGCAGCATCACGCTCTTCATCTTCGGAGGGGTTGCGACCTCGAAGGAAGCGGTTCCATGACGAAAACTGACCTACCCCTCCTAGTGGTTGGCGCTTGTACGACAGGCCTGACGATGGCATGCGAATTGGCGCGACACGGCGTTCCGGTGCGAATCATCGACAAGGTGCCGGGAATCGATCCGCACTGCCGTGCCACTCTGCTCCACTCCCGAACCTTGGAGGTTTTTCAGGACCTTGGGATCGTGGACGCGATTCTGGAAGAAGGCATCCCGCTGATGGGGGGGCGCCAGTACGCGAATGGGAAGCTCTTCCTCCACCTTCGCTATGGGGACGTCGATTCGCCGTATCGCTATGCCATCGCCTTGGGCCAGCCCCAGATCGAAGAAAAGCTTGAGCAGCTCCTGACCCGCTTCGGGCTCCGGGTCGAACGACAGGCAGAGCTCCTCGATTTTGCCGCGGATCCAGACAGTGTCTTCGCCACCGTCAGACGTGCTGATGGGAGCGAAGAAATCGTCCAGACGCCCTGGCTGATCGGCTGCGACGGCGCGCACAGCCGGGTTCGCCATGTCAACGGCCTAGACTTTCCCGGCGAGGAAGACCCGTATCAGTATGTGCTCGCCGACGTAGTTTTGGACGCGCCCCTTTCCCGTGACGAATGGCACGCGTTCTTCACGGACGCTGGGGCACTCTATTTTTTTCCTCTCCCGCCTCCGCGCACCTGCATCGTTGCCGACATGCCTGACCATCACGATGCGCTGACGGAGGCACCGACCCTCGACGACATCCGAGCCCTGATATCCGAACGCGGACCCAAGGGTGTGCACGTCAGCGATCCCCGCTGGCTTGCGTATTTTCGCATCCACTACCGTCTCGCACGGCATTACCGGAAGGGGCGAACGTTCCTCGCGGGTGACGCCGTTCACGTTCATAGCCTGATCGGCGGACAGGGGATGAACACTGGGATCCAAGACGCGTACAATCTGGCCTGGAAGCTGTCCTTGGTGATGCGCGGCCTCGCCCCGGTATCGCTGCTCGACAGTTACGAGACGGAACGCCGCCAAGTGGGCCGGGATGTCGTGAACATGACAAGGAGGATGACGGAGAGAGGCGAGCACTTCAGGCATCTGTCGCCCGACGCACGCGCTAGGCGGTACTTCAATATTGTCATTCCCGAGGCGGTCCGACTGGCCGAGTTACGGCATTTTGAAGAGCTGGATTTGGATTACCGACAGAGTTCCGTCTGTGTCGAAGCCCAGACGGATGTCACCACCCACGGCGAATTCCGTTCAGGACCGCATGCGGGTGCCCAAGCGCCGGATGCAGGCCCGCTGCACGTCATGGGTCAATCACTGACGCTTTTCGAGCTGCTGCGAGGTACGAAACACAGCGTGTTGCTCTTTGCCGGAACGGAGCGTGGCGCTGGCGCCGGCGATTCCGTCACGTCATTGGCGGCCGGCATTGCCGATGCATACGGCAGTTTCGCCAATGTATACATCATACGTCCGGGGAAGGAGTGGCCGGAGCATCCGCCGCCGGGAACTACGATTGTGGGGGATCCCGAGCAGGCGTTGCACAAGCGCTATGGCGCGGAGGCCGCATGTCTCTATCTGGTGAGGCCTGACGGCTACATTGGATATCGCGACCAGCAGGCGAATCCAGATTCGCTGCGGCAATATCTCAGACAGGTCTTTGAGTTGTAGGCAGCATCCCTCGGACGCCGTTGCCATCCGCTACGAATTGGTAATTAGTTCCTGGGTGTTCCTGGTACGGGGTGTTCTGGTAGCAGCGTGGTAGCAGGCATTGACACTCCTCGCACAAAAACACCACGAGCGCCGAGTTGCCCCCGACGCCTGTGGGATGCTTAGAAGCCGCTACCCTACCCCATTGTCAAACAAAGATCACCGTGCGATTGTGGTAAACAAGGACTTTTCGTTGGATGTGGTTCCAAATGGCCCGCGAGAGAACCACTTTCTCTAGATCACGCCCCTTTCTGATCAAGTCTTCTACGGAATCCTTGTGACTCACGTGAACGACATCTTGCTCGATGATTGGACCCGTATCCAGCTCGGCAGTCACGTAATGACTGGTAGCACCAATGATCTTGACTCCGCGTCCATGAGCAGCGTGGTATGGCTTGGCACCTGCAAAGGAAGGAAGAAAGGAGTGATGAATATTAATGATTTGGTTAGGGTAGCGGCCAGTACATTCTTCAGTTAAAATTTGCATATATCGAGCCAGCACGATAACGTCAATTTTGTATTCTCTCAACAACGCCATTTGCTCCCTTTCTTGTGCTTGTTTGTTTGCTTGGGTGATGGGAAAGATATGGAAATCAATGCCAAATTTTTTCGCCACCGCCTCCAGGTCAGGATGGTTGCTAATAATGAACGGCACATCCACTTGCCATTCCCCCGAATGGCAACGACCAAGAATGTCGAAGAGGCAGTGAGGGAGTTTCGATACGAAAATGGCCATCCGCGGGATATTGTCTGAAAAATACAACTTCCACTGTATCGCAAATTTTTTGGCAATCAATGTATCGAAAATCTCCCCGATCTCATCGGGTGGGATTGTAAAGTCTTCTAAGTGCCATTCAACACGCCCAAAGTATAATTTATTCTCGCGATCAACATATTGGTCATGGTGAATAATGTTCCCATTGTTTTCATAGACGAATTCGGTCACTGAGGCAGCCACCCCTTCCCTCAAGGGACAATGAATCAACAAGGTCGCGGATGGTGATCTTTTGTTTTCGTGTTTTGTGTTCATGTGACAAGAACTCCCTTTCGGGTGAGAGCAGGCTAACGAAACAGGTGCTTGGTGTTGAGAGGAAGTTTTTCTTGAACTCGACTCCCTGTGGCTGCCAATCAAAACGCCCTCCCAGCCCTATTCGACCCGAGAAGGCGTCTGCATGGTTGGTGCGCCCGCGATTTTGGCTGGGGAGTGGCCGGGGGCTATCAATCCCCCGGTTCAACTAAGTTGCTACCTCGGTGAGTTATTCGCTCTGCCACAACACAACTCGGAGAGTTGCTCCGAGGTGCCTCTTTCTTATCCGAGTGGGCATGGCCCTGTCAACGGGAAATGGTTTTGGAGGAAGGCCCTCCTCCGAGGTCTCTTTCCGCCCTGCCCGAACCCCTTACCTTCCCCGAGGTCCCGAAAACACCACGAGCGCCGAGGATGCCCCCCGGCGCCCGTGGGTTGCCTGTCGTGTCCTACGCCTGCCCTAAGAGCAGTTCTCATCTGAGATCGCAGATACCGTTCGACTTTCACGTTAGCCGGGAGGGAGCCGATTGTTTGCAGAACCGCGCCGGTTGCGATATCAATTTGGAAATTTTTGGCCGCCGGGGTGTAATCATACGTGGCAGCCCAGAGTGTTGGAGTAGCCCCGGTACCGTCAAACGCTAGGGCGCCAATCGGTCGGCCGATCAGCGTTTCATCAGGACAATATGGTAAAATCGTATTTGCGAATATACCAGCAGTAGTGACCTGTATGATGTCGGGACCTATGAACGTATGATATAGGTCACCTCCATCAAAGGCTAGCCCACGTCCATTACCGTTATGTGGAGCAGGGGCTGTAAACTTAGCACACCAGCCGTCACGCGCCCCCCGCCGTTCGCGCTGCCGGCCGCGCCCGTTTCGCACTTCCCGCCAAGGCCTGCGAGGCAAGGGCCCAGGCGGCGGAGCTCATGATGGCACGCACGCATTACTTGCTTTTGACACTTCTGGCGACATGGGCGCTGCTTGGCGCTTGTGCCACGAGTCAATCTGTACCCTCCGATTCAATAAACGAGGGTGTCGCCGGTCCGGATGCGACCGTCGCCCCCTCCGGAGCGACCGTGACCGTACATCCTCGCGAGATCGACGACATTTTCTATAACCCCGGCATGGGCTTCGCCGATTTCCATTTTGGCTTCGGACATCCTCCGCCGACCAGCATCTATCCCCGTCCCACCGTGGCATATTTCCGTTGGTCCTGGGCTGATCTCGAGCCTGAGGAAGGGCGGTACGCCTTCGAGTTTGTCGACCGCATCATTGAACAGGCGCAGGCGAAGGGAGAGACGCTGGCGTTCCGCATCATGACGGATTACAAGCATGGTTCACCGCAGTGGCTGATCGACAAGGGAGTTCCGACTGTGCCGGTCCGCCGCGGCACGTTCCCCAACTACAACAACCCTGTTTTCCTTCACTACCATGAGAAGCTGATCAAAGCCTTCGGCGCGCGCTATGCCGGGTCACCTGCGATCGACCACGTCGACATCGGCTCGGTGGGCTGCTGGGGGGAGTGGAACACCGCCTGCTGCCAGGGAGCGGAACGGCAGTGCCTGCAGTATTACCCGACCGAAGCCAACCAACGTGCGATCACAGACTGGTACTTCGCCTACTTTCCCGGCACGCCGCTGGTCATGCTGCACGGCGGCCAACTGGTCTATGCGACTTCGCGGGGAGCCGGCTGGCGTGCCGATTGCTTTGGAGACTACGGCTTCTTTGGTCCCACTTGGAATCACATGCAGGACGCGTATGAGCCCAGCCTGAAAGACCCTGCAGTCGCGAATGCCTGGAAAACCGGTCCAGTCCACTTTGAAGTCTGCGGTGTAATGCAGGATTGGTACGACAAGGGCTTCGACATCGACCTTATCCTGCAAAAAGCACTCGAGTGGCACGTGTCCGTCCTAAACGCGAAATCCTCACCTATCCCGACCGAATGGAGACCGCGCGTCGACGAATTTCTCAAAAAGATGGGCTATCGGCTCGTGCTGCGCGAGCTGACTCATTCTGCCGAGGTCCATCCGGGTGGAGCACTGTACCTCCACTCGCGTTGGGACAATGTCGGGGTGGCTCCCATCTATCACCCCTGGCCACTCGGCTACCGCTTCAGATCAGGATCCGATCAGGTGGTGGCTCAGTGGATCAGCTCGGCCGATCTCAAGCGGTGGCTGCCTGGATCACCCCATGAAGTCGCGGACACTGTGACCGTGCCCGACGAGCTCCCTGCTGGCACGTATTCCTTGGAGGTGGCCATCCTAACCAAAGACGGCACATCCGCGCATGTTGATCTCGCCATCGAGGGCAAGCGCGTGGACCGATGGTATCCGGTTTCACAAGTTCTCGTTCGCCGCTGAGCACGCAGAAGTCTGCTCCTCATGATTGCAACGATTGAGGGGTGTAAAGCGAGGGGCCGAGCAGGGGTTGTAACGCCGAGACCGGCTTCTCTCCCGTTCAAAACAGCCTCATCTCATTTCTGCCTCCATCAATGGAAATAAGAACTCCCTCTAGGCCGGACCGGGTCGGTCCATATATGCAGGGGGCAAAAAATCGGCCTTCCCTTCCGGGGGACCCCATTTCCGATCCCCGGTCAGGCGCGGCGGAACCTGTCCCGAGCGAGTGGGTACAGATTACTGGTTGTAATCTTCCCGGAGGAAACGATCCCTTCTTGGAGCCGATGTGGGACAC
>CAZLDS010000008.1:76510-80633 GCA_964558395.1 uncultured bacterium | reverse complement strand
GTATATGCTGAGACCTTCCTTGGGGGATTACCTGGCCGAACACTCGAGGATTCTATAAGAGCACTCGCGAAGGCTTTAGAGTTAAGCCCAGAGAGTCCTTATGTTCACTATGACCTTGCAAGGACTTATGAAGAATTAGGGGAAAAAGAAAAGGCAATTGAACACTATAATAAAGTCATCAAACTTCCTGCGGTCGACCACGATGATGTAAGAAAAAAGTCACTATCTCAAGATGAAGTCAAGAAATTAAATGCTACTGATGAGACTTCTGAAGCGGCACTCTTGAACAGTGTTAGAGAAACCCAAAACTAATAGTTTTCCCTTATTTTATTGCGCTGATGATTGATTTTCTGCGTTCGAGAAGAACTCTCTCACTCACGATTTCACCTGTCAGAGGGTGCGAGGTACCGTGTGCTTCTTCGAAATTCTCCAGCCTTATATAAATCTCGATTCTTTTCTTTAACTTATCGAATTTTAATTCTCAGTTAATTAGATTGACACATTTATCCAACAAGTTGTAGAATCTCAGTAGTTGGTAACGGCTCGGTTAATGCTTCAGCTGGGGAAATAGGGGGAAAATCTCTATCTTTTAATCAGAAACTAGGAGGAAATACCCTCATGTCGGATGAAGCCACGAGGCTGATGGAATACTTTAGTTACTTCGAAGGAACGTGGCAGGTCACTGACCTCAACGGAGACGGGAAAGGCTCTATGACGATTAAGCGCGGCGAAGGCGGTACTAGTCACGTATTGGAGTACCGACTTGGCGATGAAAGAAAGACCGAGCTGTGGGGCTACGATCCGACCAGTAAAAACTGGACGGCTATCGGGTTTGCCCAGAACGGCGAGCGGTATTCGCAAGTGATGACGGAGGTCCCGAAACACGAAACACCCAAGGCTGGCGATCGTTGGTCTGACAAACACGAAGGGGTTCTCCCATCCGGTGAAAAGACGTCTTCCCGACTCGATTTCTATATCGAGTCCAAGGATTCCTACACGGTCAAAGTGACGAATATGAGAGTCGGAGAGAGCAGACAGGAAGATGTTGCAATGAGAATTACTCGCCAACGTTAGCGACGGTTTCGCAGAACAAAGCCGTGAACCGGAGCGGCGAAATTAGGCAGATTGGCAACGGACAATCTTTCGTCGCCGCCCGGTTACGGCAGACGTTATACCACCGCTGAATCTATCCCGAGGAAGCGTGGGGGTGTAAACGACCATCCCCGGTGTGGATTACAACCAGTAATCTTCACGTCTTATGCGTAGTGATCGATTACGACGTCCCGGTTTTCTGGAAAAAAGGAGCTAAGACATGAAGAGAGTGTTGCAGATTGTGTTATTCGTCCTCGTTTTCGTGCCAGGGCCCGCCGCCGCTGATTGCACTAAGCTTACGATGACCGGGCATCCGGAATACCCTCCCATCGGTTGGCGGGACGGTGGCCGCATAATAGGCGCCGGTGCCGCGGTGGTGAGTAAGATCGCCAGCGATCTCGGCCTGGCGGTGGAGTTGAAATATACCGGCTCCTGGGTGGATGCCCAGGCCGCCGCGCGGAACGGTACTGTGGACGTCATTTTCGGCATTTATTTCAATGAAGAGCGCGCTACCTACCTCGACTACGTGCGTCCCGCGTTCATGATCGACCCGGTCGTCGTGATGGTGCGAAGAGGCCAAGCGTTTCCCGTCAGCAAGTGGGACGATCTTGTAGGCAAGAAGGGTGTCACCAACGAGGGCGAGAGCTACGGCCCCGAATTTGACAAATTCATAGGCGAGCGGCTCACCGTTGCCCGCGCCAAGGGAACTGAGGCGACCTTCCGTGAGGTGATCGACGGCAAGGCTGACTACATGATCGTCGGCCTCTATCCCGGTCTGGCCGAGGCGGCGCGTCTAGGCATCAAGGACCGTGTGGAGGCGCTGTCGCCGTTCCTGCTCTCTGCGGACATGTTCATTGCCGTTTCCAAGAAGTCGCCGTGCCGCCGCCATCTCAAGGCGTTCGGCGCGAAGGTGGCAGCCATGGTCAACGACGGCAGCGTACAGACCATGCTGCTAAACGCGACCAGCGAGTGGGAAAGCCGCCTGGCCGGCAAGACCCAGTAATCGCGTATGTGGCTGCGAAGAAGAAAAGGAAAGGGCACCTTCCCGGGGTTCAGTTGCGGATTGGGTACGTTTTTCGGGCACGAAATGTCCCGTTTTGCCGCGTCCTGCACACCCAAGTGTTGGAAGTTATTGATTCTGCCGAGTCTCGCGCATAATTCGTAATCAGCAGGCCCGGGGTTCAACCCCCGCGCCGGCTCCAAGCGTTTTCCGCGGTTAAGTCCTTTCAGAGAGTCTTACATCCCCTAATTGTAAGCTTCCGATTACCAATTAGCAGGTTCATCCGGCCTACAACCCGTAACACTGGGTGAAGATTTGTAGTTGTAATCCTTCCAGGCGCTTGAGGGGCTGCCCGTGACAACCAGAGGACGCACCAGGCCCTTGACACCGGCGGGCGGCTTGGGTGATAGTATCTTCCCCTGCAGGAGATACGCATGAAACCGGGGTAGGCATAACTCCTAGCCGACCTTCGGCACAATCCTTGGCACACCAGAACATTCAGACGCCTTCTCGGGCGGAGCATGGCTCGTCTGGAGAAATTAGACGGCAAACAATGGTGCTTTGGAATCTCGTTTATCGTCGAGTAAAGGCCGCCAGATAATAGTGGTGCCGCCTGAACAAGGCGCTGCTGAGCGCCTGATCCGTTATGTGGCTTGTCGTACCGGTAATACTTTAGTATGTGCCCGTCCAATTATTATGAGCAACAGGCAGCGACGTATCGCGCGATTCGTCCCACCTATCCCCGTGCTCTTTTCAAGTTTTTGCGTAGGCTGGTGCCTGGAGCGGAGCTTGTCTGGGACGCAGGTGCCGGGAGTGGTCAAGCCGCCATTGGATTGGTGGAGTTCTTTCGCGAAATCGTAGCAACCGACGAGAGCCCTTCTCAAATTGAGCATGCAGTCCGACACCCAAAGATAACCTACCGAATCGAACCGTCGGAAAGGACCTCACTTCATACCAAATCGGTGGACCTCATTACCGTTGGGAATGCGCTACACTGGTTTCCTTTGGACGCTTTTTACATGGAGGTCGGTAGAGTTTTGAAACCCGGAGGGGTTATTGCGGCATGGTGTTACAAGATCCCGAAGTTTTCTGCGGAGATCGATTCTATTGTTCGAGCATACGATGCAGATCTTATTGGCTCTCTTTCGAAGATGAAGTTTGTCGATGCGAAATACAAAACTATTCCGTTTCCGTTCGAGATTCTCGATGCCCCGACGTTTTCGATAGCTCTGAACTGGTCAGTCTCCCAGCTCCTTGCGTATCTTGGTTCGTTATCGGCTGCTCAAGTGTTTTTGAAAGAGAAAGGCTTTCCGGCGACCGATCTTATTGAGGATTCCATTTGCACTGCGTGGGGCAACCCCAAACAGAGTCGCCAGGGGTCCATGCCATTGTATCTGCTTGTGGGGAGACACTAGAACTGCGTAACAACCAGGTGTACCGGACGACCGGCGCTGGTATGTTATCGCTAGTATGGAAGGTCATTCCGGCCGGTCGCCGGTGACCTAGCACCGTTAGAAGGCTCTAATTGGAGGACAATGGTGCGAAGAGCCGAAACCATCGCTTTGACTCCAGCCGCTGTGCTGGCTACTATAGGCCTTAGCGGAGGAACTCAACGAGCGTCGCCCGACCATCCCAGGTGTAGATTACAACCAGTAACCCTTTGCTGAAGATTAGTAGTTGTAATCTTCCCAGAGGTTCGAAGATCTATCCGCGACAAGCAGGGGGGTTCGTCCCAGGTTCTTGACACCGCCCGCGGCCTCGGCGATACTTAAGCCCCCCAGGAGGTTTAGATATGAAACCGGGGTAACCACAGCCCCCCAGCCCACCACCGGCACAATTGACGCCGACGCCTTGCTGGAGGAGTTGCGGGCGCTGGCGGCCGCGCACCCTGAGGATGCGGCGGTGCGCGGACTGCTCGCCAAGGGCCTGTTCAAAACGCTCAATCGCGCCACGGAAGAGAACCACCTGCCGCGACGCGACGCCTTGCTGGAGGAGTTGCGGGCGCTGGCGGCCGCGCACCCTGAGGATGCG